>JAZSOG010000036.1:0-125136 GCA_045536845.1 Kiritimatiellia bacterium | reverse complement strand
TATCCCCAACCATTTCCCCAACCATCCAGCAACCGCTTTCCAACCCCGCACCAACCCTCGGGAACCTCAACCCATCCACAACCGTCCTTCAGCCGCCAGACGGACGATTCCGCGCTTGGCAAAAACCCACGACTCAACCATCCTTCGTGTCGAATCCAAGAACTATTCCGACTCAACCATCCCACATTCGCGATTCTCCAAATCCGACTCAACCATGCGCAAAAGGATTCGTGAGGCGGTGGCCGAAAGCTCATGGAGCCTCGGCGTATACGCCGTATCCCCTCGCTCGGACTTTCGCTCCACCGCCTCACTGCCGCCGCACATCAGAGTCCTTTGCAAGCGAAGTGCAATCTGATTCGGGGTAAATTGCGGCGGGCGCGGTCGAACGCGCCCCAGAGATTCGAGGCCTCGTCGTGGGCGTCGTGCAGGACGACGGCTGATGCGTCGAGCTTTTGCGAAAGCCGGGCGGAGCGGCACATTTGCCGCACATCGTCCACGCAGATGTCGCGCAGCCGCGTCACGTTCGTTATCTTTCCCGCGACGACAGAGCAGCATGGCGAACGCAATTTCGTCCGCACCGTAATCTCATTTCGCCGCTTAATGCTCAAACGGCCGTTTTACAGGGCTTTCGCTACACGCAGTCCTCCCAAGTTCCCTTGCAGAACTTTCGAGGCACGCCGCCACCTTTGCCCCGCGCGGGCCCTTGCGGTCGGCTTTGCCGTCGCCTCCGGCGACCTCCCCTCCGGGCTTCGCCCTTCGGCGCATGCGCCCTCTCACACCTAAATCGAGTCGGTGCGGAGGTGTTGGTTTCACGCATACAGAGACGCTGACCACGCGGAAGTGATTTAACGAGGCTTTACGTAGAGTGTTCACTTGCGTTACGGCTTACTTCTTCGTCGGGCAAGACTCCCGCACATCGGTCACGCACCCGCTTGCGCGTCCTTCGGATCGCCTTCGGCGAGGTTCCCTCCGAAAGGCTTTCGCCTTTCTGCGGTGCATCTTTGCACGGCTTGCTCGGCCCTTCGGGCTATCCCCTCGCTTCGCTCGGCACCCCTGATTGACATCGCCATAGGCGACTCCTCACTTCGGTCGTCGGGGGATATCTCACTGCGTTCGGCGGGTATGTCCTAATCGTATATCGATTTCTTTACGATATAGCTCCTTCCGCTATTAGTTCTGCCGAGCTTTGCTTGGCGTACCTGTGGCAATTTACTGAGGACAATCACGAGCGCGTCGAGTCAGGCGGCATCCTTCCTGTCCACCTCTGAGACAACAACATGGTATGTGCCGGCGGCGTAGCGCTTGGACTCCGTCTCGCCGGGGAGCGTCACGTCGGCGGTCGCGCCTTCCGGGATGCTGAAATCCCATATCCACTGGTCGCCCTCGTAGCGCCACGCGCTCTTTATCAAGCCCGCCGCAGACTTGTATGCCGCCTTCACGAACCCCATGCGGCGGTCGGGCTTTGGCGCCATGATTATGTTTTTGAAGCCGGGCGCATTCGGATCGGGGGCGATGCCCGCCATGCTCTTGTACATCCAGGCGAGGACTGCGCCGTAGGCGTAGTGGTTGAAGCTGTTCATCGAAACAGGCCCGAATCCCTTGTCTTTCGTATAGCTGTTCCAGCGTTCCCAGATCGTCGTCGCGCCCTGATCGACCGAGTAGAGCCAGCCGGGGAACGAATGGTTGAGAAGAAGATCGTAGGCAAGCGTGTCGTGGCCGTTTTCGGTTAGCGTATCCAACAGAAGTGGTGTGCCGAGGAAACCTGTATGGAACGTCCCGCCGTTCGCCGCGAAGCTCGCCTTAAGGTCGACAAGCGTCTTCTCTTTCGCCTCACCCTCGACAAGTCCGAGCGTGAGCGCGAAGAGGGCCGGCGTCTGCATCCCGCGCAGGACGGGGACGATCATCCCGTCCGGCTCAGCAAAAAACTCCCCGCGCAAATATGACATCGCCTCCTCTGCCATCTTCTCGTATTGCACCGCGTCCCTTCCCGTCGCCGCCGCCATCTTCGCCATGAACTGCGCGTCCATCAGCCAGTGGCAGCCACCGAGATAGTTCCAGTAGATGAGCGTGTCGGCCTTCGGGCGCCGCTTGCCGTCCGGCCCCTTCTCGAACGCGCCGTATTCCGGCTTTACGGGCAAGACTCGAGCTTCGCGAGCGAAAGCCAGTCGTTCCACTGGTAGTTGCCGCACTCCGGAAGATTCTCGGTGCGGTATTTCGTTTCCGCGACGCGGGACATGAAGCGCTCCATCGCGTCCCAGCTGTCGTCGATCGCCCCGGCATCCCCGAACATGAGCCACATCTTGTAGGGGACGACAACCCCGGCGTCCGCCCAGCCGACACGCATCGGATGGTTGCCATATTGCGCGAACGGCGCAACACCCGGGAAGCCGCCCTTCGCGTCCTGGCTGTCGCGCATGTCGCGCATCCACTTGCGGAAAAACGCCCGCGTGTCGGCGTTGAACGCGCCCGCCTCTGCGAACACCTGCGTGTCGGCGGTCCAGCCGAGACGCTCGTTGCGCTGCGGGCAGTCCGTCGGAACGGAAAGATAGTTGGAAAGCTGCCCCCAGTAGATGTTGGAGATGAGCTGGTTGACGTCGGCAACCCCTGTCTCCATCGAGCCGATTTCCATCTCCTTCTTGATTGACGTGACGGGCACGGACGAGACGGAGAGAAGCGACACGTCATCCGTCGCCGTCACGGAGATATAGCGATAACCAAAGAACGTGTGTCGCGGCATGTAGTCTGCAAAGCCGTCCGTCTTGCCGAACGTATAGACGATGCGCATGCCGCTCTTCGGACTGCGCAGGTTCACGCGATAGACGCTTCCGGCGGGACCGTCGTTGCCACGAGACCTCTCGCCGTTGCCGTCATTCAGCATTTCGGCCGGAAGGCACGTGAGAACCGTCCCTTCGGCGGCACGGAACCTGAATGCGGGAACGCCCGCGCAGTTCTGTCCGAAATCGACGACAAGCGTCTCGCCCTTCGCAAGGGAGACCGGTGTCTTTCCGTCAAATGCGACGTCTCGCAGTTTGCGGACGCATCCGAAGACAGTGTTCGCCTCGTCTGCGCCGTCAACGCCTTTCCAGACGTATGCCGCAACCGGCTTCAGCTCCTTGTCGAAGCGGCAACACACTTCCCCTCCTTCGGATGGAAGTATCTCGCCTTTGAACTCGTCGTTGCGCTCTGCGCTCTTGAACGCGGCGCACCCGAAGAGCGGCTGTTCCACGCGAGCGTCGCAGTCCTCGCCGTCGAAGATCGCCCCGTGCGTCACATTTCCGCCGACGCCTGCAGCCCATTCTCCCGCCTTCGTCCCGTAGAATTTCACCGAACCATCGGAATGCTCGACTTCGAGGACGGCGCGAAACGCGCTCTTCTTGCCGGTGAAGTTGACGATCTTGTCGCGCCACCATCCGGCGGAGACTTCGGCGGCGAGGACATTCGTCTCGCCCTTCGCCGTCTTGAAGAGCTCCGTTACATCGTAGGCGAACGAGCGGCGCGTCTTCAGCACGTGGGTGAAGCCGGGCTTCAGTGCGTCCGTGCCGACGCGCCTGCCGTTCACGTAGAGTTCGTAGACTCCCAGCCCCGTCGTCGTCCACTTCGCCGACTTGACCTCGCCCTCGTTCACATGCTCGCGCACAAACCAGCTTACTCCCTCGGCGGCGCGTGCGCCATTCTGCACCTTGCCCTCGTACACCGGCGCATCGGCGGCGGAAATCCACTCGCTCTTCTCCCAGAGCTTCGCTTCGGACGCGGCGCCGTGCGCGCATTCGGCATCCCCGGCCGTGCAGCATCCTGCCGCAACCGCCATCGCATATGCGGCGAACTGTTTGATCGTTCCTGTCATGTCCTGACCTCCATCTCTATCGGCGTGACGCCTTTTTTCAAGATGATGTTGCCGTACTTCGCAGTCTCGCCGGAGATGACAACGGCATACGCCTTCTTCGCACGCTCATAGAATGCGAAACGCTCCATCCGCTCAACCGTCCCCGAATATCCAAGCGCCTTGCGGTACTTCGCTTCGACAGCCGGATCGAGCGTGTCGCCCGGCACCGCCGCCATCATCACGACGGGCGTGGCGTAGGCATCCAGCTCGAAAAGCGGGATGATTCCGGCGGCGTCCATCATGCCGTCCAGCCCGCCGGACGTTGAATCGAATATGTTGACGATGGCGTCGCGCACCGATTCGGCGTCTTCGCCCGAATAGCCGAGTTCGTGGGCAAGCTCGAGGGATAGCGCAGAGCGTTCCTCCTTCGCCGCCGGCCTGATCAGCATCTCGACCTCCATCATCTCCTGCAGCGTGGACTGGTCCGGTATTCCGAATTTCATTTTCGCCATTACGGCTTCACGGCGTTCTGCGAGTTCGATGAATTTAGAATGCTCGTCGCGCTCTTCCTTGGTCATCGCCGAGACGTCGATGGACTTCCGAAACGCGATTCGATCCTTTGCCTTTGCGGCCATGTTCGCCTTGAGGCGCGCCATCGCGTTGGTGACCTTGCCGAAATCCTCCTCGTCAAGCCGCTTCTTCATTTCCCCGATGACATCGACATCTTCCCCGACCGCAACGACATAGTTGGTTTCGCCGTTTTCGCCGGGCTCCGCGCTTTCCTGCGAAGGTCCGGCGTCGTCCGCCGTTGTCGCGGCGGCGGAAACCGCCGCCGACTTACGCATGGCGGAAAGTTCCCGCTCGAGCACCGCGATTTCCCGCCGGGCCTTGGCAAGCTCCGCAGAATTCCCGCTTGACTGCTCCGCCTGTTTCGGTTCGCCTGAAGCTCCGCAGACGGACACGCAACGACCGGCGCAGAAACCTATGACCGCGCCAACAAGAATCAATATTAATTTTAGTTTCATTTATTTCCTCCGTAAATCAATGCCTCTCTTGTCTCCGTAGCGGACAGCCGCGCGTGCCGAGAGACGTGAGCGGCGTGACGGTGAAGGTCAGCGTCTTGCCGGGCGGCAGTTCGGACCTGGGAATCACAAGCGTCGTCGTGCCGTGGTTCGGCTCATGGCCAATCCCCATGTTGCATCCGGCGGCATACACGGCCTTAAGGAGTTTCTTGTCCGCATCCTCGCCAGACACTTCAACCTCATACGCATACACCCGCGAATCGGGATTGCCGTCGGCACGAGGGATCTTGACGCGGAGGCACGGAGGCGCAGAGCCTTTCTCGAAGACCATGCGAGCGCCCTTGCGGAACTGCGGCTCGCCGATTGCCTTCTTCAGCTCGTCCTTCGAGAGCGGATGCGGATTGCGCTTGCCGAGCGGCATCACCCAGTCCGCGCCGAGGCTGGCCTCGCCGTCGGAGAAATCGTGGCGTTCAAGAACCATCATGTCGTCGTACATGCATACAACGTATCCCTGGCGTCCCTTGCCCGTGTTCGCCGGATCCCGCCCTTCCAGCTTCGCTTTCGTTATCCAGTCGTCGCCGACGAGCGCGGAGCATCCGCGCGGCTCGCAAGACGCGCACTCGAAGCACGGCAGTCGTCCGTAATACAGATACGCCATGTTCCAGTTGGCGATGCTCCAGTGGTTGTGCCCGAAGAACGAGACGGCGTTGCGCTTCGCCGACACGCGCTTGCGGAGCGGCGGGGACGGACGCCTGTGCGTCATGAAGAAGAACGGACGTGCCGGATCGTCGAGACGCACCGTCTTTCCGGTTTCTTCGACGAGCCGCGCCAGCTCCGCGTCGTCAACGCCCCAATTCCGCCCGAAGAAATGGTAGCCCTTGACCTCCTTGTGCCAGACGTTTTCGTACTTCTCGCCCCAGATCCGCTCCCAGTTCGCCGCCATGTCGGTCGCGAGAACATGCTTCGCCCTCTCCGCAGGGTCTGGATAGTTTTTCGCGACGAAATCTCCGTATCCTGCTCCGTCGGCGTCGTGGTTTCCGGTGACGAAGAGTTTCACGGGGCCGCCGGAAGGACCGAACACCCTGTTCCACGCATTTGCGTGAAACTGCATTTCCTCGACCTGTCCGCGATGCGCCATGTCGCCGCAATGCACCACAGCATCGACGCCGCGCCGCTTGAAGTATTCGAGCGCGGCGACGAAATACCTGTCGGGCCAGTTGTGTCCGGGTTTGCCGCTCGATCCGTGCCTGGTGCGCAGATGCGTGTCGCTTACCACGCCGAAGACGAGATTCGGCTTTTTGCCTGGCGTCCAGTCTTCAGGCGCGGCGAAGAGAAACCCTCCCGGAAGCGATGTGAAGCCGAGAACCGCGAACGCCTCTTTGAAAAAGTCTCTGCGTGTCATTTCCGTGCCGAGTATTCGTCGAGAAGTTTTTTCGCGCAGTTTGTCGTGACGGTCTGGGCGCCGCGTTTGAACGCCTCGACAGCGTCCGGCAGGCGGTCCACCGTCCAGACGTGCAGTTCGAGTCCGGCGTCCTTGATCGCCTTCATGTATTCCGGCGTGGTCACGCTTGCGATGTATCTGAGATCGACGCCGTCCGCGCCCATCTCTTTCGTCGTTGCGATGATTTGTTCGACGGGGACGGGCGGCGCGCCCTTCTTCCATCCCTTGCAGCAGTTGAGGCACGAGAGGACCTTGTATTCCGGCAGCAGTTCCTTGAACGCCTTGCCGCATTCGACGGAGCCGCAGAGGAAGAGCGTATTTTTCGGGTTCGCCCTCGTCTGCTTTTCGAGAATCGCCTTGACGTACGGCACGATGTCCGCCGTCCTGGATTTTACGTCAACGTAAAGCCATCTATCGTCGCGCACGAGTTCGAGGACTTCCTCGAAAAGCGCCGGGCGCGTCCCGGCGAACTTCGAGCCCTTCCACTTCCCCCACGAGCCGACATCGAGACGCGATACTTCATCCCACGTCGCGTTGTTGCACGTGTTCGTGTTCGCGCCGCCGGAGGTGCGCGCAAGGGTCCGGTCGTGGAACGTGAAGACGCGCCCGTCCTTCGAGAGATAGATGTCGCACTCGAAGCCGAAGCCGCGATCAACCGCCATTTTGTATGCGGGGAGGGTGTTTTCCGGCGCGTCGTGCGATTCGCCACGGTGGCAGATGAACGTTTCGAGCGCGGGTTCCGCCGCGACCGCGGCGGCGGAAACCAGAAGCGCCGCCGCCGCGCACATAATTCCATTCTTGTCCATTTTCGATCTCCTTGCTGTTTATTTTCGTTATTGGATGCTTATGACAAGGCCGGACGAGACCCAGCGCCATGTCGCGCGGAGAGGATTCTCCCCGGCCGTCACGGTGCAGGGCGACGGTCTTTGCCGCTTTCCGCGTTCCGCTATGCAAGTGTTCCGCCATGTCGTTTCATCTCGTTTCCGCCCGATGATGCAATACCCCAAAGATTACCCACCGTCGGATTGGCGACAGCATATAAAAACCTCACGCGCCGTCGCAAGGGGATTTTTCAGGAACCCTTTTGACCGTTTCCATTCAATGCCTCGCGGAGCTTCGCCGTCGTCGACTTACACGGATACAGGAGGTCGCGGTCGTACCAGTGCTTCCACTTCCCGGTGTTGTACCTGCCGTCCAGCCGGTCTCGCTCTTCGAGGAGCGCAAGCGCGGCCTTTGCGTGGCGCAAAGCGCATTCATCATCCGCGAGATCCATGGCGGCAAGCGCGCACGACATCTCGGAAAACGCTCCGGAAGACAGGGCCATGAACTTCGCCGGATAGCCGAGGCGTTCGAAAAGCTGTCGCTTCTGCGCCTCGTCAAGTCCCTTGGACGCACGCTCGACTTGCTCGACGCACTCGTTGAATGCGGCGGCCTGCGCGATCGCGCGGATGCGATAGCGACGCTTGTCGGCGAGCGAGGACATCTGGTCCTGTCTCGTGCGATCCATCATCGAATCCCCGACCGCCACAAGCGCATCGGGATCGGTGACGTACTGCGACGCAACCGGTTTCGGCGCGTTCCTCCTGCGGGACGCGAAGCGCTTGATTTGGCGTTGCAGTCCCTTGACGACCATGCCATCGTGGAGAATCGCGAGCGGTGCGCGTTCGCGCGGCGAGCGTAAGACGAGAGCACATCGCGCGAATACTCCGTTTCGTATGCGGCGAAGTAGAGGTCGATTGCGCGCGCAACCGCTCCGGCGTTCTTGCCGAACCGCGCCGCCGCCCAACGGTCGCGGAAGCTCTCCGCGTCGAACGCGCCGACATCGCGCGTCATCTCGCCCGACGCCTCGATCGTGTAGAGGAACGGGCGCACGTTCGACACGTTGAACAGCACGAACTCCCGCGCGCCCTTCCGCCAGGCGTCGCCGAGAATCTGGTGCGTCCTGAGCGGCGGCACGAGTTCGCAGCGGTGGTTTCCGAGCACGAGAGCGAGGTGGTAGTAGAGACCGAATTTTTTCTTCGGGTCGAGCGACTCCACGCCGCCGAGGTCGCCTTGGAACTTAAATCCAGCCGAGTTGTCGGCAAACACGACGGTCGTCCCGGCCGGGACGTCGAGAAACCCCCGCTGGTAGAGTTCCGCACCCTCATGCCAAAGCTGCACCGCCGTGTGCTCGGGACGGCGTCCGAGCGAAACGGTGATCAGGGCGAGCTGTTCCTCAATCGCCTTGGAGATGAACGACGCCCTGCGGCGGTCCGTCTCCTCCCCGGACTTCGTCCAGCCGTTGTCCTCCACGCCTTGCCAGAACGGCGCGTCGCGGCGTCCACGAAGCCCGAGCTGCCAGACGACGTCAGGTACCTTCGCCCACTCGTCTATGTAGCGTTTCCACGCCTTGCGCCAGAGGTCGGGATGCGAGGCGTAGCTCGTCCCTTTGATTTCCGGGAAGTGCAGGTCGAGCTGCAGCGCCCCCGCGCCGACCGGTTCCTGATGGTGCATCGTGACCCAGAGGCCGCGGGCCGAGGTGATATCGACAAGCCGCTTCTCGTCGGGATTGAGGATATCGACGTAGCTTGCGCAAACCATCATGTTGAACCCGGCACGCGCCGCCGCCTCGCATATCCTGTCCGCAAGCGAGGGGCCGAACACGACGTGGTAGCGCGGATAGGCGATCTTGCGCTTCCCGTTCTCCTTCGGGCGGAATCCGTTCAGGAAGTCCTCGTCATTGATGAACCAGCCCCTGAACTTGAACGACGGATCACCCTGTTTGATGTCGATCGACTTCCACTCCTTCGCCACCGACTTCGCCGGCTCCAGTCCGCTCCAGAAATAGAACGGATCGACGCCCAGACACTCCGACGCGAAACGGTACAGTCCGAACATCACGCCCCGATCGTCCGATCCCGTGATCTTCAGCACATTCCCCGCCACCGATTCCAGCGAATAGTTCTCCCATCCGCTCCCGCCCTTTGCAAGCACGATGGCAGGGCGCGGCCTCCCCGCACTTTCTTCGACACATTCTACACGGCCATATTCCCCGGCTGTGGCAACCTTCGGTCTCACCCCGAAGATCTTCTCCAAGTCGCCGGCCACGTCCTCCACCGCCTTTGCGACGAACGGACGCATCCCCTCCTGGATCACGATCTCCGGCATTGCATCCTTCGCAATCCTGAACGGCTCCGCCGCCCCACACGTCATTGAAGCGGCAAGAACAAGCACGAAGAGTGCTTTACTACTATTGTTTATTGCCTGTTGTTTCATTTCTATCATCCCTTTCCTTTCATGTTGCCAGCCGCTGCTAATATAATATGATCATGAAGCCGCTGGCCGTGCGCTTGATCGTCACGCCGGGGACGGTCTTGACGAAGACGTTGGGGTACGTTTCAGGAATGACCATATTCTCCGTCAGCCCAGTCGGGTCGATGGAAATGGGCGTGGTCGCGGGAAACGCACCGAGTATGGCGTTCAATTGGTTCTGCGTCTTCGCAGAGAACACCAGACGGTCGAACGTCACGCCGTTCGTCATGTCCTCCGTTATCATAACGTCCGTCAGGTCGAGCGTGTTCGTGACGCTGATGCGCGGTTCAAGATCCAGATGTTCCTTGAACATCGACGCCCACGCAAGCGCGTTGGTAAACGTGTTCACACTCGTCGGGGCGATTGTCACGGTTTTTAGATTCTCGTCAACCACAAGGTCGTACTCGCTCGTCGGGCCGTAGTACCAGATCTTGTTGTCCGTTCCTCCGGCAACAAGTCCGTCCCAATATCCGTTCGCCGGAACGAACACCTGGACGCCCGTGTCGCCGGACAGCATGGCGCTAGAGCCTGTCGCTTTCATGTCCATCCCCTTCGTGTTCTTCCCCATGAGAATTATTTTCAGAGACGGACATTCTTTGGCCATGCAGGCGCAATACACCGGGAGAGTGACTCCTGCCGCGTTCGATCCCTTGATCCAGATTGCCGTGATGTTTGGGTTGCTTTCAAACACGCCATAATGTTTAGCTTCTGGATTGTAACCCATTGACGTCACGCTTGAAGGTATGATTGCCGGACCTGTGAAGTTGCATTGGGCAAACGCCAACCGCGCAATAGTGTTCAGAGAACTGCCCAGCTTGAGAGTACCGGTCAAGGGGGTTCTTACGAATAAGTACTCGCCCAAAGACGTTGCCGCCGACAAGTCCGGATACGTCCCCTCCATGTTGGAGCAAACGGAGAACGCGGATGACCCCCATAGGGTCACGGAGTCTCCGCCTCTCAGCCCGGTCAAACCCGTACACTCTTGGAAAGCATGGTCGCGGAGTTCCGTCACGTCAGGAGGGATCGTCACTATCCCGGTAAGTTTTGTATTTCTGTAAAAGGCTCCGTCCGCGACTTTCGTGACCGTGTAGTGGACGCCATCGTAGTCGAACTCCCAGGGAATGTTTGCGGCGTTCACGCTGACATTTTTCGAGCAGCCGTGCATGTCATCGTTGCCGCGGTTGGTCTTACCGCTTGTGTCGGGGTTGATGCCGAGCATCGCAGTCCCCTCCGAGCCTGTTGGCGTATCAAGCATGAAACGCCATTCCACGCCGTTGATCGTGTTCGTGATTGGTGTTGCGGCATTCGCCGCCATTGCGCTTGCGGCGACAACCGCGACTGCAATCATTTTACTCATGCTCTTTTTCTCCTTTTTTGTTTGTTGTAATGCCATTGGGCATAAATGGCATTCGTCACAAGGCGGAAGCCGCCGGTTCGGGGGCGGGTTCGGGTTCGTCGCCGCCCTTGCGGCGTTTCGCCTCGGAGGCGACGCGGCGGCATTGCGCCGTAGGCAGCAGTGGAGAGCCCCGCCTCGCCCAATGCCGAGATCGCCGCCGCGAAGGCCGCCATGACCATCGTTGCCTTCATCATTCTATTTCAAGTTGTGATTTGTGAACAGCTGTTCATTACTACATGTCGTTACGAGGAAATTTTATCATAATCCCACGCGCCGCATAATCCCATTGAAGAACGATTATACATCCCATTTAGGAAATGGGCGTTGAGGCGAGATTTGCAGTAGCGTTTTTGGGGCTATCCAGCTATATTCTTTACTTCTATAAAGTGCGGGAGGGTGGTTTGGACAGCAAAAATTTGCACACAGGGACAATCCGCACGGTCAAGTCACCATGTATCTCTTCGCCCTCCTCGTCTCGCGTTATGATTGAAAGATCTCGGCATCCTGTAGCACGCGCCGCCTCCAGGATTCCGGAAAACTCCCGCGTGCGCGTTTCAACGTCCGCCATGTCCCAAGTGACTTGAACAAGTCGCTTGACGACCTCTCCCTCCGACACGACGAAATCGCATTCTCCGTCGCCATTGAAGTACGACAGTTCCTCGTTGTGGCTCTTCCGCCGGATCAGTTCTAGGTAGACGGTGTTCTCCAGCCGCTTGCCATCATCATCCGACTGAAGCGGAATAACCGCCGAGCGAAGCCCGACGTCGGTCACATAATACTTGCCGGGAAGCGAAACCTCGCTTTTCACAGACCGCGAATAGACGTCTAGTTTGCGTACCAGGTAGATCGACTGCGCCCATGCAAGCCAATCATAGAGATCGTCCTTGGTAACCTTCCGTCCCGACGCCTTGATTTCCCTGTAGATCGCGTTTACCGAAAGCCTGCTGCCAATGGTCGTCATCACGCGCTTGAGGAAGTAGCGAACCATCTGGGGCTTCGATATCTGCCAATGCTCCACCAGGTCACGCAAGATCATCACGTCGAAATAGTCCTGCAGCTTTCGATATTTCTCGCTCACAACCGAGAGAAGCGCCGGCTCCGGCATGCCGCCGAGACGGTTGTATTCGTCAAAGGACACTTGAACTCGCGCCTTGTCCTGCTCAAGATGGGAGTCCGCGTCAACGCCCCTGAACCTCAGATACTCCCTGAAACTAAGTGGCCAGACCTCGATTTCGCGAGGCCACCCCCTCAAAGCGCTCTTCATCTCGGCAGACAGTGTACTCGCATTGCTTCCGCAGACGTATATGTGCTTGCAGGAACCCTTGAACAGCCGCAGCACGAAATACTCCCAACCCTCGATAAGCGGCAATTCGTCAAAAAACATCCATACATCCTTCAGTTCTGTATCAGGATACATCTCCCGATAGGCTTGGATAATTATATCCAGCTCCTCCACTGTCATGTATTTGATGCGCTCGTCGTCAAAACCGATCCAAAGGATGTTCTCCTTTCTTACACCTTTCGAAAGTAGCCGATTGATTGCAATCTCCATCAGTGTTGACTTGCCACACCTGCGTACGCCTGGAATAGTGATGATTTCATCGGTATCAATCGGTAAAACGACATCTCTGTCTATTACCACGAACGGCATTTCAGACTGCTTTTGTGCAATCAATGTCTTGAAAATGTCTTTCTTACTCATGCCATCTTCCCTTTTTAACGGACACCCATCGAACTTCTTTTCCGTTTTCAAAGGAAAGTATAGCAGATTCCGATGCCCGTCGTCAAGCGAGCGACACGAACAAGGCAACAAGAATCGGGCGGTTTAAGAACGCCGCGCACTAACAAGGATTTTATATTTTAGAAATACCCGCCCTTGTCGATAATCTCGCTGATGGTGTCGCCCTGGCGGACCCACGAGAAGATGTCGCCCTCATTGCGCTCGATTCCCTCGGCGCGAAGCAGGACTTCGTAGGCAATCTCGCGTGGAATGCAGATTACGCCGTCGATGTCTCCCATTATGATGTCGCCGGGCCTTACCGTAACCTTGCCGATCTTCACCGGTACCTGGTAGTGCGTTATCATGCAGCGGCCGAGCGAGCCGTTCGAGACGCGGTACTTGTAGAACACCGGGAACTTCTGCTCGAGTATCTGCTTCGTGTCGCGGATTCCACCCGCGATCACCGCGCCGCGAATTCCCTTCGTGATCGCCGTCGCAGTCATGACGCCGCCCCAAAGCGACGCCTCGACGTCATCCGACGTGTCCCACACCACGACGCCATTCGGCTTGAAGTCATCGAGCATTTGCGCTCGGAAAGTCATCTCGCCCTCTATCATGCAGTTGGGCGCGGACTTCACCGTGAACGCCTCGCCGCAGACGACCATCTCGTCCCTGAGCGGCATTATCTCGTGCGGCAGGTTCTGGTCGAGAAGCGTCAGTTCCCGCATGACGTCGTTAACGCAGCCCGTATAGAGCTTTTCAAACCTCTCGCAAAGCTCCTTGACGGGGATCGGAAATTCGTTCGTCGGCAGGCTCTGGCGCTTGGCGATGAGCTTGTCGAGTTTCATGAGGCCTGCTTCCTTGGCCTTGGTGCGCATGTCCGCTAGTGATGGCATAGTGTTTTCTCCTTTTGACTTTAGGCAGGATTGACAGGATTATTCAACCATGTAGAACATGTAGAACGTGTAGAATTTACAACCTTCTTCTGCTTCTCCTGTTCTATGTGGCTAAAACATTCCCCGTTCCCTGCAACAGAGCTTTCAGGTATCCGTTGGCGAGGAGGCGGCCGAGCGTGAAGTAGCCAGGTGTGCCCTCGGGCGTAAGAACGCGGTCGTATGCCATCTCTGGCACATGGTCGCCGCGAACAGGACCATCAAGTCCAATTTCGCGGTAGACCCGCATCAGCGCAAACTGGTCGGTGTCGCCCTGATCGTGGAAAAGCTCGGAGAAATCTTCCTTTGTCCCCTCCACGTCGCGCACGTGGATAAAGGCGATACGCTTGCCAAAGTGCCGCGCTGTCGCATCGAGATCGACGCCCATCAATTTGAAGTTCGCCTGACAGAAAGTGACAGCGTTCGATGGCGACGGATAGAGCGCGTAGGCGCGATCGTAGGCCTCAACGCTTCCGAAGATTCGCGCATAGCCGCCCTGCGACGGCAAACACGGATCGTCGGGATGAAGCCCCATCCTCACACCACACTTCTCGGCCGTCGGCATCACCGCCTTGACGAAGTATTCGAAATTCGCCCAAACTTGATCGTGGGATATTTTCAACTCCGATTTATCCAATGCCTTCGCTAACGCTCCGACATTCTGGATAGGCGAAGCGTTAGCGGAGCCATCGGACTCCTTCGGAGTTAACTCTTTTAGTGAAAAGTACGTCGCCTTGGCTCCGCCGCGGCCTTCACGGACACCCGTCCGCGACCAGCCCTTCCCGACCATGAAGTTATAGCAAAGAAGTTTGATCCCTAGCTTCCCCATCGACTCCAAGAGTTCCCGATAACGCCCTATCGCCTCTTCTCTGCGCCTCTGCGCCTCTGCGCGAGATAATTCTCCGCCCACTCCATACTCCTTTATCGGGCTCATGTCGAATGGGTCACCTTCGAGGCCAACGACATTCAACCCCGCGTCCTTCAGCCGATAGACTATTCTTGAAAGAGTTTCATACAGCCACGGATCAGGAAGACCCGTCAAGTCGGGATTTACTTTCACTATGACATCCGTTATCCCCATCTGCGGACACAATTCCCACAGCGGGTGCGGCGTCGGCGGAACGAATTCGACAAGGTTCATTTGCCTTCACGTCCTTTCAAGCATCTGTCAAAGAACTTGACGACGCTGCCACGCACATCCTTCGGAAGCGGCTTCCCATCACTCGATGCGTCCAGTGAGAACGTGTGCCCTATGCCCGGAACAACGAGACTTTCGTTTTCGACGCCCGCTGCGTCAAGCGCCACCTTCATCTTGTACATCTGTTCGATGTCTACCGTCTCGTCAGCGTCGCCGTGCACCTGAAGCATCGGACACGTTTTAGCGGATACGCGATGCAAGGGCGACGCATTAAGCCATATCTCGCGCCCCTCGTCCGCACTGCAACCGACCATCGCGGCGAAACTCTTGAGCCAGCGGTCTTTCTTTGAAAGGTGGAACGGATCCATTGCACCATAGAGATTGACACACGCCTGGACAGACACATCCACGTCGCCATAAGGCGACTTTGGCCTGAGACAAACATCGTCTCCAGTCGTCGCGAGCAGAGCGCAAAGGTGTCCGCCAGCAGAGCTGCCGATGCACGCTATACGCAGCGGATCGACATTGAGGCGATCAGCGTTGACACGTAGCCACTGCACCGCCGTCTTGCAGTCGAGAATGTTTGTCGGCCATGTCGCATGGATGCCGTCGCAAAGGAGATAGTCTATACTGACGCAAACATAACCCGCATCGGCAAGCCGCCGGCAAATGTTCCGCTCTCGTCCGTCACCCTTATCGCCAATGCGCCAACCGCCGCCATGGATGACGACAATGCCAGGAATGCGCCCACCAGAACCATTCGCCGGAAGGTAAATGTCAAGAGTCTCCTTGCGCCCTTCTCCAAGGTAGCGGACGCCTTTCTTGACAGACACGCCATTTTTCTCCGCAACACTGGCCGCATCGACCGCCTTCTGAACGGCGGCGATCTTCGCCCCGTAGCCGCCCTTCACGCTGCGCGGCGCAAGAGTGCCAACGCGCTTCATGTTCACGCTAAGGGGTGTTTCCACACGGACGGCGGACGTGGAGAGCTCCACGTCGGCAGTAGCCGAAATTGCGACCGCGCAGGCCGCCGTCCAGATCACTCCTGTTTTCATTGTCTTTTTGTTTAGTTGGTAGATGGTAGTTGGTGGATGCTTACACGCCCGCAGATGCAAGGAAGCCGCCATCGACGGGAACTGTTATGCCTGTGACGAAGGACGAAACCGAGTCATCCAAGAGCCAGTTGACGCAGCCCAAGAGGTCTTCCGCCTCGCCGAAGCGACCCATCGGGGTGTGGTGCATGACCTGCTCGCCGCGAGAGGACAGCCCCCCCGTCCGGAGTCATTAGATAGCCGCGAGAGCGTTCATTTACCATGAAGCCCGGAGCAACGGCGTTGACGCGCACCTTCGCGGGCGCCATGTACTGCGCAAAAAACATCGTCCAGTTCGCAATCGCCGCCTTGCTCATCGCATAAGGCGCAACACGTGTAAGCGGACGGTAGGTGTTCATCGAGCCGAAGTTTAGGATTGCGCCTCCCCCCACCTTCGCCATCTGGAGGGCGAAGATGCGGCTTGGGATGACGGTGCCAAGCGTGTTGATTTCCAAGACCGACTTGAATGCCGCCATGTCGATGTCGAAGAAGCCGCGATCCTTTGCGAAATCCGCCGTCACAAATGAACTTCCACCCGCGTACGGTGGTATTTTGGTATAATATAGCAGCATGATGACCCAGACTCTGGGTCATTTTTTCAGAGCGCAGCGCGCTTGATTTCCTTTAGCGTCGTGCGCCCGTCATAGAGCGCCTTGCCGACTATCGCAGCCCTCAGGTTGGGACGCTCGAGCGCCTTCAGGTTTTCGATGTCGAACGGAGAGCTTACGCCGCCCGAGGCCGTTATCTGGCATGTCGGCGCGGCGTCGCAGATCGCCGCCATCTGCGTAAGATTCGGCCCGCCGAGCATCCCGTCCGTCGCGGTGTCGGTATAGATTATCGTCTTCACGCCGGCCTTGGCGACGGCGGCGGCAAGCTCGGTGGCCTTGACCTTCGTCGTCTCGACCCAGCCCTTCGTCTGGACAAAGCCGTCGCGCGCGTCGATGCCGACGGCGATCTTGTCGCCGTAGAGCTCGACGGCCTCGGAAAGAAACGCGGGGTCCTCGAGCGCGGCGCTCCCGATTATCGCGCGCGTCGCGCCCGCCTCAAGAACGGCGCGAAGCGACTCGGGGCTGCGAAGACCGCCGCCTACTTCGACGGGGCCGCCGAACGCCTCGATTATGCGCGCTATCGTCTCGGCATGCTTCGGCGTCCCGGCGAAAGCTCCGTCAAGGTCGACGACGTGAAGTTCCTCGCCGCCCTGCTCGCGCCAGTCCCTCGCCTGCGCCGCCGGATCGTCTCCATAGACAGTGACGTCGTCGGCACGGCCCTGCCTGAGCCGTACGCATTTGCCGTCCTTTAAGTCGATTGCGGGGAGTATTACCATGTCAGATGACTCCCTTCGACGAAGGAACGCCCTTCTCGTTCGGATCGACGGCCTTTGCCTGGCGAAGCGCGCGGGCGAAGCTCTTGAAGAGCCCTTCGCAGACGTGGTGCGCCTCGTCGCCGTAGATCTGTCGGAGGTGTATGTTCGAGCGCGACTCGACAGAGACGGCGCGGAAGAACTCCTCGACGAGCTTCACCTCGAAGTCTTTGACGAACATGTGCTTCATCGCGCACTGCATGACGAGGAACGGACGGCCGCCGAGGTCGAGCGAAGTCTCGCACAGCGCCTCGTCCATCGGAATCGACGCAAAGCCGTAGCGGACGATTCCCTTCCTGTCGCCGAGCGCCTCGTTGAGCGCCTTGCCGAGAACGAGCCCGACGTCCTCCACCGTGTGGTGGTAGTCGACATTGAGGTCGCCTTCCGCCTTTACGGTAAGGTCGATGAGCGCATGCTTCTTGAGAAGCTCGAGCATGTGGTCGAAAAACCCGATGCCTGTCGATATCACGCCCTCGCCGGAACCGTCGAGGTTCAGCTCAAGGGCAATCTTCGTTTCCTTAGTGTCGCGCGATATTTTGGCCGTTCTCATGCGGATATTATATCATATTCTTCTTCTTCGCTCGGCTCGCCTTGGCAAAAACGCGGAGCGCGGCAAATGTGCCGCGACCTGTGTTATTTAATTTCGATCCTTACGGTTTCACGGAGGATTCTATCATGACGACAACACTGAGCGTAAACGAGGCAAAGGCCAACTTCTCCGGAATGCTTTCCGAAGTGGAGTCCGGGGTCGTTTCTTTCACGATCATGCGATATGGGCGCCCCATAGCGCGAGTCGTTCCAATCGAGCAAACCCGAAAGATACGTCCGCTCTGATGTTTAAGCCGCAAAGAACGCAAAGATCGCAAAGAAAGAACCCCGTGGGATGCCACCCCAAATCTCATTACGACATCTTGTCAAATCACACGGAAGAGCCATCCCGCCCCCATCTTCATTCCGCAAAATTTGTGAACAAATCATCAAGCGCCACTTCGGACTGAACCATGTTTCGCTGCGCATTGTCGGCAAGACCTGCCGACGTAACGAAAGTGAGGAATATGCTCTTCTTGACGGAGCAGACATCACGAAAGGTCTCTATTTTGTCCGTGAGTTCTGTAGCATACTTCTTGCTTATCTCAAAAGGCTTGTCAGTAAACTTCATTTCACAGACATTGACCACATTGTCTGCCCTGTCGATAACAAGGTCGATCTGCGCCCCACCCTGGCGATCGCCGTCAGAGCGATGATTCCAGGCATATTCATGGGTCAATACGCCCGACACTCCCAACGCGAACTTGATCTGCCTGACATGAAGGAGGCAAAGCCTTTCAAAAGCCAGCCCACGCCATGTCCGTATCGCGCTCCCAGTGGTCGCATGAAGCCAGAAATGTTCGTCGCGGTTTGCGGCATTATGCAAAAACCGCATGCTGAACAACGTAAAGTTGTCTATGAGCTGGTATCTTGCGTCGCGTTCCTTCTTGCCCCATCCCGCGTATCGCCGCACAAAGCCGCATTGTTCAAGTTCCTCAAGCCGACGAGTCCAGCGACCGCCCTTTTCGGCATTGAGCCTTGACAGCAACTCCTCAAGCGACATCCCGCCTTCCTTCTTTGAAAGAGCGAAGACCATCTTGCGGTACACCGCATCGTTCTTGAACAGAGACGCAAATACCCGATCAAACTCGCCGCGAAGCTCGGCGTTTTCGGCAAAGAGGAGCCGATCCACAATTTGCGCGACGCTCATTCCCTTCTCGAAATGGCGCCAATAGTAGGCGACGCCACCAAACACCATGTACAACTCGGCAAGCGCCTTGCGGGGAAGGCTCAGCCCACGTTCGCGGGCGTACAGCTCGCATTCGCCAAGCGTAAACGGAGAAAGAGCAATCGTGGACGTCACCCTGTTGTGAAGTCCGCCTCGGCTGCGTATGACCTTGTTTATGATCCATGAGGTGGCGGAACCGCAGACAACCAGCACGACGTCTTTTCTCGCGGACATCCACGCATTCCAGAAATGTTCCAGTGCGCTGACGAAATCGGACCTCGGCGTGTCCATCCACGGCATTTCATCTATGAACAGCACCTTCCTTTTCGATCTTGACCGCGCAACAAGGTCGCGAAGCATCCGGAACGCCTCCATCCAGCCATTCGGCATTGCGCACCCGGCCATCCCGCAGTCCTCAAGCGAATCGCGAAACGCGGAGAGCTGCTTCGCCACGTCGCCCTTCTCCAGCCCCGTGTGCTGGAACGCAAATTTGTCTTTGAAGAACTCTCGCACAAGGTACGTCTTCCCGATTCGACGCCGGCCGTATATGGCTACGAATTCGGATTCGTCCGACGTCATCGCCCTTTGCAGGGCGGACACCTCCCGTTTTC
Organism: Kiritimatiellia bacterium; assembly: GCA_045536845.1. Lineage (GTDB taxonomy): Bacteria > Verrucomicrobiota > Kiritimatiellia > RFP12 > UBA1067 > UBA1067. The sequence goes on along the minus strand of JAZSOG010000036.1, from coordinate 105,555 downwards.
TCCCGACCATAGATCTTCTCCTTCTTAAAACGTCCCTAATATATCATATTTCTGCGTTAGGGACAAGTATGCAAGAAAGGATTTCTTGTGCTGCGACTTGCCGCGATGTCGCGCCTGTTTCATCGCCCGCCCGGGAACAGCCGCTTAGCGGGTCTTCTACCCGATTCCAATGTCATTCAGAGGGTTAAAATCGCGGAAAGCCCTGTAAAACGCGCGTTCTGTGGGGTGTGTCCCCCTTCATTCCTTCCGCTATTAGTTCTGCCGAGCTTCGCTTGGCGTACCTGTGGTAACCATGTCTGACCCCGTAGCCGCACCAACATCCTCGCTAATCATTGCCTCATCTGCGGCTTCTTGCACTTTCAATCGAACGCACGACGATTTTCGCCTGACGTTCCTGCACTTCCGAAACGAAGTGGTAGGTGTCGCCCCAATTCGTCTCTCGGTCAAGCGGATCCATCTCCGCGAACAGGTCATCTACGCCAATGTCATCGAACTCGGAGATCACCTTAGCGGCAACTGCGTTGAGGCGCTTTGCCTTCTCCGTCTTCTCGGGATCCTTGAGCGGTGTTGACGTCGCCCAGATGACCTTCGCCTCAGGCTGCTTTGCGCGAATAAGAGCCAGCGCGGCGCCCAGCCCCCTTTCATAGTCTTCTTCCGCCGTCAACAGCGAATGAAGACCGTTGTTGAAGTGGATGACGTCGTACTTCGCCTCGCTAAGATAAAAGTCGAGGAGCTTCAGATATCCGGGGCTCGTCACGCAGTAACTGGAAATCCAGTACGACAGCGTCATCTTTCCTTCCAGCAGTCGCTTGACCTCGTCCTTGTATCCGTTGCAGATGGAGTCGCCTATCAGAAAGACACGCGGCAGGTCCCTCTTGTCGTCGGTAAGGCTGAATGCATAGGCCTTCGACCACTCGACGTTCTCGTGGCCGCGAAGATTGTCGGAAACAGGGCACTCAACCAGCTCCTCTGGCTTTGGACAAGCCGTCTTGCCGGCGGCACCGCACGGACTTTTCGCGCCAGGCGCAGCAGCCTTGGGCTTGCGGCGGAAGAACTCCGTGAGCGAGCCTTCCCATCGCGGCGTCCCGTCAAGCGCGTGCAGCGCGGCAATCTTGACGAAGCGCGTCTCGATCTTGCCGGGAAGCGACGCTGTCTGCGCAACGGGGTTTGCCCTAAGGTTGCCGAACTCGCCCGTCATGACTTCACGCCAATTCTCGCCGTCGTCGCTCGCATAGACCGCAAACTTGTCCGGGACGCCGTCCGTCCTGTCCTGCGGCGGGCGGCACCGGAAAGTGTCTATCGCGACACGGCGAAGAAAATCGTAGATGCGTACGTCCGGCGATGGCTCCGTCAGCTTGACAGGCGAGCGCCACTGCTCGAAGTCGGGTGCCTCAACCTCGGACGCGACCGGCGGCGCAAAGCGGAGCGCCAGCGAATTGAGCTTGGGCTGACGACCCTTCTCGCCCTCGAACACAACGCGCACTTCGCCACTCGTCACTAGCGGGAAACGCTCCATCCTGCGATAGCCGACGGTCGTACCCGACGCAAGGCGCTTCCATTCGCCGCCTACCTTCGCCTCCGCCGTCCACTTGGCGACGACTTGTCCACCGGAAATATCCTCCTTTATGTCAACGACATTGAAGTTCTGCGAAGAGGCAAGCTTCACGTTCACCACGAGGCGGCCGCCCTCCCGAACATCCGCCCGCTGCGCGTTGGCGGCGAAGTCGGTCGCGTTGAGCGCACGAATGTAGTCGCCGAACTCCTTCAGTCGCGCTACATCGTCCGCGCTGATCAGCCCGTCGCGATTCGGCGCAAGGCCGAGATTAAGAACGGAATTGCGTCCAACTGTCATGAAGTACACATCGACAAGTTCTGCGAGCGACTTCGGCGAATCGTCCGGATGCCAGAACCAGCCCCTGCGGCGGAAAGGCGTATCCGCCTCGTTCGGGACATACACGCCGTCGCGCACGTTCCAGCACGTCTCGGCGTTCTCTCCCTTCTCGTTGCCGCACCAGGCCGCGCAGTTCGCACGCGATCCGCCGCCGAAGGCAATGGCAAGCGGGTAGCGCCGCTCAAGCTTGTCCAGAAGTTCGTTGAAGCGGTAGTATGTCCGTGCGTCAGAAGGCAGCTTGCGCGTCTCCTTTGCGCCGCCGTACCAACCGTCGCCGCCGTTCGCGCCATCGAGCCAGATCTCGCTGATCGGACCGTAGTCCGACATGAGCTCTTCCCACTGGCCCAGGAAATAGTCGGCATAAGCGCTCGTGGCGTAGTTCGCCTGGTGCCGGTCCCACGGAGAGAGATACGCGCCAAATTCCATCCCGTGCTTCGCGCAGGCGTCGCGGAACTCGCGCACGAGATCGCCCTTGCCGCCCTTCCACGGCGTGTTGGCTACCGTGTAGTCGTCGTTCAACTTCGACGGGAAGAGGCAGAATCCGTCGTGGTGCTTGCAGACAAGGACGAGCCGCTTCAATCCGCCCGCCTTCGCCGCGACGACCCACTGCTCGGGGTCGAGGTCCGTCGGCTGGAATACGGACGTCGGCGTGTCGCCGTATCCCCATTCCTTGTCAACGTAGGTGTTGAGTCCGTAGTGGACGATACCGATTACATCCGCCTCGAAATACTTCATCTGCGCTTCGGACGGCCTGGGCGCGTCCACGGCGCAAGCTCCCGAAACGCCGAAGAAGTCGACAATCGGCTTCACCTTGTCCGGATCAAGTCCGTGCGGATGGTGTCCGAAAAGCGGACGTCTGTCGACGGTCAGGTCGCCCCCTGCCGCCTTGAAGCGATGGGCAAACACCTCGCAGTTTTCCGTCGGCGGCACAACCGTGTCGGCCCCGCCGTAGACGAGCAGAACGGGTATCTTCGCTGCAGCGATCTTCTCCGCCATGTTCACCGGCATCTCCGGGTCATTCGACCAATCGCCGTCCGCCGGCTTCCTGTCGGCCCAGACGCCAATGCGCCCGTAGTCGGGATTCCCGAAACCGGCGAAGTTCATAAGCGGCGCGTCGTAGTATATCTTCGCGACGTTATCGGGGTGCGCCGCCGCGTAACGAGTCGCGAAGAAACCGCCCCAGCTCATGCCGACGAGGTTCGCCTTCGGCGCGAAGCCGAGGTCGTCTACGAGGAACTTCTGGAACGCGGCGGCGGCGGCGATCCCCTTCTCGTCCATGCGCGTGTCGAAAAGGTCAATCGTCGCGTGGTGAAAGCCACGCTTCAGCAGATCGGGCACGCCGGTGCGGTCCACGAACGCCTCTGCCCACTGCATCGTCCATGTCCACGGCATCCCCTTCGCCGGAGCGACAGAAGGCTCGACAACCCACGCCGTGCGCCCGTTGAAGTCGAACGTCGTCCGACGGCAACCATGCCACATGTCCTCTCCCGTGATCTTATGACTCTTCGCAATCTTAACACGCAACGACCCTTCGCCTTCGCCTTTGATCTTCGCCCGATACTCCGCATCCATTTCGGAATTGACGTGGCGGATGATGTCAATCTCCACCGGATCGTAGGGCCTGAGCGACGGACGGTATAGGTCATGGAACCACCTGGTGACGTCAACTTCCTCGGCAAACTGCGCATCTTCCTCGGCCCGCCGCCATGTTCCCTCCCATGGTTCATGCGTCTGGTATTTGCCGTTGACATACCCCCACATCGTGCAGCCGATGCGGCTCTGCGCAAAGAACGGATAAATATCCTGCAGATTGCAGTGGAAGACTCGCCCAAGCCACTCTGTGTTGACCATCGGACGGCCCAGGCGCTTGCGGATCGTCCTTGCCAAACCGATCTGATTCTCAAGGTTCTGATAGCAATGGTAGCTAATGATGTCGTTCAGTTCCAGGCCGACAGACTGGGCGGCATTGTTTGTCCATCCCGCCTCCGTCGTATACAAGTCCGCGGCAAGCGGCTGATCGGGATTGATCTTCCAGGCAAGCCTGAAGAGTCGGCGAATATGCGGCGGCGAGATGTTGCCCCGATTGTTCGCACCAGGCTCGTTCCAGAGATTCCAAAAGAGTATACGCCGGTCATGCGCATATTTCGTCAGGAACTCCTCGCACATTGCAAAGAACTCCTCGCAGAGCCCTGGATCGTCCACCACCGTATAGCCAGGCTCGTCGGGGAAGCTGCCGTGCTGCGACTGCCTGCGTCCCGCATGATACCCAAGATCCCATTTCTGCTCGCCCATCGGCGGCAATGACCAAAGCGACTTTGGACGCGAACAATCGTTGCCGAAGATGAGGATGACGCGAACGCCGTGGCGGTCGAAGATTTCCAGCATGCGCTCGAAACGCTTCATCATGCCGTCGTGCTCGGCCCGCCAGACGGCGAGACCATAATCGCCGAGAAGAAGGCGCACCGCGTTGAATCCATCCTTCTCCATGAGCGCCATTTCACGTTCCATCTCTTCGAAGCGCGCCTCGCTCCCGTATTCCTGCCACAGGTCAATGTGATTCGCGCAGCTCGCAGGCATATAGTTGCAGCCGCGAATCCACGGCTGGGCATCATACCACTCCCAGGCCTTTTCTTTTGTCCACGGCCCGTGGCGTCCCGCCAACGCTTCGACGGACAGTGCTGCCAACGCCATTGTCATGATGATATTCTTCATATCTACTTTAACCTCCTATGCCCTGCCAATTCTTCGGAAAACTTCTCTAATCCGCACCGGGCATCCCCTTGTCAACGAGATAGACGCGGTCGCACAAGAGGCAACTGCCGTCAAGTCGCACTGACGCCCAGAATTCGTATCGCTTCTCATGATAGCTTGGGTCGTAGAACCTGCCAAGTGAGCGAATATCAAGAGAAGTTCCCCACTTGTCGGCCAGGACAAGCATGCCCATCCGCGGCAGACGCGCCGTCCCAAGGGAGACGAGGGTGTATGCGTCCGGCTTCAACGCATGAGGGTCAATAGATGCCTTCGGCAGCAGCCATTCCTTCGTGCCAGCATCATAAAGCTGAACAGGAACCGGCTTGGCGACGTCGACATCGCGCCCGAACATCGCAACTCCGGCAGCAGCTTTTAGATCATTCGTTATCGCCGCCCGCTCGGCCGCAAAATGCGGAGGGTCTTCGGGGAGATAGAGCCTGACATTCTCCGGCAATTCACCGTTGAGTTCTGGCGGCAGAGCGTCCGTCTTGAGGTTTGCGTAATAGCGCATCGAGTTGAGCGACCGACGCGCGACGTTGCGGTCTTTCAGGACAATGCCGCGCTTCTCGGCGTCCTCGCAGGCGGCGAGCGCCCGTGCCAATACGGCGTTTATATCCAGCGCATACGACGGATCGGCCTCGCGGATTCGACTGGCATATACAATCGTCCAGCAGTCCAGGCCGACACGCGCGATCTTCACGTTCGCAAGGCGCAGAGGATCGTCGCGCACCATCGCAAGGGCGTCGTCAAAATACCTCTGCCAGCGCACAAGATCACCGCCTTCAAGCGGAATCTTCTCGTAGATGTCGTCACAGCCGAACCCCCAGCGCGGATTTCCCCAGTTTTTGATGTTGTAGAGTTCAAGCTCCTTCAGATAGTCGAACACCTTCTCCGCCGCCGCTCCGTACTTGTGGCGGAAAATATCCATGACAACCGCGTCCGCGTCCATCTCCGGATTGCGCAGCAGCTGAAAGAACATATAATCGCCGACATCGCCGAACTCGAAGTTTCCGCCCGTTCCGCACGATCCAACGGAATCAACGCCGGCGGCGAGAAGCTCCTTAAACTCCATCTGCATCCGGCGATAGGTCTGTATCGCCGCCGCGCCGCCATAATACCACCATGCGACATGCTTCGAGATTGACGTCCAATCCCGAATGCTCTGCAGGCGGTTGTAGATTCGACCGTCGGGCAGTTTCATGTCGCGCATTGCCGAAGGGATCTGGTAGCTGTTGAGGAAACCGAGGTCGGCAACGAAGTTGTCAGGAAAGACTATGCCCGTCGGCGCAAGCTCCGTCTGCTCCGGCCCCTTGTATACAAGGGAAGTGACGTACACATCCTTCATGTCCGTCACCGCCGTGCATAGTTCAAGAATGAAGTCCCAAAGGGGACCTCCGTTCGTGCGGTACTTATCCATCATCCTCGCGCATCCGTCGCACCAGCAATAGCGCTCGTTGTGGGAATCGTTCGAGCCGACCATGTAAATGCCCGGGCCCTTCTTCGCGGCGAATTCGCGGAAGCGCGAAATCAGGAGCTTGCGCACCTCCTTGTTTGCAAAACAGAGCTGTCCATGGTTCGTGCGCTTGCCATGTCGATCGAGCGAGAAATATTCGGGGTGCTTCTCGAACATCGGCTCCCATTTCGTTCCGATCTGCTTGTCGAGCCATGTGCTCCCATAGCCCTTCTCCGTAGATGGCACCCAGAGGAAGAGCCCATGCTGCGCGCCGAGAATGCGGTCTGTAACAGGGCGGTCGCCTGCATTGTTGCGGTTGCGGCGGAAGAACCGCGCCTCGGCCTCGTTCCGAGCTTTTGGGACGTTGTGGCTGATGCGGTAGCCGCTAAAAGCCGGTTTAGTCGAGATCGATTTGCCGTCCCAGACAAAATTCGACATCTTCTTCACGATCTCTGCACCTGGATACGTGCCGTAGAGACGGTAGCCAAAATACTTTTCGCAGAAGTCATAGACGGCATAGCACGTCCCTGCAGCGCCGCCGCCAGCAAGCACGATATTGCCGTTCTGTTCAGCAACAGACGTCTCCTCATCCGCAAGTCGGCAGCCGGAAAATTCGGAGCCCACAAGGAAGCAGTGTCGCGATTGGCTCGGCCTGCCGGCAACAGGAAGCCGCACCCCCGTCGCCTTCTCGAATATTTCCGCTAACTCGTCCGCAGCGAGCCGATCTCTCTCGCCCATGCCGCAGACAATCTGCCAATCGCTTCGACCATCCCTGACAACCTCGAGCCTCGAATGTGCGCACCCGGCCAGGGCAATGGACAGGGCAGTAAGGACAATGACCAACAAATCCTTCATGTTGACCCAACCTCGTCTTACCTGAAAATTATTATCAGTCCTGGCGGCAGCTTTATGCGTGGCGCAGTCAACAGCAACCGCGTGCCATCGGGGCTTACCGTGATAGACGGTTCAGATTTGAAAACAGATTCGTCATAATCGGCGACAACCGCATGCGCGGCAAAATCAGCGAGCGCCGACGCATTGGGATTCTCAAGTTCCATCAGCGTCACCGTCTCCTTCGGATGGTTGACCATCCAGTCGAACGCCCAGATCATATTCGTTGTCGTGCCCGAATAGGTGTAGTCGGCATTGCGTGCCGCCACGGTCAATGCCTTCGCCTGAATCGGAGCCGACGTCCAGCCTTCGCTCGGAACATGATACTCGAATTTCGCCGCCACTCCATCATAGACATAGAGATTCTCCCCAACCGTCACCGAAGGATTCCCGCCCTTCACGCGAATCGTCGGTCCAAACTGATTGTTGTGTTCGGTGAAGGCACCTTGGTAATATCCGCCAAGGATGAGAGACTTGCTGACCGACACAGTGGCATTGCTCACTTCGATAAACGAATTCGTAGAGAAGTTCTGCTGCGCACCGTCGCGATGCGAACCGCCGACGCTGACATGCACGAAATCGGCCTCGCCGCCATCCTGCACGAAGAGCCCGCCTTCTTTTTGATTGAAAACAACGCCGTAGTCGCTCCCGCCGTTGCTAAAGTTGAGTCTCGTACCCGCACCCGTTACAAGCACAAAACCATGTGAGTCCCCGGACCCCGCTTTCTGGTTGTATTGATAGAAGAGCGAAGTCGGCACATTCCAAACGGCTCCGTTCTTGAGCACGATGCGAGGCGGACCGTAGATTTTGTTATACACGTGCTTCAAGTTGCTGGTCGCATTGTCCAACGTAAAACCGCCGGCATTGCTATTACCGTTGTACCCGAATATAAATCCCTTGCCCCCTGTAAAAGTGAGTGTGCCGTTGCGAAAAGTCGGGGTCTTGTAAGTGGACGACCAAAGCGTCGTTGTGTAGGAGTCGTATATTCTCTCTTCCGTCGTCTGATTTACCGTGAGTGTATGACCTCCCAGTTCGATCACCACGTTGGCAGACTTGGAAAAAGAGCTTGATCCTACGGTGCAATTGTCGTTCAGCGTCACCGTGTAGGAACCGCTCGGAAACGAGACCGTGTCGCTCGTGTCGTCGGGATAGTCAGTCCCGTCGCCACCTGACCACATGGAGGGATCTTCCCAGTTGCCGCTGACAGCAGACTTCCAAGTAAACCCAGTCGCAAATGCACTTGCCGCGCAAAACGCAGTCGCCGCGATGAGCGGAAGCCTGAATTGGCGCCCGCCCTTCTCGCCAGTCTTGTGAAGTCCCATGGTCTTGCCCTCCGTGGTGTTTTTCATGCCTGAATTATACCATAGCGAACGCCAAGGCAACACCCCAGGGAATCCAGGGGGTGGTAATCTCAACTACGACAGTCAATGTTTCGCAACTCGTCAAAATACCGCGACAGAAGAAATGCGCACCACTGCGGTATCGTCAAGACGTTGTTCATAAACCCGACATTGCCATGGACGAATTTAACACCCCAGCGAATGTCCTTGTAGTTTGAGCTAGAAATCAACGTCTTCAGACTCTTGGCTTGGTTGTTGCCCGCCTTCACCTCTATCGGGACAAGGTCGTTTCCGCACCGAACGAAGAAGTCCATCTCCAATGTCGACCCCTCTTTCTTGTAGTAGGCCAATTCGACATTTTCCTTTGCGAGCGCCTCCGCGACAATATTTTCAAACAAGCCGCCGTTCCACGTGCCGAGATTTCGTCTTTGACGAACATCGTCTTGTGCTTCCTTGTCCAGCATAGCGCCGAGCAGACCGGAATCAGCAAGATACAACTTGTAGAAATCGGACTGTAGGTGTCCTGCAATCGGAATCTCGGGGAAATCAAGACGCCGGCACATATTGACCACTCCGGCATCCTTCAACCATTCGACACAACCCCAATAGTCCTTTGCCTTGGCATCACGGGCAACAGTCTTCCACTGAAATTTCTTGTTTTCCTTCGCAAGCTGCGCAGGTATTGAATTGAATACGGCGAGTATCCGCACGGGATCAAGGCCTTCGCAGTATTTTCTAATGTCCGCACGATAGTCCCTGAGAATCCGCTGTTGAATGCGCTGAACCCCCTCGAATGTACCTTTCAGGAAATAGCTCTCGACAACGGCCGGCATGCCGCCAAGTGCGCAATAATCCATGAACAGCCGATCCATCGAATTCTTCACGGCGTCCGAGAACGGAATGCGTCGCACAAGCGGCTCAACCATTGACGCAACCTGGTCTTTTGAATAGCCGCGCGCCCACAAGAACTCCTCGAAGTCCAGAGAACGCATCTCCACGGATTCCTGAAACCCGACACTGATGCTCTCGATTCGTCTATAGTGAACCCCAAGCAGACTTCCGCTGGCAATCACGTCAAAACGTCCGTCCTGCGCAAAGAACTTGAATGACGTGGTTTTTTGCTTTTCATGCCTCAATTATATCATATTACGTGAGGCGAAATCAAGCAAGCCGCACATTTTATGAGGGACTTTACAAGATAACCGAACATTTCATGAGGGACATTATAGCTCTACAAGCTTTTTTATGAAGGCACCCCAGGGATTCCAGGGGGGCTATGAGCCCAGTCTTGCCGAGTCTAGTAAACTGGCAACCGAATTAACGGCGTCATCAAAGGCAATACCCTTTGCGTAAGGAAACTCTTGCTGGTACCGCAGCCAGTATTCACCTTGAACCCGACTGTTCAATATTCCGAGAAGAATATCATGCGTCCTACTCAGCAAACTGCTTGTACCGCATTTCTCAAACGTGGACAAAAGTGCCGTCCTGAATATCCTTGGACGAACCTTGCGAAGCCGAGTTAGCATATATACGTCGTAATAGTCTCTGGGCCGTGTGCCAACCACGTTGCGTTTCAATATGGACTCGCACTTCTCCGCCAATATCGTTTCAATGGAATAGGCGAGCAAAGAGAACCTTGTCTCATCTGAAAAATGGCTCGCCAGCCTAAGAGTCTGCGGGCGCGGAGTAATCGCGTCCCCCTTTGTCACGTCAATCGAGAAGCGAACGCAAAGCCCGTGAAACTTCGCCCGAAGCTTCACGCGGATTCCACCATACCCTTCCACCCTGATGCGTATTCTCTCAACGCCGACAACGACAAGCTCCACGTCGTCGCCAACATCTTCCGAAGCGATTCTCCCAATAGCATGGCGGATGCTCCGCTGCGACATCGGAAGTCCTACGGCCGTCGCATCCATGTCCATTGTCGAACGGGCCGCAAGGCCGATCATTGCAGAAATAAGCACACCTCCCTTGACGACGAAATTCTCCCTGTAGGCGCTCTTGGCAAGCCGCTCAAGGAATCTTTCAAACATGAAGTTCTGAATAACAGTCTGCGGACGAAGCCCCAGCTTCTTGGCCAAGTTGTTCATTTTCGCCTTGAAACTCATACCGACAGAATCGCTCATAGCAGGACCCCCATATATCGTGAAACCTCCCTCTCTACGCCGAATGTGCGCGCCAGTTCCATTAGGCGGAGAACGTCTTTCTTCCCACTGTCCGCATACGCCTTCAGCCCCCCGACAAGAGCCTCGACGCCAACCCTTCGCTCATTGCGAACGACGTCGCAGATTGTCCGCTCTGAATCGTAGCACCGCACCTCATGCCCAAAGACAGTCAGTCGTTTTACCACTCCGATTGCATAAAGCTCGGGCTTGACGTAATGACATCGGCAATCCGCACGAAGCAACGCGCCAAGCGGGGCACCAGTAGGCACAGTCACGTGATACTCAAGCGGCGCACGATCCGACAAACCATTTAGCCAAAGCGCCGTCTCATGCGAAAAGACAATGCGTGCCGAACGAAGCTGAAGCACGTACATCTCATCATAAAGTTGGCCCGGTCTTATATAAATGCCATGCGCGACACGTTCAAGTTCGCCGTCTTTGACCAGATTCGCTACAACCGTTCGAGAATAACCAGCCTTCACAATGTCATCCGTCTGGACGACACCCCCTTTTTCTTTAAGAAGATTGTCAATGTCAGCGTTCACAGTTTTTACTTTTCGACATACATTTTATCATTTGACTGTCGCAATGTCAATTAGGTGCCGCTACTGCCGCTAAACGCCCCCCCCCAGGGAATCCGGGGGTGTGTAATCGGGGCCGATTTGGTATAATTCCCGCAATGAGAATTTCGCCAATTGTATTCGCCGCGCTGCTAGCCGCCGCTTCCCAGCTTTGGGCGGGGAATGGTGTATCTCCGCTGACGAACTGCCTAGAGATCGCAAATGCACTGACGAATGCCGACACGGGGCGGACGTTCGACGTCACCGCGACGTCACTCGTGGAATCCCCGCTGTTCAGCTACTCTGTAACCATCGAAGACGATTCCGGCGCCACGCGCCTGAACAGCAGCGCGCTACCTTTGCCGATGAACCTCAAGGCAGGCAATGTCATCCGCGCAACAGGCACAATCCGCAAGTGGAAGGATGGGCGCATCGTGACGGAGTGCCAGACATTCGAAATCGTCTCCCCCGGCAAACCGCCCGCGCCACGCCGGATGTCCGTCGCGCAAGCCCTTTCCGACGTATCCGCCAACCGGTTTTTGGAAGTAACAGGCTCCGTCGCAGACGTCTGCTGTGACGAAATAGACCCGCACTTCATCAGCCTCTCGATTGTTGACACAACAGGTGTCATATATGCCTACCTGCCTTCCGGTCCTGCCGACGACTTTGTCTTCGGACTCGTGGGCTCTACCGTCGCCATCCGCGGCATACGCGCCAACAACGTCCCGTTCCTTAGGCCCTACATGAACCACGCCGTCATCATCAAGGGAACAAACGACATTTCGGTTCTGCATCGTCCGCCCAAAAGCGTGTTCGACGAGCCATCGCTTGCGAAGACCTTTCGGCAAAGTCCACGCGTTGGCGCGGAGAAAGGACGCTGCATCGTACGCGGACATGTAGTCGCCGTCTGGCAAGGTCCGACATTCCTCGTGAAAGACGAGCAGGGCCGTTTCGTCACCGTAGAAGTCGCCGACAAGACCACACCCGTGCGCGGCGATTTCGTGGAAGCCGTCGGGTTTCCCGACACAAACCTCTACCAGCCCCTTCACGCCCGCGCCATCTGGCGCAAGGCCGCGGGACAGGGACGCCTCGACGAGCCGCCGCCGAAGGAAACGACAATCCGGGAACTGATGACGGACGACACAGGGCGCCGCAGGATCAAGGTCGATATGCACGGACGCCCCGTTCGCATCATAGGCGAAGTACGCAGCGTCCCCGCCTCGTCGGACTTCGGGGAACGACTCTACCTGCTAAACGGCGCGGACATCGTGCCCGTGGAAGTCGGTTCGATGCCGGAGGTCCTGAAGACCGTCACCCCGGGATGCAAAGTCGCCGTGACCGGCACATGCGTCCTGGACATCGCCAACCTGACTTCATACGCCGCCTTCCCGCGGATCAAGGGATTCTTCCTCGTGCCCAGCTCGCCGGACGACATCACGATACTGTCGCATCCGCCCTGGTGGACTACAGGACGCCTCTTCGCCCTCGTAGGCGTGCTTCTCGCGGTCCTCGGCGGGACAATGGCGTGGAACTTCTCCCTCCGCCGCCTTGCCGCGCGCAAGGGCCGTGAACTCGCCGCCGAATCGACGGCGCTCGCCGAAGCGGAGATCAAGGTCTGCGAGCGTACGCGCCTCGCGGCCGAGCTGCACGACTCCATCGCGCAGAGCCTGACGGGCGCGTCGCTGGAAACGCGCGCCGCAAGCCTGTCCTACGAAAACGGAGACAAGGACGTTCCCGACCATCTCGGCATCGTCCGCAAGACGATCGACTCGTGCCGCGACGAGATAAGGAACTGCATCTGGGACCTCCGGAACCGCGCGCTCGAGGAGAACGACGTCGACACGGCGATACGGCTCACGCTCCAGCCTGTCGCCGGCCGCGCAGAGATCAAGGTCCACTTCAGCGTCCCCCGCGAGCGGATATCCGACTCCACCCTTCATTCGATTCTCAGCATAATCCGCGAGCTTACAGCAAACGGCGTGCGGCATGGACAGGCGACCTCGGTGAAGATCGCCGGCGCCATCGAAGACGGGCGGCTCCTCTTCTCGGTCTGCGAGAACGGATGCGGCTACGATCCTGATAATGTCGAAGGAGTGAGCCAGGGCCACTTCGGGCTCCAGGGCATCCGCGAGCGCGTCAAGAAGCTCGGCGGCAAGGTGGAAATAGAATCGGCGCCTGGCAAAGGGTCGAAGACAACAGTCTCGATTCGCCTCGCGTCCAACGTCTCACGTCCCAACTGAAAAATCCATGAAGCAGAAGATCAAAATACTCATCGCCGACGACCACATGATCGTACGCGTCGGACTAGCCGCGCTCCTTGCGCACGAGAAGGACATGACCGTAGTCGGAGAGGCCGATGACGGCCAGCAGGTTCTGGACTGCGTAGACAAGCTAAAGCCCGACGTAGTCGTGATGGACCTGATGATGCCCGTCATAGACGGCGAGGCGGCGACCGCTGAGCTCAAGAAGCGACATCCGGAAGTTAAGGTCGTGATCCTCACGTCGTACAGCACGGCCGACGGAATCGCCAACGCGATCCAGGCGGGAGCAGCCGGCGCACTTCTCAAGACGACCGACGACGCGATTCTCCTCTCGGCCATCCGAACCGTCGCTTCGGGGCAGGAGTTCATATCGTCCGGAATCTCGCAGCTGCTGGCAAGCGACCCGCCAGCTCGAGGTCCTGCACTCGATGACGCGCGGACTCACGAACAAGGAGATCGCGCTGCAGCTCGGCATCGGCGAGGCGCGCGTCGAAGAGCACGTCAACGCGATCTTCTCGAAGATTAACGCCGCCAACCGCGCCGAGGCCGTCGCCATCGCCCTCAGGAAGCATCTCCTCAAGGTTTAGCCTAAAAATCGCAGTTGAAGTCAAGGCGGGCACTTCGTGGCGCGGTGCATTTGCCGCGCTCCGCATTTTTGCCAAGGCGAGCCGAGCGAAGAATATCAAATAAATCCGGCGTTCTGCAGGGCCTCTTCCGTAAGGCCACTCGGTTTCACCGCCTTCGCGACGTATTTACCGACGATGTCGCCTTCGAGGTTCACCATGTCTCCGACCTTCTTCGAGCCGAGCGTCGTGTCCTTCGCGGTCGTCGGAATGAGGTCGACCGCAAGCCAGTCGTCGCCGAGTCCCGAAATCGTGAGCGACACGCCGTCAATCGCGATCGAGCCCTTGAGAACCGATTGCGACGCAAGAACGCGGCCGCACCTGACCTTGAGCTGGAAGTCACGGCCCTTCGGCGCCTTCGCGGCAATTGTGCCGCGGCAGTCGACGTGTCCCTGGACGATATGCCCGCCCATCGCATCACTCGCCCTAAGCGCCCGCTCCAAGTTCACCTTCGCGCCCGGCACGAGCTCGCCGAGCCCCGTGCGCGATTCGGTCTCGCGAAGGACGTCCGCCGTGAATCGCGAGCCGTCGCATTTCACGACCGTGAGGCACACGCCGTTCACGGCAACCGACTCGCCCTCCTCGAGCGGCTTCGCCCACGGAGTGTCCGCGGCGACCTCAAGGACAAGCCCCGCCCCGCGCGAGACGCGCTTGACAGTTCCGATTCGTTGTATGAGACCTGTGAACATATGGGTTAGGTGTTGTAGTTCAGAGTTGGAGTTGGAGAGTGGAGGGTTAGGGGTTAGTAGTCAGGGGTCAGGGGTTAGGGGTCAGGGGTCAGTTGATTCGATGTGTTTGACAATCGGAGGATTGGGACAGCCGTCGCCATTCCATGTCGCGTAGTCGGAAAGTCCTGCGTCAAAGAAGGCATCTCCATAAGCAAAGAAACATGTGTCGTAAAAAGCCGTGCCTCGGATTGCCTTTGCAATTCGCCGGGAGCCGATGAACACGGGTGCCATGACGGTGATCCACTCGTCGACAAGTCCGTGATCGGCGAGGAAACGCGCAAGAGTAAGCCCGCCTTCGCAGAGAACGGACATAATGCCCATCCTGCCAAGCTCAACAAGCGCCTTCTTAGCGTCGTCGAAGACGAGCGTGGGGTTCTTTCCGTCCGTGAAGATCTGAGCTTTCTTCGGAAGCTTCCCGCTCTTCGAAATGACAACGCGGATCAAGTCCTTGTTCGGCTTTATGCGGGCAAGAAGCGACGGATTGTCCTTTCTCACCGTCTCGGCGCCAACCATGATGGCGTCCACGCTTTCGCGCAGGCGGTTCGTGCGATCGCGCGAGGCGCCGCATGTGATCCAGTTCGAATCGCCCCAGTCGTCGCAGATCTTTCCGTCAAGTGACATTGCGATCTTGACTGTGACATACGGCAGACCCGTCAGGACATGCTTGCGGAAGTCGTTGATGAGTCCGCCACAATGAGATATCAACTCCTTGTCACCTTTGATGCGGTCGCACTTCACGCCCGCCTTTGCAAGCGCGCGCTTCGCTTTGCCGCGATTCTTGGGGTTTGGGTCGGGGATTGCGTAGACTACCCGCGAGATTCCAGCGGCGATAATCGCGTCGGTGCATGCGCCGACGCGGCCCGGCTTCGAGCACGGCTCAAGTGTCACGTAGATCGTTGCGCCATTGAGAGTCTTTGCACCGCGCCTTGCCGCGCTCTTGATCGCGGCGACTTCGGCATGGTCCTTTCCGGCCTTTTTGTGCCAGCCCTCACCGATTATCCTGCCGCCCTTCGCTATCACTGCGCCGACAGCCGGGTTGGGGCGGGTATGTCCAAGCCCGCGCGCCGCGAGCCCAACCGCCCTCTGCATAAACTCGGCATCCCTGTCCAATACTCTCTGCGTCCTCTGCGTCTTTGCGTCTCTGCGTTAAAAAAACAGAAGAACTACTTCATCTCTTTCCCGTATCTGTCGAGCACGGCGTTTATCAATGTGCGGGACTTCGGGCTCGAGAACCAGTTGGCGAGGTCTATCGCCTCGTTGATGACGACCGGCTTCGGGACATCCGACCACTTCATCTCCCAGATGCCCATCCTGAGGACTACGCGCTCGATTGTGCCGAGGCGATAGAGATCCCATTTCGCAAGAAGCGGGACAAGTATCTCGTCTATCTCCTTTTTATTGGCAAGAACGCCGGCCACGCGCGCTTCCGCAAAATCCTTCATCTCGCCCTTGGGACTGGCTCTCCCCTCTTCGCTGTCGAGAGAGGAAAGC
The DNA here is from genome assembly GCA_045536845.1 of Kiritimatiellia bacterium. Classification (GTDB taxonomy): domain Bacteria; phylum Verrucomicrobiota; class Kiritimatiellia; order RFP12; family UBA1067; genus UBA1067. The sequence continues at coordinate 89,401 of JAZSOG010000036.1, read as the reverse complement.
TCTTCCCAGAAGGAAACCATGAACTGCCCGACGTCGTCCGGCGGATTTAGATCCGCCGCCGTCAGCATCTGAATCGCCCATTCGCGGGCCTGTCTGCGCGTAGCCGCCATGTCAAAGAACCTTTCGGCACATATTATACCAAAAGTTTCATGGCGGCGCTGTCGTCAGACTGGCGCTATTTCGCCTTGATCGCGATAAGCTGGAGCGGCTTTAGAGTCTTGAATGCAAGCGTACCGTCCTTGAGCGGTCTCGTCTTGCCGTAGGCGGCGAACTCGATTTCGCCCTTCGCACCGGGGATCTTGACCTTGACGTCACTCTTCTCCTTCCAGCCGGTGTGGACGAGTGCATAGTACTTCGCTTTGACCCCAAGCTTCGAGCAGTCGATCTCGCGCAGGACCACCTCGGGGTCGGAGCATGCGCCCTTCACGACCTTCGAGGGAAGCGCAGGAAGCGCAAGGAAGTTCTGGTTGAACTCCCTGACAGGCCCGGGGAAGCCGCGAGTGTAGTTGGAACCCATCAGGTAGCCGAGGTTCACGGGATCGCCGTTCGCCATCGCGTTGATCTCGGCGATCATGCAGGCGCGCCCGGCGTGTTCCCAGTCGGCCATCGCGTAGCCGGTGATTGGCCTCTTCTCGACTTCGCCCTTCCCGTTCTTGACGGGATTGCCGTTAGGATCGAGGAGTGGCTCGTTGTCGAAGGTGCCTTCGTTGAGGTCGTAGTGGCGAATCAGCGTCGCCGTGCCGTTGCCGTTTGCAAACGCGGAGAGGCACTCGGGATCGGTCACGGTGAAGAGAGCGTGGAACGGCAGCGCTATCCAGACGTTCCTGAGGTCGTTGTAGTGCTCTGGGTCGCAGGCAGGCGAGGCATGCTGCCATTCCCACGGACCCCATGTGCCGGCGGGGGTCCTAAGCGCCTTGAGGTAGCGATGCTGCCCGACGACACTCGGATCGTTGACGTCGACGATCTTCTTGCCGGGAAGCTTCTCCTTCCAGTAGGCGAGGTCGTCGGTCGTCATGCTGCCGCCGTCCGCGAGAGGATAGCCGGTCTCGGAATCGTCGTTCTCGAGGATGGAGATCGCGTTCTTGACGCCGTTCTCCTCGAGATACTTGCGTATCTCGTCCATGAACTGCGCGCGCTTCTTGCCGTACCAGGCGATGTACTTGTTGTAAAGCGCCTTGTCCTTCTTGATGTCTGCGCGCGACACGGCCTTGCCGCCGTTCTCCTCCTTCGCGAAGCGCGCGCGCGTCTTGTCGGAGAAGCTGATCGCCCAGTGGCCGGGACGCGGGCGCATCAGCGCGCCGACGAAGGCCCCCTTGTCGACCAGGTCCTTGTAGCGGAGTATCGTGCCTTCGAGTATGTACTTGAGCTCTTCGAGAGTGTCAGGGTCGGTGATGTCGACGCGAAGCTTGCCCTCGGACCACCAGATGTGCGTATAGTTCGCGCCCCGCGCCTTGCGGTCGGGCTTGTTGTCGATGTCGAGCGGTTCGGCGCGCTTCTGGGGGCCGAGCGCCTCCTTGGGATCACCGGCCGCCCCGCCGTACTCGTAGTAGGGAAGGAGGTCGAACCCGTACTTCTCCACGGCAAGCGAGACGATCTTCGTCCAGAGATCGGCATAGTAGGCGTCGCACGCCCACATCCACTTGAACGACTTCCCGCCCGGCTTGCCGTGCTTCCAGTGGCAATCCCAGTGCTGGTTGTGGCCGAATTCGAGGAGGTCCTTGCAGTACGTGTTCTGCCCGAAGATCTTCATCGCGCGGAATTTCTGCTCGATCCAATCGATGCCGCCGTTGCCGGGGCAGAGACTGTCCTTTGCCATGACACCGTCGCTCATCTCCTCGCGCCAGAAGATGTGGCGCCGCGGCAGCGGGGCGGGTGGCAGGTTAAGCTTGGCCCACGCCGCCTTCTCGTCAAGAATCTCGCAGAGCTGGATGCGCGAGACGGCAATTCCCTCGGAGCAGGGGTGCCACTGGCGCTTGTACTGCGAGATGGCGACCTCAAAGCCGTCGGTAGCGATGTCGAGCTGGTGTTTTTCGCCAGTCTTTTCGGCGAGATTCTTATCGAGGTCGCGGCGGTTCGCGGCCTTCAGTCCGAGAAACGTGAGAGACGTCCACTTCTCATACTTGCCAGACTGCGGGATATTGAGCGACTCCGGCTTGTGGTGGACGATAGGCCCCTCGAAGGCGTCGCCGTTGGAACGCCCGGTGTAGAACGAACGACGCGAGTTGTTGCCGTAATTGCGGACATGGAACGCGCGCGGCTTGTCGTCGGGATACTCGATCACGACGACGTAGGCGGCGTTTGGCTTGAGCCCCTTGCCCTCGCCAAGGCGCCAGTCTAGGTAGGACGCCGTTTCTGACTGCACGTCGAGAACACGGCAGGGTTTGCCGAGGACATTCTCCACGCGGCTTGAGCCCTTCGGCCAGTCCGCGAAGCGGTGATCCGACTTGGTGCAGTCGATTTCGTCAACGACCTTCACGTCCCCGAACGGGGGAATCGCGATTGTTGCCGCAAGCAGCAATGTTACCATATCCATTTCGTTGCCTCCTTGTGTTTTACTTTAAGATGAATTCCACGACCGGTATTTCGACCGGCGGCTTCTCGACGGGAAGATGAAGAGTGTTCCAGCGGAACTTAAGCTCGCTTCCGTCGTTCAACAGCCGGCAGCACTTCACGCGCTCGCCGAAAGGAATCTGGAACGTGCCGAACCGCCAGGAGAGCATGTGCATATAGAGGCGGTTTGTCTTCGGGTTGTATGTCAGCGTCGTCCCGGGAATCGGCGTGAATTCCTCGGGCGCGGGACCGCATCCGTAGATAGAATCGCCGTTGACTCTAATCCACTTCCCGTAGTCCGCAAGTCGCTCGATAGCGCGGTAGTCGAACTCGCCTGTCGCCATTGGCCCGACATTCATGATGACGTTGCCACCTTTGGAAACGGCGTCGATCAGCTGCTCGATGCACTGGTAGGCGCTCTTCCAGCTCGACTCGTCGCGCGCGTAGCCCCAGCTGCCGGAAAACGTCTGGCACGTCTCCCACGGAACCTTTCTGCCATGCACTTCGACACATCCGGCGGGCCTGCTCTGCTCGGGCGTCGCGAAATCCCAGCCGTCCTCCCAATCCGTGAGGTCGAGGCGGTTGTCGATGATGATCTCGGGCTGAAGCTTCTTCGCAAGGCGGACGAGTCCTTCCGAATCCCAGTCGTAGCGGTTCTTGCCGTTTTTGCCGGGGAAGGAGAAGTCAAACCAGATTATGTCGATCTTACCGTAGTTAGTAAGAAGCTCCGTGACTTGGTTCTTCATGAACTGGCGGTACTTCGCCATGTCGCGGCCTTCGTTCTCCTTCGAGTAGTCGATGCTCTCACCGCCAGCGCCGAACTTCTCGGGGTTCTTGCGACGCGGGTGCATCTTGTCGATCGTGTAGTCGGGATGATGCCAGTCGAGCAGGGAGTAGTAGAAGCCGACCTTCAGCCCCTCGGCGCGGAAAGCGTCGACAAACTCCTTGACTAAGTCGCGGCCGAACGGCGTATTGGTGATCTTGTAGTCTGAGAACTTAGTGTCGAAAAGCGAGAATCCCTCGTGGTGGCGCGAGGTGATGACGGCGTACTTCATACCCGCGTCCTTCGCGGCCTTCGCCCAAGCCTTAGCGTCGAAGCGAGACGGATTGAACGTCTCGAAGTATTCTCGATACTGCTCGTCGCCAATGCGCTCTATCGACTTCACCCACTCGTGACGCGCGGGAACGGCATAGAGCCCGAAGTGGATGAACATGCCGAATCTCGCGTCCGTCCACCATTTCATGCGCTCTAGCTTCTGCTCCCACGTCTCCTTCGTAATGTGCTTCGCGTAATTGTAGGGAACGACGTCAAACTCGATGTCCTTCGGCGCTTCCACGCCCGTAACGGCGAAGTAGCAGAACCTCTGGACGTCGTGGAACTCGATGTAGATGCGTCCATCCTTCTCCGAACGCGAGGCGAGAATCGGCGAGCCAAGGCCGCCGTCGGCAAGCGAAGGCGACCACGACCCGTAGACTTCGGCAGTCTTGCCGGCCGGCACAAAAACGCCGCGCACAGCCGTCTCGCCGCCGAAATCGGCGAAAATGCGGTCGCCCTTCTTATCAACGCGCAGGCGCTTAAACACCTCGAGCACAGTCTTGCAAGAACGATTCTCCATTCCGAGCGCGAGGCCGCCCATCTTCGGGTCTGCGTCACCTTTGACTTCGAACTGGAAGCGCGACGCGAGGACTGCCTTTGGCAGGTTGGTGCTGAGGTTTTGGGGAAGCTTCTCCCCGCGCGCGAACTCCCAGGAGTCCACAGTAAGCGACCAGGCTCCGGCAGGCGCGTTGTTAAGCATGAGGTAGTCGACCTTCACCGGCGAACCGAGCGCATAGACAATACGCCAGCCGTCGGCGGTCTTTACGACCGTCGAGGGGCGTTCGATTGAAGCGCCAGATGCAGAAGCGACAAGCGCCGCCGCGAACGAAAGGACGAAAATTGCCTTTGCAGGTGCCGTCATAGACCCTCCGTTTTTACTTCTCGAGCTTGACCTTCGCCCAAGTCCACGGCTTCTTCATGAGGTTGTCGCGCTTGGAGTTCGGCCAGTAGAGCTCGTGCTGCGAGTTCTTGAGGTCTTCGACGACGAGAGTGAACGAGAGGCCGATCGTGGCGCCCGGCTTCATCTTCTCCCAGCCGGTCAGCTGCTCGGCGGGGATGAACATCTCGGCGCGGTAGCCGCGCGGCGTCTTGACCAGTGCGGAGCGCGAGCCCTCGGGGACGTTCCGCGACGCGTCGCCAACCCACCACGCGCCCTTGCGCTCGCTGTCGCCGCTCTTCCTGTAGACCTTCTGGTCCTTGCCGTTGCACCAATAGCCGCAGTACATGTTCTTCTGCTCGAGCATCGGGCAGAACCACATCTGGTGGTCGAAGATCGACCACGGCTCGTCTGGCTTGAACTTGACGCCGTCGGGAGTCGTGATCATGATTTCGAGGCAGTCGGCAGCGCGCCAGAAGCTTCCGGGGTCGGCGGTGAAGCAGCGCGAGTCGTCGACGTCGAGCGCCGCAACGAGTCCCTCCGGGCAGTACGCGAAATAAACCTTCGTCGGGTCCTTGTCGCCGTTCGGACCGATCATGAAGCTGTTGACGAGGTTGCGGTCGTCCCAGTCGGAAAGATCGCCGTCAAACTTGATCTTCTTGAGGTCGACGCTACGCATCGTCCAGGTGCGCGGGATGACAGGCGCGTAGTCGACCTGCATGCCCTTCGCGTTGACGATGGAGAGCTTCGGATTCGCGGCGCCCTTTGCAGCCGGGTCGACCGGTGCGGACTTCACAAGCTTGAACGAGAGAGTCTTGGTCTCCTCTGGCTTGAGCTTGCCGGTCTGCGTGACGGCAGGATCGATCGCCCAGCCATCCGGGAGCTCCGCCTTGACTGCGAAGTCCTGGTCCTCGGCGGACTGGTTCGTGACGTCCATGGTGAACTCGCCGTCGAAATTCGCCGCCTTGGACTTGGCGTAGGCCTGCGGAACGATATCGACCTCGATCGCCATCGTCTTCGAGACCTTGCCGTTCTTGCCGGTGACGGTGAACGACGTATTGCCGCGCTTGAGCCCCGCTGGACCCATGACGTCGAAGCCGTAGGGCTTCTTCTCGACCGTCCATCCCTTCGGCGGCTCGACGGAATACTCGTACTTGTCAGGAGATGCAACCTCGACCTTTATCGCCTCGCCGCCAACATTGCGGACATAGAAGTCGCTCTCGATGTCAAGCGGGCATTGCTTGAGCCAGTCGCTGTCCTCGTCGAGACCAACGTACCATGTCGGCGCGATGTCGAGCTTGCGCTTGCCGAAGGTGCCAGTCGGCTTGAGAGTGCGTCCAAACATGTCTGTGACAAGCTCCGCCTTCTCGTCCTTGATTTCGAGATCCGGGCCGTCCTTTCTCACCTTGTACGCAAGCGCGACGACCTTGCCCTCGGCGCGGACGAGCTGAACCATGTGGTTGGGCCCGAGGTTGGCCGTGCCGATGTACTCGTATTTACCCGGGATGAACGTCCTCATGGCCGCGAAGGACGCCGCCGACGGCTTCGGGTTGCGCCTGCGGTCGAAAATGCCGCAGCCGGCGAAGAAGTAGTTGGGCGTGTCGGTGTCGTCGTCGTAGTACCAGTACCAGAACATCTTCTCGACGCCGTTGCCCATCGCGAGCACCCACTTGCGCTGGAGGTATGCGGCCTGCTCCCACTCGCTGACGGGCTGGCCCGCGAGAGTGTCCCATCCCCATTCGGTGACCCAGAGCTCGCGGAACTTGCCGTCGCACGTCGCGGCCTTCTTCCAGTGGCGCCACACATCACGCAAATATGCGGGCTTCGCCTCGCTCATGCCGGTATTGAGGTTCGCCTTGGAGTATTCAGGGCCGTCCTTGCCGCAGTAGCGGTGACCGTTCACAACGTCGATGTTGCGGAAATACCCCTTCTCGACGAGCTTCTGCGACTGCTCGACGTAGATGCCGGCAAGGCCAGGCGCGACAGCGCGGGCATCGGGACGCGCAGACTTTACGATGTCGCCGAACGCCTGGCAGTAGCACCCGTAGCCATCAAGAGTCTTGAACATGAGGCCGTCAGCCTCGTTGTCGAGCTCGAACGCAGTCAGCGTGTCGAACGTCGACACGGCGAGCGCCATCTGGCGACGCCATTCCTTGTTGGGAGTGAAGCTCGGGTCATTGTCGCCTGTCGCGTCCCTCTTCACCTCGACGGCTCCCATGAGGCACGGAAGCGTCTTGATTCCGACATCCTCCGCGGCCTTCACGATCTTCGGGTACCACGGCCAGCCGGCGTACTTGCCGTCGCCGCGCGCGCGACGCATCCAGTGGAAGTTGAACGCGTAGTCGCGCACCCAGGTGAAGCCAAGGCGGGCGAACTTTTCGTAGCCGACATAGCCGCCGCCGTGGACGTTGATTCCGTAGGGCGACGCCTCCTTTTCCTCGTCGGTCAGGTCCCGCGGATGGAGACAGACGACGTAGCGGGACTTCTCGACAAAAGGCTTCGGAAAGCCGTCGACGGCTATCTCGACCTTGTACGCGCCAGGCTCGTCAAATGGAAGCTTCACCATCTGGCTCGCGCCGTCGAGGACCTTCAGCGGCGGAATGTCGATTTTCCTCTCCTCGCCTGTGGCGGAAACGACATTTGCCTTGAAGGTAAGCGTCTTCTCCTCGCCGATCCAGCTTCCGGCGGAAATGATGACCGCAGGTTCTCCTTCGGCGTCATAGAACGTGTTGCCCACGACGGGATACCTTACGGAAAGCTCGTAGGGCCTGTCGGTGACGCCTGCCATGTCGGTCCAGAGGCGGAAGTCGTACATGTCGAACTGTCGCGTCTTAGGCGGCGAGTTGCGGTCGCCCCAGTTGTTCTGCTTGACGCAGTCGAACTTGACTGGAAGCGCGATCGGCTCTTTGTTCTTGCCGACGGTCTCGGGGAAGGTCATCTCGAACTTCTGCCAGTCGCGCGTCAGCTGGAACTTCCCCTTGGGGTCGCCCACCGGATGCATGGAAATGGAGAAGTTGTTCGTGTGCGCGTCGACAAACGCGAACTCCATTCCCCACGAGTCGTCGTTGCCGAGACGCGCCCAGCCGGTGAACTTGACCGGCTTTCCGGGAAGGACGTTCTTCTTGAGCGAGGCGTTCCAGCCGCCAAAAACGTGGTCGCCGTAACGCGTCTCGAAGCGCACCGACTTCGCCTTCGTCGGCGCATCAGACGGCCGCTCGTCGAGCGTAATCACCTCGCCACCGCAGGTAACCCAAGTACCGACTTCCCAAGCATTCATCTCGGGATCACCGATGTCGCGCGAAACGAGCTCGGCGTGCGCGACAAAAGAAGCCATGGCGGCAAGGGCCGACAGGCCGACAAGTCTACTGCTCATGTTCTTTCTCCTTGTGATTTGAAAGGTGACACAGGAATCAAGCGCCCTTGCCGGGCACCTTGAGACCGGGCTTGATACTAGGCTTGGGAGGAAGCTTGAGCCCAGTCGGAAGCGCACCGCCCTTCGGCGGAAGCTTGAGACCGGTCGGAAGCCCGCCGCCCTTCTGCGGGAGCTTGAGACCCGGCTTAAGCCCTGGCTTGAGGCCCGGGATCGTCGGGCGACGGAGAGCCGTCGGAGCGACGGGAGCGGAAGAAGCCACAGGATTGGGCACCTTGGCCGTCTTGGTGGGCGAAACAGGCTTGAGCTCCTCGACAGGCTCAAGGGGCGTAATCGGCTCAAGAGGAGTTACGGGTTCAAGCGGCGTTACGGGCTCGAGTTCCGCAACCGGCTCAAGCTCGGCCACTGGCTCAAGCGAAGCGACCGGTTCAATCGGGGCAACGGGCTTCATGGGCTCGGTGGGCCTTGGCTTTGCCGGAGAAATCGGCTTGGGCGCTGCCGCGGGCTTCGGCGGCTCAGCTGGCTTAGCCGGCGCGATCGGCGGCGGTGGCGGCGGAGGTGGTGGTGGCGGCGGCGCAACGGGCTTGGGCGGCTCGGTCGCAGTCACAGGAGCAGGCGCCGCTGATTCCTCGAATTCAAACGACGCGAGTTCCATAAGCCCGCACCTAATCGAATCGCCCTTCTCGATCTTTACAGGTGCTTCGACCTTGACGCGGTTGCGGTAAGTGCCATTCGTGCTGCCGACGTCCTCGACATACCATGCACCGTCCTTGAAGAAGATGCGCGCATGGTGGCGTGAAAAGCCGTCCACATTTATGGGCGCTATGGTGTTTCCGATCTCGCGACCTATGGTCACTACATCGGACGGTTCAAACGAATACCCAAGATATATGCCTTTGATATTGGCGATGAACTTTATTTGCATGCCAATGATTATATCATAATTTTTTCAGTCGGACAATAGGTGCGCCAACTGCTTTTGCCTCACGGCGTCGTCACGAAGACGTGCGCAGAACCGCGAAGCACAATGTCTTCGTCAGGTAGCGCAAGGACGCTCGTTCGCCGCGGCACCTCGACGCCGTTCACTGAGAACGAACCCTCTGCGGCAAAGAGAGCAGTGCTTCGAGGCGGCGCCGGAATGACGAGCTCGCCGTCGAGCGCTATCTGCCTGAAGTCGAAGAAGCTGCACTTGACGTCGGTCGCAGGTTTCGGCACAGGAAGCGAATAGTCTATCGCCTCGAGCGACTTCGCGACATGTAGCTCGCGCGGCTTTCCGTCCGCGCCCACGCGGTTCCAGTCGTAAAGGCGGAACGTCGTGTCTGAACTCTGCTGGACTTCGTAGATGAGCGTGCCGTCGCCGATTGCGTGAACGAGACCGCCGGGGATGAAGAACGCCTCGCCCTTCTTCGCCTCATGGCGGACGAGCAGTTCCTCAAAGCGACCAGACTTCACCGCCTCCTCGACATCCTTCGGCCCGACACCCGGCTTGAGGCCCGCATAGATCACGCCGTCCTCGAGCATCGCCCACATCTCGGTCTTCGGGTCGCCGCCAGTGAGCTTGCAAGTCGTCTCGTTCGGATGCACCTGAACCGAAAGGCGGGTCTTCGCGTCGATAACCTTAACGAGGAGCGGAAAGCCGGCTGCCACGTCGGAAAGACGCCTCCCCGCTTCGGCGCAGCCGCTCGAAACGACGCTCGGCCCGGCGGGATGAACGGAAATCTCCCAGCTCTCCTGCCCCCAAAGCGCAGGGTGAATGTTTGGTTCGAATCTAAGAACACCATCTGATTTCATGGCCGTAATTATACCAAATATCACCAAATCCCGCTTGCGCGCGCTCGCGCATTATACTATAATATCATTCATGTGCAATATTGTCCCAACGAGGGTGAAGTAATGGACTTTCAGTCAAAGTCTCGATCAAGTTTTCTCGCGCTAATTGTAGCGCTTTGTGCGACTATATGTCTCACAGGGTGCTTCACCTTGGACACGGCAGACATCCATACGACCGGCGAGGAACACATCTGCGTCGGAAACAGTGGCTGGTACCTCTTCCACTTCATCCCGCTCGCCTGCGGCAACGCGTCAGAAGACCCGCTGATGCCCTGGGTGTTCTTCAGAAACGACGTGACGATGGACAAGATCCAGCACAGGTTCATGAACTACGCGAACTTCTACGGCAAGAAGACGCGCGACATGAGCTACTACACGCAGGAGTCAGTGCTCTTCGAGATCCCTGGCACCGACCTGCCGATTCCCCTTCCGTACTTACTCACCTACAAGGAAGTCCAGCTTTCGGGGGTGCTGAAATGAAGCGCGTCGCCATTATCCTGGCATGCGCCCTTCTCGGCGGGTGCGCGACCGTGACGGTGAGCCGCGACGGGGCGACGATGGTAAACATCGAGAACTCCGGCTGGTATATCCTCAACTTCATACCGATCGCCTCCGGCAACCCGGCGCGTCCGAACTCCTGCACCACGCGGCTCTTCAGCAAGACGGTGACGCTCGAGAACAACGTGAAGATGCTCGACAAGGTGATCCGCGACGAAGGCGCGGTTGCCGTCCGCGACATAAACAGCTTTGCCATCGACGAGCACGTCCTGCTCATACTCCTCAAGCGCCACTCCTACCACACGAGCGCGCAGCTGCTGATGAAAGAGGACATGGTGGACGCAAAGGCAGAAGGCGTCTCGACGATCCTTCCAAAGGAGTTCTAAATGGGCATCGCACGTCACATCAAGAAACTCGCAGGCTACGTTCCAGGCGAACAGCCCAAGTCCAGGAACGTCGTCAAGCTGAACACGAACGAGAACCCGTATCCGCCTTCCCCGCGCTGCGCAAAGGTACTTTCGTCCTTCAACCTCGACGACCTGAGGCGCTATCCCGACCCGAACTTCTCCGCGCTCGCAAAGGCGATTGCCGACGAGAACGGCACGACGGCAGACCGCGTCTTCGTTGGCAACGGTTCGGACGAGATACTCTCGCTCGCGGCGCGCGTCTTCGTCGAAAACAACGAGTCGATCGGCTCGCTCGACCCGAGCTATTCGCTCTACAAGACACTCGCGGCGATACGCGACGTCAAGTGGGTCGGCATACGCAACTCATCCACTCGTCCACTCACCCACCCCTCCACTTCTCTTTTCCTCTGGACCAACCCCAACGCGCCTACGGGCGAGTTCGCAGAGCCAAAGGCCATCGCCGCGTTTGCGAAGAAGTTCAAGGGCGTCGTGATCGTCGACGAGGCGTATGCCGATTTCGCGCGCGGCAACTGCATGTCGCTCGCAACCGCCACGCGCAACAGGAACGTCATCGTCATGCGGACGTTCTCGAAGAGCTATTCGCTCGCCGGGCTTCGCGTCGGCTACTGCGTCGGTCCGAAGGACCTGATCGACGCGCTCTACAAGGCGAAGGACTCGTACAACGTCGACGCCGTCGCACAGGCGGTCGCGCTCGCGGCGTTCAAGGACGGTGCATACCACAGGAAGACAGTCGCAAAAGTCGTCAAGACGCGCAAGGCGTTCGAGAAGGCCCTCTCGAAGCGCGGGTGGGACGTCATCAAGAGCGAATCCAACTTTGTCTTCGCAAAGCCGCCGGCGGGCGCCGCGGCAAAAGACGTCTTCTCGTATCTCAAGAGCAGAGAAATCTACGTGCGCTATTTCCCGGGGCCGCTCACCGGCGACCGGCTGCGCATCACTATCGGGACCGACGGGCAGATGGAAACGCTGCTCGACGCCCTCGACGACCGATTTAGGGGGGAAGAAAAGACAAGGAAAACAAGCAAACAGAAAACACGAAAACAACCCCCAAGAAAATGAACCCAATTTCAAAACCTGACTACATGCCGATTCCAGAGCTGCGAAAGATGCAGCTCGAGAAACTGCAGAAACTCATTCCCTACGAATACGAACGCGTGCCGCTCTTCCGCCGCCGTTGCGACGAAAAAGGCGTCAAGCCGCGCGACCTCGTGACGCTCGCGGACCTCGCGAAGTTCCCCTTCATGAAGAAGACCGACCTTCGCGACGAGTATCCCTACGGGCTTACCGCCGCGCCGATGTCGGAAATCAACCGCTTCCACTGCTCGTCCGGAACGACCGGGAAGCCCATCTGCATACCGCAGACGGCCGAAGACGTAGCAATCTGGACCGAGGGCGTCGCGCGCTGCATGGCCATGTATGGCATAACACGCGACGACATCGTGCAGGTCTCTTACGGCTACGGTCTCTTCACCGGTGGCCTCGGCGCGCACTACGGCGCCGAGAAGCTCGGCTGCGCGGTCCTCCCGACTGGCGCTGGCAACACCGAGAAGCAGATCATGCTCATGAAGGACCTCGGCACGACGGTCATCTGCTGCACGCCGAGCTACTTCCTGCACCTCGCGACGGTCGCCGAGAAGATCGGCGTCGACTTCCGCCGCGACACGAAGCTCAAGCACGGCGTCTTCGGCGCCGAACCGTGGACCGACGAAATCCGCGAGCGCATCGAGCAGATGTCCGGCATCAAGGCACATGACATCTACGGGCTTACCGAGATCGCGGGTCCCGGCGTTGCGGGCAACTGCCCCTACTGCCACGGGCTCCACGTCTGGGAAGACCACTTCTACCCCGAAATCATCGACCCCGACACGCTCGAGGTCCTTCCCGACGGCGAGGAAGGCGAGCTCGTCTTCACGACTCTCGACCGCACAGGCACGCCGATGGTGCGCTACAGGACGCGCGACCTCTCGCGCCTCCAGGTCGGCGAGTGCAAGTGCGGCCGCACGATGCGCGTCATGGACCGCGTCCACGCGCGTTCGGACGACATGCTCATCATCCACGGCGTCAACGTCTTCCCGAGCCAGATCGAGGCGTGCCTCATGAAGGTCCCCGAAGTCGCGCCGCACTACATGATCGAGCTCTCCTCGACCGACACGATGGACCGCTTCGAAATCAAGGTCGAGGTCACGGCAGACTCCATGTCCGACTCCATGTCGAAGATGGAAGCCGTCAGGAAGCGCGTCGCCGCGTCCATCAAGGAAATCGTTGGACTTAGCCCGAAAATCATGCTCGTCGCCCCCGGGTCGCTTCCGAGGAGCGAGGGCAAGATCAAGCGCGTAATCGACAACAGGAGGAAATGACATGACCGTCAAGCAGATCAGCATCTTTCTTGAGAACAAGCCAGGCCAGCTCTCCAGCATCTGCCGTGCGCTTGCAAAGGAGAACATCAACATAGCGACGCTCTCGCTCGCGGACTCCGCGGACTTTGGCATCGTCAGGATGATCGTCGACGATCACGTCAAGGGCTGCGATGTGCTTGCGAAGGCCGGCTTCGCCGTCGTCCAGACCGACGTCGTCATGGCGACCGTTCCCGATCACCCCGGCGGCATGGCCGAGATCATGGAGAAGCTCGACCGCGCAGGCGTCGACATCGAGTATTCCTACGCCTACGCCCTTGGAAACGGCGAAAAGGCGATCCTCGTCTTCAAGTTCGACGACAACGCTAAGGCGGAGGCCGCGCTCGAGGGATGAAAAGCTTCTTCGACGGAGTAAGACGCCACATAGGCAACATGGACGCGGAGCATCTCCGCGAACAGTACCGGCGTCTCTCCGACGAAGTGTCCTCCCTCGACACCCTCTTCAGCACGATATCGCAGGGCATAATCGTCCTCGACGAACGCGGCGAGGTCGCGAAGAGCAACCCCGCCGCGCGCGAACTCCTCGGCATGGAGCCGGAAGACGCGCTTCAAATGCTGGCGATACCGCAGGGCAAGTCCTCCAAGCGCGAAATCGACATAACGTACCCAGAGGCCAGAAGCCTCGAGGTCCAGACGATGCCGATGGGCGACGGAACGCTTGTGTGCCTCAGGGACGTGACGGCCGAGCGCGAACGGACGGAGGAAGAGCTGAGAATCGGCGCAACACGCGCAGTGAGGGACCTCGCCGCAGGTGTCGCGCATGAAATCGGCAACCCCCTCAACGCCCTTTCGCTCAATCTCCAGCTGCTCAAGCGCTCAGGCGGCGACAAGCCCGAGATCGACGAATGCATCAGGCAGGTCGAGAGGCTTTCAGGAATAATCCATGGCTTCCTCCAGGCGCTAAGGCCGTCCAAGCCCAATCTCGTTCGCGGCTCTGTCGCAGACCCGATCAACGGCTGCCTCAAGGCAATGAAGCCGCAGCTCGAGGAACGCAGCGTAACTGTGACGCTCAACCTTCCCGGCACCCTTCCTTCCGTCGCGCTCGATCCCGCGCAGATGGAGCAGGTGTTCTTCAACCTCCTCAAGAACGCGCTGGAGGCGCTGAGGGACGGCGGGTCGATCGACATATCGCTTTCCTCCGACGACAACGACGTCATCACGACAGTCCGCGACGACGGACAGGGAATGACGCCCGAGCAGGTGGCGCACCTCTTCGAGCCGTACAGGACATCGAAGGAACACGGCACCGGACTTGGGCTCATGATTTCGTCGAGGATCGTCCGCGACCATGGCGGCTCGATATCGGTCGAGTCCGAGCCGGGCGAAGGCACCGCGTTTACGATAAGGCTGCCGCGCATAGAGCGCAGGATACGGGCATTGAAAGGCTGAAATGGAAAAACCGAAGATACTCATAGCCGACGACGAGAAACCGACGCGCGACGCGATGGCTCGGATACTCTCGCCTTCTTGCGAGTGTCTCACGGCTCCCGACGCGGAGCTCGCGATGAAGCTGGTCGAGGAGAACCCCGATCTCGCGCTTCTCCTCACCGACTACAAGATGTCCGGCGAAAACGGAGTCTCGCTCATAAAGCGCGCAAAGGCCGCGAACCCATCTCTCGCCTGCATCCTCATCACGGCGTTCGGTGAGATCGAGCTCGCGGTCGAGGCGATGAAGGAAGGCGCTGACGACTTCATCACGAAGCCGATCACAGACCTAGCCCAGATGGAGCAGCGCGTCAAGAAAGCACTTGAGAAGCACGCCCTCTCGCGCAAAGTCGCGGAGCTTCAGCAGAAGGTCGACGAGCAAAGCGGCATCGAGACTTTCACAGGCAAGTCGCCCGCGATGGAAAAGGTCTACCGTCTCATCAAGCAGGCGGCGAAGTCGAACGCAAACGTCCTTGTAGAAGGTCCTTCGGGAACCGGCAAGGAGCTCGTCGCAAAGGCGCTTCACGACCTTTCGCCGCGCGCGTCGGGTCCGTTCGTCGCCGTCGAGTGCGCTGCGCTTTCGCCTACGCTCATCGAATCCGAGCTCTTCGGCCACGAAAAAGGCTCGTTCACGGGCGCAGACCGCACGAAGGTCGGCAAGTTCGAGGCGGCCAGCGGCGGAACGCTCTTCCTCGACGAGATAACGGAGATCGACCTTGCGACGCAGGTGAAGCTCCTCAGGGCGCTTGAGTCGCGCACCATACAGCGCGTAGGCGGCAACGAAGACATCCGCGTCGACTTCCGCCTCGTGGCTGCGACGAACCGCGATCTCGCCGCGTACGTGCGCGAGGGCAAGTTCCGCGAAGATCTCTACTACCGCCTCAACGTCATCGACATCCACCTTCCCGCGCTCAAGGAGAGGCCCGGCGACATCGCCCTTCTCGTCTCGCGCTTCATAAAGGAGTTCTCCGCCGCGAACGGGAACAACGTCACCGGCATCGACGCAAAGGCGATCAAGGTGCTCGAGGACTATCCGTGGCCAGGGAACGTGCGCCAGCTGAGAAACGTCGTAGAGAAGATGTGCGTCCTCTCCGCCGGCGGGAAGCTCACTCTTGACGATGTTCCGGTCGAGATCACATCAAATCTCCCCGCAACAACTTCCGGAAGCGCCGCCGCGCCGGTCTCCGCACAGGCGACTCTTGCAGAGACGGAGAAGGACACGATACTCCGCGTCCTCGCAGAATGTGGCAACAACAAGTCGCAGGCGGCCATAAAACTCGGCATCTCCCGACGAACACTTCACCGCAAGCTCAACGAATGGAGGTCAGCGTGAACCTTTCGATCGCCATCATCGCCGTGTCGTTCCTCCCCTTCTTCGAGGCGCGCAATCAGGTAGCGAACTTCGTCTTCGCCCCGCCTCCCGAGGGAAAGTCCGTGAAGCCCGTCCTTCCGAACCTTACCGTCACGGAAAAATGCCCTGGGTGCGATGGCAAGGGTGAGCTCGTTCTCGAAGAGCCCGACTACGGCCAGGCCAAGGGTCGGCTGGGTCCCGCGAAGAAGACACGGAAAAAATGCCCTCTCTGCGGCGGCAGGGGAAAGATGCGGTCCTTCATGAATCCGTCTGAGCTCGCCCTGCAAGTGGCCTCCGACCGCGCCGCATTCGCCGCGGAACACCAGGGCCGCGGCGAAATCGCCGTCGGCGAGGCGTTCGTGCCAAACGAAAAGTACGACTCGCTCGACAAGGAGAAGCGCAAGCTCGTGGAAGCCGCATTCGGCCATCCATGCAAAAAATGCAACTGGACCGGGCTTGAAGCCTGCAAGAAATGCGGCGGCGACGGTCTGGTCAAATGCCCCAACAGCGACTGCAAGGGCGGCTGGGCCGTAGTGAAGACCACGACCGAGTCGTCTGTACGGAAATCCGGAAGCTCTTCAAACGGCATTCGCTCGAACAACGGCGGCCTCAGGTCGCGCAGCGGTTCGCGCAGCACCGTCCGAAAGGAAACGAAAATCAACGTGTCGCCGTGCCCTGTATGCGACGGTGCAAAGCAGACTGTATGCCCCGACTGCGGCGGACGACGCGCACATACCTGCCCCAAGTGCAACGGGCTCGGGATCAAGACGAAAGGATCTCTGTGAACGACCAGCTTCCACCTCTGCCCAACCTTGAGCTTCTTGGGAAACTCGGCGAGGGCGGCACGTCGACCGTATGGAAGGCATACGACCTTCTGCGCGGTGAAATCGTCGCGGTAAAGATACTGAATCGCGACCTTACGGCGAGCGACGAGGACATTGCGCTCTTCAAGGCCGAGGCGTGCACGATGAGCGAAATCCAGCACATCGGAATCGTACGCAGCTACGACATCAACTGCCACGAAGGCATCTGGTACTACACGATGGAGTACGTAGACGGCTACAACTTCAACGCCCTCCTCTCGAGGAAGCAGCACCTTCAGGAATCGGACTGCCTCCTTATATGCGAATCTATAGCCGTCGCGCTTGACTATGCCTGGAACAACTTCGGAGTCGTTCACTGCGACATCAAGCCCGACAACATAATGATCAACACGGACGGCATAGTCAAGCTCACGGACCTTGGGCTGTGCCACACGTTTCAGTACCTCAAGGACGGCATGAAGGATATCCCCGACCACGTTATGGGGACACCGGCATACATATCTCCCGAACAGGTCTACGGCGACACTGAGCCCGATTGCCGCGCCGACATCTACTCGCTCGCAGCCTCGCTCTACCACTTTTCGACCGGCCGCATGCTATTCCCTGGGCTCGGAAACGAGGACATGATGCGCGCCCACTGCGACGAGTCGACGCAGGCGAAAGACCCGCGCTTCTATAGACCGGAACTCTCCGAGGGCTTCTGCCAGCTTCTCGAGGCGATGCTCGTAAAGAACCGCGACTACCGCCTTCCGTCGTGGAAGGACGTCTGCGACATGTGCCTTGCCGTGGAGGAAGGCGTTGCGTTCAAGCCGCGCAAGGGCCCCGCTTCGTCGCTGCGGCTCGAGCTCTCGGAACTCCCGCCCGCCGAGAATGAAGGCGAAGGCGAAGGCGAAGAGCCGACGGAGCTCAGGAAAGTCCCGGAACCGAAGAAGCGCATGATGCACTTCTTCACAGACAGCAGGCGGAAGCGCGAGCCACAGATACAGATCAACCCCGAAAGCGGAAAGAAGATACTCCGCAAGCCGAAGGTCGTGAACAATTTCAAGGTGCACCAGCCCGTCACAGACTGGTGACCTCTCCGCGCGGCGGCTACTGGGCCCCGTTGAAGAGCTGGTTCGTGGCGTAGTATGGATCCGACGTATAGCGGCAGGCGAGGCGGCGAAGACCAGCCTCGTCGCCCGGTGTCACCATGTGCGTCATATGGACCTCGCAGGTCGCGAGCTCCCCGAGCTTCTCCATCGCAAGCTGGGCGGCCGGATTGGTCGTCGCAGATATCGCTAGCGCAATCAGCGCCTCGTCGAGGTTCAGCGAAGTATAGCCGCCCTTCAGGATGTCGTGCTTCATGTGCGCGATCGACTGAAGGATCGTCGGCGCGATCAAGGGGAGACGATCGGGAATTCCCGCAAGCTTCTTCACGGCGTTCAGGATAACAGCGGAGCAGGCATGCAGCTCGTCGGAGTTGCGACCCGTCACGATCTCGCCGTTATGGAGCTGGAGCGCAGCCGCGGAGACGATCTGCCCGCCGGCCTTGCCCTTCCCCTGCTGGCGGGCGGTTTCTGCCGCGCCGCGCGCAGCGAGCGCGACAAGCCGGTTCTCGGTCTTGAGCCCGAGCGAGTCCATGAGCATCTTTGCGCGCTCGAGCGACTCGACGTCCGTCGCGCCCTCGATGTACAGGCACTGGTAGCGCAAGTAGCGGCGGATGACTTCCTGCTTAGACGCCTCCTGAACGACTGCGTCGTCGACTATGCCGAAGCCGATGCGGTTCACGCCCATGTCTGTCGGAGACTTGTAAGGGCACTCGCCGTTCGTCATCTTCTCCCAAATCGTCTTGAGAAGCGGATACGCGTCGACGTCGCGGTTGTAGTTGACGGCAGTCTTTCCGTACGCGGCGAGGTGATACGGATCGATCATGTTCTTGTCCTTGAGATCGATCGTAGCCGCTTCGTACGCGATGTTGAGCGGATGGTGGAGCGGAAGGTTCCAGACAGGGAAGCTCTCGAACTTAGAGTACCCAGCGAGGCGTCCCTGGCGGTATTCGTGGTAGATCTGGTTGAGGCACGTCGCGAACTTGCCCGAGCCCGGGCCCGGAGCTGTGACGACGACAATCGGACGCTCGACGGGAATGAACGGATTCTTGCCGTAGCCCTGGTCCGAGACGACAGTGTCGACGTCGGCGGGATATCCGAGGGTCTTGCCGTGGAAATAGCACTTGACGCCGCGCGACTCGAGCTTCTGGCCGAACTGCTGGGCCGCGATCTGCCCTTCGTAGCGCGTCACCACGACGCCTCGCACCGTAAGCCCAAGAGACGAGAGGTCGTCGATGAGCTTTAGCGCGTCGTCGGCGTAGGAGATGCCGAAGTCGGCGCGCATCTTCTTACGCTCGATGTCGCCGGCATAGATGCAGAGAATGACCTCGGCCTGGTCCTTGAGCGACTGGAGAAGCCGGAGCTTCACGTTCGGATGGTATCCGGGGAGGCACCTCGCGGCGTGGAAGTCGTTCATGAGCTTCCCGCCGAACTCGAGGTAGAGGCGGCCGTACTTCCCGGCGCGGCGGCGGATCTCTTCGGACTGCTCTTTCAGGTACTTGTCGTTGTCGAAGCCGATCTTCACTTTGCGCCTCCGTGGATTTCGTCGAGAATCGCCTGGATCTTGCCCTTGCAGCGCCCGCAGCCGCCGCCGGCCTTCGTGTAGTTCGTGACTTCCTCTACCGTGGTGAGCTGGTTCTCGGTTATCACGCGGCGAACCTCGTTCTCGGAGACGTTGTAGCAAGTGCAGAGAACCGTGTCCTCGAGGTTGCGGTCGGTGTTCTTGCCGGTCTCGAAGTTCTTTATCGCCGCCTCCATCGCCTCGCGGCCCATCACGGAGCAGTGCATCTTCTGCGGTGGGAGCCCGCCAAGGTAGTCGGCTATCTGCTGGTTCGTGATCTTCTTCGCCTCGTCGAGCGTCTTTCCGATCACCATCTCTGTGAGCGCCGACGAGCTTGCGATCGCGCTCGCGCACCCGAATGTCTGGAACTTCGCCTCCGCGATCTTCCCGTCGGGCCCGAGCTTGAACTGGAACTGGAGGGCGTCTCCGCATGCAAGCGACCCAACTGTCGCCGTTCCGTCGGGATTCTCGATCTTGCCCACGTTCCGGGGGTTCCGGAAGTGGTCCATCATCTTCTCAGAATAATTCCACATCGCCGTTCGACTTTCGTAAAGATTGCTGTCCTTGAACTAAATATTATACCAAATTCCCGACAGGGCTGGTAGTCTCTCAAAGCTCCGCGGCGAGTTTCTTGATGCGGCGCGACGTGCGGACGGCGCAGAACTGCTTGCCGCACATCGAGCAGTGGTCGTCGCCATGCGCTTCGTCGGTGAAGGCGCGAGTCTTGAGCCAACGCTCCTTCGCCCGTTTCGGGTCGAGGCAAATCTCGAACTGGCGGTCCCAGTCAAACGCCGCGCGCGCATCGGACATCGCATCGTCGCGCTCGCGGGCATGCGGAAGTCCGCGCGCGACATCGCCGGCGTGGGCGGCAATCTTGTAGGCGATGCAGCCCTGGTGCACTTCCTCGGCGTCGGGAAGCCCGAGGTGTTCGGCAGGCGTCACGTAGCAGAGAAGCGACGCGCCGTAGGTTGCGGCCGCTGTCGCGCCAATTGCGGAAACGATGTGGTCATAGCCGGGCGCGATGTCGGTGACGACTGGCCCAAGCACATAGAACGGCGCCTTCTTGCAGACTTCCTGCTGGCGTTCCATGTTCATCTGAATCTGGTTGAAGGGAACGTGGCCAGGACCTTCCACCATCACCTGAACGCCGCGCTCGCGGCAGCGGTCGACGAGTTCGCCGAGAACGTCAAGCTCGCCAAACTGTGCGGCGTCCGAGGCGTCAGCAAGGCAACCAGGCCTCAGGCCGTCGCCGAGCGAAACGGTAACGTCGTGCTCCGCGAGGATGTCCATCACTTCGTCCCAGTGCGTGTAGAGCGGATTCTCCGCCTTGTTCTCCATCATCCACTCCGCCATGATCGCGCCGCCGCGGGAGACGATTCCCATCTTGCGCTTCATCGCGTTCGGGATGTGCCTGAGGAGAAGCCCAGCGTGGAGCGTCATGAAGTCGACGCCCTGCTCGGCCTGGCGGCGAATTACGCCGATAAGGAACTTCGGGTCCATCTTCGGGATGTCGCCGAGAAGCGAGATCGTCTCGTAGATCGGCACGGTGCCAAGCGGCTTAGGCGAGGCGTCGAGCATTCCCTGGCGGATAGACGCGATCTCGTCCTCTGTCGACGCGACGGAGAGGTCCATCACGAAGTCCGCGCCTGCGTCGAGCGCAACCTGCAGTTTCTCGAGTTCGTCGCCCTTTCCGGAATGCGTCACGCTGCGTCCGAGGTTCGCGTTGATCTTCGTCGTGAACATCCTGCCGACGCCGACGGGCTGGCAGTTTTTGTGGGCGGGGTTGAGCGGGATCACCGCCTCGCCCGTCGCAACCGCCGCGCGAACCGCCTCAGCATCAAGCCCTTCGCCCTTTGCGACCTCTCGCATTGCGTCGGTCACAATCCCCTTCCTCGCCGCCTCAAGTTGTGTCATACTAATTGTCTCCTTTATTTAAATTACTAACTACTGACCCCTGACTCCTGGCCCCTGACCCCTAACTCCAACTCCAACTCTGAACTCCAACTCCTAACTCCTGACCCCTGACTACTGACCCCTAAATTCTATTATCCCAGTTCTTGAATACGACTTCCTGTCCGTTCGCCTTGATCGCGTCGTAGATTTCCTTCGGCGCTCGCCTGTCGGTGAGCGTGAACTGCGCGACGTCTGCTGCGTGCTCTTTTTCGAGAACAGCATAGCCGCCTGGCGTCACGCGCGAACCCGCGCTCATGTTGTCAGCCGCGACCTGCACGATGTAGTCGCGGAACTTAGGCGCCTCCCTGGTCGAGACAGTCATGCAGCACTGCGGGAAGCAAATCCTGAACGCGAGCATCATCAAATCGACATCGCGCTCGTCGACTTCGCACGGCGGCACGAAACCGCCCTCGACGCGACAAAAGCGCGGAAACGCGAACTGCACCTTCGACTCGTAGCACTCCTTCATCAAGTAAAGTGCGTGCGCGGCGAGACTCGCCGCTTCCCTGCGCCACGGCGTAAGCCCGAGAAGAAACGCGCAGCCGAGAATGCGGAAGCCAGCGCGTCCAGCGCGAAGTTGCGTCCAGAGCCGCCATTCGTAGTCGGACTTAGGTCCCGCCGGATGGAAGTATTTGTAGCGTTCCTGGTCGTATGTCTCCTGGAAGCACGTGAGCGACTCGAAGCCCGCCTCGAACATCGCCCTGTACCCTTCCTCGGTCTGCGGCGCGACTTCGAGCGAGAGGTTGGAGAACATCGGCTTCAAGAGCCGCGCAACGTCGCAGAAGTGCTCGACCGAGTTGACCTTCGGGTCCTCGCCTGCGACGATGAGGAGGTTGTCGATTCCGCTCGCGCGTATGGCCTCCGCCTCGAGGCGTATCTCGTCCAGCGTCAGGTTGCGCCTCACGGTGCCAGTGTGCTCGCGGCGGAAGTCGCAGTAGCGGCAGTGGTTGACGCACGTGTTGCCGATATAGAGCGGCGCATAGACGCTCACCGTCTTGCCGTAGTACTTGATCCGCGCGAGACGGGCCTTGCGGCGCATCTCGTCCATGAACGGATACGCCGCCGGCGAGACGAGGTTCAGCAAATCAAACCAGTCGTGACGGTCCTTGGCAAGCGAGGCCCTCACCATTTCCGGCGTCACCTTGGCATAGTATTCATCGACCTCCTCGGCCGTGTATTTCAGCAGTGGAAACATTTCAATTATCCCCGTCAAATGGACAGCAAATCTTCCTTCGGTCCGTTGAATTCCATTGTGTTCATTCTTCTTTTGTTTCCGATGTCAGTATTATACCATTTATTCCGCCTCCAGCGCGCGGGCACGGCGAGGATGCGCGCGATGTCGCGGTCGCCGTAGCGTGCGATCTTCTCGAAGTCGAACCGCTCAAAGGCGACGCGGAACGCCGTACGCTTCTGGATGATCGTGTCCCAGCTAAGGCCGCACTGCAGCACCTCGTACATCAGGTACTCGAAGAGCCGATTTTCTTTTTCATAACGCCTCAATCTCATTTCTCTATCAGTCTTCCGATCGCCCGGCCAAAACGTTCATATCCATGCTTTCCTGCTCGATCCAGCCGCGCTCCATGGCGATGCGAAGCGCGGAAGCGTGCGCGAAATCTGGATGCGCCGCGAGATAGGCTTCCCAACGGCTGTGCGTCTGTGGCGAGACCGGGCGGCGCGGGAGCGCTTCGTCCGCGGCGAGTTCCTCGGCGATGACGCGCCGGACGGTTATGGCCTTTGAAATCCGCTCTGCGATGACGAAACCGTCAAGATCGCCGTCTCCGGCATGATCCACCGTCACCCCCTGCTCCGCGAACAGCTCCAGCAGCCAGATGACGGCGCCATTGGGATAGCCTTCCGTGTAGAGGCACGGCACCTTCTCACGAACAAGCGTTTCAACCGGCGCGGCGTTCTCGCTTGTGACGATTTGACGCACGTCCAAACGCACGTTGCGGATGCGCATGACCGTCTGGCGCGGCAGCTGCACGGCGAGTCCCAGACGGAACATCTCCGCCGGATACGCAAACGATTCGCCCGTGTCGAGCGTGAACGAGAGCGGCGCAAATACGGTCGCGAAGCTCGTAAAAGGATTCTCTTCGATGCCGAACCGAGCGGACGCCTCACGCCCGCATTCATCCGCATCCATTCCGGCAACGGCACAAAGGACGCGCTCGAACACCACGCGCCGCGTTCCGGTTCGCAGCGATTTGCTGTCGCCGAGAATATCGGCACCCAATTGAGAAAGCGTGACCAGAGGCATATTTGCGTCATTCGAAATGCGGCGAGCAGCCCACTCGAGCATTCGCACGAAATCGTGAACCGCCCCTTTGCCGCGTCGCAGAAAACGCACGACCGTCGCGTCTGACTTCAACGTTTCGACCACATCGGCGCCGGCGACCAAACGAGCGCGGCGAAAAGCTTCCTCACCAGAATCGCTTATCACTTCCTTCTTTGCAAAAACGGCGCAAACTTTCTCCCACCCGGCTGGATCGCGGCGTTCAGGCTGGATGCGGAACACGGCCTTGCGTCCCTTCTGATAGGCGGCGACGCCAAGAATACGCCCGACTTCGGCGATGACTTCCCATTCTTCAGGCGTTGCCGGAACTTCGATCTCGGACGGCAATGGGCCCTCGCCATCGATTCGCCGCACGAGCTTTCGCGCGAGCCCCTTGATGCGCTTGTCACCACACAGTTCCGCGTCAAGACTCATCGCCTGCTCCCTTGATGTCAGCGTCAACCGAAGTAAATTCCGGCGTATCCGGCCTGTCCGGTGCCGGCGAGGAGAACAAGTCGCCCTGTTTGGCGGTGATGTCCTGCGTGTAGTGGTAGAGATGCACATCGAACTTCTCGTCCTTGACGACGAAGAGCGACGTTGTGCGCGGCAGCTCCTTCTTCACGCCGTCCTGGTCCGGCGACGCCACGAAAAGCTGGAGCCCCAGATCGTTCGCGAAGGACAAGAGCTGGTCCCGCCGCGCCGCGTCGATCCCGTAGAACGCCTCGTCGAAGAGGAGCGGCTGGAGCCGCAGCGACTGGTTGCCCGTGCGCCCCTGGTAGAGAAACGCCGCGACGGTGAGGATCAGGAGATAGTTCGGTACGGCCTGCTCGCCGCCGGAACCGACTGCTTTCACGGAGCGATCGATGATCTTCCCCTCATTGTCGCGCGTCACCATCTTCAGCTGGAATTCGTACCAGTGGCGGTAGTCAAACATCTCCGGTATCTCGCCCGGCTGAGCGGAGAGGATCGCGTCCTTGTGAGTCTCCACGAAATCGGAAATCTCCTCGCCGTCCTCGCCCGCGCCGTATGCGCTGAACTTGCGGATGAGCGCCAGCAGCGATTCATACTCGGGGACGGGCTTCAACCCGAACGAATACCGGCTCGAACCGAAGAACCGGTCCTTCAGCATCCTGTTCACCCGCACCGAAAGCTGCGTGAGCCGCTGGTCGTCCTCGTAGAGCTTGCGCAGGACCTCGGAGACGAAAATGTCGCGGAACAAGCGCTGCGTCTGCTCGTTGATGACGCCCCTCTGCGCCTCGTAGTCCGCGTTTTCCTTCTCCAGCACCGCATCGATGGCCTCGCCGCGCTGATCGACGAGCGAACACTCCGCCGCATCAAATTGGAACGCATAGTCGAATCCAATCGGCTCGCAGATGTCGCGCCGCAGCGTGGTCTCGCCTTCCGTCTCCTTGCGCTTCGACTCCTCGACAAACGCCGCAAGCGACTCCTTCGTGTCCCCCGCCGTGTCCAAGCGTTCATGCGCAAGCGCGGCGATTCCGGGCAACTGTTTCTCCGCCACGGTACGGCTCGCCTCCGCAATCCGCTGGCGTTCCCGCGATGCGACAAGCCCCGAGTCGACATTCACGACCCGCTGGCTTTTGGCTCCGATGTCGCGATCCACAAACGAGATCTTTTCCTCGATCTCGCGGATTCGGTTCTCGACAGACCTGATACGCCTTTCGAGCGTCGCGCTTACGCCTTCGTTCGCCATCTTGAGGCGGACAGACTCAAGCTGCTCTTTCGCGCGCGCGAGCCTGTTGCGCGCTTCTTCTGCAACCATCGCCGCCCCTGCCGCGTTCTCTTCGCGGAACATCTGCTCCTGCCGGAGGTGCCGTACCCTTTCGCGTCCTTCCTGCCACCACGCCCGCAGACCGTCCACGGCCGATGCGATTTCGCGCATGTGCGTACGCGCCGCTTCCGCCTCGCGCACACGCCGCGCCGCCGCATCGCGCGACTTCTCGGCGGCGGAGAGTTCGTCGCGCTTCATGCGGATTCGCCGCGCCTGTTCATCGTGGCGCTGTCTGGCTCCAAGAAGGCGCGGTTTCACGTTGGCGAGCGGCTGCTCGCGTCCGCGAAACGCGACCACCTTCGTCTCGACCTCGTCAAGGACGCGCAGTCCGCCGCGTGCCGACAGCGCCGCCTTGAGCGCCAGTACCGCATCGGGGGCCGATTCCGCAACATCTATGTAGCGCGCAACCCATTCCGTTTCGGATGGCACGTCGAAGTCTTCCGTCCGCACGAAGATTGACTGCTCACGGTGATTGCGGAAGAACTCCATGCGCACGGCGTCCGCCTCGTCCTGCGGCACAAGCCACGTTCCGAGAAGCGCATCGCCAACGACCTGCTCAAAAGCGGCGACTTCCGCAGACTTCAACCCGGCGCGCGGCTCGACATGGAGATAGAGCGGCACGGCCTTGAAGAGACGCTCCGCCACGACCGTCCGCGCCTCTGCGAAACCGGAGACTTCCGGCTCCGGTTCCGCCTGCGCCTCAAGTGCCGCGAGCTCCTTCCCAATCCGAAACACCTCCGCATCTGCCCTCGCGGCTTCGTCCGTACACGCACGAACCGCGCCAGCCGCGTCTTCGCAGGCCGACGCGACCGCAGAGCGTACCGCGTCCATTTCCAACGCCGACTCTTCCGGCACGGCTGCTTTCGCGACGGCATCAAGCGCGGAGACGAGCGGCATGACGGAAACGGGCGCGTCCTGTCCGAGTTTGTGCAACTCCACGGCATGTTTTGCAGCGCTCGCGGCAAGCGAGCGACGCGATTCGGCAACGCGCTCAGCCACATCCTGCAACGCTTCGGATGCCTTACGCCGCGCATCATCCTTGGCGCGGCACTCCCCTTCCAGCGCAGCGGCTTCCTGCGCGAGCTGCTTTTCGCGCTGAAGGAGACCGGAAGCGTCCTTCGCCTTCAGGTCCTGAAGTTCCGTCTGCCGGGCGTCGCGTTCGCGTTTGAGGACGTCAAGGTCGCCGTTGGCAACATTGATTTCAGCAACAACTTTCGTCCGCTCTTCCTCAAGTTCGCGCTCCTTTGCAGCGGCCTCGGCGAAATCGATGTCCGCTCGTCTCCATTCCGCGCAGACGAGGCTCTCCTTCGTCCGCAGGAGCGCATCGCGTCCGCGCTTGAGCTTGCGGAGGAATCCAAGACGCGTCTCGATGCGGTCGAGACGTTCGCGGCTCTCGTCGATGGATCTAAGCCCGTCGACAAGACCGGTGAACGTCTCGCGATTCGGCTCTTCGAGCAGCTGGCGGAAAAGCTGGTTGAGGTTTCCCGCCTTTGACGCGATTTCGCGGTACGCCTTGCCGGTCGCAAGAATGCGGCAGACGTTGCGGTAGGTTTCGACATCGTCGAAGAAACGCTCCGCAACGGCTGTCGCGTACTGCCCGATCTTCGCGAAGTAGCGCCCGGCGGGAAGCGCCTTCAGCCGCTTTGCGAACTCGTCGCGAAAGGCCGCACGGTACTGCGTCTTGCCGTCGTGCGAATCCTCGATCATCAGCGGCAGGTCGGCAACGGGAGCGTCCGCCATGCCGCCCCAGCTGTCGTAGGGATCGTCCATGCTAGTCGCCGAAAGACCCACGCAAATCGACACCGTCCGGCCAGTTTCAAGCGACGCCAGTTCAAGGGCGGCGTATGAAATGCCGCCGTCCTTGTTCATGGGGCCGCCCGCCTCGACGTTGTAGCGCATCACGACGCCCTGCACCTTGCGTCCGCCTGCGTTCTTCGCCCCTGCGACGCGCGCGGCGGCGTTGAACTCAATGTCGCCTGCGGAAAGCACGTAGTGGATCGCGTCAAGGAGGGTTGTCTTGCCGGAGCCATTGTCGCCGAGCAGGAACAAATGACCTCCGCCCGGAAGGTCCACAATCCCCGTTCCCAGATTGTGGAAGTTCACGAAGCGAATCTTTGTAATCCTGAACGAATCTCTTCGTATTGGCATTTTACTCACCCTCCACGTTCCTGTTTGTTACATCAACCTCAGGTGCCGTCGCCACGCTGGACGCTAGGCGCTCGCCCTTGTAGAGCCAGAGGGCGGGGAGGCATTCATAGATCGTGTCGCCGCTTTCGCCGTCGTCGTCGCCACGCGGCAGCTCGCGCAGGAACCGGTACTTGAGGAGCGTCGGCATAATGGCGCGGACGACCCGCCGCACCTGTTCGTCGGTGTAGTAGTCCGTCCGCTCGGGAAACACCTCGCGGAACCTGCCACCCGCGAAATTGAGAAACGACCCGAACAGGAAACGGAGATTCTCCTTGTCGTCCGTCGAGACCGCCTGCTCCTGCAGCTCGCGCTCGAAGAACTCCAGCAGAAGAAGAAACGCCACGCACTCGTCGCGTTTCGTAAAGTTGAACATGTCGCGGTTCACTTCCGTAACCTTCTCGTTGTACCACGCCGGCTTGTAGAGGCGCGCGCACTTGTACTCGACAATCAGTTCCCAGCCGTAGAACTTCTTGAAGAATCCTGCGAAGGCCCGCTTGTATTTCGAGAGGAAGAGAAAGAGCGACAGGTCGTCGTCCCGGTAGAAGTACGGTGCCTCCAGAAGGATGTTCAGAATCTTCTGCACCTTCTGTTCGCTCTGTCCGCTTTCGGACATGATTTCCTCAAGCTTCGATTCTTTCATACTCATCGTATCTCTCCTGTCTGCGAAAGTTCAAGTTCCTCGAATTCAAGGCGGCGCTCGTCCAGATGGAGCGCTACCTCTTTGCCGACAACAACGCTCCCCTTCACGCCGATCCGCGCCGCGCGTGCGCCGCGTCCGAGTATCGTGCTCCGCGCAAGCTCGATGACCTTGCGGAAATCGCCGTCCTCCTGCATTGGACAGGACGACAGCCGGACGCTCTCGCCGTGGTTCGCCGGCTTGAGCCCGCGCGCGACGAGCCAGGCTTCCAGATCGCGGAGGCGAGCCTCGTCCATGGATGTCGCGCGCGGCGCGCCCGGTGCGTCCGTCCGCTCGTCAATCCACGCCTTCGTCCGCTCGGCGACACCGCTCTTGGCAAGATTCGGCTGAGGCGGGCGCGACTTGACGCCCGGGCGGATGTGCATATCGCCGAACATCGCCGCCGGCTGGAGAAGCACGCGAAACCATGCGCTCGGCACGACATCCTCCGGCAGCCGCGCGAATTCGGCGATCCGCGCCCCGACGTCCTCCAGCCGCCTGTTGCGGCGTTCCAGTTCGCGGAGGCGGGCGCTCAGCTTCTTCCAGACGTTGCGCGCGGAATCCGACACGCGGCGCATCAGCTCCTGCAGCTTGCCGTCCGTACCGTAGAAGCGCATGAGCATGTCGAGGACATCGCGCGGCGCGGGGATGCGTCCGCTCACGATGTGGCGCATCTTCCCCGACTCCTCACGGAACACGGCCTCGCAGCGGGCCAGGCGTTCAAGCTGTCGCGGCGTGCGCAGCTTGTCGATCTCGGGGACGATCTCCTGGCGGAGGCGTCCGATGCGGTTCATGAACCGGTCTCGGAAGAGCGTCAGCTCATCGATGACCTCGCGCGCCTCGCCGATGTCGTAGGCGGAGCGGGTGAAGTCGTCGAGGTGCTTGTCGAGCTTCTGGAGGCTCGCCGCGACCTCGTCGGTCAGGTCGTCCGCGCGCTGTATGCCGTACATCACGTCGCGCGCGGCGTTCGCGTCCACCTCGCCGCCCTTCATGCGGCTCAGCGTGCGCTGCATCTCTCCAAGCGCGGACTTGAGCGAGCCGAGAAGGTTGTCCGTGGCGACGGCACGCGGATTGAGCTCCTCCTCGCGGCGGGCGCGTAGCCATTCCACGAGCGACGCCGCGTCGTCGCAGATGCGGAAGCGGAACTTGCGGCGACGGTTGTCGCGGTAGCCCCTCACGCGCATCTTCTCGATACGCCGCTCGACCAGCTTCCAGTCCTCGAGCTGCTTGAGGTCGGCGTTGAACTCGTCGATCTGACGCTGAGACGGCGATTCGCCGAGAACGTCATCCCTCACGTCCTCGAACAGCGGCTCGAACTCGTGTCCCGCGCGGAAGTCGGCCAAAGCGGAAAGAATGGCCACGTAGAACGGCGCATTCTCGCTCGCGAGGACGTTGCCGACGGAGAGCGTCCGCCCCGCGATCAACGCGGACGCGCGCTCATGCGCCTCGGAGCGCGCCCGCGCCGGGCTGGCGTCGTATGCGGCAGCCGAAAACAAGTCGTCGCCGTGTGTTTTCACATCAATGCCCATGCGCTCACCTTTCTGCCGATCAAAATGCAGCTGCGGCCTCTTTCGCCATCAACGCGCAAACCGAGAATTTCAGCCCAGGCTCTATCTTGCGTGTCTCTCATGCATTAGCCTTCAGCCATTCCCTGAAGAATGGGTTTGAGAACTTGTACGCGGTGCGGTTTTGGTAGATGAGGCGCGACGCGACAAGGCTATTGAGCGCCCGCTTGACGGCGCCGGGGCTTGTAATGCGGACGCTGTCCATGAACTCAGACGTGAACACGCGCGCGGATTCCATCTGCGCCAACCCCCTGAGGACGGTCAGCTGGTTGGGCGTCAAGTCGGCTATGGCATTCTCGAAACCGTTTTTCTCCCTTGCAAATACGACAGCCAATGCCTTCGGCAAATCGTCTGCGGATACCGACGCGCCTTCACTGGTCACGCTCCACAGCGCGTCGCACAATTCCTGCACGTCGCCCGAAACACCGTCCGCAAACTTTATCAAGGATCGCGCGACATCTGCGGCGATTTCACATCCGCCCTTTCTAAATCGGGAAACGATAAACCGAACGAACGCCGCCTCGTTAATCGGCGGCACCTCGAAAGGCAGCGCGGACTTGAAGAACGGACTGTCATAATGCGTGAAAATCCGAAGCATGTCATTTCTGGAACTCCCGAGATAGAAATACGGCGTATCCGCCTGAAACTGGATCGTTCCGCGCATCTCCGCAAGTATCTTCGCCGAATCCTCGAGCTTGAGCAAATCCTGAAACTCGTCCATGACAACGCACAATCCACCATCCTCGGCCAGTTTCTTCACGGTTGCCATGACGGCACCAAGAGAATCCGGCTCCGACGCTGCACGTGCATCCACGGTAATGGTAGGCGCACCGGTCGTTGAATCTATGGTCAGGGCCGGACGCAGCCGATGGGCAAGCGAAAGCGCCTTTTTCAGAAATGACATCTTTTCCGTTACGCCTCCGACGCCGGACATCACGCGCCGACAAAAGTCGGCCAACGTCCTGATGCCATACAGGTCTACGTAGAGAAGCCGCTCGCCTTTCATGCCCGAGATCGCCTTCTTGACCAAAGAAGTCTTGCCCATGCGGCGCTCTCCCTGTATGACAAGATTCTGACCTGATTCCGCATAGCTGCGTAATTGGCGTTCCAATTCCGGACGCGGGCAGAAGTATTCCCCGTCAACAACGCATCCGTATCTGAATGGCATCTTCATCCTGTATCCTCCTTACGTTGGGCATTATATCAAAAATTACGCATTAGTGCGATACGCAATGTTGCGTAATTTTTATGGGATGCGCGGTGGGGGTGCAGACAAAGCCTATGCGCCGGAATCGCCCGGCTGGCTGAGCCGCAGCGAGATTGCCGCGACGAAGTCATCGCGGACCTCCGCCTCGGCGGCGAAACGCGGCCAGTCTCGGACCGCGCTCCTGACTTCGTCGAGAACCGCGCGCGCCTTGCGTTCGCGCATGTTCGCGAAGCGCGCGCAGGAGAGGATGTCGTCGTCCGTTATGCCGATGCGCTTTCCGTTCACGGACATCTGGTGGCGCGAGGTCCAGTCGCCTTCCGGATTGTGCGCGTAGCACTCGTCGTAAGCAGGCGCGAGCGACCACTCGCCGCGCCGGTCCATGAGATACGCGATGTTCTTCACGTGGTCGTCGCAGTTCAACGCCAGCACGTTGAACGCCATGCGCCGAAATAGCTGCTCGTTGGCGCGCGCATCGTTCACGACGCGGCGGGTGACGTCAAAGGCGTCTTCGTAGGAATAAAGCGCCGGATTGTTGAAATCGTAGTGCGCAATAGCTCCGAGCGTCTGCGCGTGCAGCTTGCCGCCGTCCGCAAGTCTGTCGAAACGACGCGTCATGAAGTGGCGCTTGTTCCAGAGCCGACACTCGGTCATCTCGATTCCAGCCGCGCAGGCCATCAGATGGTAGGCGTATTCTACGCGCCCGTAGCCCCATTTGTCGTCGCCTTCCTTGTCGCCGTTTCCCGTGAGCCCGTCGAACTTGATGAGCCAGTAGCCGAATCCTTCGGGAAGCGCGACCTGTCCGGACCTCACCTCTCCCGTCGCCTCGTTCCACCCGATGAGCGCCTTCGCACGCGCGCCGCCGGCGGAAGAACCGACCTTGAGAATCGAGGCATATTCGCTGATGCCCGGAACAAGCGACGCCTTCGCGTCTTCGCGCACTTTGAGAACCCTGTCTGCGAGTTCCGAAAGCGCATCAACCGTCAACCGTTCGCTTGCATCTTCCTTGTCGACAAGCGCCGGCTTGTATTCAAGCGCACCCATTCCGCGCCGACCCGCATAGCAGAGCCTGTCCACGGCGTTCAAGTCTTCCGGACGCTTCCCCTGTTCTCGCAACCATGCGGCAATCACCTTGTTGCCGAACTTGTCCGGCAGCGAGTCCGACAAGAGCCCGGGAAGTCCGTGAAACGACTTGATGGGCAGATCGGGGAATTCAAACACCGACGACGAAAGCGGCATCCTGAGCGGAGACACCTCCACACCCATGTCGAGGAATGCGTCGGCGTACTGGAATTTCGCAATCGGACTTTCATCCTGAAGGAGCACGGTCCCCACATGCGTTCCCCAAAGATAGACATTCGCGGTATTATGCATCTCGATTCCTCTTCGTCATTGCGCAGGCTGCCCATCGCCCCACGTGCGTTCTGTCCTGGCACGAACAGTCCGTACGCGCTTTGGCATTTTCATCGCATGTTTTTCCTGTTCCGCAACCTGGAGCGGCGTCGGAGTTGGCTCCGGCAGTAAGATCGACAGCTTATTCAAGACATTGAGGCAGCGAAGAACCGAAAGAAAAGAATCGAGGCGAATGCCGCCTGCGCCGTTCTCAAGGCGAGAAAGCGCATAGCGCGACAGGCCGGCCTTCGCGGCCAGCTCTCCTTGCTTCATCTTCGCAGAAATGCGCAAATACGCAATTCGGCGCCCAACCTCCTTCAGCAGGGCTTCATCTGATATGTCATCTATCCTATTCATTAGGTCTCACTCCTGTGACATAAACTGCATCTTTCAAACTTTATGCCTTGAAGATGTGACACATTAAACCAAATTTCCCTTCGCAATGCAAGGGTAATCATCTTGAAGTTCTTGGCAACGGAAGCAGAACTGGACACCGCAAAGGTATTCACTCGCGTACCGGGAAGTCGAAGTAGGTGTCGGGATAGGGCTCGTTCGCGAGCGTGAAGTGCCACCATTCCTCCGAAAGCGGCTTGAAGCCGTGGGCGAGCATGATCTCTCGGAGAAGCATGCGGTTGGCGTACTGCTCCTTGGTTACGCCCTTGTAGTCGGGATGCGATTCGAGGCCGAACCAGTCGAACGTGCCGCCCATGTCCACTTCCTTGCCGATCTTCATGTCGAAGAGCGTAAGGTCCACTGTGCTGCCGCGGCTGTGCCCCGACTTCCCTGCGATGTAGCCGCGCTCGAACAGCACGGACTTGTCGAGGTCGCGGTAGAAATACGGCTTCATCCGCGTGTCGCCGAGATCGGACGCCCAGCGGACGAAATGCGCGACCGCCCGCTGCGGACGGTATGCGTCGTATATCTTCAACCGGTAGCCGCGCCTGACGCAGTCGTCGCTCGCCGCCCTGAGCGCACGCGCCGCCTCCTTCGTCAAAAGCGCGCACGGCTCTTCGTATCCGTCGATGCGTTCGCCGACGAAGTTGTAGGTCGAATAGTACCGCGGCTCGAGAATCGCGTCCGGCACCGCCTCGGCTAGCGCGACAAATCCGCCGCGAGCGTCCCGCGCAGCGGTGCTGCAGCACCCCGCAGCCAGCGCCAGAACGAGCACGGCGATTCC
Source organism: Kiritimatiellia bacterium (assembly GCA_045536845.1). Taxonomy (GTDB): domain Bacteria; phylum Verrucomicrobiota; class Kiritimatiellia; order RFP12; family UBA1067; genus UBA1067. The sequence continues at coordinate 55,880 of JAZSOG010000036.1, read as the reverse complement.
GAACGATGCAGTCTTCAATGGAAACATTATATACTTTTTTAGGCTATTTCTGCCATGCTTCGCTGCGCCGCGAATCACATCAGTTCCTTGCCGCAGGAGAAAGCGGGGGCGACGGACGCGCCCATGAGACGGTAGACGTGCTGGCAGGTGTCAAAGCAGATGGGCTTCATCTTCCCCACGTCCGGCTTGCCATCCGTCATGGCGGACTCTTCGACGGCGCAGTTTACAATCTTGCCCACCACATTGCAGTTCTCCTCGTTCATCGAAACGAGTCTGCACTCGAGGACGAGCGGCAGCTCATTGACGATCGGCGCATCGACGAACTCGCTCTTCGTGACGGTAAGGCCGCTCTTCGCCACTTTGTCCGGCGTCTTGTTGCCGCTCGCGAGCCCCAAGTAGTCGCAGGCCTTGACCGCGTCGGCTGTTCCGAAGGTTACCGTGAACGCCTTTCGCGCGGCGATGTTCGCCCAGGTCTTGTGCGAAGTGTCGATGCAGATCGTGATCTCGTCCTCGAGCGTGATGCCGCCCCACGCTGCGTTCATCACGTCGGGCGTGCCGTCCACGCCGTAGGTGCCGATCATCAGCACGGGCATCGGGAACATCCAGTTCTTTACTCCAAGGTTCTTCTTCATGGAATTATCTCCTTGCCTGCGATTTCAGATTCCAGGGCTCGGGCCAACTGGTCTGGGCAGGAGGTGCCGTTGCGGCACTGGATGCCCTTCAGAAGCGCGATGACCTCCTCGACCTTTCGTCCGACTACGAGCTTCGCGACGCCCTGCGTGTTGCCGGGGCATCCCCCGACGATTTCGCACTTCGTCACTACGCCGTCCGCGACCTCGTAGTTGATCGCCCGCGAACACGTTCCTTTCGTGTTGTATGTCGTCATTGTCTTCTCCTTGACGTATATGTCGGCAGCATGGTCACTTGAAGATGTCCATCGGGCTGGTGGCGCTGGCGGTGGAGCGCTCGGCGGGCGGACCTGCCTTGATGCCGATTTCGGCGGCCTCCACGGCGAGTGCGAACGCGCGCGCCATCTGGACGGGATCGTCCGCCGCTGCGACGGCGGTGTTCGCGAGAACGGCATCAGCACCGAGCTCGATGGCCTCGGCCGCGTGGGAGGGAAGTCCGATGCCCGCATCCACGACGACCGGAACGTGGCTCTGCTCGACGATGATCTCGATCATGTCGCGCGTGCGGATTCCGCGGTTCGAGCCGATGGGGCTTCCGAGCGGCATGACCGCCGCCGCGCCCGCGTCCTCGCAGTGGCGCGCAAGCACGGGGTCGGCGTTGATGTACGGAAGCACGACCATCCCGAGCTTCGCGCACTCCTTCACGGCCTCCAGCGTCTCGACGGGGTCGGGCAGCAGGTAGCGCGCATCGGGATGCACCTCGATCTTGATCCAGTTGTAGCCCGCGGCCTTCCCGAGCTTCGCGATCCTCACCGCCTCCGCCGCGTTGCGCGCGCCGGACGTGTTGAGCATCACCTCGACCTTCGAGCGGTCGATTACGCCCAAGATGTCGTCATGCTCCGCGTCGCCTTCGTGGACGCGCGTGAGCGCAGTCGTCACGAGCTCAGTTCCGCACGCCGCAAGCGCGCGTTTGAGCATTTCGCCCGATGCGAACTTGCCCGTTCCGAGAAAAAAGCGGCTCTTGAACTTGCGGCCGCCGATAACCAGGTCCTTCATTTTTATCCTTCCTCCGCCGGCATTACCCGGTTCAGGTACGCGGGTCTGATCTCAGCCGACGCCGCACCGTGCGACGCAGCACCCCGTTACAAGGATATTGTATCAAAAATCCGTGTTGGCGTTTCACCTTTCGAAGATCAATCAACATAAAGCGACGGACGCGCTGCTTCCCCCCAGTCATATTTTGCCTTTTAGGCTACGACAGGCCCGTGACGGTGAAGACTGTCCATTCGCCAGGCGTGGACTCGCACTTGACGCTCCCGCCGTAGGACGTCACGATTGCCTTCACGAGCGCGAGGCCAAGCCCGTTGCCAGGAAGCGACCTGCTGCCGTCGCCGCGCCAGAAGCGCTTGAAGACGTGCGGGATGTCCGACGCGGGGATGCCGGGCCCCGTGTTTGCGACGGAAAGCGAGAACGGATCCGACGAAAGCCGCACCTCTATCCTGCCTCCCTTCGGGGTGAACTTGAGCGCGTTGTCGAGAAGGTTCCCGAGCATCTGCTGAAGCCGTCCCTTGTGCGCTGAGACGTACAGCGGCGCGTCTGGCATCGTGGCGGACAGCGAGACAGACGACTCCTCCGCAAGGACCGAGTACAGCTCGATGACGTGCCCCACGAACGCGACCATCTCGATCTGCTCGCGCGGCGTGCGGCGTATGCGGCTGTCGGTCTGCGATATGTCGAGCATCGTGTTGATCATCTCGAGCATGGACGACGCCTCCTCGCAGACGTCCTCGGCGAGCGGATGCTCTCCTTCTGCAAGCGCGGCAGTCTCCGCAGCGGCCCGGATGCGCGTAAGCGGAGTCCTAAGGTCGTGCGCGATGTCGTCCGTGAGCGCGCGCAGGTCGGAAAGCGTCTTCTCGTTCTCCGCCGCCATGCTGTTGAACGCGTTCTCGAGGTCGACTATCTCCTGCCCCTCGGACGTCACCGGAACGCGCACGGAGTAGTCTCCGTCGGCTATGCGCCCCGCCGCGTCTGCGACCTTCCTCAGCGGGGCGGTGAAGCGCCGCCCGAGAAACGCACCGAGACCTGCGCCGACGAGCCACACGAAGACGAGCGACGAGCCGACGAGCGCACCCATCCGCACCGCGTGCAGCTCGTCCTTCGTCACGTTGTACCCGACGGACAGCACGCATCCGTCGCCGAGCAACGACTTCCGCACCCGCACGGCGATTTGGCGGCTTCCGTCCGCCGACTCCCCCGCTATGCGGTATGTCGTCGATTTGGACGCCGCGTTCTCGACCATCTCCTCAAGTACCGTCCTGTTGTGCGTGCTGCTCACCTTCACCGCGCCGTCCTTGTCGGTGACGAGAAGGAATACGTTTTCGCGTCCGTGGGTCTCAGAGTCCTCCGCGAAGAACTTCGCCATCTTCGCCGCGTCCCCCCCGCACCCCTCGTACTCCTGCGTCAGATCGCCCGAAAGCCGGACGAGCACCTCGTGGTAGTCGTTCGTCGTATGGCGCAGCGTCGCGAACATCACCAGCGCCCCGACGAACGTGAAGAGGAGCCCGAACGACAGGAACGACCAGAGCGCGATGCGCACCCACATCGGACGCGCCCTGCCGCGCGGCGGCTCAGCCGAGGACATAGCCCACCCCCCTCACCGTCGAGATCAGCTTGCGCGGAGAGTTCCTGTCGATCTTCTCGCGGAGACGGCAGACGCGCGCCTCGACGACGTTGGTGTGCGGATCGAAGTCGTAGTCCCACACGCGCTCGAGGATGGTGTTGCGCGACACGACCCTGCCGCGGTTGCGCATGAGGTACTCGAGAAGCTGGTACTCGAGGGGCTGGAGGCTTATCCGCTCGCCGCCGCGCGTCACCTTGTGCGAGACGAGGTCCATCTCGAGGTCCTCGACCTTAAGCACCGTCGACTCGGTGTGGCGCGACGCGCGCCTCATCAGCGCCTGCACGCGCGCCAATAGCTCCGCGACGGAGAACGGCTTCGCAAGATAGTCGTCCGCTCCCGCCTCCAGCCCCTTGATCCGCGCGTCTACCTCGCCTCGTGCGGAAAGGACAATCACGGGCAGGTTCTTCCCGGCCGCGCGCAGCGAGCGGATTATTGAGAGCCCGTCCTTACCGGGGAGCATTATGTCGACGACTGCCGCATCGTAGTCGTTCGCAAGCGCGGCGGCGGATCCCTCCAGCCCGTCCGCGCATATCGTGCAGACGTACCCGGACTGCCTGAACGCGCCCGCAACGAAATCCGCTGTCTTCGCGTCGTCTTCTATGATAAGAACGTGCATGAGCGAGATTCTACCAAAGATTGGCGGCAAATGGAAGGAAGCGACAGAAGTTCACGGAGCGCGCCAAGCCCCACCTTCGAGCCCGGGACGTCGAACCACTCGGCGAGCGGAAGCTCCAGAACGTCGCGGCGCAGATGCCTTCTCCCGATGCGGGCGAGAAGCTCCACGTCGAAAAGCCAGCGCGATCTGAACGGTGCGCGGAATATCTCCTTCGCGACGTCGCACGCGAAGACCTTCGCCCCGCACTGCGTGTCCCACACCGGCGCACCGAGCGTGCGCCTGATGAGCCACTTCGCGAACGCGCCGGCGAGTCCGCGCGCCACCGAGCGCCGTATGTCCGTCCCGAGATGCGGCCAGCGCGAGCCTATCACGGCCTTGAGCGGCCCCTGCTCCTCGAACGCCCGCATGAACGACGGAATCTCCCCGAGCGGCGTCGCGAGGTCCGCATCCCAGAACCCAACGCAGTCCGCCCCGGAGTAGGAGCAGACGTGCAGGACCCCGCGCCTCACGGCCTCGGCCTTGCCGACGTTTTCGTTGATGTATATCGCATGCATCGACGGAGACAGGTTCGCCATGTGCGCGAGGAGCTCCGCCGTGGCGTCCGTCGAACCATCGTCGACGAAGCAGAACGATATCCACGGCCACTCCTCCGCCGCGCGGACAAACGCGTCGACGTCCAGTCTCTTCGCCTCGTTGTGGCAAGGCACGACAAGCGCAAGCGTCTTCATTTCGGCGCCCCCTCTCCCCAAGGTCCGTTGTAGAACTCGTACGAAAAATAATGGTCGCTGACTTTCATCGGGGCGGATGCGCCGGGCATCTTCTTGCGGTTGAACGCGTACGTGTAAGACAGCGCCCCGCAGAGTACGACGCACGCAAGCGCCGCGGCGAACGGGACAAGCCTCCGAAGTCGCGTGGGTTCGATCCCGAACTCTTCAGGACGCGTCGCGAGGTGCGCGGCGAAGAGCGGGGCGACCGGAAGGAGGTACGTGAACGGAACCCTGCTCGTGAGGCACCAGAACAGCGTGATGCATAGAATCGAGAGCATGTGAAACGAAAGCGACGGCAGACGGCGCCTGAAGAACGGGACGAGCGACCACGGAAGCGTAGCGACAAGCGTCCATACCACCGCCATGCCGCGGAACGTCTCGCGTCCCGCCCCATACCTGTCGCCGTAGTCATGCACAAGGAAGCGCATGATGTTCTCGTTGACGATGAAGTACCTGAGAAACCCGGGCTGGTTCGCCTCCACGGCGGCGAAGTACGAAACGACGACAGCGAAGAAGAGAAACAACGAGAGAATCGTGCGCTTAGGCGGAAGCGGAGGCAGCCTGCGCGCGATCACTGCATCGGCGAGCGCTGGGAGCCCGAACAGCGCCAGAGCGACAGGTCCCTTCACGACTGTTCCGAGTGCAAGGAGCAGCGCGACAGCCGGATACAGCGAAGTGTCGCGCGTTGCGTACAGAAGCAGGGCGCCCGATACGCAGCAGACGAGCAGTGCGTCGGTCATGCAGATGCCGGACATCATGTACAGCGACACGGTCGTCGCGCAGAGCCCCACCGCAAGCATCGCCGCGTCGCGCGACGAAGTCCCGCGCACCGACCAGTACAGGATTGCGAGAAGCGCAAGCCAGGAGACGAGCGACGGAAGACGCACCGCGAACTCGCTCACGCCGAGCGCCTTGCACGAGAGCGCCGACGCCTGGAACGCGAACGGAGGCTTCCCCGCGAACGGCTGGTAGACGCCCTTGTACGTAAAGCTCGGGACAAACCAGTCCCCTGTCCGTGCCATGTTCGCGGAAATCGCCGCGTAGCGCGCCTCGCTCGGCTCGAAGACGGGCGCAACGAGCATCGCGGCGACACGCACCACGATCAACGCCGCGAGCGCCGCGGCAAAACTCGAAACACTCCTCTTCATCCCTTTCCTCCCGCAAGCGTCTCGGCGATGTTGAGGTAGTATCCGCGGATCCTCTCGTATGCGTTGAGGATGTCGAGCTCGACCAACACTCGGACGGGCGAGCTGGGATCGTCAGGGCCTACGCGGTCGAGCTGTCGCCTGCGGCTGTCGCGCACGAGGTCGCGAAGCCCTGCGGACTCCGCCTGGACGGCCAAGAGGTCGAACTTCGGACGCGGCGACTTGAGGTACCCGGAGACTTTCGCCGCGAAGGAAGCGATGCCGTCGTGCACACCGAGCAGCACGCCGAGCGACTGGGCGGAGAAGTTCTGTCCGCCCTTCCTCAATCGCCGCGTCACCTTGAGTATCGTCGCCGCCTCGTCCGAGGCGGACTCCAGTTCGTCGGTCATCCTGAGGAGCCTTCGCGCACGCGCCGCGACTGCGCCGGAAAGCCGCCGCGACATCACCTTGCCAAGAAACTCGGTGACTTCGCGCTGGACGTTGTCCAGGACTTCCTCGCGGTGGGCGATGTGCTCCTCCGTCCGCTCGTCCGCCTCTCCCGAAAGCACCTTGCGCACGCATCCGAGCAGCTCTATGTCGCTGTCACGCATGAACGTCACCTCCATCAGCGCCTGGTCGCAGGCAATGACGGGAGAAAGACGGCTCGTCATGTCGAGCGCACTCAAGTGCGGCTTCTCCGATTCCGGCGCGCGGATGACGCGCGAGACAAACCTGGCGAACGGCTTTACGAACGGGACGAACACCGCCGTCGTAACGAGGTTGAAGAGCGTATGCACCGCCGCCATCGGCGCGGCCATGTGCGGGTAGCTCGTAACGCCGTTGACAACGACCGCGTCCGCATAGTGCGGGAAGAACGACGTCGCGACCGGCAGCATCACAGGGACAAAGAACGGAATCAATATGATCGTTCCGACGACATTGAAGAGCGTGTGGGCCAGGGCCGTCTGCCGGGCTTCGGCAGATCCGTTGAATGCGGCGAGCCAGGCGGTCGCGGTAGTTCCAATGTTCATTCCGAAGACTGTCGCCGCAGCGGCCTCGAAGGAGAGGAGTCCCTGCTGCGCGAGTGTCATCGCGATCGCCGTCGTCGCGGCGGAGGACTGCACCACGGCCGTGAACACGAGCGAGACGAGGACGCACTTGGCGAGTCCCCACGCCGTCGTCGCGTCGAGCGACCTGAACGCGTCAACCACCGCCGGCATCGTGCGGACCGGCTCCATGCCCTCCTTCATCCAATAGAGGCCCATGAAGACGAAGCCGAGCCCAATCAGCGCGAGGCCGAGGTTGTGCAGCCACTCCCGCTTCTGGAAGAAATAGAGCGCTGCGCCCAGCAGCACGACGAGGAGTCCGAGCGTCTTCACGTCCGGCGCGAACGCGATGATCCACGCCGTTGCCGTCGTGCCGATGTTGGAGCCTATGATGACGTTGATCGCCTGCGGCAGCGTCATGAAGCCGGACGTAACGAATCCGACGGTCATGACGGTGATGATCGACGACGACTGGACGATCATCGTCGACACGACGCCCGTGCCGATTCCGGCCAGACGGTGCGTGGTCGCAAGCGACATGAACCTGCGAAGGCCCGATCCGCTGACGGACTGGAGGCCCTCGGACAGATGCTTCATCCCCAGCAGGAACGTGCCGAGTCCACCGCCGACCACCACAAGAATTGACAATACTTCTCTCATAGCTGCATACAGTATACAGCATGAGGATTACGGACTCATTACCGAAAGATGACTATTTGGTAATGAGGGGGTTCGGCGATGCAGTCAGCCGCCGCGGGGCGGCTAAAGCTCGCAGCCCAGCAGAAGCGAGACCACCGCGTTGGCCTCCATCGCCGCGGCGATTCCGACACGGGGAGAGACCGGAGCGACGCCCTTGCCGACGGACGTTTCCCCGTCGCCAATGGCGACGATGTCAGGCCCCATCCGGCGCAGGCGTATCGCGTTCGACCGCCCCCATCCTGCAAGGCCGCTCGCCGTGACGAGCTTCTTTCCGCTGCCGACGAGCGCGGCGAGGATCATCGCCTTCGCGTCAACGACGTCGAACGCCTCCACGACGATCGCACAGTCTGCGAAGACAGAACGCGTCGAAGCCGTGTCGAGCCTAAGGTCGACGGCCTTGATGTCGACATCCGGCTCGATCCTGAGAAGATTCTCCTTCAGCGCCTCGACCTTCTTCTGCCCGATCTGGTAGCGGAAGAAGAACTGCCTGTTGAGGTTGGATTCATTAACGACGTCGAAGTCGGCGATCGTGATGTGCTTCACGCCCGAGCGCACGAGATGCATCGCGCAGTTGGAGCCGAGTCCGCCAGCGCCCGCGATGCCGACGCGCACAGACTCAAGTGCGGCGCGCTCTTCGGGCGTGAGATACGTGTTTGCCGCCATCTCAGCCTCCCGCCGTCAGCTTAAACACGTCGAGAGGCGCTTCTGCCTTTAGCGCAAGCGACGCAAGGTCCGCGCCTGGCGCATACACTTCGCCGCCGTATTCGACAATCGCCTTCGCTGGGTCTACGCCCTGGGCCGAGAGAAACTCGGCAACATTTTTCGCCGTCGTATCGACGACTTCGCCTTGGTACTTGATCTTCATTTTTCTTCCTCCGCCGGCATTACCCGGATCAGGTTCTGCGGGTCTCATCTCAGCCGCCGCGCACCATGCGCCGCAGCACCCCGTTTGGCGGATATTATATCATATTCAGGCGAGGCCCGTCACCTCGGGCTCAAGGCGAATGCCGAACTTGAAAAGGACCTTGTTTCGCATAAGCCGCGAAAGCGCAAGGAAGTCGCTAGGCGTCGCACCAGGACCAGAGACGATGACATTAGCATGCTCCTCCCAGACATATGCACCGCCGACTCTAAGCCCCTTCGCGCCCGCTTCTTCGAGAAGCCGTCCCGCAAAGTCGCCAGGGGGATTCTTGAAGACGCTCCCCTTCGTCCCAGGCGGGAAGTTCTTGCGCCTTGCGAGGAAGTCCGCAGGCGTTCCCTCTTCGCAGACGGAATTGCGCCACTTCACATCCTGAATCTCGCCGCTGATCGCGCTTGTGCGGTAGCCAAAGCCGCATTCCTCGGCTGGGATCCATTTGCCGTCAACCTTGACGGCCGAGATGACTTCGGAAATAGAATGTCCGAACGCGCCTGCGTTCATCTTCACCCAGCCACCAATCGTCCCGGGGATTCCAGCCATCCACGGACATAGCGACGGATACGCGGCAAGAAGCGTCGCGCCGCTCTCCCCTGCGGGACCGTTGGCCTTTACATATTCGACAGAGAGGTTCAAGTCGCTCTTCCAGGTATTCGAGCCGTGGCCAATAAGGATTTTCTTAAGCACCGTATCTGCGCCCCGCCTGACGATCGGCGCGAGCGCGATGATGTCGCCAGCGCCAAGAAGAAGCGTCACGTCGTCAATCCCCATTGAATTGCGCGCGTGTTCCCACGCTTCTTCGCAGCTTCGCGCGAGCATGACGCGCACTCCCGCATCGCGCGTCGCCTTGTAGAGATCGGCAATATCGCCGCCTTCAATCGGCGGCTCAAATGCTGCATAGACGGGGCAAAGCACGACTTCGTCCGCAAGCGCGAAAGACGCGGGGAAGTCCGAAAGAAGCGCCTTCGTGCGCGAATAGCGGTGCGGCTGGAAAATAACACGCAAGACTCCGCGGCAGATCTGCCGCGCCATCGCAACTGCGCACTCCATCTCCGCAGGGTGGTGCGCGTAGTCAGTGTATACGCCGTCTATTAGTTTCTGAAAGCGCCTGTCGGGAAGCGACGCGACCGCCTCTGGTAGCGCGGCAGCTATTGTCTCTGGTGAGTGTCCGCGACGAAGCGCGACTTCAACTGCTGCGCGGGCGTTTTTCTTGTTGTGCGGCGCGAGAGCGGCAAAAGCGTCTATCGCGTCGAGAAACTCAAGCGGCGCGAGTCCTTCGCCTTCTATGACATCACCAGACTGCCGCCGCGCCGTGTTGAAACAGGCGTCGTAGTCGGCTCTCGTCTTGAAATGGTCAGGGTGGTCGTAGTCACAGTTTGTTACGACGAGCGTCTTGGCGCGATAAAGCGCGAGCGTTCCGTCTGATTCGTCCGCTTCGACAACAAGCACGCCCTTCCCGCCTGCGACGGGAAAATCGCCTGTCTCGCCGCCAATTGCCCATTCAACGTCTTCGCCAAGCGCAAGTAGAAGTTTCGCAACGAAAGTCGACGTAGTTGTCTTGCCGTGGCTGCCGCAGACGGCTATCGAGTCGGCCGCGGCGTTTACGACTTCGGCAAGGACTTCACCGCGCATCCGCACGCGCCCGGCAGAGGCGACAAGTTCTGGATTGTCTCGCGCGACGGCAGGAGTCGCAACGACTTCGTCAACGCCTTCCACATGGGCAGGGTCGTGCCCCAATGCGACGGAAACGCCAAGTGACTCAAGCCAGTCTGTGCGCGCGCTTCGCGAGAGGTCACAGCCCGACACCGCGCATCCCCTGTTCTTGAGAAGCACGGCAAGCGCGGCCATCCCGACCCCGCCTATGCCAATGAAATGCACTCTCCTCTGACTGCTCATTTTCGGATATTATACCAAATAAGATGTACTGACTCCTGACTCCTGACCCCTGACCCCTGACTCCTATTTTTGGTATAATATCCGCAATGAAGAAAATTGCTGTTTTGATGGGTGGAACTTCGAGCGAGCGCGAGGTTTCGCTGCAGAGCGGACGAAACGTCGCAGAGGCGCTCGCGAGCCTCGGGAAATACGAGGTTGTGCCTATCGTCCTTGACGCAGACAACCTCGACGCAATGCCAAAGGACGTAGACGCCGCCTATATCGCGCTCCACGGCGGCTGGGGTGAAAACGGCGGCGTTCAACTCGCTCTCGACAAGCTCGGCGTCCCCTACACAGGCCCAGGCGCTGCGGCTTCGCAAATCGCGATGGACAAGGTCAAGACGAAGATGGTTCTTGAAATGAATGGCGTCCCGACCGCCGCGTGGGGGCTCGCGAACCCCGACACCGAGAAATCCCCTCTTCCCCTTCCCGTCGTAGTGAAGCCGCCGTGCGACGGCTCTTCCGTTGGAATCTCAAAAGTCTCTAAGCAAGAGGAGTGGAAAAGCGCGCTCGAAGACGCATTCAAGGCCATCAGCGCCGAGAACGCAAAATCGTCGCCGCCTACCGTCCTCGTCGAGGAGTTCATTCCCGGGCGCGAATTCACCGTCGGCGTGATCGACGGCGAGCCGCTTCCAGTCCTCGAGATCGTCGCGCCAAACGGCTGGTACGGCTACCACGAGAAATACGACTCGAACGAAACGCGCTACCCCTTCCTCGAAGACGGCGAGCTCGCGCAGAAGATGCAGAAGATCGCCGTGGACGCCTACAAGGCCGTCGGCTGCCGAGGAGTTACGCGCGTCGACTTTCGCGCGTCTCCGCTCGGGCGCTGCTACGTGCTTGAACTGAATACCTCCCCCGGCTTCACCTCGCACTCGCTCGTGCCGAAGGCGGGAATGAAGACTGGCCTCACCTTCGCCGGCGTCTGCGACCGCATACTCTCAAGCGCCAAACACGACTGACATAGATGAAAGAGAACAAGATAAAGAGCTCGAACGGCGGAAAGCGAATACTGATCGTCCTCGGCACCGTCGTGTGCGTTGCCGCGATCATTGGCCTCGCCGTGGCGTACAACCGCCTGCGCGACATCTGGCTTGAGCAGTGCGTCATAACCGATGTCTCGTCGCAAGTCTCGATCACAGACGGCAAGATGGTCCGCGCCGATGTGATCGCGTACATGTTCGGCCTCAAGAACGGTGCAAATCTCGCGCTGATCGACTTCGACGAAAAGCGCAAGGAGACGATGAAGAAGATTCCCAACATCAGGGAGATTTCGATCGCGCGTCACCTGCCTGACAAGGTTTCCATCACCGTCGAAGAGCGTGTTCCCGTCGTGCGTCTCGGCATCAAGGGCGAAAAGAAGGACTCAGGCCGCGTAGCCGACACCGAGGGTGTCGTCTTCATCTCGTCAAGCGGCACCCAGATGCTGCCGATAATACGCGAAGCCGCCGCGCCAGGAACTGAAAAGGGTCACACTCTCTCAGGCCGCGCCCTTGCAGCGCTGAAGCTTCTCGAGACCTGCCGTGAAGAGTTCAGGGCGCTCGCGGCAATTGAGGCAGACATATCGAAGCCGGACTACATAACGGTTGTCCTCGGAAACGACTACAGCATCGCAAAAGTCGCATGGGACGGGATGGACGATCCTTCCGATGCCACGCAGAAGAATCTCGAAAAGCAGCTCGAGAGCCTGACCAAGGCCTATACCTCGCGCATCGACGACAGCATACGCGTCTGGGACGCATCACTGCCGCCAAGCGAGACGCGTAGCCGCAAAAGCGAGGTATACGGCGACACGAAGAAAGGATTTCTATGAGCAACTTCTATGCCGCAATGGAGATCGGCACGACGCGGACGGTCCTCGCCATCGGCGAAGAGGAAGTGGGCGGCCGTCTCAAGATAACATGCCACGCCGAGATTCCATCGACTGGCGTCAGAAAGAGCCAAATACTCGACATCAACCAGGCGACAAGCTCTATCAAGAGCGTCCTCCACGCTATCGAGAAGAAGCAGTCCGAAGCCGGGAGCACCATAACGCTCGGCAACGCCTACCTCGTCGTCTCCGGCCAGCACATCAAGGCCGACCCCTTCCAGGGCATGGTGCCGATCGAAGGCGCGAAGGTCGGCCCAGAGGAGCTTGACGCCGTCTTCAGAAGCTCGCGCACGATGCAGATACCGAAGGACAGGGAATTTCTCGACATCGTCGACCAGGACTACGAAGTCGACGCCCTGCGCGGCATAACCGCGCCGCGCGGGATGTCGGGTCGCATACTGAAGCTCAATACGCTCCAGATTCACGCCGACCGCAACAGGATCGACAACGCACGCACCGCAGCGGACGAAGCCAAGCTCGAGATACGCGAACCGCTTTTCGCCGCGACTTGCGCGGCGGACGCCGTCCTTGACGAGCACGAGAAGAGAAACGGAGTCCTCGTCCTCGACATCGGCGGCGGTTCCACCGGCTACGCGGCCTATTCCGACGGCCACCTCGTGACGACTGGGGTGATCGGCGTAGGCGGTGACCACATTACAAACGACATCGCCCATGCGTTCCAGACGACCAACGCCCAGGCGGAGCAGCTGAAGATAGAATCGGCCTCCGCAATCATCGGAAGACCCGGTGAGCCGCGCGTAAAGGTGCCGGGGTCCTCTCCGCTGATGGAAACGCGCACGATCTCCCGCCGCGCGCTCGACACCGTAGTAAACGCACGACTTAGGGAGCTAGTGACTGTCATACGCGAGACGCTTGAAGACCAGGATCTCTTCAACCGGCTTCATGCCGGAGTTGTCCTTACCGGCGGCGGCGCCGCGATGCACGACATCGACGACCTCGTAAAGCGCGAGCTTGGTATGCCGGTGCGCACCGGAAAGCCAATCCACGTCGACGGACTCGACGGCGAAAAATTCCCGGCATCGTTTGCGGCCGTTGCCGGCGCACTAATGTACGCAAGCCGCACTGACGAGGACAGGTCGATCCTCAGCGGGCTTATCGGGAGGTTCTTCAAATGAGCGACTCGTCCTCAATGATGCTAATCGGCATAGGCGGCGGCGGCTCGGCAATAGCCCGCGGTGTTCGCCGCGCCTTCGGAGAGGGACTGAGGTTCCTCGCGATAGATACCGACGCCGCATCGGCTTCGGACTGCGAAGACTTCCTGCTCCTCGGCGGCAACCGTCTTTCCGGTCGTGGTTCCGGCGGCGACGTTGTCGCGGCAAGGCTCGCAACCGAAGACTCGATAAACTCGCTTGATCCGAAGATCGAGGGCGTGCGCCTCGCGATCATCGTGACGTCGCTCGGCGGCGGCACAGGCGGCGGTGCAACGCTCGAGACGGTGAAGCGGCTCGATTCGCTCGGCATACCGTCAATCGTCTTCGCAACAACGCCGTTCACGTTCGAGGGCGAAGACCGCCAGCGTTCGGCACGCGGCGTAATGACGATGATCGAAGAGGCCGCTGGCGCGACGTTCTTCGTGCCGCTCGACAAGATCGTCGGAAACGCCGAGCGCCTGGACGACGCGATGCGCCGCGCCGTCGACACCATGGCGTCGGCCGTCACGCTCTTCTGGCGTCTAGTCGAAAAGCCGGGATACCTGCGGCTCGACGCCGAGCGCATACGCCACTTGGTCGCAAAGGCCGGGCGCGGCAGATTTGCCGCGGTCTCGTCAATGGGCCCAGACCGCGCGCGCGATATAAGCGACATGATCGCCAGGGCTCCCCTTCTTACGATGGGCTCGGGACCTGTTAGGTCGATACTGTGCGGCGTGCTCGCCGGAGAAGACCTGCGGCTCAGCGAAATCAGCACGATATCCGAAGGTGTGCGATCCGCTTTCGGCAACCAGGCGACGACCTTCGAGCTTGCGACGGTAAACGATGAGGACACGTTCTCCGGGCGCATTTCCGTAGTCCTTCTCCTCTTCGAGGCAAACGCGAAGGACGACTATTCCGAGGAGAAGACCGCAGGCGTCCTGGGCAACAAGCGCAAGAAGCGCGCCGCGAAACCCCTTGGCGTCGGGCCGCAGGGAAGAGGCCGTTTCAACAACGCCGAGCCGACAATCTGGAACAGCGAAGATCTCGACATTCCGACATACCTAAGGCGCGGCATAAGCCTGGACGTGTGACATGGCTGTACGCGACGGACACGTTCACGTTCTCCCCCTGCATGTCGCGAACAAGATCGCGGCTGGCGAGGTCGTGGAACGTCCTGCGTCCGTCGTGAAGGAGCTCGTCGAAAACGCAGTAGACGCAGGAGCCGCCAACATCAAGGTCTCCATCGCGCAAGGCGGGCGCAAACTCGTCTCGGTACGCGACGATGGCTGCGGAATGACGAAGGACGACGCCCTTCTCTCGCTTGAGAGGCAGGCGACCTCGAAAATCCTCGACGTAGACGACATAGAGAACATCGACACTCTCGGCTTCAGGGGAGAGGCGATTCCGTCAATCGCGTCGGTATCGCGATTCTCCATCGTGACCCGCCGCCACGACGCGGACGAGGGAACGCAAATCGTCGTGAACGCGGGCGAGCTCGTCGAGACGAGCACGGCGGGATGCCCGCCTGGAACGCTCGTGGAGGTGCGAGATCTCTTTTGCAACGTTCCAGCACGGCGTAAGTTCCTGCGCTCTTTCGCAACGGAGGAAGGCCGCGTAAAGGGAATATTCACAGTACATGCGCTCGCGCATCCTGGCATCGGCTTCTCGCTCGTCGTGGACGGCAGAGAACTCTACCGCCTTGCGCCTGCGACTTCGCTCGCGGACCGTCTGCTCGACATCTACGGAGCGGACTTCGTCGAGAGCTTGATTCCCCTTCCGCCGCCGTCCGACCAGCAGAAAAATGTCGTGCGAGTCTCTGGCTACATAGAAAAGCCAAACCTCTCGATGCCGACGCGGCGCGACCAATATGTGTTCGTGAACGGACGCCCTGCGACCGCGCCTTCGATTGCCTACGCCGTACGCGAGGCATACCCGCACAGACAAGGCGACATAAAGCCCGCACTTTTCCTTTTCATAGAGTTGCCGCCGAACCAGGTCGACGTCAATGTGCATCCGACAAAGAGAGAAGTTCGCTTCCGCGACAACATCGCGGTAAAGCGCGCGATTACAGAGGCGATTGAAGGCACGCTCGTACTTAGACCGTCAACGGGCGTGACTAGCGGGACTAACGGGACAGCCGAGACGAACGAGACAGGAATTCCACTTCCCCCAACTCCCCCACTCCCTCACTCCCCCACTGCCACTCCAACTCCAACTCCAACTCCAACTCCCGCTCCCACTCTAACTCCCGCTCCCGCGCCGACACAGGTTGAAATCGAGCTTCCACTCGCCGCCGACGAAACTGGCGCAAGGCCGTGGAAGTGGTTCAAATTCCTCGCTACGACGGCAAGCGGCTATCTTCTCATCGAGACCGATGCGGGACTCGTCACCATAAACCCACATGCCGCCCGCGAGCGCATCGCCTTCGAGCAGCTTCTTTCGCGCTCCGGACAAGGCGATGCCCTTTCTCAGCAGCTCCTTATCCCTGAGACGATCCACCTCTCGCCTGTCGATGCAGCGCGAATCACGGCAGCACTAAGCGACATCGAGACGATGGGCTTCAAGATCGAGCCGTTCGGGCGCGATACCTTCAAGATCGACGCCGTTCCGCAGCTTATCGGCCCCCTCTCCCCTGCAGACGTCATTTCCACGGTCGCGCGCGATCTCTCGGAAGGCGGCGCAAGACGTGGCGAACGCTGGCGCGAAGAACTCATAGCAAAGTCGATAGCGCGTTCCTTTGCAGGGATGTCGTTAGCGCTCGACGAAGCCGGGGCGACGAAACTTGTCGAGGAACTTGCCTCGTGCCGTATGCCCTACATAAGCCCAGGCGGAAAGCCGACGATGATATTCACGTCTACGCGCGAACTCGACAGACGGTTCGCAAAAAACTAGACGTCGCGCCCTTCCCCGTTGCGACGCGAGGCAAGAAGCCAAAGGATAAACGGCCCGCCGAATATGGCGCAAATTACGCCTACGCCGACTTCGGGAAGGAACTTTGCAGCGACGATCTGGGCTACTGCGAGGAATGCGCCTCCGAAGAGCGCAGAAAGCGGCAGGAGACGCTGCATGCGCGGCCCAAATACGCGCCTGACGAAATGCGGCACGACGAGCCCGACAAAACCAATCGCGCCGGCAAGAGACACCGACACGGCCGTGGCAAGCGAGACCGCGCCGATCACGGCGATCATCGTCGTGCGCGTATTGATGCCGAGACATTCGGCCTCGTCGTGGCCAAGCTCCATTACGTTGAGTTCACGGCGGAAGAAAGCAAGAACGGCCATCACTATCGCAAGCACAAGAGCTCCAGAGGCAAGCGCAGCGAACCCGACTTCGGAAAGCGAGCCGTACAGCCACTTGTTGAGGCGCGTAAAGTCCTCGGGGGAGCAGTAGGAGAGAACGAGCCAGTCGAGCGAGCCGGTAAAGCCGCCGACTACGAAGCCGGCTATAACGACAGTCGAGAAGTTAGACCTGAGCTGCGCGTCCGATCCGTTGAAGTCGCGCGCCCTTGAGGCAAACCACGCGACGAGGAGAAGAAGCGAAAGCGAAAAGCACGCTCCAAGGAAGCTCGACGCCGGAAGAACCCACGCTGCGAGAGCGACAAGGCCTAGCTTCGTCGCGAGCGCCGAGAAAAGCGCGCTTCCGCCGACGATGCCGAGGATGTACGGTTCAGCGAGGGGATTCCTGAGAACGCTTTGCAGAACTGCACCCGACACGGCAAGCGCCGCACCAACGACAATCGCAGCCGCTATGGAAAGCGTCATTTGTCCTTTATGGTGCCCTTCAGCACCGCGATGAAGGCGGATTGCGGAACATTGACGTGGCCGAACTCCTTCATCCTCGCCTTGCCGCGCTTCTGTTTTTCCAAAACCTTCATCTTGCGAGTCACGTCGCCGCCGTAGAGCTTTGCGAGAACGTCCTTGCGGAAAGGCCTGATGTCTTCGCGCGCAATGATCTCCTTGCCAATCGCAGCCTGCACAGGAATCTTGAACTGGTGCGGCGGAATCGTGTCGGCAAGCGCCTTGCACATCTGGAGACCCCTCGCGCGCGCCTTGGCGCGGTGTACCATCGTCGCAAACGCGTCGACGGTCTCGCCATTGAGGAGAATGTCCATCTTCACGATGTCGGAGACCTGGTAGCCCGCGGGCTCATAGTCCATCGAGGCATAGCCGTGGCTCACCGACTTCAAGGTGTCGTGGAAATCGATGAGTATCTCGTTGAGAGGAAGCATGCAGTGAAGCATCACGCGCTTCGCGTCAATCGTCTCTGTTCCCTCGACCTGGCCGCGGCGGTCCATCACAATGCGCATCACGTCGCCTATAGATTCCGACGGCGTGATGATGCGCGACTTTAGGATCGGCTCGGATATTGTCTCGAGCGCGGAAGGATCGGGCATCTGAAGCGGGTTATCGAGATCCTTCTCCTCGCCGTTCTTTAGCTTCAGCTTGTAGACTACGCCGGGAGAAGTCGAGATAATGTCGAGGCCAAACTCGCGACGCAGACGTTCCTGGACGATCTCCATGTGGAGAAGCCCAAGAAATCCGCAGCGGAAGCCAAAGCCGAGAGCGAGCGAGCTTTCGTGGTGGAACGTGAACGCCGAGTCGTTGAGATGAAGCTTCTCAAGCCCCGCCGAAACCTTCGGGAACTCATCCGTCGACATCGGGTAGATTCCGCAGAACACAGTCGGGTGGATGTCCTGAAATCCGGGAAGCGGCTCGGTCGCGCCAAGCTTCGCCGTCGTCACCGTGTCGCCGATCTTGATCTCGCTCGGGTCCTTCACCGTGCCGACGATGTAGCCGACCTGCCCTGCCTCGAGATGGTCGACGGGCTTCTTCGTCGGGGAGAAAATGCCGACTTCGTGAACGGTAGTCGAAACATGGCTCCCCATGAAGACGACGCTCTGCCCCGCCTTCAGCGAGCCGTCCATTACGCGGACATAAGTTATCACGCCGCGGAACTCGTCGAACACCGAGTCGAAGACGAGCGCCCTAAGCGGCGCGTCGATGCCGAGCGTCGTGGGCGGAGGTATGCGGTTGACGATTGCCTCAAGAACCTCGGGGCAGCCCATGCCGGTCTTCGCAGAGACGAGAAGCGGGTCGTCCATCGGAATCGCGAGAATGTCCTCGATCTCGCGCGAGACTTCCTTGACGTCGGCGCCAGGAAGGTCAACCTTGTTGAGAACGGGGACAATCTCGAGCTTCGCGTCCTGGGCAAAGTAGGTGTTGGCGACGGTCTGCGCCTCGACGCCCTGCGCGGCGTCGACGACGAGAAGAGCCCCTTCGCACGCGCCCATAGAGCGGCTGACCTCGTAGGCGAAGTCGACGTGTCCTGGCGTGTCGAGCAGATTGAAGAGGTACGTCTTCCCGTCCTTCGCCGTGTAGTGCATCGAGACGGGGTGCGACTTGATCGTGATGCCGCGCTCGCGCTCGAGATCCATCGCGTCGAGCGTCTGCTCCTTGAGCTCGCGCTGCGATATGGCGTGCGTCAGCTCGAGGATTCGGTCGGAGAGCGTCGTCTTGCCGTGGTCGACGTGCGCGATGATGCAGAAGTTGCGTATGTTGTCGAGAGTCACTTCGATTCAGTCGCCTTGATCCTGTCCCATGCCTTGTTGTAGAGCTCCATCACCTTGGGGTCGTCGATGCTCTTGAGCACCTGCCCGCACTTGAGCGTCTCGGGGTCGAGAAGGACGATTCCGCGCATCTCGTCGTCGAGGAGGTCGATGCCGGGCTTTACGGGGTTGGGGCCGCAGAGATACTCCATGTTCACCTTCGCGGCCTCGCCGTCGTAGATGAAGTTGATGAACGCGTAGGCAAGGTCCTTGCGCTTCGCGTCCTTCGCGACGACCAGTTCGTCGAACGCTATCGTGAACCCCTCCTTCGGCAGGGCGAAGCCGATGTCCTCGCGGGGCTCCATGCCCTCCTCCTCGTCGCCGACAATGACCTGCACAGCATCCGTGGAGTAGCCGTGGCCGATCCAGATGGAACCAGCGGCGACCTCGGTCTTGTAGCTCTCGGCATCGAACTTGCGGGCGTTGTGGCGCCACTTGAGCGCCTCGTTCACAGCCGCGTCGATCTCGGCGGGGTCGGTCGAGTTGATCGAATAGCCAAGCGCCATGAGTCCGCCACCGATAACTTCGCGAAGGTCGTCAAGCAGCGTGACGCGGTTCTTCATCGCGGGATTCTCGAGGATCTTCCACGACTCAACGTCGACACCCTCGGGTATCTTGCTCTTGTCATACATGAAGCCGGTGTAGGTGACCGTATACGGCACGCTGTAGACGAACTCGGGGTCGACGACCTGGTTCAGGAACGACGGATCGAAGTTCTTCTTCACGTTCGGGCACTTCGAGTGGTCGATCTTGTCGATCATTCCCTCCCTGACCATCTGCGGGATCTGGTAGGCGCTCGGAGTCATCAGGTCGTAGCCGGTGCCGCCCGCCTTGAGCTTGGCGTACATCGCCTCGTTGGAGTCGAACGTGTCGACGACAACCTTGACGCCAAGCGCCTTCTCAAAGCCGATTATCAGCTCGGGCGCAAGGTAGTCAGACCAGGTGTAAATGTGGAGCTCGCCGCCCTTTGTGCTATCGGGAGCGATCCCGCTCGACTCCGCCGCTGCGCGCGCGCACGGCGAGAGATCAACGGATTCGGACTGGGTGCAGCCCGCGACGGCGACAGCCGCCGCTGCGACGGCGGAGACTTTCCACAGATTCATCATTTCGTCATTCCCTCATTTCAGGGCGCGACACCATTGTCGCGCTTGGGGGACATTATAACAAAAACGGAGCGCCTTGTGACGCGCAAATCGCGGCAAATCACGACGCCTTCGGCTTGATCTTCGCCTGGCCCTTCGAAGTGATGAGCTTCGAGAGGCCGACGAGCACGCATGTGAAGACGAGCATGAGGGTCGAAAGCGCGAAAACCGACGGCAGGTTGCGCGAGTGCTTCGTCATCGACGAGACGTACGTCGGGAACGTGTTTGTGCCCGCGCCGTTAACGAACGAAGTGATTACTACATCGTCGATGGAAAGCGTGAACGCTAGAAGCCCGCCTGCGACGATGCCGGGGAGCAGTATCGGCAGTTCGACATGGAAGAACGCGTACCACGGCCCCGCACCAAGATCGTACGCCGCCTCGGTGATGCGGTCGTCGAAGTCCTGGAGGCGCGCAAGCACAGTCATCGCGACATACGAGACGCAGAACGTGATGTGGGCTATGAGAATCGTCCAGAAGCCGCAGTTCACATGGCAAGCCGCGAATAGCATTAGCAGCGAAATGCCGATCAGGATGTCGGGCATGATGAGGGGCGTGTAGACTAGTGCGTGATGCACCGACTGCAGGCGGTCCTTCCACTTGTGGAGCGCGAGCGCCGACGTAGTGCCGATGGCGCACGAGGCGAGGGTAGAGAGCCCCGCGATGATAAGCGAAAGCCAGAAGCTCTCCATTAGCGACCGAACAGACTGGTGGCCGGTGAAGATGTACTTGTACCACTTGCCCGTAAAGCCGAGGAAAGAGCCGTCCGATCCGAAAAAGCTCATGGATATGCCGTTGGGAACAAACCCGTAGACGACCACGAGAATGATCGGCACATAGAGGAACGCGAGAACCGCGGCGAGAATCATCACCGAGACCATCGAGCGCTTCATTTCGCAGCCCCCTCTCCCGCAGTGAAGAGCCGCGCCGTCTGCGCCTCAAGGCGCTGGCGGTCGCGCATGTCCTGCCGCTTCTTCCACCACATCGAAAGCCCTATCGGAATGAGGACACTGACCGCCATTACAGTAGCGAGCGCCGACGCATGCGGGATGTTGCGGTTCTGGATCGCACGCATGAATATCTTGTTGCCGATTAGGACGCAGTTCGTGCCGCCGAGCATCTGGGGGATGACATACGAGCCAATCGCCGGGATGAACACCATGAGGACGGCAGAAACGAGTCCCTGCCTGATCCCGGGGAGGAATATCTTGCGGAACGCATAGAAGTTCTTTGCCCCAAGGTCGCGCGCCGCCTCGAGGAGCGAGAAGTCGAACTTCTCGGCCGCAGTGTAGATCGGCATAATCGCGAACGGAAGGAACGAATAAACCGACACGAGCACTACCGCAGTCTCGGAGTCAAGAATTGTCGACTGCTCGCCGCTGATCGAGAGGAAGTTGTAGCACGCCTGAAGCCAGCCGTCGGGATGAAGCATTGTCTTCCACGCAAAGACGCGGACGACGAAACTCGTCCAGAACGGAAGCATTATGGAGCCCGCGACGATTGCGCGCCAGCGGCTGTTCATTCGGGCTATCGCGTAGGCGCAGGGAACGGCGAGGACAATTGACCAGATCGTGACTTCGACGGAGATACGAATCGTGTTCCAGATAATCGTCGGATAGTCTGGATCGACAAGTTCGCGCCACGTCGAAAGCGACCACTCACCGACGCCGCCCGAGATGTCGTGCCCGTGGAAGGTGAACGCGAGAACGATTACAGCCGGCACCGCGAAAAAGAGCGCAAGCCAGAGGAACGACGGCGCGGTTACGAGCCATTCGGCTCTGCGTGTGCGAAGCGGACTGTTCATTGCTGCGCTTCCACCATGTAACCGTCGTCAGGATGCCACCAGACGAAGACCTTGTCGTTCCAAGTAATCGGCTCCTGGTCGAGAAGGAAGCGCGAATGCGGCTTGAGGGCCGCGATGCGCAGGTCGGAGCTCTTGATCCAATACTTGGTGTATACGCCCTGGTAGACAATGTCCTGCACGGTGGAGGGATAGACATTGATCGACGCGCCCTTCTCTGGCGGAGGCGGTGCGAGCGTCACGCGGATCTTCTCGGGGCGTACGGAGAGATCGACCTTCTGGCCGACCTTAAGCTGCTTGTCGTTGTAGGCGCGGATGTCCGGGAACCCCTCGGGTCGGATCGTGCAGTAGTCGCCTTCCGTCGCGACGATTTCGCCGGAGAAAAAGTTGGTGTCGCCGATGAACGAGGCGACGAAACGCGACGCGGGCGCCTCGTATATCTTCGCGGGACCGTCGAGCTGTTCGATCGTGCCGCGGTTGATGACCGCGATGCGGTCGGAAAGCGACATCGCCTCGCCCTGGTCGTGCGTGACGTACATGAACGTGATGCCGACCTGATCGTGGATCGTGTCGAGCTCAAGGAGCATGTGCTGGCGAAGCTTCAGGTCGAGCGCGGCGAGCGGCTCGTCAAGGAGCAGCACCTTCGGACGGTCGACGAGGGCGCGCGCTATCGCGACGCGCTGCTTCTGGCCGCCTGAGAGCTGGTTCGGGTACTTCCACGCGTGCTCGCTCATCTGGATCATGTCGAGTATCGCGTCGACTTTCTCCTCGATTTCCTTCTTCGGGAGCTTTGCAAGCCGCAGGGAAAACGCGATGTTGTCCCAGATCGTCATCGTGGGGAAGAGCGCGTAGTTCTGGAACACCGTGTGGACGCGCCGCTCGTTGGGGGCGAGGCCCGTTATGTCCTTGCCCTCAAGGAAGATGCGACCTGAATCTGGCTTCTCGAAACCGCCGAGCATCCTAAGGAGCGTCGTCTTGCCGCATCCCGAAGGCCCAAGCAGCGAGAAGAACTCGCCCTTGTTTACCGAAAAAGAGACATCGTTGACCGCCGTCAACGCGCCAAACCGCTTCGTTACATGATCGAAGACGAGAAAATCGTTGCTCAATTCAGGTATGCCTCCCTTAGTACAAGCTTTGGTGTTGTGGTGGAATGATACATAATTTCACCGCGCGGCGCAAGGGTGAAATTTAAGAAAAATTCAGATGTTCCTCAGGCGGGCGAACTCATCGAAGAACCCAGGGTAGGACTTCGCGGCACATTCGGTGTTGTCGATCTCGACAGGACCGTCCGCAATCGTCGCGCCGACAGCGATCGCCATGGCGATTCGATGGTCGTCGAACGCATGGAACTCGCCGCCGTCGAACTTGCCGCCCTCGCCTTTGACGAGGAACGAATCGTCACCCACCTCTGTATCGACGCCAAAGCGCTTCAAGACGTCAGCCATCGCAGACACGCGGTCCGACTCCTTGAGTTTCAGGCGGCGCGTTCCAGAGAAGCGCGTCACGCCCGCGGACGCGCCCGCGAGCACGGCAAGGGCCGGAAAGAGGTCTGGGCACCCCGAGACGCTGACATCGACAGTCTCGCCCTTCCATGCCGACGCGATCCTGGGCGCAAGCTCGACTATGGCGCGGTCGGGCTGCGAGGAATGTGCGTCGGGCTTCTCGAACATGACGAGGCTGCCCATTGAATTCATCGCGTACCAGAACGCCGCGCCAGACCAGTCGAGCTCGACCTTGGCGTCGGGCTGGGGAATGTATTTCTGCCCGCCCGGAACATCAAAACCGTCGTCCCTGACAGCGACGTAGATACCTGCGCCGGAAAGGACGCGGAGAGTCATGTCGACATAGCCGCGCGACTCGAGCGGAGTCTTGAAGCGTATCTGCGAATCTCCCTCGAGAAGAGGAAGTGCAAAGAGAAGTCCGGTAACGAACTGCGACGAAATGTCGCCGGCGAGTTCGTGGAGCCCGCTCTTGAGATCGGAGTAGTCGAGCTGCGGCCGTTCCGAAAGACGCCCGCGCGTGAGGAACGTCACCGACTTGCCAAGCGCGGCGGCGACAGGAGCGAGGAAGCGCCGCGTAGAGCCGCTTTCACCGCAATCGAGAATGGCAAGCTGGCTATCGCCCTTCAGCGCCTCGAGGCACCGTTTTGTGGCAATGATATCTTCGCTGTCGCCCTCGGCGGGCGCAAGGCGGGAATAGTCGCCGGCAAGGAAGTCAGCGACGAGAAGCCTATGTTCGTGCGACTTTGAGCGTGGTATCGTGACTGAGCCGGTACGTTTGCCGGGTTGAATCGTGGCCATCAAAGACTCTCCTTCGAAAGATCTATCTTAACTCCGCGCACGTCGCCCCAGCCGCACGGCAAGGCGAACGTCACAGCACCGCCCTCTCGTTTCTTGTCGCCGCGCATCAGTGGCACAAGCCCGTCAAGCGAAAGCCCGGCTGGGAGCGAAGTCGGAAGATTCGCAGCGGCGAAGCGCGCGGCAAATTCTTCAGGCCATGATGCCGGGGCAAGGCCACGGCGAACGGCGATCTTCGCCTCCTCGACGCATCCGATCGCGACCGCCTCGCCATGCGAGACGCGGTAGCCAGTCGCCTTTTCGATCGCATGGGCGACCGTATGTCCGCAGTTGAGGAGAATTCTGCGGCCAAGCGTCTCAAGCGGATCTTCGCGCACGATCCCGACCTTCACCATCAGATTCTCGGCAATCTCCTTCGCACTAACCCCTGACTCCTCGGCACTCGCTCCGCTCGGCTCGGTCGCTTCCCCAAGGGTCGCGCCCACCCGCAAGGGGCGGTTACGACTCCTGACTCCTGACTCCTGACTCCTGACTCCTGCCCCCTTCTCCCCTATCGCCTCATGCTTGATCATCTCGGCGCGACCGTCGGAGATGAGCTTCGGCGAAAGAGTCTCGAGGAAGTCGGTATCGATCACGACAAGCCGAGGGAAATGGAAAGCGCCCGCGAGGTTCTTGCCCTCGGGAAGATCGCATCCTGTCTTTCCGCCAGTCGACGCATCAACCATCGAAAGAAGCGTAGTCGGAACATTGATCCAGGAAATGCCGCGCATCCAAGTAGCTGCGGCGAAGCCGGTCAAATCGCCTGTTACGCCGCCGCCAAGCGCAACAACTGTGTCCTTGCGGCCAAGCCCCTTTTCTGCGAACGCATGCCAGAGGCTCGCGACAGTCGCAGGAGTCTTGTGCTCCTCTCCCGATGGAATGGTCGCAAAAGGCGAGACACCAAGCCGACCGGCCCAGAGCCGAGAGACCGTCTCGTCAGCAACTATGTTGCGCCTCGCGAGAATTGCTGGCGCGATGCCACGGCCGACTACGACGAGCGACGACTGCGCGTCGAAGAACGCGGCGACGCGGTTTGGGAAAGACGCGTAATGCGCGGCGCGTTCCTTGGCCTTGTCGCCGAGCGGCCGCGACCCAGGCGCCGCGCCGATACGAAGTGCGAGTTCTTCGTCTGATGGAGTATCGATGCAGAAAATGGTGCCGCTCTCTTCGCAAAGCGCTCTATTTTCGTCGCGCAGAAGAGTTCCGCCACCGAGCGAAACGACCTTAGGCTCGGAGACTACTTCCCACAAGACCTTGCTCTCCAGATCTCGGAAAGCCGCCTCGCCGCGAGTCTTGAAGATCTCGGGGATCGACATGCCCGCTTCAGCGACAATGCGCTCGTCAAGGTCGACAAAGCCAGCGCCAAGCCGCTCGGCCAGCGCCTTGCCGAGCGTAGACTTTCCGCTCGCAGGCGCGCCGTACAAAAAGATCGCCTTCCGCAGGCACTCTATTCCGCTTTTGTCGCGCATGAGTTGAAATTATACCATATTCTGCCCGCCGCCGTGGCCTTCGCCTTCGCCGCGCCGCCGAATTTAACTCCGATCAGCAGGGCTCTCGCTACCGCTCCGCAGAATTACATTTGCGTCGCACCCTTCATTCGCGTCTCGCTGAGCAACGCATGTCGGCTTTGAGCTGGAGGAGGTCTCCTCCAGACCTCCTCTGGCGCGCAGGGATTGGTTGTTATGTCTTCCAACCCTGCCGAAGGCAGCTCAAGAAGACAATTCGACGCACTGAATTGCCGTTGGGACATCGTGAAGCTGCGGAGCGGTAGCGGGAGCCCTAACGCTCGGAGTTCCTTCTCCCTTTATTCATCGGGCGGCGCGGCGAAGTTGGCGGTGGAGCGAAGGTCCGAGCGAATGGATACGGCGTATTCGCCGAGGTTCCATGAGCCTTCGGCCACCGCCCTTCTAATATGATATACTATCGTCCATGCAGCGCCTCGACAAAAAAATACTTGAACTCTTTCCCGACTTCTCTCGGTCGCGAATAGAGGGTCTTGTCAAATCCGGGCATGTAACGGTAAACGGCGCAATCGCAAACAAGGCGGGAATGAAAGTCTCCGATTCCGACGAGATCGAAGTAGAAATTCCTCCGCCGGTTCCTGCCATCCCCGAGCCAGAGGACATTCCACTCGACGTCGTTTTCGAAGACGACGACATGATCGTCATCAACAAAGCGCCAGGAATGGTCGTTCATCCTGCGCCAGGGCATTTCTCCGGAACGCTCGTAAATGCCCTTCTCCACCACTGCCCTGCTCTCGCCGGAATCGGCGGCGTTGCGCGCCCTGGAATCGTCCACCGGCTCGACCAGGACACTTCGGGGCTCATAGTTGTGGCGAAGTCGCAAAAGGCGATGGAAGGACTCACCAAGGCGTTCGCGTCGCACGCAAACATCGAGAAGACATATCTTGCAATAGTCCATGGCCGCCCGCGTCTCGACGCAGGCAGAATCGAGAGCCTCATCGGGCGACACCCTGTAGACCGCAAGCGAATGGCAATCGTCGAGAAGAACGGCAAGGTCGCCATAACAAACTGGCAGGTCACATCGTCGTCTGGAAGCAAGACTGCAAACACTTCAACAGTCGTCTGTCGGATCGAAACGGGGCGCACGCACCAGATTCGCGTTCACATGGCCTCTCTTGGCTGTCCTGTCGTCGGAGATCGAACCTACGGGAAATCCGCTCTCGACAAGCGCCTCGAACCGCCGCCCACGAGGCAGATGCTCCACGCGTGGAAACTTACGCTGTGGCATCCGACCAAGAGCGAAAAGCTTTCCTTCGAGGCGCCAATCCCCGATGACATGAAGCCATATGTGAAGGCAATTTTGGTATAATATTAGTTCAATGAACGAAGAGATAGAAAGCCTCAAGAAAAGCCGCAACGCGGTAATACTCGCGCACAACTACTGCCGCGCAGAAGTACAGGACGCCGCAGACTTCACTGGCGACTCGCTCGAGCTCGCGCGCAGGGCGACGCAGGTCGACGCCGATGTGATAGTTTTCTGCGGAGTCTACTTCATGGCCGAGACCGCGGCAATACTGAATCCAGAGAAGACCGTCCTAATTCCCGACCCGACGGCCGGCTGCCCCATGGCAGACATGATAACAGGAGCGCAACTTCGTGAGCTCAAGGCGAAGCATCCTGGCGCAAAAGCCGTCTGCTATGTGAACTCGACAGCCGAGGTCAAGGCCGAGTGCGACATCTGCGTCACCTCGGGCAACGCCGAGCGGGTAATGGCGACCTTCGCACCGGACGATGAGATAATCTTCGTCCCCGATCAGCATCTCGGCTCGCACATAATGGGGCTTCTCGGGAGAAAGTACATCCTCTGGCCCGGCTACTGCCCAACTCACGCCGCGCTTACGGCGAAGTCGATAGCCGACGCAAAGGCCGCGCATCCAGGCGCCCCTGTGATGGTCCACCCTGAATGTGCACGCGACGTGCGCGACGCGGCGGACGAAAGGCTCTCCACTGGCGGCATGTGCAAGTTCGCCCGCGAATCCTCCGCGAAGGAAATCGTCGTTGGCACTGAAGTCGGCATCCTCCACCGTCTTAGGGCCGAAAACCCCGAGAAGACTTTCTATCCAGTAAACGACCGGCTCGTCTGCCCGAACATGAAAAAGACGACGCTCGAAAACCTCGCAGAAGCCCTGCGCGAGATGAAAACGCGCGTCACGGTGCCGGAAGACATCGCAACCCGCGCCCGCCGGGCGATCGAGGCGATGCTCGCAATTGCGTAGTCTTCCACGCAAGTCCTCCCGCTTCCTATCGCCTTTCGCATTTCTGCACACAAGGTACCTAAAACCGCCGCGCCCACAACGGGCGCGGCGGTTTCAGGTTTTGGCCTTGTTCCGCAACTGCGGACGATTCGCCGCTATTTCGCGTCAAAGACCAGCGGGATTCCGAACCAGTCCTTCATTCCCGCCCAGCTCTTCGCATTCGCCGGGACGTGGATTGCCTTGAGCTTGCCGCAGCCCGGGAACAAGTTTTCAGGCGCTTCAGGGCGCTCGCCAAGCATCTTCACCTCGGTCAGCTCGCTGCACCGCTCAAACACATGCTCACCCATGCTCTTTACACGCGACGGAATCGTTATCGACTTAAGTCCATCACACCCGATAAACGCAATTTCCCCAATGTTCGTCACACTCTCCGGGATCGTCACCGAAGTCATCCCGCGGCCCCCCGTGAACGCCCATGCCCTGATGCTCGTCACGTCCTCCGGTATTACCACAGTCGCCGGAGGATTGGGGTACATCACCAATTCGGACCGATCCTTCGTGTAAAGAACACCGTCAACCACAATATACGCCTGATTCCCGGAATCGACATTGATTAGCTTCAATGCGTTGCAGCCGCCGAACACTCCCTTGCCTATGCTTGCCACCCCGGCTGGAATCGCCACCGACTCGAGTTCTCGGCAGCCGCAAAACGCACGATCGCCAATGCGCGTCACGCTCTCAGGTATCACGACCGACTTGATTGCGCGGCACCCATTAAAAGCATCAGGTCCTATACTCTTGACGCCATTCGGGATTGTCACCGACTTCAGCGCCGAGCACCCGCCAAAGGCAGCAAAACTGATGCTCCTCAGGCTCGAGGGGAGCGATACCGACTCAAGGCCAGAGCAAGCATCAAAAGCATGCCATTCAAGATGAGTCACACCCTCCGGAATCGTCACCGACGTCAGTTCCTTGCAATTTCTAAACGCATCCCGCCCAATGCGCGTCACCTTTACGCCACCCAATGCCGCGGGAATCTTGAGATCCCTTGTCGGCGCTGGCGAAACGGCACAGGAAAACTTCCCGTCTTTCTCTGCGACAATCGCAGCCCCACCATCGTCCACTCGATACGACCATGTGTATCCGCCAAAGGACGTCTTCCCCTCTGAGATTTCAGAGCGATTCTGCGTTCCAGCCTTCGCTTCGTCGAGGAGCTTGTAAAGAAGTGAGCCATCCTCCTTCTTGGGGACTCCGATGAGCGCCATCTCTATCATGTTCTTGACGCTTTCCTGTGGAAGGTCAGGAATCGCCTTCTTGATCGCATTCATCGTCTCTGCGGCTTTTTCAAGATTGCCGTCCTGCACATAAAGGGCAAACGCACCCTTCATCAGGAGCAGTTTCTCCGCCTCGGTCTTGGCGTCGGCAGCACGCTTCAACGCCGCGACCGCGACCTCGGAACGCGACTTCTTGCCGGACTTGAGCGCCGCCCGCTCGGATGCCAGCAGCTTTTGAACGACTGGCTCCGCCCGCTTCGTCTCTTCCGCTGTCGGCATCGCCGCCAGCTCATGAGCTGCACAGACTGTTGCCAGCGCACCTATCATCATCAACTTTGTCTTCATGGTTTGTCTCCTTGTGACGTTGTTTGTTTCTTGCGAACGCTTGTTGCGTTCACAAGCACTATACGCACAGCGCAGACAAATCTCCCGCAGGAAATCAAAATTTTTTCAGCTGGCCTTCCATTGTCTCATTCCATAAGGTCCTCGATGGTGCAGGCGAGATGGCGTGCAAGCGAGGCAAGTACCGATGCCGCCGCTCCACGGCAACCGACCGTCAACTTGAAGAGACCAATGGTGATTCGCGGCACTCTTACCGCTCGCACCTCACTTCGCAGTTTCTGCTGGGCAAACAAGGCGGAAGCCAACGTCGGTACCACGGTCGCCGACACCGACACGACAACGAGCGGAAGATCTGCACAGGCTGGGCGGTTGACACAAACCCCCGCCTCGAACAACACGCGACGACCCTGTGGCCATCCCCCTCGGGTCCGTATCTGTCTCTTTAGGCTCGGAGTCCCAGCCAAAAAACACGAATCTGCCATCAGGCTCGTCTGCACCTCGGTCTAAGCATCTCTCCCAGACGTTGCCGTGCATATCATAAAGACCCCAAGCATTTGGCATGAAACTGCCAACCTTCACGTGTTTGTCGGACACCCCACCGTTATCTCTGCATTTGCCTAGCTTGACCATTTCGACACCATCAACATTGAAACCACCTTTTGTTCCTGCGCGACAAGCGTATTCCCACTGAACCTCGGTCGGCAGGTCGAAGTCTATTCCGACTTTCTGGCGAAGCTTGCCGAGGTACGAGTTGTTGTCAACCGCGCCGTCCTTAGGCCAGTCCAGCCCCTTCTTTGGCCCGCGAATGTCGATGTAGCTCACTGTTTCCACAGGCCTCATATCGCCCTTGGAATCGGACGGATTATC
Source organism: Kiritimatiellia bacterium (assembly GCA_045536845.1). GTDB lineage: Bacteria > Verrucomicrobiota > Kiritimatiellia > RFP12 > UBA1067 > UBA1067. The sequence continues at coordinate 25,366 of JAZSOG010000036.1, read as the reverse complement.
TTTCATCACCATCTCGTACTGCTTCTGCGTAATCTCGAAGACGCCGATGTAGAACGGCTTGGTTATTTTGAAGGACTTGCCCGGCATATACTCGAACGACCCGGGGGCAATCTTGCGCAAGGCAATCTTTTTTGTCCTGAACTCGTCACTCCATCCGCCCTTCGGCACGCCGTCAAGATAGGTAATTGCCTTTTTACCGATTTTCGACAAATCGACGACCATGTACAGACCCTTCTCCTTTCGCTCCTTCACCGCCATCTGCGCTGCCAACGTATCGCACTCCTCATTGGCAGATAGAACGGGCTCGAATTCGGCGGCACGCTTTTCAGCGAGATTTCTCTTAAGCCCTTCAAGTTCGCCGTTCGCGAGCGCACGTCGGTAAAGCGTTGCCGCGTGTTCCTTGATGGAATCCCCCGCAGTAGGATCGGCGGGCGAATAATCCCACCAGAAATCCGCAGCATCTGCCACATTGCCGTCCAATTCCTCCTTGGCTTTCTTGCCGACAGCGCCACCAAGCGCGGCAAACTCTTCGAGCGCCTTTTCCCAGTCTCCTTTGACAGCCAGGAGTTCCGCGCGCCTGCGCCTAAGAACAACGTCATTAGGCGCGGCCTTCAGCTTGGTGTCAAGATCATGCAGCGCCGCCTCGGCCCTTACCCGACTTGCAACCGCCTTTTTGATGGCAAAAAGTCTCGGCGCCTTTTTCTCGGGGACGCCTGTGGTCGCTTTCTTAACTATGCCGTCAAGCTCTGTCGGCGTCACACCTTCGATCTCGGACATGATAGCCTCTACAACCCCCGCCGCCTTTTCATACTCCTTGCCGCGAGCATAATACGTAACCGCGCCCTTGAGAAGAAGTAACTTAGCCGCCTCGCCCTGCGCGTCTTTGGCAAGCGCCATTGCAGCATCGCCAACCGCAACATTGGACTCTTTCCCTTTCTTGTTCGCGTCGACATGATCCTTCATCAACTCATTCACGATAGACTGCGCCTCCGCCATATCCTCCTTGGTAGGCATTGCAAGCACGGCAAATGCAGCCAGCGCGAATGCAATAGTCATCATCTTTTTCATATTTTGACCCTCCCTGCATTATTATGAATTAACCTTTGATGCAAATATTGTACCAAATAATGTGGCGAAGTCGCAACTTAGGCACATGGACATTCAGCATTAGCGCACCACCTTCCGCTTGACATCGTCCTCCTTGACCTTGGGGCGAACGGTGAAGTAGTTGACGCCGGACTTGTTGAGCTCGTCGACTCGTGCCTCGTCCGCCGCCGCACCCAGCGCCTGGTGCTCAAACAAGCTGTCCTCTTCCAGTTCGCTCGTCGTAAAATTGATTTCGATACGAGCATCGCTTCCATCGGACATACGCTGTTTCTTCCATGTGACCGCGACTTCCGCATACATCCCCTTCCCGATCTTGAACTTCTTAAGGGCGATCATCCGGTCCGGAACATCAACGTGCAGATCGACCGCACCGTAATCCTCCTTCATCCACTGTTTGATCTCCCTGATCATCCTGTCCGCATTGGACGTCTTTCTGACGCTGAGGTCACCAGTCATACGAATGGAGACAACCTGCTTAGTCGAGGGAAGCACCGAATATGTAACTTCCGTGCAGTAGAACTCCGGCTCGTCAAGGCGCTTGTACCCACAGAGAGAGACTTCGTCAATCATTTCTTGATCCGTGTCGTCGATCTTTGTCCGACGAACCAGAAAGTTGCCACCCTTGAACACATCGCCCATTGCCACGCCGCCAACGCAGACATTCGTGTATGCCTCGCGAAAAACGATGGTCGGCTTGCCGTTCTTGTTCAGCAGGGAAAAACCATTTTTGAGCCGTACTTCTCCGCCTTTCGCGATGCCGGCCATCTCTTCCGTCAGCTTGTTCACCGCGTTCGTGAACGGAGTGTAAATCGGATTCGGAACATATTTCGGAATCTTGATCTCCTTCTCAACCTTCGCCTTTGTCGTCTTCTTGACGGCTGACGAATGCCTGTTCTTGGACTTGTACTCAGAGGTTGTCCCATCCTTGCAAATGCGGGAAGCTACTTGTTCTGCCTTGCTTTTGCCGTTTACCGTGCCATTATGGGTAAGGATGCAATAACTTGCGATTATGGCTACCCCCGTAGCGCAAAACCAAGATTTCGTAATGGATATCACTGTCATTTTCATTGTTTTCTCCTTGTGAACGATTGTTGCGTTCACAAGCACTATACGCACGGCGCGGACAAATCTCCCGCGAGAAAAACAAGATTTTATTCTGCGTATTCCATTTCGACCGCTTCGATCATCTTGTTTACACGGTTCTTGACCTTGTAGATGATCTCTGGCGTAACGCCGAAAGCCGCAGAAACCTCGTCTACTGGGCGATTTTCAAGCACATAAGCGCGGTAAATCTCGCGCGACTGCTGCTTCATCGCCACTTTTGTGAGGACATGTTCGACCGCAGCCTCGTGCTTTGCCTTAGCCCAGCTCAGGTCGACATGGTCCTGTTGTTCAGAAGGAACGGATAATTCTTCCGTCAAATCGTCGATCGAGCAGCGGTCAGCGGCATGCCGCGCCTGGTCCTGACGGTAGAGCGTAATCAGCTGACGGCGTATCAGGAGCGAGAGAAAAGTCCGAAACCGCGCCTTGTCGGCATCGTACTTCCCCGAACGAATAATCTCGACAAGCTTGAGGTATACCTCCTGAACGACATCGTCCGGGTCGTGTACATGGTCGTTCCACTCCACAAACCGGCGAATGGCCGGTGTATAGAGATTGAAGAAGCGCACCCACGAAGCCTCATTCCCGCCCGTCACCTCGACGGCCAGTTTCTGAAGCAAGGTCATAGACGTCGGAGGAAAGAAACTCACCTCCGAGCCCCCTCGTAAATGCCGCTGGCGCTGAACGCCGCGTCAAAGTCATCGATTGCGGCAGTTGCAGATCGTTGGGAGAACACAAAATAACCGATAGCTGCAACAACGACAGCGGCAGCCCCCCCAAGCGCGAAAAGACCGCGGCGCTTCCGACGCGACGGCTCCTCCGCCTTCTCCGGCTCGGCGACAGAAGCGCTCCGCAACGTTTCGACGAGTTCCGAGAGATTCGTCGGACGCTCCGCCGGATTTACGGACAGGAGGCGCGGCAGAACGTCGATCCAACGATATTCAAGCGCCTCCAGCAACTTAAGCACCTTGGAAGCAGGCGTATACCAGATTCCCGTCAGCAAATAGACGAACATGACACCCAGCGAATACGAGTCCGACGCAGGCGTCGCCTCTCCGCCCCAGACGACTTCGGGCGCCATATAGCCCTGCGTCCCCATCACGAGGCGAGCGCCCGTCACAGCCTCCGACACCATTGTGTTGACGGCATTGACGTCGGAGCGAAGACGTTCCGAGAAAATGCGTGAAATGCCGAAATCAGAAAGAACGACATGCCCATCCGAAGAAAGGAGGACATTACCCAGCTTGACATCGCGATGGACGATGCCCTGCGCGTGAATGTAGTCGATGGCGGAGGCAAGATCCGCGAACCATTCAAAGACACAGTCCTCGTCGAGTTCCTCCGTCTTGACGTCCAAGAGCGTGCGCGGGCTGCCGTCCTCGGACAAAACAAGATCCATCACGAAATACGGCATGCCAGTCGCTTCGTCGAAGTTGAGGTCGAAGACCCGCACGAGATGCGGGTCATGAAGGCGCGCAAGTACTTTTCCTTCGGTCAGGAACTTGTTTTTCAGCAGATCGACGTGCCCGTCCTCAAGCGTGAAGGTCTTCAGCGCGTAGTGAACGCCGAGCTGCGTGTGCTCGACCTCGTAAACGGCACCCATTCCGCCTTGACCGAGAAGGCGAATGATTCGATAAGTTCCGATCAACTGTCCGGGTGCCAGATCCATTCTACCATGCCACTTGCTGATGACGTGAATTATACCATATTTTGCACTGCCTGTATCAATGCATTGTCAAAACGGGCCTTCGCTCCGAAAAATTGCGTAGCCGTCTCGGCACGATGCGCCGATTTATGGTATAATACGGCAATTTTTCAGGAGAAAATTGATGCATCCCTATCGTACACACACATGCAACGAGCTCCGCGCCTCCGACGCGGGCAAGACTGTCAGACTTTCCGGCTGGATGTTCCGCCTCCGTGACCACGGCGGAATCCTCTTCGTGGACCTCCGCGACCACTACGGCCTCACGCAGATCGTCGTGCACCCCTCTCGTAGCTTCTTCGGTCTCGTTGAAAAGGCTCACCTTGAATCGGTCATCACCGTGACGGGCGAGGTGAAGCTCAGGACTCCCGACACGATCAACCCCGAGCTTCCCACTGGCGAAATCGAAATCGAGGCGAACGAGCTCGTGATGGAGTCGGCCTCGCAGGTGACGCCTCTCTACATTCCCGACGAGAAAGCCGACGAGAGCGAGGATGTCCGACTCCAGTACCGCTTCCTCGACCTTCGCCGCGAGAAGCTCCACAAGAACATCATTCTCCGTTCGGAAGTCATCCGCTTCCTTCGCGAGCAGATGTGGGAAAAGGGATTCCACGAGTTCCAGACGCCGATCCTCACGGCCTCGTCGCCCGAAGGCGCGCGCGACTACCTCGTGCCGAGCCGCATCCACCGCGGCATGTTCTACGCCCTTCCGCAGGCGCCGCAGATGTTCAAGCAGCTCCTGATGGTCTCGGGCTTCGACAAGTATTTCCAGATTGCGCCGTGCTTCCGCGACGAGGCCGCGCGCGCCGACCGCAGCCCCGGCGAGTTCTACCAGATGGACATCGAGATGTCCTACGCGACGCAGGACGAGATCTTCGCCGTCGTCGAGGATGTCGTCGGGAAGACCTTCAAGAAGTTCTCGACCTGGGAGTGCACCGAGGCGCCGTGGCCGCGTATCAAGTACCGCGACGCGATGATGACGTACGGCTCCGACAAGCCCGACCTCCGCAATCCGCTCAAGTGGATCGACATGTCCGACTTCTTCGCGAAGGCCGACTTCAAGGCGTTTGCGGCATGCGTCAAAAACGGCGGTCTCGTCAAGGGACTTCTCGTCAAGGGCATCGTCGGCGTTGAGACCAGGACTTGGTTCGACAAGCGCGAGGCGTTCGTCAAGGAGAACGGCGGCAAGGGACTCGGCTACATCAGCTGGACCAAGGAAGGCGAGCTTAAAGGACCCATCGCGAAGTTCCTCTCCGCCGACCAGCTCGAGGAGATGAAGAAGATCTCCGGCATGGAGCCGACCGACGCGCTTTTCTTCATGGCCGCCGACGTCGACGAGTGCAACCGCCTCTCGGGGCTGGTGCGCACCGACATCGCGGACCACATGACGAACGATATCCGCGAGCACAACGTCTACCGCTTCTGCTGGATCGTCGACTTCCCGTTCTTCGAGAAGGACCCCGAGACCGGCAAGATCATCTTCTCGCACAACCCCTTCTCGATGCCGCAGGGCGGACTCGAGGCGCTTAACACCAAGGACCCGCTTTCCATCGAGGCGTACCAGTACGACGTCGTCTGCAACGGCATCGAGCTCTCCTCGGGCGCGATCCGCAACCACCAGGTCGAGGTGATGTACAAGGCATTCGAGATCGCGGGCTACACGAAGGACGACGTAGTGAAGAAGTTCGGCGCGCTCCACCGCGCGTTCCAGTTCGGCGCACCGCCGCACGGCGGAATCGCCCCCGGCGTTGACCGCATGGTCATGCTCCTCACCGACACGCCCAACATCCGCGAGATCATCGCCTTCCCGATGAACCAGAAGGCGCAGGACCTCCTCATGGGCGCGCCCAACTACGTGACAGAGCAGCAGCTCCGCGAGCTCCACATCAAGATACGCGGAACTGGCTCAGAAGTCGAGCAGAAGGCGTGAACAGGCTAAAGTTCACACTCAAGGCATGGCCGGTGATCGCAGCTGCGACCATCGGCCTGTGCTTTCTGACGCAAGGCGTCGCAAAGCTCTTCGGCATTGATCTCCCCGACCAGCATCAGGTCGAGGCAGTCCGCAACATGTTCGCGCATGCGCTCGACTCCGCCCAGAACTTTTCAGTGCTGTGCCTCGGACTGTTGCAGGTGATCATCGTAATGCCGGTCGCCGAGGAATTCATCTTTCGGTGGTTTCTCGTCAGGATGCCGACGAGGCGTCTTGGCTTGACCGCCATGTCGGCGATTGTCCCGCTTGCGGTTTTCTCCTCGGCCTTGTTCTCGTTTGCACACTACATCGACTATGTCTCTCTGATCAAAGGATGCGGCTTCGCCTTGATTGGATGGAACGCGGCGTTCCTCGCGCTCTTTTTATTCGGTCTTGCGCAGTGCTGGCTATACAGGAAGACCGACCACATCTGGTGCCCAATGCTGAATCACGCCCTCTTCAACATAACAAATCTCGTCCTTCTTTTCGTCGTTCCTGAATAAAGCCCTTCAATCCGACCAAGCGACATATGAACCCCGCTATCTACCACGGCGTTAAAGACTTTGGAGGTATACACAATGTCTAATCGAAAACTTGCGGTAGGATGGTTCGACAACAAGCCGTTCCAAGATGTCTGCGCACCATACGTAGAAAGGATCAAGGAGGTCTTCTTCGCATGGCCGGGCGTGACCGCTTCAAGGCCGATGGACGTCTGGACGGACGAGCGCCGCGAAAGGATTGTCGCAGACCTGCGGTGGGCAAAAGAGAATGGAATCGAGCTGGACACCATCTTCAACGCAAACTGCTACGGCGACATCTCGATGACGGAGACTCTGGCAGATCTCGTGACGGAGAAGCTGAACGAGATGGATTCCAAGGGCCTCTTCCCAAACCACCTGACCACGACCTCGCCGTTTATCGCAAAAGTGGTCAGGACCCGATTCCCTTCCCTGAAGATCAGGTTCAGCATCAACATGGACATCGCCACGACCGGCGCGCTCGGCTATGTCGAGGATCTGTTCGACTCGTTCTACGCAGGCCGCAACGCGCATAGGCGGCTCGACTACATAAAGGAAATGTCGGCCTGGGCGAAAGCGCACGGAAAGATGATGGGCATGCAGGCAAATCCAGGGTGCCTGCGCAACTGCCCGTTCCACACCTTTCACAACAACTTGCATGGGCACAACCGCGTCGGGCAGTCCGCGGCAGCGGAGAAATTCGGCTTCACGAATTTCCTGTGCCGCACGGTGTTCGAGCGCGGCGGATACGAGGAGTTCATGCGGGGAATATGGATTCGTCCCGAAGACTTGCCGCTCTATGAACCATACGTCGGCGTCGTAAAGCTGGCGACAAGGCGACATCCACATCCTGACAAGATCATCGCCGCATACGCCTCGTGCTCATACGACGGCGATCTCGCCGAGATAATGGACCCCTTCTACCGGTTCCCGAAGTACATCGACAACAAGTCGCTTGGAGCATCGCCACTTTGGCCCCAGGTGCGGGACTGCGCCAACGCCGACAACTGCACCAACTGCGGGAAATGCGCGGAGCTATTCAAGGCGGCGAGCAAGGACAGGGAAACCGAGGGCCCCGACATGGCCAGCGCCTTCAAGGGCTTCTTCAAGGGCTGATGCCGAAACCTACGATTTTCTTAGCGTGACGAGCGTCTCGAAGCGGGCGGTGCGCGGGAACATGTTGAACCAGCGGACCGACTCGACTGAGTAGGAGCGCAAAAGCGTCCTGAGGTCGCGCGTCATCGTCGCAGGATCGCACGAGACATATAGGATGCGCGGCGCATTCGACGCGGCAAGCCACTTCGGGACATTCGGCTCGAGCCCGCCTCGCGGCGGATCGACGATCACTGTCGTCTTCGGACCAATCTTTATGCGGCCGACGTTGCGCCCGACCTGCTCGGAAAAGAACCGAGCGTCCGTCGCTTTTTGCGCGGTGGCGTTACGCTTCGCAAACTCTATCGCCTGACGCCCGGACTCTATGCCCGTCAGCCGTGGCGGCTTGCAGCAAAGCCCCAGAACGCCGACGCCGCAGTAGAGGTCAAGGACTTCCGGCGCTTCAGCCGCGCCCTTCTTGTATTCGGCCACGACCGCCTTGGCAAGTTCCTCTCCGACATCCGTGTTCACCTGGTAGAACCCGTCTGCGGGAACTTCGAAGTCGAGCCCGCAAGTCGTCTCCTTCAGAACTAAGTCCTTCGGAGCGTCGCCTATCCACCACTTGACGCCGCTCTTCTTCGTCCAGCGAACTGTCACGCTTCCCTTGCGCTCGGTGTCCTTGCGCACCTGAATCGGGCCCGTCGTCAACAGCGTCGTAACGGCTCGACGTATCTCGCCGAGCTTCGCGTTGATCTCAGGACGCGCAAGAGGATCGTCTGCGACATCTACGATTTCGTGCGACGGCTCGGTGCGGTAACCAATGCGCCAGGCATTGCCGTATTTCGCAAAGTGGTATACGACCTTGTTGCGATAGTTGAACTCGGAGCCGCCCTTCGCAGAAACGAATTCAGGCACTTCAATGCGAGCGCGTTCGAGGAACTCCTTAAGCTGGCTCTCCTTCGCCTTAAGCTCCCCATCGTAGGAGAGATTGGCGTAGACCATTCCGGGCACAACGCGCTCCGCGGCACATTCGCCGCGGTCGGGAGATTTTTCAACGACCTCGACAAGACGCGCCTTGACGAAATGCTTCTTCTCCTCGACGATCTCCGCCTTGACCTGCTCGCCAGCCCATGCACCTGGAACGAAGACAACGCGTCCGTCACCAAGTCGTCCGAGTCCGTCGCCGCCATAGACGTTCTTCGCAATATAGACCGTTGAAATCATGAACCACTCCTTAGTTTCTTGATGAGCGCGATTTCATCGCGGTAGCCCTGCAGGTCGCACGGTGTCTCAAGATAGAACGGCAAATCCTTCAGCTTCGGATGGTTCACAACGCGCATAAGCGCATCAAGCCCGATTTTCCCCTTGCCGATTTTCTCGTGGCGGTCCTTGTGCGCCGCAAGGACATTCATTGAGTCGTTGAGGTGAATCGCCTTGAGACGCTCAAGCCCGACGATCCTGTCAAACTCCGCGAGCACACCGTCAAGGTCGTTCACAATGTCGTAGCCACCGTCCCAGATATGGCATGTATCGAGGCAGACTCCGATAATGTCGCCTCGTGCGGGGAGCTTTGACTCTGTTGCGTCGATGATCGCGCGGATCTCGGCAAAATCCCTGCCGACCTCGCTGCCCTTTCCGGACATGGTTTCGAGGAGTATTGTCGTGGAGGGAAGTTTCCCGCCGTGTGCATCGAGCCAGCGAAGGAGAATGCGCGAGACCATTCCAGATATGAGGTTGATTCCCTCTTCAGCGCCCTGCCCGACATGGCTGCCAGGATGAAAGTTGTACATCGCGCCCGGAGTATGTTCAAGGCGATCCAAGTCGTCTGACATCACCTCCTCGGCAAACTCCCTTACGCGCGGCTCGGCGCCTGCCGCGTTCAGCGTGTAAGGCGCGTGGGCGAGAATCGGGCCAATTCCGTTCGCCGCGGCAAAATCGAGGAAAGCGGCGACATCGCCCTTGTCTAGCGGCTTCGCCGCGCCGCCGCGCGGATTGCGAGTGAAGAACTGAAATACATTCGCGCCAATCGAGACGGCCGTCTGCCCCATGGCGAGATAGCCCCCCGACGCGCTAAGATGACATCCTATTTTCATTGGCTTGCAGGGCTTCAAATTTATATAACGCGACGCATATCAACATTACTTGCTTCTTGAAGTATACCATAATCGCGCAATCCGCGCTACTTGAAAGAGCGACGGCGATATGCTGCTCGCAACGTCAGCGCGAAAGGTGGCCGGTAGTCCACTCGCCGATCGTCTTACGGGAAATCTCCCTGAAGCCGCGCGACTGAAACGCCGCGAGGACCTCCGGATAGAGTTCCTCGAGAATCCCCGAGACAATCAGCGTCTTCTTCGCGTAGCCCGCAATCTCGTCGGCAAATGCGATCAGAAGAGGTCCAAGGATGTTCGCAACGACGAAATCGGCCGGAGCAAACGGCGCCTCACCCGAACCGACATCGCGCCCCTGAAGCGCGAGATCGGGATAAACGCCCTTCGCCGCCTCGATCGACTCGTCAAGCGTAACCGCGCCCTTCCCGAGCGCAAAAAGACGGTAGTCGACGGTAACGCCATTCAGCGCTGCGTTCTCGCGCGATGCATTGACCGCGTCCTCGTCAATGTCAAAACCGGCGACAGGTGAAAAGCCAAGCTTCGCAGCGGCGATAGAGAGAATGCCGCTGCCGCTGCCCATGTCCAAAAAAGAGCCCAAAGTGCGGTCGCCTCGGAGAGGCGCCCCTACCAATCCCCCGTTCTCCGCGATTTCGTCGATGTATTCGAGGCAGGCGCGAGTCGTCTCGTGCTTGCCAGTGCCGAACGCCATTCCGGGATCGAGGACAAGCGGAATCCTGTCGGAGAATTCGCCCGATGCCTTAAAGCCCTCGAGCTCCCATGTGGGAACCGTGACGAGACGACGGCCGATTGGTTCGATCTTGAAGTGACGGCGATACGAAAGCTTCCAGTCTTCATCAGGGACTTCAGAGGTCTCGACTTGCGCGTTGGAGCCGACAAGCGCGAGCGCTTCCTGGAGTCGACGAGCCGCCTCGCCAGCTTGCGCGGGGTCAGCGAGGTAGACCTGCATCTGCGTGTCCGACTCTTCGATGTCGTGGTACGAGGACAAAATGAAATCCCCACTGTCGAACACTTCAAAGAGCGGATCGACCAGACCGTCCGCAATATTGCAGAAGACTTTTGTCACGATGTTCTTTCCTTAAAAAAGAAACGCTCCGCGGCGATCGAAGAGAACGAACGCAGCGGAGCGAACTTAGGACGAAGCTAACTTATTTCGCCTTCTTGGCGACGAGCTTCTTGACGACCGTCGGACGCTGGACGAGAACGCGAACGTCCTCGGTGCCCATCTTGGCGACAGTCTCGGGATCCATTCCCATCTTCACGAGGCGCGCGCGCTGAGCCTTGCTCTTGCGGGCCTTGCCGGCCGGCGTCTTGCACGGACGAACGTGGGATTCCTTGCGGAGTGTACGACCAGTACCCATCTCAAACCTTCTTTCTTTTTAAGAGGCTTAGGCCTCGACGATCGTTACGACCTTGCCGTCCTTGACGAACTTCACCTTGCCGTCCTTGAGGGCGAAGAGGGTGAAGTCGCGGCCCTGGCCGACGTTCTTACCGGGGTGAATCTTGGTTCCGCGCTGGCGGACGATGATGGAGCCGGCCTTGAGGAGCTGGCCGTCATACGCCTTGACGCCGAGATACTGCGGGTTGGAGTCGCGTCCGTTACGGGCTGATGCAGAAGTAGCCATTGTCTTGCCTCCTTACGCGATTGCCTTAACGGTTGCGACGGTGAGCTGCTGGCGGTGGCCGACGAGACGGCGGCTGCCTTTCCTGCGCTTCGCCTTGAAGTTGTAGACCTTGTCGTCCTTGACGACGCCTGCGACCGAGAGAACGACCTTGGCGCCTTCGACGTAGGGCTTTCCGACCTTGAGGGTCGTGCCGTCGCTGACCGCGAGAACGGTCGTGAGCTCGGCATCCTGACCCGCTTCGACCGAGAGCTTTTCAATCTCGATCTTGTCACCGACCTTGACAAGCACCTGCTTGCCGCCGGTTTCGAGAACAGCGTATGCTTCCATTGTTTTCTTTCCTTTTCTTCCGCATTCCTTGTGGTTCATCCACGAAATGCTGGAAAAGATAGTATACTAAATATCGCACCCCGCCGTCAATGGGGTAAGTGACTAAAATTGCACAAAAAAAACACCGTCCCGCCAACAAGCCAGGCGCCTCACTCAACTATACGGTCGCGGGCGAAGGTGAAGAAGAACGAGACGGCCATCAAAAGCGCGGCAAGCGCGTAAGTTCCGGCCATGAGGGCGAACGCGAGGGAATAGGAACGTTCCCCGAAAGTCTCGAACACCCAGCCCATCAGCTCGCCGGAGAAGAAAGCGCCGATTCCCATTGCAAGGAGCAGCATGAACCCGACAACGGACGCGCGGTGGCGGGCAGGAACCACGTCGAAGACGGACGCGTGGGTGTTCACCTCGAAAAGCCCGCGGAAAAGCCCGTACGCCGCCGTCATAGCCATCGCCGCGGCAAATGTGCCGCACCGCCCGATGAGAAAAATCGCCGGCGCGCCAAGGAGGAGAGCGCATATCTGGAAGCCAAGCCGGAAGCGCGGGAAACGCGACACGAAGCGATCCGTCACCCAGCCGCCAGCGAGAATCGCCGCGAACGCGACGAGGTGGTGGTAGAACATCGCGTGCGCCCCGGCAGTTGCGCCGTCCATCCCGAACCTCTCGTGGAACATCTTGGGAGCCCACGTAATGTAGGTGTTGTTTACGCAGCAAATGGCGATGAAGCCGGCAGTCGCGCAGAGCGCCGAGGGACAGCAGAAGAACGCCTTGAACGACTCGGAAAGCCGTGCACCCTCCTTCTCCCGCCCATCGTCCCCACTGCCATTCCGCATGCCGTCGTGCAGAAAGAACACGAACACGACGCCAAGGATGAGCCCAGCCGCGCCGAACGCGACGAAGACGCGGCGCCACGTCCCAAGCAAGTCGAGGACGCGAAGCGCGAGAACTCCGCTCAACATGAGCCCGAGGTACAGCGCCGCCTGGTGTATCGAAAACGCGAGCGAACGCGTCTCTCGGTGGTGCGAGGCGAGGAGCGACATTGCGCTCGGCCCGTAGAAGCTCTCGCCGCCGCCTGTCGCGACGGAGCGAAGCATCACGACAGCGAGGAACGACGAGGCGAAGCCTATCCCCATCGTGCTAAGCGACCAGAAGACGAGCGAACAGGTGATTATGCGCTTGCGGTCGAAGCGGTCGCCGATAAAGCCCGCGATGAACGTTACGACGGCGATCGTGAGGAAGAGAACAGTGTTGACATGTCCGAGCTGGCGCTCGGTGAGCGAGAGATCAGACTGGATGTACGGTACAAGTACGCCGAAGATCGCGCGGTCGGCCTGGTGGAAGAAGTACGCGCATCCAAGCAGCGCGACGACGGCCCACTTGTACCAGCGGCCCATGCGATCAGACGAGCCCGCGCTTGACGAGGTGTTCCGCGATCTCGACGGCATTCAAGGCCGCGCCGCGAAGAAGCTGGTCGCCCGAAACGAACATCTCGAGTCCCTTCTTGTCGTCGCGCGAAATGTCCTGGCGGATGCGCCCCGCGAGAACGTCGTACTTCGCCGTCGCGTCGAGGGGCATCGGATAGCCGCCGTTCAGCGGATCGTCAACGACCCTGACACCTTCGCACTTCGAGAGTATCTCGCGCGCCTCGGCGGGCGTGATGTCGTTCTCGAACTCGAGGTTCAGCGACTCTGAGTGGGCGCGCGCGATCGGGACGCGCACGCACGTGCACGAAAGCTTCAGCGTCGGATGGTGAAGCATCTTGCGCGACTCGTTGAGCATCTTGAGCTCCTCGAGCGTGTACCAGTTCTCCTCGTTGAACTTGTCGATGTGGGGAATGAGGTTGTACATCAACTGGTGCTGGAACGCCTTGACCTCGAGCGGTTCGTCCTTCGCGTAGGCACGAATCTGGTCCTCAAGCTCGTTGAGTCCAGGCTGGCCTGCGCCGGACGCCGCCTGGTAGGTCGCCGCGACGACGCGCTTCAGCCCCTTCGCTTTGTGGAGCGGCGCGACGGCCTCGAGCATGATCGCAGTCGTGCAGTTCGGGTTCGCGATGACGCCCTTGTTCCAGTCGAGGTCCTCGGCGTTGACCTGGGGAACGACGAGCGGGACTTCCGGGTCCTGGCGGAACGCGCGGGAGTTGTCGATCATCTTCGCACCGGCCTTGACGACGGCGTCCTTGAGCTGGATCGCGACGTCCGTCTTGCCCGCGAAGAGGACGATGTCGAGGCCGTTGAACGAGTTTTCGTCGGCCTTCTTGACATGATATGTCTCACCGAGTATCTGCTCGTCGCGCTCGCGCGACGCGAAGACCTGGACCTGTCCCTTCATCGGGAAGTTCCGATCCTTGAGAACCTTGATCATCTCGGTGCCGACGGCACCGACGCCCACGAGACCTACTGAATACTGCTTCATAATTTATATATTATACCAAATCGGCGGCGATCGCGCATAACCACGTTACCGTTCGCCGTAGGCGCCGAGGAAGGCGAAGTGCTCAATCTCCGGGTCCTGCGAAAGCTCCGACAGAAGGCTGAGGACCGACCCGTCGGAAGGCGACGCCTCGAAGTCGAAGATGAAGCGGAACTCGAAGTCGACGCCGGGAACGGGCCGCGACTCGAGCTTGGTGAGGTTCACGTCTATTGCCGCGAACTTCGAGATTATCTCCGCAAGCGAGCCGGGCCTATGCGGAAGCGAGAGCATTATCGAAATCTTGCTCGCATCAGGATATATCTCGAGCCCCTTCGAAATGCAGATGAACCGCGTATAGTTGCTGACGGTGTCCTGTATCTTCTCCGCCACGACCTGAAGCCCGTACAGCTCGGCGCAGAGGCGAGAGGCGATCACCGCGACGTCTCGCCTGCCGGAAGACGCTATTTCCTTCGCCGCCACCGCCGTGTTCGCGGCGGGAACCGCCTTGATCTCGGGGTGCGCCTTGAAGAACGCCGTGCACTGCGCAAGCGCATGAGGGTGACTCGCGACTTCGCGCACGTCTGAGAGCTTTACTCCTGGCGGCGCCAGGAGAACATGGTCGACCCTGAGCCGCACGGCGCGCACGATGTGGAAGCTGTGCTTCTGCATCAGGTCGTAGACAGCCGTGACAGAGCCAGCCGCCGAATTCTCGACGGGAAGTACGCCATACGCGCAAAGCCCCTTCTCAACCGACTCGAAGACCTTCTCGAACGAGTTGAAGTACATGATCGTCGGCACTTTCACGAGACGCGTCGCCGCCTGCTGGGCGTAGGAGCCCTCAGTGCCGCAGCACGCGACGAACGCGCGCGACGGGAAAGGATTCACGTGTGCGGCGATCGATCCCTTGATCTCGCGGACAAGCGGAGAGTCGCCCTTGAGTATGCCGCGCTGCCGCGCCTTGGAAATCGAGAAAAGCGTCGTGAAGAAAAGACGCGCCGCGTTTTCGTTCTCCGGGCCTGCGGCCTCCGAGACACGGGTGAGAATTTCACGTTCGCGCGCAGGGTCCGACACCGGCCCGCCGGTCTCGAGCTTCGCCATCGCGACGTCGCGCGACACGGCAAGCCGTTCAAGGAAGAGCTTCACGAGCCCTTCGTCTATCCTGTCTATTTCTCTTCTAGTCTGTTCGAGGTTTTTCATTCTTAGCGTGTTTTGTGGTTCGCCAACCATTTGAGAGTTTTGTTTTTTAGGAGGATTTACAAGTTTGTTTTTAGCAGTTTGTTTTTAGCATGGAGTACAGGAGAAGCAGGAGAGGAAGGAGGTTTTTAGATTTGCATGTTTGTTTTTAGCAGGTAGGACAGGAGAGGCAGGAGGAAGACTGGGGTTGCACCCCAGACCCCGCGCCGAAGGCGCCTCCAAAAACTCCTGTATCTCCTGTTCTCCATGCTAAAATCCGCGCGTCAATGAAGTCGTGCAAGAAACGCAGCGAGGAGGATTGTGCTCTTGACCCCCGGCGCGGTTTCGAGCGAGCTGTTCACGTCTATGATGTCCGGCTTGAGCGCAAGCGCGTCAGCGATGTTCTCAACACCAATGCGACCGGCAACTATCGACTTGTAATTGCCGTCCCTGAACGCCGTATCGCCATCGCCGTGCGACGAATCGAAAAGAACGCCGTCGCCCTCCGCGCCGCCGGCAAGAGTCCACACCTCGTAGCCAGCGGTCTTGAGAGCGGCAACGTCCTCTTTGGTTGCACGGCGGTGCAGCTGAACGACATCGAGCCCCGTGCGGCGCATCGTCTCGGTAATTTCGTCAGGTGTCTCGCGGACGAACACGCCTACGAGACGGACGCGGCGCCTAAGCGATGCATCGAGCGACGAGACGATTTCAGACGCCTTCTCGACCGTCACGTAGCGCGGCGACGACGGCTCGAAGATGAAGCCGAGGTAGTCGACCCCAAGGCGCACCGCCTCCGCCGCGAACACGGCGTCGTTCGTTCCGCAGACCTTGATTTTCATGATTGAGCGCCGAATCTCCTGACAAGCGCGGAGCCGATGATGTAGCCGTCCGCGTGGCGGCATATCTCGTCGGCCTGCTCCTTCGAGGAAATGCCGAAGCCCGCGGCAATCGGGAGATTTACCGCAGCGCGGACTTCCTCGAGCCGCGAGGAAAGCTCCTTCGGGAGCTCCTTCCTTGCGCCAGTGATGCCCTTCACGGTGATGACGTAGAGGAACGTGTTCTCAAGTCCCTCCGCGCTCGCCTTCACGCGCTCGATCGGCGTGTTTGGCGCGATCAGCGGAACGTATGACATCCCGCGCGGCTTGAGGACCGCCAGAAGCTCGTCGCGCTCCTCAAGCGGCAGGTCCACCGCGAGCACCGCGTCTATTCCGGCGTCTGCCGCCGCGTCCGCGAACTTCTCGAGACCGTTGGCGAAGAGAAGATTGTAATACGAAAAGAGGACGAGCCCCGTCTCTGGATGGCGCGAACGAACGCGCTTCGCGAGCGCGATGACGTCGTGGAGCGTCACCCCCTGGCGCAGCGCCTCGTAGGCGGCGGCGCGTA
Organism: Kiritimatiellia bacterium; assembly: GCA_045536845.1. Lineage (GTDB taxonomy): Bacteria > Verrucomicrobiota > Kiritimatiellia > RFP12 > UBA1067 > UBA1067. The sequence goes on along the minus strand of JAZSOG010000036.1, from coordinate 8,834 downwards.
TCAGCGCGCCATCGGCAAACGGGTCGGAGAACGGCACGCCGAGCTCGATTATGTCTGCGCCCTCGGAGATCAGCGTCTCGACGGCGGCTTCGCTCTTTTCAAGCGTTGGATAGCCAATAGTCATGTACGCGACAAAAGCGCCGCGTCCCTCGGACTTGGCCCTTGCAAAGCAATCTGTAATTCTCTGTTTCATGATTTTTCGTCCTGTATGTTCCAACTTTTCGCCTTTCAACTTTTTAACTTTTCAACCTTTCAACTTTTCAACCTTTTATATGCGAGTATATTTTCGAGATCCTTGTCGCCGCGCCCCGAAAGGCACACGAGAAGGATCGTATCCTTGGGAAGCGACGGAGCGCGCTTGATGGCCTCCGCGAGCGCGTGGCTCGACTCGAGCGCGGGGATGATGCCCTCGCAGCGGCACAAGTCGTCGAACGCGGCTATCGCCTCGTCGTCGGTGATCGACGAGTATTCGGCGCGCCCCGTGTCGTGGAGATAGCAGTGCTCCGGACCGACGCCCGGGTAGTCAAGACCCGCCGAGACGGAATACGTGTCAATTACGTTGCCATCGGCTGTCTGTAGCAGCATCGTCTTCGCGCCGTGCAGGACGCCGAGCTGCCCGCCGTTTATCGACGCCGCGTGCTCGCCCGTCGCGATTCCCCTGCCAGCCGCCTCGACGCCGACGAGCTTTACGCCCGCGTCGTCCAAGAACCCGGCGAAGAGCCCGATGGCATTGGACCCTCCGCCGACGCACGCGATCGCCTGGTCGGGGAGACGCCCGAACTTCTCAAGGCACTGGCGGCGCGCCTCGCGTCCGATTACGGACTGGAAGTCCTTCACCATCTCCGGATACGGACAGGGACCGGCTGCCGTTCCGATTACGTAGAAAGTGTCGTCGCAGTTCGTGACCCAGTCGCGGAGAGCTTCGTTCATCGCGTCCTTCAATGTCGCGCTGCCCTCCTCAATTGCGTGGACTGTCGCGCCGAGCATCTTCATGCGCTCGACATTCGGCGCCTGGCGCTTCACGTCTATCGCGCCCATATAGACCTCGCAGGGCATTCCGAGAAGCGCGGCGACCGTCGCCGTAGCGACGCCGTGCATCCCCGCGCCCGTCTCGGCGATGAGACGCTTCTTGCCCATTCGCTTAGCTAAAAGCGCCTGGCCGATCGTATTGTTGACCTTGTGGGCGCCGGTGTGGTTGAGGTCCTCGCGCTTCAGGGCTATCGTCGCGCCGCCGAGCTTCGCTGACAACCGCCTGCAGACGGTAATCGGCGACTCGCGCCCGACATAGTCCTTGAGAAGAGCCGCGAATTCGCGCTGGAACTCGGGGTCCTCCTTCGCTTCGAGATAGGCCGCAGCAAGTTCGTTAAGCGGCCCCATCAGCGTTTCGGCGACGTACTGTCCACCGTATGGTCCATAATGTTTCGTCGTGTTCATAAAAGTTGAAAGGTTGAAAGGTTGAAAGGTTGATATCCTACAGGGTTGGCAACTCAAGAAGGCTCCGCAACGCCCCTTCTGGATCTTGTGACTTCATAAGTGTGGTGCCGATCAGGAACGCGTTCGCGCCAGCGGCACGAAGCCGTGCGATGTCGACGTTCGTCTTGATGCCGCTCTCTGCGACCTTGACGATTCCGTCCGGAATCGCCTTCAAGAGCCGCTCCGATATCGACACGTCCACCGTGAAGTTGGAAAGGTCGCGGCAGTTGACGCCGATGATGTCAGCGCCGACTGCGACCGCCCTCTTTATCTCCTCCTCGCTGTGCGTCTCGACAAGCGCGTCAAGCCCGAGGCTGCGCGTTTCAGCGAGAAGCCCAGCAAGCTGCGCGTCGTCAAGGTATCTGACGATGAGAAGCGCCGCGCTCGCACCCGCGTCCTTCACTTCGCGGAGACGCGCCTTCTCCGAGATGAAGTCCTTGGCGAGAAGCGGAATCTTCGCCCCTGACGCGGCGACGCGCCGCAGGTCCTCGACACTGCCCTTGAATCGCGCGGTATCGCAGAGGACCGACATCGCCGCCGCTCCGCCCGACTCGTATATCTTCGCCTTTGCGACAGGATCGGCCGCGACGTCTATGTCGCCAAGCGACGGCGACGCACGCTTGAACTCGGCGATGATGTTTACTCCATCCCTCTTCAGTGCATCCTTGAAGTGCATTTCACGAACTCCTTTAGTTTTTCGGCCGCCCTCCTCGAGTCAATCGACCCGCAGGCAAGTTTGTAGCCCTCCTCCATCGTATCCGCCTTCCCGCCTGCGACGATCGCAGCGGCCGCGTTGACGAGAACGGCATCGCGCCTGACGCCGCCTATCTCGCCGGAGAGGATCCCGCGAAGGACCGCGGCGTTCTCGGCAGCGTCTCCGCCTGCAAGGTCCTCGACTCCGCGATTTTCCCAGTGGACAAGCGCGTCCGCGTTGAAAAGCCCGGTGGAGATGCTGCCGTCCTTCAGCTCCGACACGAGGGTGAACCCGACCGGCGCGACTTCGTCCATTCCCTCCGTCCCGGAGAAGACGAGCGCGCGCACGCTGCCGAGCTCCTTGAGCGCCTCCGCGACCACCGGCACGAGCTTTGGATCGTACACGCCTATCGCCTGGCGGCTCACGCCCGCGGGATTGGTGATCGGCCCGAGCAGGTTGAAAAGCGTCTTGAAGCCGAGCTGCCTGCGCACGTTCGCAGCGAAGCGCATGCCCGGGTGGTAGCGCTGGGCGAAGAGAAACGCCATCCCCGTCTCGTCGAAGCACCTGCGGACGCCGTCGGGCGGGAGGCTGAGATCGACGCCGAGCTCGCGCAGCACGTCGGCCGCGCCGCATTTCGACGTCGCCGCCACATTGCCGTGCTTGGCGATCTTCACGCCCGCTCCCGCCGCGACAAACGCCGCAGTGGTGGAGATGTTGATCGTGTGCCGCCCGTCGCCGCCTGTTCCCACGAGATCGACGGCGTCGTCGCATCCGAGATCGACGCGGCCCATCGCGTCGCGCATGGCCCTCGCCGCGCCCACGAGACGCGCAGTCGTCACGGGACGCTCGCGGCTGTCGGTGAGCAGCGCGAAGAGCTCGCGCTCCGAGTAGTCGCCGCGGAGGATGCCGCGGAATTCGTGGTAGGCGACGGTCTCCGCGGGAGACTCCCTCCTCGACTTGAACCCGAAGAAGTTCCTCAGCTGCCCGATTCCCTCGGGCGTGCCTATCGACTCAGGATGGTACTGCACCGACTCTATCGGCATCGTCTTGTGGCGAAGCGCCATTATCTCGCCGTCGGCGGTCTCGGCGGAAATCTCGAAGCAGTCGGGAAGAGTTGCCCGCTCCACGGCGAGAGAATGGTAGCGCATCGCCTCGAAGCCCTGCGGGAGCCCCTCGAAGATGCCCTTCCCGTCGTGGCGCATGCGGCTCGTCTTGCCGTGCATAAGCGACTTCGCGCGGACGATGCGTCCGCCGAACGCCTGCGCAATCGTCTGGTGTCCGAGACAGACGCCGAGGATCGGCACCTTCCCCGCGAACGCCTTCACCGCCGCGAGCGAGACGCCGGCCGTGTCGGGGTTGCCTGGGCCTGGCGATATAACGAGATAGTCGGGCTTCAGCGCCTCGATGCCCGCGACGTCGATCTTGTCGTTGCGGAAGACCCTCACGTCGATTCCAAGCGACTCAATGGCCTGCACGAGATTGTACGTGAACGAATCGTAGTTGTCTATGAGGACTGTCATACAAGCTCCTTTGCGAACTCCGCCGCCTGGAAGACGGCCTTCGACTTGTTTATCGTCTCCTGGTACTCCTTCGCGGGATCGGAGTCCGCCACGATTCCCGCGCCGGCGCGCATCGTGAGAACGCCGTCCTCGAGAACCATCGTGCGAATCACTATCGCGAAGTCCATGTCGCCGGTGTAGCTGAAGTACCCCGCCGCGCCGCCGTATACACCGCGCGGAGACTTTTCGTACTCGGCGAGAAGCTCCATCGCGCGGATCTTCGGCGCACCTGTGAGCGTGCCCGCCGGAAACGCCGCCTTGAAAAGCCCGAGCGCATCTGCCTTGTCGGGATCAAGCTCGCCGTAGACGTTCGAGACGATGTGCATCACGTGAGAATAGCGCTCGACGTGCGCGAGGTCGCGCACCGCAACAGTGCCGGTCTTGGCGACGCGGCCGAGGTCGTTGCGAGCGAGATCGACGAGCATCATGTGTTCGGCACGTTCCTTGGGGTCGGCGAGAAGTTCCGCTTCGAGGGCGCGGTCCATCTCGGGCGTCGCGCCTCGCGGACGCGTACCGGCAATCGGGGCAATCGAGCCAATCCCCTTCTCAAGACGCACGAGTTCTTCGGGAGACGAGCCGATCAACGTCTTCGAGCCGACGCGAAGGAAGAAGTTGTAGGGAGACGGATTCACAAGCCGCAAGGCGCGATAGAGCGCGAGCGGCGGAAGGTCAGTCTTCGCAGTGAACTTCTGCGACGGAACGATCTGGATGACCTCGCCCGCGCGGATTGCCTCCTTGCAGCGACCGACGATGGCGCAGAACTCCTCCTCGGTCATCTCGGGAACGAACTCTGAAAGCGACGGCTCGCGCGATACGGCGGCGGACGTGTGTCCTTCGACATAGTGCGCGATTGACTCGGCGGAAAGGAGGCGGCCTCGCAGTTCCTCGATTTCGCGCATCGTCCTCTCGTAGGCGTCGGGCGCGTCGTTCGCCGCAACCTTTGCGACTATCGCCGTGTCGCGGACGGAGTCGAACACGACGAACGAGTCGACGGTCATGAACGCCTCGGACGGAGTTCCATCCTCGTGACGGCGGGGAACGCGCGGCTCGAAGTCCGACACGGACTCGTAGGCAAAATATCCGACGCGACCGCCCTGGAAAGACGACAGCTCCGGAGCGGCGACAAAAGGCCTCTCGTCCGGCTTCTCGACTGGATCGAGGCCGAGATACGAATAGCGCCCCTTGCGCTCGCCGTTGTAGACGCTTTCGAGAAGAAAGAGGTCTTTCGGCTCGTCGATGATTCGCGTCAGCACCGACACGGGCGTCTCGCGGTCCGCGATATACTCGCGGAACACCGGCGTGCGCCTTCCGCCCGCAGTCCTCCTTTCGAACTCCTCTTTTGTCAGGCTCTTGAGCATTTTAACTTCTCCTTGATGAATTGAATTTAGTTTTGAAAATAAGAAAGCGACCTTACTTACAAAGAAGCAAGGCCGCCTTCAGGGGGGATTGAACAAAGACCCCGATCACCACGCCTTGCGGACGAAGTGCCACCACCAAAAGTTGCTGGTAAGGATCTTGCTCATTTGCGTAAATTATAGCACTATCTGAAAGCCACATTCGTATCTAATGGTTACGCAATTAATTTTTTGTCAAAATTTTTCAGCGTGACCTAACACGAGAGAGAAAACGCGCGTGCAGGAAAAGCGGCAGAAGCGTCGCAAGCTGGCAGAGGACGTCGGAAACCGGCATCGAAAGCCAAATCGCAAACGCCTTGTCGTCAAGGAAGTGAGGAAGGAACCAGATGATCGGCAGAAGGACGACGCCCTGGCGAAGAAGCGAGAGCACGATTGCGACGGCGGGCTTTCCAATCGACTGGAAGTATGTCGTCGCAACGACATTGATCGAAATCATCCAGATCATGCAGTTTGCAAGCTGCAAGTCGCTGGCAGCAAGACGAATTACATCGGGGTTGTCACCCGAGACGAACAGTCGCGCAATAAGCGTCGGGAACGGCGGCACCACTTGAATGACGAAGGCGAAGACTGTCAGCGCCGTAGTGACAAGAAAGCCCTTCTTGAGCGTCTCGAGCACGCGACGGAAATTCCGCGCACCCCAGTTGTAGCCGAAGATCGGCTGAAGTCCCTGCTGGCAGCCAAGTACCGGCATTATGACAAGTATAAGCGCGCTGTTGAAAACTCCGAGCGAAGCCATCTCGGCAGTGCGCGACGCTTTGTCGGGCATCCACTTCGCAAACGCAATCTGAAGCGAGGCGATGATCACCGCGCTCATGAAGTGCTGAAGGAAAGGCGCAAGCCCTATTGCAAAAGTGCGGCAGAAGAGAGATGGATATATCCAGATGCGGCGTATCCGAAGACGCACGACGCTCGTTCCGCGAAGATAGTAGGAAAACGCCCAAATGCAAGAAAGCAACATCGAGATGTTTGTCGCCCACGCAGCGCCGACAACTCCAAGGCCAAAACCAAAGATGAATATCGGGTCGAGGATCACATTCGCGCCAAAGCCGACGATCATGCACATCATCGCGCGAATCGCGCCACCCTCTGCGCGATGCAACGCCGAGAGACCGAATGCAAGATGGGAGAAGAGATGCGAGAAGAGGACGATTTGCAAATACGACTTAGCCGCGGCCGCCGCAGCAGGCGTCACCTCGTCCGCACCGCAAAGCGAAAGCACCTGGTCGAGAAAGATGTAGAGAAGAGGGATGAGAACGGCGTACAGCAGGACCTTGAGTGCGATTGTCTCGCCTACGAGCTTCTCGCAAGTCACGCGGTCGCCTTCGCCGAGCTTGATCGAGAGGACTGCCGCGTGTCCAACGCCAATAAGCGGACCAAACGCCGTAAGCAGCATCATCGCCGGCATCGCGAGCTGGATGCCGGCCATCGCGTCCACTCCGCATCCGTGGCCTATGAATGCGCGGTCGATTACGGCGTAAAGCGCATTCAAGGCCATCGCGACCAGCGCGGGCCACGAATATCTGAAAAGAAGGCGTCCGATTTTACCGGACGCCAACTCTTTAACCTCAGAATACGACAGCGACATCTGGAAGCGACTTTCGTATCCGCGCCATTTCGTCCGACGTCATCTGGAGATCTCCGAGCTGGAGCGCCTTAAGGCGTCGCCAGGCCGAGAGATCGTCAGGCAGCTTTGTAATTTTCGTGCGCGAGAAGGAGAGGAATTCAAGCCCTTCCTTCTTGGCAAGCCACTCGGGAATTTCCGAAACGGGGTTGCCCGACAGATCGATGTCTGTCAGCGAAGGAAGGTCCTTCAGCGTCTCGGGCACTTCTTCAAACTTGTTGTCCCTGAGGTAGATGCGGCGAAGCGACTTGAGGGCGTCGAGCGACGGAAGAGCCGAAAGCTGGTTCGAGTTGAGTCGAAGCCACTTGAGCCCCGTGAGCGACGCCACCTCGTCCACGTTAGTGAGCGCGTTGCGGTCGAGGTTGAGGTAGTCGACCTTCGAGGCGTCGAAAGACTGCCCCTTGAGGTCTGCGAGTCCCTGGTCCTTGAGATATACGCGCGCACCTTCCGGAACCGACTTGTACGCCGGCTCCGGCTCGTCGAAGCAACCCGCGAACGCGGCGGAAACCGCCGCGGCCGCAAGAGCTTTTCTGAGAACGCGATTCATCTTCAGTTCGCCGCAGCGACGATGCCGGCGAAGTCGGCCGCCTTGAGGGCAGCGCCGCCGATGAGACCGCCGTCGATGTCCTTCTTCGCGAGAAGTTCAGCCGCGTTGCCGGGCTTCATCGAGCCGCCGTACTGGATGCGGACGGTCTCGGCAGTCTCGGCGCCGACGAGCTTCGCGAGCGTCGCGCGGATAAGCGCATGGACTTCCTGCGCCTGGTCGGGCGTAGCGGTGCGGCCGGTGCCGATGGCCCACACGGGCTCATAAGCGATGACGAGCTTCGCGCAGTCGGCGACCGTGACGTCCTTGAGGCCAACGTTCATCTGGCGGACAATGACTTCCTCGAGCTTGCCAGCGTCGCGCTCCTCGAGCGTCTCGCCGACGCAGACGATGGCCGTGAGGCCAGCCGCAATCGCGGCCCTGGCGCGCAGGTTGACCGTCTCGTCCGTCTCGCCGAAGTACTGGCGGCGCTCGCTGTGGCCGATGATGACGTACTTCGCGCCCGCGTCGAGCAGCATCCCAGTCGAAATCTCGCCGGTGTACGCACCGGACTCCTTCCAGTGGCAGTTCTCCGCGCCGATGCCGACATGCGTGCCGGCGGCCGCCGCGACCGCGGCAGGCACGTCGATCGCAGGCGTGCAGCACACGACCTCGACGTTCGTGAAATCCTTCGTCGCCTCGACGACACCCTTGACGAGGGCGGCGGTCTCGGACGGCTTGATGTTCATCTTCCAGTTACCAGCTATGATTTTCTTTCTCATTGTATCTGTTACTCCTGTTTTAAAATTTTATGCCGTGAACTTCCTGTGCTTCACCCCGGACGCCTTGAACATCTCCTTCACCTTGTCGATGAAGGCATAGTCGCCACCGTAGACGACCTCCTTTATCCCCGAGTTGATGATAAGCTTCGCGCAAGTGAGGCACGGCGAAATCGTGATGTAGATCGTGCCACCGGCGATGGAGTTGCCGTAGTAGGCGGCCTGGCAAATCGCGTTCTGTTCGGCGTGGGTGCAGAGACACTCCTCGAGGTTCGTGCCGCTCTTCGTCGTCCCGGCGCACCTCGGGCAGCCGCCTGCAAAGCAGTTCTTGACGCCGCGCGGAGTGCCGTTGTAGCCGGTGGAGAGGATGTGGTTGTCCTTCATGATGACGGCGCCAACCGAACGACGCAGGCAATTGCTGCGTCTGGAGACGACTTCCGCGATCTCCATAAAGTACTCGTCCCAGCTCGGACGCGGATCTTTTTTCTTTGCCGCCATCGTATTGGCGGAGGGGGGGGGATTCGAACCCCCGGTGGAGTTGCCCCCACAACGGTTTTCAAGACCGCCGCATTCGACCGCTCTGCCAACCATCCGAAACTGTTTGCCGTCGGTCTTTCAACCTATGGTTTTGGTGCTTCGCGGGACTTCGTCCGCTCGCACTCCACTTCGCTGACGCTCGTAGTCAAGACACGCACGCCTCGCCACGCTCTGCCAACCATCCTAAACTGTTTCCCTGGTCGGGTCAACCGAGCGTATTGTACATTATTTTT
>JAZSOG010000007.1:0-52398 GCA_045536845.1 Kiritimatiellia bacterium | reverse complement strand
CCTCTTTTTGCTGGTGACCATGGAGGAGCTGTCATACCCGTTCCCATTCCGAACACGGAAGTCAAGGGCTCCATCGCCGAGGGTAGTGCGTCTCCCGGACGTGCGAGAGTAGGACGTCGCCAGCTTTTTTTATGCCCTTTTACTCCCCGGTGTGCTTCTTCCTGTATGTAATCGGCGGCATGCCGGTCTGCTGCCTGAAGAAGCGCGAGAAGTACCATGTCGAGTTGAAGCCGAGCGTGCTGCCGATTTCCGCGACTGGCATGTCACTCGACCTAAGCAGGTTTTTTGCCCTCGTGAGCCGCACGGCGAGCTGGTACTGGAGAGGGGAGAAGCCCGTCTCCTTCTTGAAGAGATACCTGAACGAGCGGTAGTCGATGCCGAGCGACCCTGCGAGCGATGCGAAGTCGACTATTCCTGTCGAGTTCTCCGCGATGAACGTCTGGGCCCGTCTCACGAGGTCGGCGTTAGCCGTCTGTTCCTTGTCCGAAGGGCAGTCCTCGATTATCGCGGCCACGAGCATTGGGATTCTCGCGGCGGCGGAATATACTGCGGTTTGACCGTTGTCGAGGATATACGACACTGTGCCCGCGAAGAGCTGATGCAGTCGGCGCGCTTCTTCGATGTCGCGAACTTCGCCGTCTGGGCCAAACCCAGCGCCGCCGAGAATCCGCGCGGCGAGTTCGCCGCCGAATCCTATCCATAGCGTCGTCCACCCTGTCTTCGGGTTCGGGCGGTAGCGGTGCCAGCATCCTGGCGGCAGCACGATTAGCGAACCCTTGCGGACGCGGCACCTGCGGTTCTTGAACTCCACCGTGCCCTCGCCGTCGCAGATAAGGATAATCTGCCATTCCCGCAGGATTCGCCCGACTTTCCACGAGAAGAAGTATTGGTCGGGATGCGCGTGCGAGGGGAATACGGCGTTGGGCTCTGATCTGCCGTGCCCGGCGCATGTTATGTACAGTCCCCACGAGGACTGTGCTGCGCTTATCGGAAAGTACTTGTATCTGCTTTGCATGGGAGAATGATACCAATATTTGTCAAAAAGTGCAAGTGTGTCAAAAATAAGTATTGTACTTTTCGACGGGTTCGTGGTAAAATGCACTTGACAATAGCCGAAGGAGTAAACACAACACGGAAGGATTCTAAAGCTATGTGCAAAGAAGCAACTTCGATGGTCTTGGCAGTTTGCTGTGCGGTTGTGCTCGCAGAGCCGCCGCGCGTAAAGAGGAGAAAGCCGCTTACCGCAAACGTCGGCGTCGTGTCCGTAGGGCTAGACACCTACTGGAAGCAGTGCCCCGGTCTCTACGATGACATGCTCAAGAAGGCGAACGTCTTCGAGAAGCGCGTCGAGTCGCACGATGTCAATGTCACTTCGTTCGGCATCTCCGACAATCCCGAGAAGGCCGCGTCGCTCATTCCGGCGATGAAGTCTGCCGACCTCGACCTCCTCTTCGTCGACATGGTGACTTACGCGACGAGCTCCACCTTCGCGCCTTTCGTGCGCGAGCTGAAGTGCCCAATCGTCCTCGTCGCGCTCCAGCCCGACTCGCGCCTCGACTACGAGCACGCGACGATCTACAAGCAGCTCCTGAACGACGACCTCTGCTCTGTTCCCGAGTTCACAGGCGTCGCCATACGCTATGGGCGTCCGGTCGCGGACGTTGTAATCGGAAAGCTCGACGGCGACGCCAAGGCCGAAGAGGAGATTCGCCAGTGGTGCGCCGTCGCGCATGTCCTCCACGACTTGCGCCGCGCCAGGATCGGGCTCATGGGCCACGTTCTCGAGGCGATGTACGACATGCAGGTCGACCCGACTGCCATTTCGCGCACGTTCGGCTGCCATGTCGCCCTCTGCGAGCCCGACGAGATCATGCCTTTCTACCGCGAACCTGTCGCGGCGGACGTCGAGGCGATGAAAAAGCGCATCCTCGACTTCTTCGACACCCCCGATCCCGTTTCCGACCCTTGGACCGAGAAGCTGACGGCCAAGGATCTCGACGTCGCGGCAAAGGCCGCGTGCGCGCTCGAGAAGTTCATCGAGAAGCGCAACCTCGACGGCTTTGCCTACTACTACGAGGGCGAGGCTGGCTCTCCGACGCGCGAGCTCGTCACCAACTTCATCGTCGGCAACTCGCTTCTCACCTCGGCCGGCTTTCCGATGTGCGGCGAGTTCGACCTCAAGAACTGCGTCGCGATGATGATTTTCGACCGCCTCAACATCGGCGGCAGCTTCGCGGAATTCCATCCGATCGACTTCGACCGCGACACGGTGCTCGTCGGGCACGACGGTCCCCACCATCTCAACATCGCCTCGAAGAAGCCCGTCCTCCGCTCGCTCAAGAAGTACCACGGCAAGCCCGGAAGCGGCGCAGGCGTCGAGTTCAACATCAAGGAAGGGCCGATCACCATGATGTCCCTCGGGCTCAAGGCGGACGGCTCGTTCAAGTTCATCGTCGCCGAGGGTGAGTCGCTCGCAGGCCCCATCCCGCCCACCGGCAACACCAACACCCACGGCAAGTTCCCGCCGGACGTCCGCACGTTCCTCAGGAACTGGTCGATGGAAGGCCCGACCCACCACTTCGCGCTCGGCGTCGGCCACCATGCTGCTGAACTCAAGAAGCTCGGCCGCGCCCTTGGCATCGAGACGGTCGTTGTGACGGAGGGCAAGTGATGTTGCTCGCCTCGGCGTTCCTGTCGCTCTGGTCGGCGTTCGCGACGCCGCCTGCCGAGTCTCGCCCTTGGTGCTACTGGTGGTGGGTCAACGGACATGCCGACCGCGAGACGATCACCGCCGACCTCGAGTCGATGAAGCGTCTTGGTTTCGGCGGCATTCTCATGATCGACTCGCGCGGCTACTGGGAGAACGACGAGCACGTTGTAAACGCCAAGGCCGAACTCGTCTGGGGCACCGAAGGATGGTACGACCTCGTCGAGTATTCCATCCGCGAGTGCGCGCGTCTCGGGCTTGAGTTCACGATGAACGCCTCCGCGAGCGGCGGTACGCTGAACGGCTTCATCGACGGCAAGGAGTACGAGACCGACGTCATGAACCGCGACGAAGTCGTCGCGCACCTCGATCGCGCCATAGGGCCGCTTCTCAAGCGCGTTCCCGAGCTTGTCGGCACGACCTTCACGCACATCTACTCCGTCAGCTACGAGGGAAGCGTCAAGACCGGCGGCAGCTGGAGCGCGATCAAGGACACTTTCTACGCGACGATGAAGGACTGGGCCCACAGTCACGGGCTCAAGGTCTTTTCAGAGTCGGGCGGCCCGTGGGCCTTTGGCGCCACTTCGGCCAAGCTCGACTGCGACCAGCTCGACCTCCTCGCGCACAACGATTTCCCGCAAGGCGAGTTCTGGGTGCTCGACGACTGCCTCGAGGGGCCGTTCGCGCGGCATGCTAACAGGGGTGGCCGCTTCTATCAGCGCGCGGCAGTCCTTTCCGCCAGGCGCGAAGGCCGGCGCATCGTCTCGCTCGAGGCGTTCACCCACATGCTCCGCCATTGGTCCGTCGAGCCCTCGACGCTGAAGCCGCTTGCCGATATTGCGTTCGTCGACGGCGCTAACCGCCTTGTCTGGCATACGTATTCGTGCTCGCCAGAGAAGTTCGGCGTTCCCGGCGCGGAATACTTCGCCGGCACACACATCAATCGCAACGTCACGTGGCATGATGACGCTATCGCGTTTATCAACTACCTCTGGCGCTGCCAGTCGCTGCTGCAGCGCGGCGAATACATCGACGACGGAGAGTTCGTCAACGTCTCGACCAACTATCACGGGTGGGGTCGTTACCGCAAGGACGACAATGCGCAGTTCACGACGACGCACCGCCGCGAAGGAGACGCAGACTGGTTCTTTGTCGTCGGAGAGGGGAAGGGGAAAGTCGCCTTGAACGCATCGTGCGAAGGGCGTGCAGTGGAGATCTGGGACCCTGTCACGACGACGCGCAAGGTGGTTGCGGGAGAGGCCATGCCTGACGGCAAGACGCTCGTAGAGCTCAACCTTCCTGTCGGCGGCAGCGCTTTTGTCGTGTTTGCGCCGGAATGTGCAGGAGAAAAAAGCCGTGTAGAACGTGTAGAGCGTGTAGAGATCGGTGTCACAAACGCCTGGAACGTTTCGTTTGCGTACCACCGCGGCATATCCGCCGCGCCGCCGGCGCCTGTCACGATGGAGACGCTGCGCGATTGGACTAGCTTCGGCGAGGACGGCAAGGTGGCGAGCACGGAGCTCCGCTACTTCTCCGGCACCGCCACCTACCGCACCACTCTCACACTCCCCAACTCCTCCACTCCTCCACTCCTCCACTCCTCCACTCGCACCCTTTCCCTCGGCGAGCTTCCTACGGGACTCGCGCACGTCTTCGTGAACGGGAAGGACTGCGGCGTCGTGTGGTGTGCGCCGTGGGAGGCAGACGTCACTTCCGCGCTGCGCGAGGGCGAAAACGAGATCGAGATTCGCTACACGAACAACTGGTACAACCGACTCGTCGGCGACTGCTTCCTGCCTGCGGAAAATCGAGTCACTTGCTCGTCGGTGCACTACTGGAGCGTTCCTCGCCGCAAGCCGGAAACCAAGAGCCGCTGGCCGCTTCTGCCGACGATACATTCGGGTCCTTCTGTTTCCGACAAGCTCCAGCCGTCGGGAATCCTCGGGCCTGTCAGCGTCGTTGTCCGCGGCAAATCCGCCGCGCCCGCGACGCCGTGGGTGGCGGAAGAGGAGCGCGCTCTCGTGATGCCAATGAAGGTGCAGAGAATCGAGCGGACTCCCGTCGAGCAGAATCCTATCCGGTTCTGGACGAACGAAACCGGCTTTGTCGAAATCAACTACGACGAGTCGAAGGCGGGAGTGCTCGGCAAGGACTACGAGATTCCCGACCCGCTCGTATTCGCCGACGGGCGCAAGGTCGCGAGCGCGGCGGACTGGGCGGAGCGCCGCAAGGAAATCCTCGGCGTCTTCGAGCGCGAGGTGTACGGCCGGATGCCGCCTAAGCCCGACGCGATGGTATTCGAGCTCGTCTCGGAGACGATCACGGAAGACCGCTTTGCGACGGAACGGCGCTACCGCCAGTGGTTCCGTGCGGACAAGTCTGGCCCCTGCGTCGACTGGATCGTATTCGTACCGCGTCATGCGAAGAAGCCGTGCCCCGTAATCCTGCACCTTAACTACAAAGGCAACGACCTAATTGCGTCGGGCCGCACGAACCACTTCGTGCTTCCCCTTGGCGAGTTTGCCGCGAGAGGGTATGCCTTCATGTCCGCGAACTACAAGCAGATGTCGTCCGACGGCCCCGGCAGGCCGGGCGAGCCGCTGGACGGGCTCTTCGCGCTCTGGGGAGCGAGAGATCCCAAGCGGACGGACAACACCGGCGCGATCATGGCGTGGGCTTGGGGGCTCTGCCGCGGGCTCGACCTCGCGGAGGGCATCGAAGAGATCGACGCGGCGCGGAGCGTCGTCGTGGGGTCTTCTCGTCTCGGGAAGGCCGCGCTCCTCGCGGCGGCGTTTGACGAGCGCTTCGCTGGGTGCGTTGCAAACCAAACTGGGGCCGTAGGCGTACAGCTCATGAAGCGTGACTTTGGCGAGAGTATCGCGGCGCAGCGGCTCATGTTCCCGTGGTGGTACTGCCAGGGGCTCTGGAAGTGGGCGGGACGCGAGCGCGAGATGCCGTTCGACCAGCACATGCTGCTCGCGTGCGTCGCGCCGCGCGCGCTGCTGCTCGAATGCTACGACAAGAAGTGGTTCGATCCGCGCGGCGAGTGGCTTGCGGCAAAGGCGGCGTCGCCCGTGTGGGAGTTCCTGTCGGGCAGGGGCGTCGGACTCGGCGAGTGGCCGGAACCCTACGACGACTCCGCAGTGCGTCCGCCGTTCGGCTACGTGCGCCGCACTGAGGACCACGGCCTTTCGCCCTACGACTGGAAATGGGCTCTCGACTTTGCGGACAGGACATTTCCCAAACAAAAAACGAAAGGAGCGAAGAAGTGACAGGTAGACGTGATTTTCTGATCGGCTCGCTTGCGGCGGCCGGGCTTGCCGGCTGCACAGGACTTGCAGGCGGCAAGGACGGGAAGGGGCGCGTCCTCTTCGGCGCGTGCCGTTCGTCCATCGAGGACGTGACGATTATGCGCGACCTCGGATACGATTTCTGGGAGTGGGGCGCAGGCCCCGCGTTCGGCCCAGACAAGGACGAGGCGTGGTGGCGGAACCAGAAGGAGGAAATAGCCAAGCGTCCGCTTCCTCTGAGAAGCAGCAACGGTCTTCTCCAGTGGAGCCACCGCATCACCGGCCCCAAGGCCGATCCCGGGCCCGCCCTCGACTACGCCGAGATTGCGCTTCGCCGCGCGGACGAGGTCGGCGTGAAGACGGTTGTGTTCGGTTCCGGCGGCGCCAGGAACGTGCCGGGCGACTTCATGGCTTCCAAGGCGGAGGATCGTCCTGACCTCGAGGAGGGTGCACGTCAGTACGCCGAGTTTTGCCGCGCGCTCGTTAAGCGCGTCGAGGACCTCAAGACGACGCAGCTCGTGATAGAGCCGCTGCGCCCGAAGGAATCAAACATAATAAACTATGTGTTCCAGGGACTCGCCATCTGCCGCGAAGTGAACTCTCCGCGTCTTGCACAGCTCGCCGACATCTTCCACATGCAGATGGGAGGCGACGACCCGGAGGCGATCGTAAAGGCGGGGCCGCTTCTGAAGCACGTGCACGTTGCCGAATACGGCTCACGCCTCTTCCCCGGGCACGACCCCGCGCTCGTAGACAGGCTCAGGCCGTTTTTCGACGCGCTCAAGACGGCGGGATATGCCGGAGGCGTCAGCTGCGAGTGCGGCTGGGGCGACGCAAAGGATTTCGCAAAGAACGCAAAAACCGCAATTGAAACAATGAAAGGACTCATCTGATGGAAAAGATAGATCGTCGTGAATTCTGCAAGGGAGCCGCTGGCCTCGCCGGCATCATCGCCGCCGGGTACGGCCCCTCGCTCTATGCCGCAGGCGCGAACAACAAGATCCGGGTCGCGTGCGTCGGCTACTCCGACCGCTTCCGCGGGTCGCTGCTGCCGTGCTTCCTGCACCACAACAAGGAGCTTAACTTCGAGATGGTCGCTGTCGCGGACCTCTGGAAGAAGCGCCTCTACGAGCACGCGAAGCCCGAGATGGAGGCGAAGCTTGGCCACGATGTCGAGGCGTTCGGAAGCGACATCGCGCTCTACGAGGCTAAGGACCGCCTTGGGCTCGACGCCGTCATCATCTCCACCGCCGACTTCCAGCACGCGCAGCACGCGGTGCATGCGATCGAGGCCGGCTGCGACGCCTTCTGCGAGAAGCCGATCGCGGAGGACATGTATTCGGCGAACATGCTCTTGGACGCCGTCAACGCCAAGCGCGCGAACGGCGCGATGAAGCCGGGCGCCATTCTCCAGATCGGCTCGCAGCGCCGCTCTGGCAAGAAGTACATGGCCGCCAAGGACTACATCGACTCCGGCAAGTTCGGCGACATCAGCTACGTGCACCTCACGTGGAACGTCAACCAGCCGCGGCGCTGGCGTCGCGACGAGAAGCTGATCGCCTCGCTCAAGAAGGAGGACGTCGACTGGAACATGTGGCTCCTCGACCGCGACCCGAAGGAGTATCCGTTCGATCCGCGCAAGTACCTCGAGTTCCGCCTCTTCTGGCCGTTCTCGTCGGGCGTCACGGGACAGTGGATGTGCCACCAGATCGACACGGTCGCCTGGTTCCTCGGGCAGCCGTATCCGAAGACGGCCGTCTCGTCGGGCGGCCTCTACCAGTGGGTCGACGGGCGCCAGAGCTACGACACGTTCACGACTCTTCTCGAGTACGGCGAGTCTGGCGTGAAGGGGAAGGGCTTCCAGGTCATGTTCCAGTCGCACCAGACCAACTGCGCCGGCGGCTCGATGCCGAACCGCGAGTCCGCGGTTGAGAAGTACTTCGGCCCGAACGGCTGCATCGATCTCGGCAAGGGCTGCGTCACGAACGAGGGCGTGGAAGGCGTCGAGCCGACGAGCGAGCCCCTGCCCGCGCCGCAGGAGCAGGTCGTCGTCTCCGCCAACACCGGCGGCGATCCGCTCACGTCCGCGCACATGCGCAACTGGATGGAGTGCGTCCGCGCCCGCAAGGATCCGCACGCGCCTGTCGAGGCGGGCTACAGCCACGCCATCGCGCTCATCATGTCGAACGCCGCGCTTCGCACGGGCATGCGCGCCACGTTCGACGAGAAGACCCGCCAGGTTCTTGCGGGCGGCAAGCCGTGGGTCGGCTACAAGTCGACTGCCGGTGGGAACTGGTTCAGCAACCTGTTCTGATCACGACCAATCCGCATGCCGGACGGCGTTCATCGTCCGGCATGCGGATTCCCGCAATGCCCTACACTTTCGTGTATTGTCTTTTACGGCACGATATTGTACAATCACAACGACTGTAGGTAGGTCGCGATAATTTCAACGGAGGCTTGTATGAAAAAAAGCACTGTGAAGTCGATTGCATTCGCTGCTGCGCTTTTCGCCGCGCTGCCCTTAAGCGCCACGACGATCAAGGCGCTGTCGTTCGCCATAAGCGAAGGCCATGGTTCTGGCGAAGGAGTGCCGATGAAGGCCTATATGGCCACAAACGACGTCGATTTCGGCGCTTTTGACTACACCAAGGGCACTACTACCGCGTATTTCATAGGTTCCAACTTTTCCCAGAACGGAAAGAACTACAATGTCACGAATCTCAACTACTCCATTCCAGGTTATGTAGTCTTTGTCTGGAATTCCGACAGGTACGAGCTTGTTGACGATCCCGCTCTTAACAAGGCGGACAACTGCATGGCGGCCGCTTTTCGCACCGAGTTGGGCGATGTGTATGTGCTGATTAGCATGCGCGGGCGCACATCCGTCTCCAGCGTGAAGGATTATCTAGATCAGCTCGCCTCCAAGTATCCAGGTGCAAAATTCGTCGTCACCTACAACGCACGGTTGTCCACAGCGACTGCGGACACACTAAATACCTCCCTTACGGATTCCACATCAGGTCCGGGAATGACATGCCTTGGGCGCACCGAAGTCGATGGAACCGCCGTTGGAGGCGTGTATATGTATCCGGCCGACGTCCCGAAGTCGTATTCGGTGAGCCTGGTTCCAAAACTCCTCAAAGCAAACGGAACGGACACAATAAAATACAACGGAACGCTTCTGACATTCGAGGTTCCCACGAAATGGAAGGTGGTTTTCAATGACTGGGATGGAACCGGCCTGCAGACGAACATCGTTTTCGCCGGCGAGTCCGTCACGCCGCCGACCGTTCCCGGACGCGATGGCTACACATTCACCGGGTGGGACCACCCTGCATCCGATTTTGCTTCCGTCTCGGAGTCCTTCACGGCAACAGCTCAGTATGCGTCAAATGCCGCCTGGCTCCATGTAAGCGGCGATCCGGAGGATCTCGGTACTGCCGTTCCCGTCTACGGCGCAATTACCGAAATCGCCGCGAGCGAAACCTTTACGGCGACGATTTCGAATCCTGCCGTCGAGGAAGGCGCAACCGAGCGCTGGGTCTGCACGGGCTATACCCATTACGAAATCACTGACCTTGCCACTGGCGCGAAGACTGTCGCACAGGAGGGGAACACGGCGTCCTTCGCCTACACGCATGTGATGCACGACGAGCTCGTCTGGCATTTCACGAACGAATGGCTCGTCGCAGTTTCCGCTTCGCAGGGAGGGTCCGTCTCTATTTCGGAGTCATGGGTGCGCAACGGCGAGACGTTTCAGCTCGTCGCTACTCCGGAGGAAGGCTATGCCCTCTGGCGCTGGGAAGGCGATACTGACGGCATTGCGGACGTCACATCCGCATCCATCTCCGTGGCTGTCACCTCGGCTCGGTCGCTGCGGGCGGTGTTTGCTCCGCAAGGCGCCGACGCTTCAGTCCAGTATGTCGCCACAACGGGCAACGACGCGAACAACGGCTATTCCAGCGAGTCCCCGAAGCTAACGATTCAGGCCGCAGTCAATACGCTCGCGGAAGCCGCGGGGTACGGCACGGTCCATGTTGCGGAAGGCACCTATCAGATAACCTCCGGCATCGTCATAACAAACGCCATTACCGTTATCGGCGAAACGGGCGATCCGGAGAATGTGATTGTTCGCAACACGAAAATGGGTAATCAGGACCAAGTCATCGTGTTCAGCCTCAATCATCCCGATGCATTTGTGGCGAATCTGACCGCCGCAGACAGTCACCGCTATGCGCCAACATCTCCATACGGTGGCAACGTGTCGATTCAGGAAGAGGGTGGAACCGTTTCCAACTGCATCCTCCGCGGCGCTGTCTCTGGTGGCAATTACACGAGAGGTGCTGGCGCGTGGCTCAACTCAGACAATGCGCTTCTCACGCACTGCGTCATTACCAACAACAGTGCGAGCGGTTCAGGATATCAATCGACGGCGGCCGGCGGTGTTCCCATCTATGGCGGAATCTTCGTGCATGTCGAGAGGGGGACGGTCGCCAACTGCCTTATCGCTAACAACCACGATTCAGGCGGAACTGGCGCAGCCAGTCAGGAAAAGCAGGCCTGGAGTTGCGGTGTGACGCTTCGGACCAGCGGTCGTCTTGTTAACTGTACCGTTGTCACGAACGAGGCGCGCTACACGGCCGGCGTTTACCTCTACCCAACTAGTTACGCGACGAACGTGGTTGTAGCCGGATGCGTCAACTGTTGCACATGGTATAACGGCGGAGAAACACCGATATTTACGGAAATTGGCTTCAAAGGGGCGCTCGACAACGCCTCGCACTGCGCGAGCGATGGCGGGGAGGCACTTAACGATACTTGTGTCGCCGGGACGGCGGCAGAGTTCTTCCGCAGCATGGAGGCTCGCGATTATCGTCCGGCGTTGACTTCTCCTCTTATCAACAAGGGCGTCATCTACGAGGGAATCGCGTCCTTCGACCTTCTCGGCAAAAAGCGCGTGCAGGGCAGCAAGCCTGATATCGGATGCTTCGAGTCCGCGCCGAGCGGGTTGAGCGTCGTCATTCGCTGAGGATGTCGGCGAAGAGAGGCGCAGATACATTGCAAGGGGAAAGGCGGGTAACGCAATGACAAGGAGGAGTCTCCTTCCGGTGGAGCGTGTCGCCGCTGCGGGTGCAGTGTGTTTTTCGCTCGCCCTTGCATCGTGTGCAGCGGAAGTGCCGTATGCGTTTGACTACGCGGGAAGCGCCGCGGCGTGGCTCGACGCGGACGCACCAACGCGGACGCTTGAGGACAACGACAGCTTCACGAAGACGGTGCGCGAGTGGAAGAGCCCCGACGGAAAGCTCGTGCTGCGCTCCACGGAAAAGGCGTACAAGCGCTTTCCCGCGCACGAGTACCTGCCCGAGTTCGTGTGCGCGTCCGATGCGCCGACGGAGATCGTTGACGGCTTCAGGTCTGTGCGGATCACGCGCCGCGCCGCCGGCGCGACTCTGCGGGCCCTGCGCGGAACCGTCGGGAATGCGCGTGACTTCGAGCCGGTCACGGTGAAATTCGGCGACGCGTCCGAGGGCGCGACGAACGTCTTTTTGCTCGTCGCGTGGGAGGGACGTTCCTCCGCGCAGTGGATGCCGTGGATGGGATTCGACTTCCCGGACGGGACGGGACTTGAGGTGGCGCTTGGATGGAGCGGCGCCTGGCGGGCGGACTGCAGGCTTGCGGAAGGGGAGTTCGCGCTTTCCGCCGGAATGGTGAAGACGCACTTCCGGCTGCTCCCGGGCGAGACGCTGCGCCAGCCGTCCGTGATAGTGTTCACGCGCGCGGCGGATGTGACGCCGGTCGCGATGCAGACGCTGATACACCGCTTCATGCTCGACGAGAAATGCCCGCGCGACGCGAAGGGTGCCCTCATAAAGCCGATTCTCCCAATCACCGCCGGAGGCGGCAACAAGACGCCCGCGATGATGCGGAAGATCATCGACTGGTCCGTCGCGAACAGGATGCCGTTCGACTGCTTCTGGGTGGACGCCGGCTGGAACGGTCCGGCGCATCTGCCCGACCTACTCTCCAACTGCGGCGACAGGTGGCAGGACTTCGTGGGAGACTGGCGCTTCAACCCGACCGTGCATCCTGACGGGAACCTCGCGAAGATCGCGGACGCGGCGCACGAGGCGGGGATGAGGATGCTGCTCTGGGTCGAGCCGGAACGCTGCGTGAGCGATCCTGCGCCGCCGCTCTTCAAGGAGCACCGCGACTGGCTGCTTCCGGCGCGCGACGACCAGATACGCGACAAGCGCCGGCTCAATGTCAACCTCGGGAATCCCGCCGCGCGCGAGTGGGTCATAGGGACGGTTTCGTCGCTCGTCAGGGAAAACAAGCTCGACATCTACCGCCAGGATTTCAACATGAACACGCTTCCGATCTGGCAGAAGAACGACGCGCCGGACCGCCAGGGCGTCACCGAGGCGAAGTACGTCGCGGGGCTCTACGAGTTCTGGGACACGCTGCGCGCGCGCTTTCCGCATCTCATAATCGAGAACTGCGCCTCTGGCGGACGACGCCTCGACTTCGAGGCGGTCTCGCGCTCGCACAGCTACTGCCGCACTGACTTCGCCGTCGGACACCGCGGGCCCACGCAGGTCGTCGACGTGCAGAACGTGACGATCAACACGCTCGCCTACCAGCCGTTCCAGGGTTCCGAGACGACGCCCGCCTCGTTCTTTGACGACTACGGGTTCTTCTCCTCCGTCTGCGCCGGGAGCGTCTTCACGCCGAGCGACTGGAACGGCGGGATCGTTAAGAACGACTTCACGCCGGAGCAGACGGCATGGTTCAGGAAGGTGTTCGCCGTTGCGGACAAGATGCGTCCGTTCTTCGGGGGCGACTTCTATCCGCTCACCGACATGCGCGCGCCCGTAGACGGCTCGACCGAGGTCGTCGGGAAGGGCGGCGAGCGGCGCTGGTGTGCATATCAGATGCACCGCGCCGACCTCGCGGCCGGCTTCGTGCTCGCGTTCCGCCGCGCCGCCGCGCGGGAGAGCCGCCTCGTGTGCGATCTCGGCGGAATAGACGAGTCGGCGGAATACGAGGTCGAGTCCTATGGCGGAGATGCGGGAAGGATGTCCGGCACGGAGCTGAAGCGCCTCGTCGTGGAGCTTCCGGAGCCTCGCAGCTTCAGGCTCCTATTCTACCGCCGTCTTCGCAATAACCGATGACCAAGCGATTTCTCAATACAGTACACAACACAAACAATACCATGAAAAAGCTACTCCTAATTGTTTCCGCAGTGCTCTCTGCCTGCGCGTTTGGCAAGGTGCACGAATTCGACTGGGCGACAGTTGACTGCCCCGAGTCCGTCAGCGGTCCTTTCACAATGAAGGTGACGCTGAAGGGAACTGTTCCCGAAGGCGTCGAGCTTTCGGCGAATCTCCATGCCATGAATGCGAAAAAATACGGCGGATTCCTCGCGTGGCATCCGAGCCGCCCGGCGAAGTCCGGCAAGACCGTGACGTTCAACTTCAAGCCGAAGGCAAAGGCGGGGATGACGTCGATCGACGCCGTCGTGTTTCTCGCGCCCAAGGGCGACTTCAAGAAGCAGGTGAAGAACGTCCACGTCGGCATTCCGTGGGGCGCTGCGGCGGACGGCAAGGGCGGCTCTGCGGCAGCCGCACCTGCCGCGCGGCCGGCTCCCTCTTATCCTGAGGGCGTCACGTTCAAGAAGAGCTCGCTCTGGGTCGAGGGCGACGCGCCTGTTGCGCAGTATCCCGGCGAGGTCGTCACGGTGAAGGTGCGCTACCATCTCGATCCGTCCGAGACATGGGGGAAGGGGAAGACGAAGATCAGCATCACGCCGCTCGGTCCGTGGATTGACAACCCTGACGGCGTCGTGACCAAGAAGCGCGGACACATTGGCATCCCGGGGTTCGGGCCGACGACGAAGGCGATCGACCCCGGCGACGGCGAGGTCGAGTTCTCCTGGACCTACGGCGGCGCACGCCGCGCGAGCTGCTTCTTCCTCCTGAAGTTCATCGCGCCGGACGGCACGCCATGGCCATGGGACTGGCGCGGCGGCTCGGTGCACTTCAAGCCGTACAGCAAGCATTTCTACGTCGAGTCCGATGCCGAGTTCGGAATGTACGAGTACGGCAAGACGCCTTCGTTCACGATCCACTGGGGCGACAATGTCGCGGCAGGCACGACGAGCGCAACTGCAACGGTGCGCGACGTTTTCGGCGATGTTGTCGCCGAGAAGACTTTCGACGTGAAGCCCGCCGCGCGCGGCACGACCTCGTTTGATCTCCCCGGCTTCGACAAGCGCGGCACGTTCGCCGTCACGGTGAAGGCCGGCGACAACCCGGAGGAATCCTGCGCCTTCGCGACCTATCCGAAGTTCAAGCGCCGCCCAGGCGTCCCCACGCCATTCGGCGCGACGGACATCTCCTCGCCCGAGGTCTCGCGCCTCGCGGCCGACCTTGGTTTCAGCTACGTTCGCCACTTCACCGGATGGCGCGGGCTTCAGCCGCTCCCGGACGTCTGGCGCCTCGACGGCCTCGACCGCACGATCCGCGCGAACACCGATGCAGGTCTCAGACCGTGGATCAGCCTGCAAGGCGCCCCCACGTGGGCTCTGCCGAAGGGAATGCACTATTTCGGCTTCGAGCCGGCGCCGCTCGACACTAACGCGTGGGCAAAGGCCGTGACGAAGATCTCGCAGCGCTTCAAGGGCAAGCTCTGGGGCTGGGAGTGGCTTAACGAAATCGTGCCGGGCAACAAGTGCGAGGATCCCGTCGCGACCTACCTTGGCATCTGCAAGGCCGGTACAGAGGCCGCTCGCGCCGTTGACCCGAACCTCAAGATGCAGCTCGCGGGCGGCCTTTGGCCCAGCAACTTCCGCGCAGACCTGCTCAACGCCGGCGTCGCCAAGTACATCGACTTCCTGCCTGTCCACTACTCCGACTTCGCGGGCGTCACGACGGCCAAGTCCGATCTCTCGAAGCGCAACATCACGAATGTCCAGGTGGCGGACAACGAGACCGCCACGGGCCTCACCATCTGGGGCATGGACGCCCCCACGGCCATCAACCGGAGTCTCAACCAGTGCCTGCACGTCCTTACGCGGTGGCCCGACGAGCTCTGCGCCGGTTCCGCGTTCATCACCTACTTCGGTGGCAGCCCGATGCACACGGGCAACTGGACCTATCTCGTCGACGGCCATACGCCGCGTCCGGTCGCCGTCACGCTCGCCGTCCTCCAGGGCAAGCTCGCCTACGCGAAGCCCGTCGGCAAGTTTTTCATCGACGGTGACACGACCGTGCATCTCTTCGAGGGCGACGGCGGCCAGGCGATTGCCGTCGTGCGCGCACCTGGGGCAGACGCCTCGATATCCTACGGCTCGACAGGCAAGGCGACCGGTTACAAGCGCGACCCAGCCAAGAAGGGACGGCCCGTCAAGTTCCCGGCGAAGGGGAAGATCAGCGTCACCGACTTCCAGGGCAACGTCACGACCTCGGCCGACGGCACGTTCTACGCGGGCGACATGCCCGTCATCGTCGAGGGTGCGGACCTTGCCACGCTTGCAATGCACACGGTGCTGCTCCCCGGCCCCTCGTCCGTGCCCGTTCCGCTTCCGTCCTGCGCCGTTACGGCCGGAGACAAGTCGCTTTCCGTGCCGCTTCGGCTCTTCAACCCCTACCATGCGAAGAGGACCTTCACCGTCTCGTGCGGTGCGCTCGACTGGGCGTCGTCCAAGCCGATGAAGGTCGTGCTCGCCCCCGGCGAACGCCGCGTGGAGGAGTTCTTGCTCCAGCCCACGGGCAAGGCCCCCGCCTCGGCCGACATCGCCTTCACCGTCGCATCCGATGGCGTCGCGTCGGTCGTCCAGCCCTGCCGCCTCACCATCATCGACCTCTCGTCCATCGGAAACCTCGTCAAGAACGGCGACTTCGAATCTGGGCGAGATGCTTGGAGCATTGGCAAGAACGCCATTGTCGATGCGCCGGATGGAACGGGCAAGGCGCTTCTGTTCGTGGGCTCAGGTCCCAAGCAATACAAGACCGCGACCCAAACCATCGAGATCCCCGTCCCCGGGCAGAACTACCTCTACACCTGCTGGATGCGCGGCTTCGGGCAGGAGAGCGGCTCGAACATCTACGAGGGATTCTCGGACGGCACCAAGACCAAGGCCTATTATATGCCGCATGTCTTCGCGATGGGTTCGAAAGGCAGCGACGGCTGGCGGCTTATGGTCAAGCGCTTCGTCTCGCATGCGAATACCAAGGCGCTGACGCTTACGCCCGTTGCCGACGGGACGGGCAAGACATACATCGACAACGTCTCGCTCTCGATCGACCGCGGCACGGACTTCGCGGCCTTCGCCGCGCGTAAGGGCGGTGAAACGCCTTCGTCGCCGGTTCCGCTCTGCTGCGACAACCAGATTCAGGCCTCCGGCGACTACAAATGGTCGATAGCGAACCTCTCCGGCGTCGCGCGCTTCACGTGGGACGAGTCGGCGCTCCATCTGCGCTGCGAAGTTGTCGACGACGCGTCGTCGCCGAAACAGATTCTTTCTGCCAATGGCGAGGAGGCGCTGAAGGGCGACGTCCTTGCGCTCGCGATCTTCCCGAAGATCGGGCCCGACGGCACTCCTGAGGACGCGCAGATGCGCTGGTACATGAGTCTCGCGAGCCCTGGCGGCGGCTCGGGCAAGACGACGCTGTTCCGTCCCGCGAAGTATTCGATGGGGCTCAAGTCCGGGCAGCTCGCGAAGGACTCGTCCGTCTACCAGGTTTCGTTCGCCCGCGAAGGCGGCAAGACGGTCTACGACGTCGTGATTCCGTGGTCGGAGATACCGGGCTTCACGCCGGCGAAGGGCGCTAGCTTCGGCTGCAACCTCGTGCTCGTCGATTCCGATGGCGGCGTGGGGCAGGGGAAGATGCTCTGGGGCGCGGATCTCGGTGACACCGCCTCGGGCTGCGGTATCGTTACGCTCCTTCCTTGAGGCGGATATGCTATAATATGGGCAAAGGCGTGTCCCGAGTCGGCTCGCCGGACAAACAACAAGGAAAGGAAGGGCGCAAATGGTCGGCTTGATTGTCGCGGCTGCGATGATGACTTCGTTCGGAGAAAAAGTGACCCCCGAGAACGCCTGGCGCGGATATCCCCGCCCGCAAATGGTTCGCGAAAACTGGACGAACCTGAACGGCAAGTGGGACTATGCCGTGACGAGCGTCACCAACACTCCCGGTCGGCCGACGAAGTGGGACGGGCAGATCCTCGTGCCGTTCGCGATCGAGAGCGCGCTTTCCGGCGTGGGGCGTCTCCTCGAACCGAACGAGTTCCTCTGGTACACGCGCAAGATCGAATGCGACCCCAGGCCGGGTGAGAGGATACTCCTCCACTTCGGCGGCGTCGACTTCCGCACGATGGTCTTCATCGGGCACGACGAGGTAACCGACGTTCCGCACGAAGGCGGGCAGAATCCGTTTACGCTCGACATCACCGACTACGTGAAGAAGGGCGAGAACGATCTCACCGTCTGCGTGTGGGATCCGACCGACGACTTCGTCAACTCCCGCGGCAAGCAATGCTTCAAGCCGGCAGGATGCTTCTACACGCGTGTGTCCGGAATCTGGCAGACGGTGTGGATGGAGACGGTGCCGGAGAAGTACATCAAGTCCTACAAGGTCTTCACCGACATCGACAAGGGGACGGTGCGCTTCGAGTTCGACAAGGTGGAGGGCGCGGGCGAAGTGGAGGTGACCACGGACATGCCGAAGGACTTCGAATGCTGGTCGCCGGAGAACCCGAAGCTCTACAACTTCACGGCGAAGTACGGCAAGGACGTGGTGAAGGGCTACTTCGGCATGCGCAAGATCGAGAAGCGCAAGGACTCGAATGGCATCCTCAGGTTCTTCCTCAACAACAAGCCATATTTCATGATCGGAACCCTTGACCAGGGATGGTGGCCCGACGGGCTTCTTACACCGCCGTCCGAGGAGGGAATGGAATACGACGTGAAGGTGCTGAAGGACTGCGGCTTCAACATGCTCCGCAAGCACATCAAGGTCGAGCCCCAGCAGTACTACGCGATGTGCGATCGTCTTGGCATCCTCGTCATTCAGGACCTTCCGAGCGGCGACGGCAGGTCGATCTCGCCCCTGAAGGCCGACACGGTGAAGCGCTACTGGCTCGAGCGCCAGGAGATGAAGGAGATGATGGACGATCTCCAGACGTTCCCGTCCATCGTAATGTGGAACCCGTACAACGAGGGCTGGTCACAGCCGGGCGAGTTCCTCACACACTCGATGCTCGACTTCGCGCGCCGCCACGACCCGACGCGCCTCGTCAACGGCCCGAGCGGATGCTGGGACTGGGAGGGCGGCCACCTTCTGCCGAAGGGCTGGGCGTGGAACGACCGCGTGTGGTCGAAGCACAAGCCAGAAGGGGAGTGCGAGGCGGCTGATACCGTCGACCTGCATCTCTACCGCGGCCCCGACATGTTCCCGGTCAACGACCGCCGCGTGAGCTTCCTCGGCGAGTTCGGCGGGCTCGGCCATCCAGTCGAGGGCCATCTCTGGAAAGAGGCCAAGGGCAGCTGGGGCTACGGCGGCATTGCGGACACGAAGACGCGCGAGGGGCTTGAAAAGACGTATCTCGGACTTATGGAGAAAGTCGGGAATCTCGCGGAGAAGGGGCTTGGCGGCTCCGTCTACACGCAGACCACGGACGTTGAGATCGAGATAAACGGCCTTCTCACCTACGACCGCAAGGTCCTCAAGTACAATCCCGCCGTGTTGCGCGAAGCGCACCGCAAGATTGTCGAGAAGGTCCGGTAGACCTCGTGACTTGGCGTGACACGATAGCCAAGGCGGGCGCCTATCTCCAGGCGAAGGCCGTCCCTGATCCGCAGGTGGCGGCCGAGCTTCTCGCCGCGCGGCTCCTCAAGACGGGGCGCGGCACACTTGCCGCGCATCTCGAGAAGGATGTTCCCGAGAAATGGCTTGAGGCGATGCGGCGCGGAATGGCACGGCTTGCAAACGGCGAACCGATCCAGTATGTGTTAGGCGAGTGGGATTTTCGCCACCTCACGCTGAAGTGCGACCGCCGCGCGCTCATTCCCCGCCCCGAGACGGAAGAGCTCGTCACTCGCGTTCTCGCGCATCTTAACAAACTCACAACTCAAACACTCAAACACTCAAACACTTCTCTCCCGCCAGTAGTCGTCGACGTCGGCACTGGCACTGGCGCGATAGTCCTTTCGCTCGCGCAGGAGTTCAAGGGCGACGCGGCGTTCCTCGGGACGGACGTCTCGGAGGACGCAATCGCGCTCGCGCAGGAGAACGCCGCTAAGTGTGGGCTTGCGGACAGGGTGAAGTTCGCCGTTGCCGACGGACTTGACGACTTCGACGAACCGGAGTGCGTCGACGTGATAGTTTCCAACCCGCCGTATATCGAAAGCGCCGTCTGCGACACGCTCGATCCGCGCGTCCGCGACTACGAGCCGCGTCTCGCGCTTGACGGCGGCGTTTCGGGGCTGGACTTCTACGACCGCTATCTCGGCGACGCGCTCAACATACTTAAGCCGGGCGGGGCGGTGTTCTTCGAGATAGGCGAGGGTCAGGGCGCGGCACTTGCGAAGCTCATGGCCGACTACGGCTTTGGCGAAGTGAAGATCGAAAAAGACTTCGCTGGACACGACCGCTATGCATCGGGGGTGATTTCGTGAATGCTCAGGACATGATCGAGGCGGCGCGGCTCGTGCGCGTCAGGGAACTCCAGACGGCGCTCACCAAGGCCGCCGCCGAAAACCTTCGCCTCAAGACCGAGAACGAAATGCTCTTTGCGCACTTCGATCTCGCCATTCTCGCCGCGAACGACCTCGCGGCGCTTCCGCCAGACGGACGGCTCGTCATTGTCGATGGCTGGAACATGATCCTCGGCGCAAACAAGGTTGCGAAGGATCGCGCCGAACTCGTCGCGCAGGCGAAGGCGCACGTCGCGGAACATCCGTCAGATTTCGTGTGGATCGTCCTCGACGGGCCGCGCGCGTCTTCGTCCGTCGACGGAAGGGTGCGTGTCTCTTACACCGGCGGCGTAGGCGCGCATCGCGCCGACAAGTTCATCTGCGACTTTCTCAAGATGGCGCGCTTCCGCGGAGACATTCGTCGTGTCGAGGTGCGTACGGACGACAAGGACTTCAAAAAGGAAGTGAAGCGCATTTTCGCTTCGTGACAAAAAAGGAGGGCCAGACATGAACAACGCCAAGATCATCAGGATAGACGACGATGCCGCGGTTGCGGCGCTCGGGGAGAAGTACGCAAAGGCGTTCGAGTTTCTGCGCAGGCCCGATCTCAAGGACCTGCCGCTCGGGAGGCAGGAAATCGACGGCGACCGCTGCTACGCGATAATCTGCGAGAACGACTTGAAGCCAATTGGCGACGTGCAGCGCCCCGAATTCCACAAGCGCTACATCGACGTCCAGGCGCCGATCACGGGGACCGAGCTCTTTGGCGTTCCCGATCTCCCCGAGGAAGTCGCAAACGGTCCTTTCGACGAGAAGGGCGACGGCGCGCTTTTCGACGCCAAATGCCCGATGCGGCCAGTAAAACCCGGCGAGTGCATCATCTTCGAGCCCTTTGTCGCACATGCTCCCTGCCACACCGACGTACCCGGTACGCGCGTTCGCAAGGCGATAGTCAAGGTGCTCTATTGACAGTCGCGGGCGAAAACTGATATACTATCACCAGTTTGGTTCAACCCAGAGGGTGGGATGGCCGAGCGGTTAGGTAGCGGACTGCAAATCCGCTTACAGCGGTTCAACTCCGCTTCCCACCTCCATTAACTCCGATGCTGAACAAGAAGAGCTCAGATGCCGTGGCGGCGGTTTTGACCGCCGTCGCTTGGTTTTGGACGGCGTTTGAATGTGACACGATCGGAATCGACGTGTTTGACATGATTCTCATGAAGGAGCGTACGGGCGGTCTCTTCGTCTGGATTCTTGCGGCGGTGCTGACCGTTCTCACTTTCCTCTGGATGCGCCCCCATCTCATAACGCGCGCCATAATGGGCATCTTCATGCTCCTGCCGGCGACGGTGTTCCGCTTCACGCGGCTGATGGTGCCCGAGAGCGGCTTCGCGCCGGTCCATCTGCTCGTCGTTCTCATGTACATCCTTGCCGTGATCGGCATGTACGGGATGTTCTATCCGTGGAAGATCGAGAAGATCTTCGGCATCGGCGACGGAAGGGAACATAAGCCGGGCGGGGAGGATAAGGGGGGTACTTGAGCCTGCTCTGGACGATCCTCCCACCACTCCTCGGCGGTCTCGGGCTCTTCCTGCTCGGGATGAAGCATCTGTCCGAGGGCCTGCAGGCGACGGCCGGCGGGGGGCTGCGCAGATTCATGTCGAAGGCGACGAGCCACCGCATCGTCGGCGTGGGCTCGGGCATCATCTCCACGATGATCGTCCAGTCGTCTTCGATAATCACAGTGATGCTCGTCGGCTTCGTGTCGACAGCCCTCATGACACTCCCGCAGTCGTTCGCTGTCTTGATCGGCGCGAACATCGGCACGACCGCGACTGTGTGGATAATCGCCTATGCGCCCGATCCGCAGCTCCTCGGCTTCATCGGCCTCGCCTTGGGCGGAGTCCTGTACTTCTTCCTGCGCGGCGAGCGCGTCCACAACCTGGGGCTCACGGTGATAGGCCTCGGCCTCGTCTTCCTCGGGCTATACATAATCTCGAAGGGCGTCTCGCCGATCCGCGAGAACCCCGAGGTGTCCGCGATTTTCACGCGCATGAGCGCCGAGCACATGTCGGGCGTCTTCCTCATCGCCCTCTGCGCGATGCTCCTCACTGCCGTCATACAGTCTTCCGCCGCGACGATCGCGATCGCGATGGCGTTGGCGACGCAGGGCCTCATCTCCTACGAAGTCGCGATAGCCGTCCTCTTCGGCGCGAACGTCGGCACGACGGCGACGGGCTGGATCGCCGCGATCGGCGGCACTGCCGACGCAAAGCGCACGGCGCTTTCCCACACGCTGTCGAACCTGCTCGGCTCCATTGCGCTTATCTGGTTCTTCCCGCTCTTCGTGAAGCTGGGGCAGACCCTGTTCCCGAAGTGGGGCGTCGCGGAGACAGTCATCGTTTCGGGCCACGAGGTGAAGGCGTTCACCCACATGATGGCGCCGATCGCCGTCACCGACACGATCTTCGCCATCTGCCGCGGAATAATCTTCTTCCCGTTTGTGAAGCCGTTCTGCCGCCTCGTCGAGCGCATCGTGCCGCAGCCCGTGGACGAGAAGCCCCACCTCTCGGCGCTTCACTTCGGCGTGCGGCTCTCGCCCGTCATCGCATGCGACCAGGCGCTGATGGAGGTGGACTTCATGAAGCAGTCCAACCTCGAGCTCCTCGACTGTTCGCGCAAGGTCATCTCCGGCGCGACCGAAGACGACGACGGCCCAGAGCGGCACATCGTCCACCGCGAGGACATTCTCGACAACGTCCAGAAGGAGGTCACCGAGTTCCTCGGGAGCATCATGTCGAAGCGCCTCGCGCGCGACGTCGCGGAGAGGGCGCAGCGGCTCCTTAGGCTCACGGACGAGCTGGAGTCGGTCTCCGACGAGTGCGCGACGGTTCTAAAAGTCGTGAAGCGCCTCCGCAAGCAGGGGCAGAGGATGTCCGAGCAGTCCGTCGCTCTTCTTCTCGACGTTCACGACAAGGTGGCGTCGTTCGCGGCCGACGTGACGCCGCTCATCCGCTCGCCGCGCGTTCCATTCGACCTCGAATCCCTGCAGAAGCGCTCGTCCGAGCTCCACGCCTTCATCCGTGAGTGCCGCCGCATCCAGCTCGGCCGCGTCGGGCCCGAGGATCCCGGTTCGTCCGTGCGCGTTCTCGGAGAGCTCGACATCATCAACGCCTACGAGCGCATCCGCGCCTACTACCTCAACTGCGCCGAGACCCTCGCAGGCGGCAAGCGCTAAGACAGCCAAAAGCCCGATTGCATCCGCCCATGGGTTTTTGGTATACTATATAGCTCCGCGCCCAAAGACGGGGCGGACGCGGCTGAAAACCGCGAACACCAACAAACTAAAGCAAAGAACAAATGGCAATCAGAAAGCCGACTCCCAAGGGAGAAAAGTCCGCCGCGATGGCGGAGCTTCTCGCCCAGGCAGGGCAGGAGTCGAAGTTCAAGAACGGCAGCCTCGTTGAAGGCACCGTAAGCGCAATCAAGGGCGACGACGTCTTTATCGACATCGGCTACAAGTCCGAGGGTTCGATCGACATCTCCGAATTCGGCGAAGGCGCCGAAGTCAAGCCCGGCGACAAGGTAACCGTAATGCTCCGCGAGCTCGAGAACGACAAGACCGGCATGGTCGTCCTCTCCAAGCGCGCCGCGGACGAAAAGATCCGCTGGGAGAAGATCCTCGAGCGCTATGTTGAAGGGTGCGTCGTCACCGGCACGATCAAGAGCGCGGTCAGGGGCGGTCTCCTCGTCCAGATCGACGACGTGGAGGCGTTCCTCCCCGGCAGCCAGATCGAAGTCGCTCCCGTCAAGGACCTCGAGCCCTACGTCGGGCAGACCTACGACTTCAAGGTCATCAAGATTTCCAACGAGAGGCGCAACCTCATCGTCTCTCGCCGCGAGCTCATCGAGGGCGTCCAGGCCGAGAAGAAGGCCGAGCTCCTCGCCTCGCTCCAGAAGGGCGAGATCCGCAAGGGCCGCGTGAAGAACATCACCGACTTCGGCGCGTTCGTCTCCATCGAGGACGCGATCGACGGTCTCCTCCACATCACCGACATGAGCTGGGCGCGCATCAAGCACCCGAGCGAGATCATCAAGGTCGGCCAGGAGCTCGACGTCATGGTGCTCGACGTCGACCGCGAGCGCGAGCGCGTTTCGCTCGGCCTCAAGCAGACCATGCCCAATCCGTGGGATGCCATCCAGGACCAGTTCCCGGTCGGCGCGCGTGTGCAGGGCAAGGTCGTCAACCTCGCCGCCTACGGCGCGTTCGTCGAGATCGCCCCCGGCATCGAGGGTCTCGTCCACATCTCCGAGTTCAGCTGGACCAAGCGCGTCGCCCGCGCGAGCGACATGCTCTCCGTCGGCGACGAGGTTCAGGTCGTCGTCCTCTCGATCGACGTCGAGAACCAGAAGATCGCCCTCGGCATCCGCCAGACGCAGGCCAACCCCTGGGATACGGTCCAGGACCGCTTCCCGGTCGGCTCGAAGGTCAAGGGCAAGGTCCGCAACTTCACGGCGTACGGCGCGTTCGTCGAGCTCGAAGAGGGCATCGACGGCATGATCCACGTCAGCGACATGAGCTGGACCCGCAAGATCAACCATCCGTCGGAGTGCATCCAGAAGGGCCAGGAAGTCGAGGCGGTCGTTCTCGACGTCAACCCGAAGGAGCAGCGCATCTCTCTCGGCCTCAAGCAGGCCCAGACCGATCCGTGGACGGAAATCGCCACCAAGTACCCGGTCGGCATGGTCGTCAAGGGCAAGGTCTCCAAGGTCGCCTCTTTCGGCGCGTTCGTCGAGCTCGAGGACGGCGTTGACGGTCTCGTCCACATCTCCCAGATCTCCGACCAGCGCGTCGAGAAGGTCAAGGACGCTCTCGACGTCGGACAGGAGGTCGAAGCAAGGGTCGTCAAGGTCGACCGCGCAGAGCGCCGCATCGGCCTCTCCATCCGTGCGATGTCGATGACCGAGGACGAGATCAAGGCCCTCGAGGCAGAGGCCGCAGGCGAGACGCCCGCGTCGACCTCGACCAAGACGGCCGGCAGCGAAACGCTCGGCGGTCTTTCCGCCGCGTTCGACAACGCCTTCGCCAACGTCGAGTGGCAGCCCGGCGAGTCCAACTAACCCCCAGACGAAAGGAACACGAAAATGTCAAGAGTCTGTGAAATCTGCGGTAAGGGGCCTTCGGTCGGCAATGTCGTCGTCCGCAAGGGTTCGCCGAAGTACAAGGGCGGCATCGGTCTCCACACGACCGGCATCACGAAGCGTCGCTTCCTCCCGAACCTCCAGACCGTCCGCGCGACGGATGGCAAGGGCAACACGAAGCGCATGACCGTCTGCGCCCGCTGCATTAAGGCCGGCAAGGTCGTCAAGGCGACCAAGGCTGCGAAGAAGTAATTCAACCTAAAATCTAACAAAACAACAACACAAGGAGTAAACAAATGGCAATCAAGATTGGCATCAACGGCTTCGGCCGCATCGGCCGCATGGTTTTCCGCGCGGCAGTCGAGAACTTCAGCGACGTTGAGATCGTTGGCATCAACGACCTCCTCGATCCTGACTACCTCGCGTACATGCTCAAGTACGACTCGGTCCACGGCACGTTCCAGAAGGAAATCAAGGTCGAGGGTAACACGATGATCGTCGACGGCAAGAAGATCCGCCTCACCGCGGAGAAGGACCCGACCCAGCTCAAGTGGGACGAGGTCGGCGCCGAGATCGTCGTCGAGTCCACCGGTCTCTTCCTCACGGACGAGAAGGCCCGCATGCACATCCAGGCTGGTGCCAAGAAGGTCATCATGAGCGCTCCCTCCAAGGACGCGACCCCGATGTTCGTCTATGGCGTCAACCACACCACCTACGCCGGCCAGGACATCATCTCCAACGCCAGCTGCACGACGAACTGCCTCGCGCCGATCTCGAAGGTCCTCAACGATACCTTCGGCATCAAGCGCGGTCTCATGACGACGATCCACGCCGCCACTGCGACGCAGAAGACCGTCGACGGCCCGTCCAAGAAGGACTGGCGCGGTGGCCGCGGCATCCTCGAGAACATGATCCCGTCCTCGACGGGCGCGGCGAAGGCCGTCGGCAAGGTTCTCCCGGCGCTCAACGGCAAGCTCACGGGCATGTCCGTCCGCGTTCCCACGTCTGACGTCTCGTTCGTCGACCTCACGGCCGAGCTCGAGAAGCCCGCGACGTACGAGGAGATCTGCGCGGCGATGAAGAAGGCCAGCGAGACCGACATCGCCGCCGGCGGTCTCAAGGGCGTCCTCGGCTATACCGACGAGGCCGTCGTCTCCACCGACTTCCGCAACGAGTCCAAGACCTCCGTCTTCGACGTCAAGGCCGGCATCCAGCTCGACCCGACGTTCGTCAAGGTCTGCGCTTGGTACGACAACGAGTGGGGCTACTCGAACAAGGTCGTCGAGATGGCTCGCGTCATCGCGAAGTAACGCTTCTGGCGACAAAAGCAAAAAGAGGCCGCGGCAAATGTGCCGCGGCCTTCTTTTTGCGTTTTGACTGCGCTATTCCCTCATTTGGGCCCATTTTTTGGTATAATATACGGACATGAAGCAGTTGTTGTCATTTGCACTCGTCCTTGCGCTGTGCGCCGAGGTCGAGGCATCGTGGTATTGGCCGTTCTCTTCCGACGACGAGAATAAGCCGCCGCGTGTCTCGGAGCTGATGGAACCGGCGTCCGTGATGATCGACGAGGCATACGATCTCGCCGACGAAGGCAAGATTTCGGAAGCCGTGGAGAAATACCGTGCGGCGCTTGTAGAGCTCGACCGCATCGAGGCGGAAAATCCCGATCGCGTGAAGCAACCGGAGTTCAATACACTCAAGAACAAGCGCGCGACCGTAAGGGCTGCTATAGACTCTCTTCTTCTCTCCGAGGCGCAGGACAACGCGAAGACGATAGCAGTCTCCGACACTACCGAACTCCAGAAGAAGTACGATGCCAAGCACGGCAAGGCGCCTAAGACGGAAGAGACGGGCGATGCCAAGCCCGAGGCGGAGTCTGCGGACGAGGTGACCGAGTCGGCTGGCGAGGTCGAGTCCCCTGCCGAGCAGCCCGAGGTCATCGAACTTCCGAAGAGGCCGAAGTCCAAGCTGGCGATTGCTCTCGAGGATCTCGCGAAGCGCGACTTCGCGGCAGTCGAGCTCACCGTGAAGGAGATTCTCGAAGAGAGGCCGAACGACGCGGCGGCGCTGAACCTCAAGGCCGCAGCCGAGATGGCCCAGGGCAACGCGAAGGCCGCCGAGAAGACTCTCGACCAGGCGATAATGTCGAATCCCCGCGGCTACCACGCTTACTACAACATGGCGCGGCTCTTGTCCGGCATGAAGGGCAACAAGTCCGGCGCGAAGCGCTACTACGAGGCGGGGAGATCCCTCGGTGGTCCGCTCGATGCGAAACTTGAGGAGCTTTTGAAATGATCGCACTTGCCGCTGCCTTGCTGATTTCGACTAATGCGCCCGCGGCCGAGGTCGTCGCGAACTGCCGCTCCATGATTCCGGCCGACGCCGAGCTCAAGGGGCGCATCGTTTTGAGGAGCCGCAAGGGAATCGTCCAGGCCGAATACGGCTACGATCTCGTCAGGAAGGCTGGCGCGACCGACCTCAAGCTCACGAAGGACGACAAGGACGTCGAGTTCGAGAAGTCCGGGCAGATTCTCGGCACCGACGTCACGTGGAGCGACTTGACGCTCGACTACCTCTGGTGGGACGACGTCTCCTTTGATGCCGAGCGCGAGGGCGAGACGGTTCACGGCCAGGTCTGCACCGTGATAGTGATGAAGAAGGGCGAAAGGCAGGTGCGCGTCTGGGTCGACCGCAAGACGGGCGCGCTCATGCAGGCTGAGGAGATGAAGGACGGCAAGGCCGTGCGAAGGCTTTGGGGGACCCGGCTCAAGAAGTTCGGGGAACGCTGGATGGCCAACGTGATGGAGGTCGAGACCATTGGGTCAGGCCACCGCACTAAAATAACAGTTGAAGAACTAAAAGTGGAGGAATCCAAGTGAACAAGAAACTCAAGCTCGTCGGAAAGATCCTGCTGTGGGCGCTCGCGGGCGTCGTGGTGCTGCTGCTTGCGCTGCCGCTCTGGATCGGGCCTGTCGTGAAGGGCGTCGCCAATACCGTCGTCCCCGGCATCACGGGAACTGACTTCCACCTTGGAGAGTTCGGCCTCAATCCCTACACCGGCACTCTCCACGTAGGCGACATGCAGCTCGCGAACCCGACGAACTTCTCCGAGAAGAACGCGGTGGACCTCAAGGCCTTCGACGTCGACTTCGCGATGACTTCGCTTTTCTTCGGCAAGAAGTACCGCGTCGAGTTCGTGGAGGTCAACGGAATCTTCATCCACAGCGACTTCCCGAAGGGCGATAACTTCATGCAGATCCTCGAAAACGCGACGGGCGGCGAGGTGGAGCCGGAAGCCGAGACGCAGGAAGTCGAGCAGCCCAAGGTCGAGCCGGAGGCGCCCAAGGCCGAAGAGACCGCCAAGAGCGCCGAGTCCGAGCAGGCCGAGGAGAAGGAGTCCAAGGGCGTGCAGATCGATCGCATCACTCTCAAGGACGTGACGATAAAGTACGGCCTTCCCGTCAAGATCCCGATGGACATCGAGCTTACCGGCATAGGCGCGGAATCCGAGAACGGCGCTTCCTTCGAGGAGGTCTGGGATGCCGTCTTTACGAAGTTCAAGTCGGCGCTCACCGCAGTCGGCGGCGCGATAGGCGACTTGGGCAAGGGCGCGGCAGGCGCCATCAAGGACGCCGGCGGCGCTGCGGCGGACACCCTGAAGGATGCCGGCGGCGCAGCTGCAGACGCACTCAAGAGCGCCGGAGACGGAATAAAGAACCTTTTCAAGTGATAGCCGGCTTTACGGCTTCATACAAACAAACCAATACATAGACAGCAGTCGCAGACGGAAGAGGCAAGATGGAAAAGAAGACACATAAGAGGAAAGACCGCCGCGTGGAAATGTCGGTCGAGGGGCTTAAGGACGACTTCTCCTGGCACCTCAGGTACTCGCTCGCAAAGGGCGACACGCGCGCGACGGAGCGCGATGAATACACCGCGTTTGCAATGGCCGTCCGCGACCGGCTCGTCGAACGCTGGATCTCCACGCAGGAGGAGTACGCGCGCCAGAACACGAAGCGCGTCTACTACATGTCGCTCGAGTTCCTGATTGGCCGACTTCTCGGCAACAACGTCATCAACCTGAAGGCCGACCAGCTCTGCCGCGAGGCGCTGAAGGAATACGGCATCGACTGGAACAGCCTGCGAGACTACGAGTCCGACGCGGGACTCGGCAATGGCGGCCTTGGCCGTCTCGCCGCGTGCTACATCGACTCGATGTCGACGCTGAACCTCGCCGGCATGGGCTACGGCCTCAGGTACGACTACGGCATCTTCCGCCAGAAGATCGTGAACGGCTGCCAGGTCGAGGAACCGGACCACTGGCTCAAGAACGGTTATCCGTGGGAGATGGCGCGTCCCGAGTATGCCCAGCACGTCCACTTCGGCGGCCATGTCGAGTGCCGCGCCGAGGGCGGCCGCCAGCAGTGGTACTGGGTGCCGGCCGAGACGGTGCAGGGCATTCCCTACGACCTCCCGATCGTCGGCTACGACAAGGCCGTCAACTCGCTGCGCCTCTGGAGCGCGAAGGCGGTCGACGACTTCGATCTCGCCGACTTCGACAAGGGCTCCTACGTCGAGGCGGTCGAGCAGAAGGTGCTCGCCGAGAACCTCACCAAGGTGCTCTACCCGAACGACAACACGTCGCAGGGCAAGGAGCTCCGCCTCCGCCAGCAGTACTTCTTCGTCGCGTGCTCGCTGCGCGACATCCTGAGGCGCTTCCGCCAGACGAACGACAGCTGGGACGCGCTTCCGGAGAAGGTGTTCATCCAGCTGAACGACACGCACCCGACGCTCGTCGTTCCCGAGCTCATGCGCATCCTCATCGACCTCGAGGGGCTCGACTGGGACAAGGCGTGGGACCTGACGCGCCGCACCACCGGATACACGAACCACACGATTCTCCAGGAGGCCCTCGAGAAGTGGCCCGTTCCGATGATGGAGCGCCTTCTCCCCCGCCACCTCCAGATCATCTACGAGATCAACGGCCGCTTCCTGCAGGAGATCAGCTCGCTCTACCCGGGCGACATCAAGAAGCTCCAGAGGATGTCGCTCATCGACGAGAACGGCGAGCGCTACGTCAGGATGGCAAACCTCTGCGTCGTCGGCACGTCTTCCGTGAACGGCGTCGCCGAGCTCCACACCGAGATCCTCAAGAAGACGCTCTTCAAGGACTTCTACGAGCTCTGGCCCGAGAAGTTCCACAACGTCACGAACGGCATCACGCCGCGCCGCTGGCTCCTCAAGGCGAACCCCTCGCTTTCGCAGCTCATCTCCGAGTCGATCGGCGACAGCTGGATCACCCACCTCGACGACCTCAAGAAGCTCGAGAAGTTCTCGAACGACTCGAGCTTACTTTCCGCGATGGCGAAGATCAAGCGCAGCAACAAGGGCCAGCTCGCGAACTGGACGAAGAAGAACCTCGGCATCGAGCTGAACCCAGACGCCATCTTCGACGTCCAGGTGAAGCGCCTCCACGAGTACAAGCGCCAGCTCATGCTCGCGATATACATCGTGATGTTCTACAACCGGCTCCTCAACGACCCGAAGTACGATCCCGTGCCGCGCCAGTTCATCTTCGCGGCGAAGGCGGCCCCCGGGTACTACATGGCGAAGCTCATCATCCGCTTCATCCACGGCATCGCCGGCGTCGTCAACTCCAACCCGAAGACGCGCGGCAAGCTCTCGGTCGCGTTCCTTCCCGACTACCGCGTCTCGCTCGCCGAGAAGATCATGCCGGCCTCCGAGGTCTCCGAGCAGATCTCCCTCGCGGGCATGGAGGCGTCGGGAACGGGCAACATGAAGTTCATGATGAACGGCGCCCTGACGCTCGGGACCTACGACGGCGCGAACGTCGAGATCCACCGTGAGGTTGGCGACGAGAACATGTTCCTCTTCGGCCTCAGGACAGAGGACGTCGCGAAGCTCCGCCCGACGTACGTCTCGAAGGACTGGTACGCGAAGGACCCCGAGATAAAGGCGGCGCTCGACATGATCAAGGCGAACGTCTTCTCGCTCCTCGAGCCCGGCCTCTTCGAGCCGATCCTCCGCTCGCTCCTCGACTACAACGACTACTACATGCTTCTCGCGGACCTCAGGAGCTACAGCGAGGCGCAGGACCGCGTCGACGCCGCGTACCGCGACGCGAAGAAGTGGAACCGCATGTCGCTCGTCAACGTCGCGCGCTCGGGCTTCTTCTCGTCCGACCGCTCGGTGATGGAGTACGCGCGCGACATCTGGCACATAAGCCCCGTGAAGTTCTGACGGCATGTTCTGCAGGATGCAGTCTGACGGACGGAAGGTCTCGGTCCTGGGATACGGGGCCATGCGCCTTCCCACCGTCGACGGCGGCCATGCGAACAGCTGGGCAAAAAGCGGCTACTCCGAGTCGACGATAGACCAGGAGATGCTCGACCGGCAGATCCGCTATCTGCTCGAGCACGGCGTCAACTACTTCGACACGTCGCCCGCGTACTGCCGCGGCGAGTCCGAGCGCCGCCTCGGCGACGCGCTCGCGAAGAGCGGCTTCGCGCGGAAGGACTACTTCATCGCGACGAAGCTCTCCAACTTCGCGCCGCAGCAGTTCCCCCTCGACGCGTGCAAGAAGATGTTCGAGGACTCGCTCAGGTTCCTCAGGACAGACTATATCGACAACTACCTCCTTCATTCGATCGGGAACGGCGGCTTCGCGACGTTCTCGAAGAGATATCTCGAGAACGGGGCGCTCGACTGGTGCGTCGAGCTTCGCCGCGAAAAGCGCATCCGCAACCTCGGCTTCTCGTTCCACGGCGACCCGAAGGCGTTCGAGTGGTGCATCGAGCACCACGGCGACTACAAGTGGAATTTCTGCCAGATACAGATGAACTACGTCGACTGGCGCCACGCGAAGGAAGTGAACGCGCGCAACCTCGACGCGAAATACCTCTACGACACGCTGACGGAACTCAAGATCCCAGTGGTCATCATGGAGCCGCTTCTCGGCGGCACGCTCGCGAGATACAACGAGGCGCTGGCGAGGCATCTCGTCCCGCTCGACCCCGAGGCGTCGCTTGCGAAATGGGTGCTCCGCTTCTGCGCGAGCTTCCCCAACGTGATGACGGTCCTCTCCGGGATGACGCGCACCGAGCACATCGAAGAGAACGTCGCGACATTCGAGGACTTCAGGCCGTGCACCGAGGAGGAGTTCGCCGCGCTCGAGAGGGCGGCGCTCGAATACCTGAAGTGCGGCAACGTCCCGTGCACTGCATGCTCCTACTGCATGCCGTGCCCGTACGGCCTCGACATCCCGTCGCTACTCCGCTTCCGCAACGACGTGCTCATGAAGGGCGGGAAGGACGCGAAGACCGTCCTCGCCGAGTACGCGAAGGCAGTTCCCGAGGAG
The DNA here is from genome assembly GCA_045536845.1 of Kiritimatiellia bacterium. Lineage (GTDB taxonomy): Bacteria > Verrucomicrobiota > Kiritimatiellia > RFP12 > UBA1067 > UBA1067. The sequence continues at coordinate 20,176 of JAZSOG010000007.1, read as the reverse complement.
CTTCGCCGCGCGGACCACTGCACTGGCTGCGGACTTTGCCGCCCGCACTGCCCGCAGCAGATAAACATCCCCGGCGAGATGGCGATGATCGACAGCCAGATCGACCTTCTCAAAAACGAGGTGGCCCGCAGATGAAGAAGATTCTCAAAATCGTCGTCGCCGCCTTTATGCTCTATGCCGTGACAGCGGCGTTCTTTGGCTTCGACACCGATCTCGCATGCCGCATCCAGCCGGCGGCTACAATCTGGTTTCTCGTAGTCCTTCTCCTGACGCCGCTTTTCGGACGGCTTTTCTGCGAGTGCCTCTGCCCACTCGGAATCATCCAGTCAATCGTCAACTGGATCTTCCACCCGAAGACGAAGGTCCGCCGCGTCTGCACGCGCCTGCCCGAGACGAAGGCGCAGCAGACCGTCCGCTGGACTGTTCTTGCAGTCGTCGCCGTGTTGATTGCGACTGGCTTTGGCGCGGTCGGCTGGCTTGTCACTCCGTACTCGATCTACGGAAAGGCCTTGACGCTTTTTGCGCCGGGGCTTGCGATATTCGCGGTGGTCGTCGTCTTGGCGGCGGTCGGGAAGGGCCGCATCTGGTGCAACTGGGTTTGCCCCGCGGGAACTCTTTTCAACCTTCTCTCCAAGAAGTGCGTGTGCTCGCACAAGGTGGGTCCAGGCTGCGCAAACTGCAAGGCGTGTTTTGGGAATGGGGGAAAGTTGGAGGCTAAAGTTGGAGATGGAGAAAAGGCGATTCCACTCTCCAACTCCAACTCGGGACTCCAACTCGGTTCTTCTGCGACGCGCCGCGAGGCGATCAAGGGAGTTGCGGTTCTCGCCGCGGCCGAGGCCGTTGAGAAGACGACTGACGGCGGTTTCGCCCCTGTGTCTCTCCCCGGTGTGCCGGAACGTCCGGCGCCCGTTCTCCCGCCCGGTGCAGTGGATCGCGGGAAATTCAACGTCAAATGCGTTGCGTGCGGGCTCTGCATCGCGAACTGCCGGGGAGGGTGCCTTTCGCCTTCGACAGACCTCAAGCGCTTCGGCCAGCCAGAGATGGATTTCCGTCGCGGCTACTGTCTTCTCGGCTGCAACTACGCCTGCGGGCACGTCTGCCCGACGATGGCGGTCAACTGGATTCCGCGTCTCGAGCGCAAGAACGTCCACATGGGCCATGCGATCTGGAAGAAGGATCTTTGCATCCGCACGGACGGAGTGGAGTGCACCGCCTGCTCGCGCAAGTGCCCAGTAAGCGCGATTCACATCGTCGAGGGCTTCCCGGTCGTAGACAAGGGTGCCTGCATCGGCTGCGGCGCCTGCGAGCATGTTTGCCCAGCGCGGCCCATGCCCGCGATCTTCGTCAAGGGCTTCGACCGCCAGCGCATAGTGTGGCCAATGCCGAAGTAATGCCGTTATTGTCGGCGGTGTTGCTTGGCGGCGGAGCGAAGGTCCGAGCGAGAGGATACGGCGTATTCACCGAGGTTTCCTCGAGGAGGAGCCTTCGGACGCCGCCAAGCGGATTTTCGTGAATTCCTGTTTGTAGGGCATACGCATATTTTGATATAATCTGCAAAAGCACATAGGAAAGGAAGGGCAAAAGGCAAATGAACGACATCACCTTCGAACAGGCGTGGAACTACGGCGGCCCGCTCATGTGGGTTCTCGCACTCTTTTCGGTTTGGGCGCTCGCGCTCATGATATATCTCTGGTATTCGCAGCGCGCCGGAATCGTCATTCCCGAGGCGGTCTCTCGCATCTGCGCGTCGAAGGACCCCGAGTCCGAAGGTGGCCGCGTCGCTGACCGCCTCATGTCTCAGGTCGAGTGGCTCGCGGACCTCGGCGCGATCGCTCCGCTCGTCGGGCTTCTCGGCACGGTGCTCGGCATGTTCCAGGCCTTCGGCGGAATCGCCTCCGACGTCTCGGCGGGCGCGAAGCCGATGGTGCTCGCCCAAGGCGTCTCGCAGGCGATCGTCACGACGATCTTCGGCCTCGTGGTCGCAATCCCCTCGCTTCTCGCCTACGCGTTCTTCCGCCGTCGCGCACAGCGCCGCATCGCGGAGGTCGAGGAGCGTGTCGTAGAGCACTTAGCCTCTCAAACCGTCTGACGTCGCCCACAAGGAGAGGCCAGGAATGAAGTTCAAGAAGAGAAGCCAGCCGAAGGCGACGACGTTCGCCCTGACGTCGATGCTCGACGTGATCTTCCTGCTGCTCTGCTTTTTCGTGACGGTCAGCGTGTTCTCGCAGTGGGAGAGCGAGATTTCGATCAAGCTCCCCAACGCGAAGACCGCCGAGACGCCGGAGCGGCTGCCCGGGGAGATAATCGTCAACCTCTCGAAGGATGGCAAAATATCGGTTAATTCCGTCGCGCTCACGCTCGGCGACCTTTGTGCGCGACTTTCGAAGGTCGTGAAGTTCTATCCCGGCCAGCCGGTGATAATCCGTGCCGACAAGGAAGTGCGCTACGAGGCCCTTGTCGAGCTGATCGATACGTGCCGCGCGGCGGGAATATGGAACTTCTCGCTCGCCACCGACAACTCGGAAGGGAAGGAATGACGCTTTCGGCGCTAATCATCGCCGCAATCGCGGTCCTGCCCGCCGACCGTCTCGCGATGGCCGACCGGCTCTTCAACCGCGGCGAATACGCCGCGGCGAAAGAGGAGTACGCGGCGCTTCGCGGCGAGAAGGCGGTTCCCGCAGACGAACTCCTGTACCGTCTTGCCGAGTGCGACAGGGCGCTTGGCAAGTCGGCCGACGCCCGCAGGGAATACGGCGAACTGATCGAGAAGTATCCGACTTCCGCGCGCGCAGACCGCTCGCGGCTGATGCGCGCGCTCGCCGGCACCGACGAGGAACGCGCCGTCGAGCTCAAGGTGCTCGACTCCGATCGCGTTGCCACGGATATCCGCGCCGCCGCGCTCTACTACCTCGGCTCCGCCGCGAACGATCCAGAGATGCTCGCGCAGTCCGTGCGCCTCGACCCCAAGGGCAAGTACGCGCCCTACGCCGATTTCCACCGCGCCGCGATCCTCGTGAAGTCGTCCGACGCGACTGCGCGCCGCAAGGCCGTCGAACTCCTCCTCGGCATCGCCTTCGGCAAGCAGTCGAAGTTCTCCGAGGATGCGCTCTATCTCGCCGCGGTCCAGAGCTACAACGAGAAGAAGTACGGCGAGGCGGCGAGCGTCTTTAACCGCTACCTCAAGCGCTACCCCGAAGGGAAGCACGCCGCCGAGGTGAGGACGATGACGGCGTGGAGCAACTACCTTGGCGGCAAGTACGCCGACTGCGCGGCGCTCTGCGGGGACGGCTCGACCGACGACTTCGCCTACCTGCTCGGCGCGTGTGCCTATGCGACCGGAGACAACGAGGCCGCAATGCGCTTTTTCAAGTCGTATCTCGAGAAGTTCCCGCAGGGGCGCTTCCGCACGAACGCCGAGCTGCCGCTTGCCCGCATGGGCTTTGATTCGGCGACCTCGGGCGGCAACCAGCCCGGCGTAATAGAGAACGCGAAGAGGGCCTATGCGCTTTCTGGGCTTTCGTGCGACTCGCTACGGCTTGCCTGGGCCTACGAGTCGACCGGCAAGACGGCCGAGGCGGAGGCTCAGTACGCGGAGACGGCTTCCAAGTTCCCCGGCACCGACGATGCCGCGGAGGCGCTTTTCCGCAAGGCGATGATCGCCGCGCGCGCAAAGAAATGGTCTGCATGCGAACTTGCTCTCGCCGAGGCGCTTTCGTCTGGGCGCAACCAGAAGCGCCGCGCGGAGTCGCTCTACTGGCGCGGCGTCTCGGCGGTGCAGCTCGAGCACGAGCAGGAGGGCGTGGCGTTCCTCAAGGATGCGCTTTCCGCGGGGCTCCCTCTCGACGAGTCGCGCGAGGCGCGGCTCATGCTCGCCGACTATGCCTGGCGCTCCGGGAAGACCGACGAGGCGAAGACGGAGTATGCGAAGCTCGTGCGCGAGGGCGCGACGGATCGCATGTCCGCATCCAAGGCGCTTTCGGTCGGCAAGCTGCTCGGCGGCGAGGAGGCGAAGATCTGCGCGACCCAGCTCATAGCGGGCGATTCCGCCGAATGGCGGCAGGCCGGCCATGTCCTCATGGGAACTGTCGAGGAGAAAGCCGAGAACTTCACGAAGGCCGTCGAGTCGTACAGGAAGGCGATGGCCGAGAACGCGTGCATCGCTGACCTCGCGCCTGCCTCGCTTGCCCTCGGCAAGCTCGAGCTTGGCCTTGGCGAGCACGACAAGGCGGACGCGACGCTGCGCCGCGCCGTAGAGCTCAACTCAGAGTCTCCGCGCGCCCGCGCCGAGGCGTATGTCTCGCTCGCCAAGAACGCCGCCGCGAGGGGCGACGCCGAGACTGCGAGGAAGTACGCGACGGTAGTGACCGCGCTCTTCGCGGACGAGGAGCTTTGCGCCGAGGCGAAAAAGATCCTGGGCGAACATCCGGAGGCGGCGAAATGACGAGGGAGAGCCGCGAGAACCTGCTTGTAGTGGCGGTCGTCCTCTCGATCGGGGCGCATGTCGCGCTCATGTTCGGCATTCGCGCGCAGGTGATGACGCATGTCGACCGCTCGTCGCTCCGCTCGCCCCACCGCGAGGCGATGCGCGTCAGCGACTACGAAGAGATCGAAGACCCCGTGCGCATCGAGCGAATCAAGGACATAATGTCCGCGAAGGAGGCTCCCGAGGCCGAGGCCGACGAGCCCGTTGGGCCCGCGACGGAGCAGATTCCCGACAGCACCGAGAAACACTGGGACGGCGATGTGCCGGCACCCGCGGCGCCGGAGCTTTCGTCGGTTCCCGTCCCTGCCGAGAAGTTCGAGGCGTCGCCGCTGGAGCTTTCCGAGTCTGCCGCGCCCGACCCGCTCCCTGTAGCGGAGTTCTCCGTTCCGAAGAGCCGCGCCCTCACGGCTCCCGATTTCGCGCCAGGCGCAGTGTTCACGATGCCGGCGTCGTTTGGCGTCCCCGATGCGAAGATCGCAGTTCCAACGTTTGCCGCAGATCCCGTGGAGCGCACTTCGATAGCCGCGGACAAGAAGCCGTCGGCGCCGAAGTTCGTGCCTTCGCAGGAAGTCTACGACAGGGTAGACGAGAAGATCGTCGAGCAGGAGAAGGACGCAATCCGCGAGCTGATGAAGGTCGACGAAGCCGCGCCTCTCGAGAAGTTCGTGAATCTTTCTGCGTCCAGGTTCGAGGACGCGCAGTGGACGTATTTCCGGCTTAAGGTCACGCCGAAGGCGGAGCTTCCAGTCGTGCCGAAGGACGTCGTCGTTATTCTCGATGCGTCCGGCTCGATCGGCTCTGAGCGCCTTGCGAGCTGCCGCCACGCCGCCAAGCAGATACTGCGTTCGGCGTTCAACACAGGCGACAGGTTCAATCTCGTAGCGTTTCGTAACGGCTTCTCCTACGCTTTCCGCCGCTGGCAGGAGTGCGACAAGGAGTCATTTGCTGCCGCCGACAAGTGGCTTGCGAATCTTTCTGCCTACGGACGCACCGACGTGTTCGGGACGATCCGCTCGGTTCTCACTCTCCCGCGCGACCCGACGAGGCCGCTCATCGCGCTTGTCGTGACGGATGGCGACGCCAATGCCGGCGTCAGCGACACGGCGCAGATACTCTCGAAGTTCACCGACTTGAACGACGGTCTCGTCTCCGTTTACATGTACGGCGTAAAGGAGGGCGCGAACCGCGAGCTTATCGACGTCCTTACGCACGGCAACCGCGGCGAGAGCTTCATCTACGGCGGGCTTCGCTGGAAGGCGGGCTCCGGGATCGAGAAGCTCTCCGACCGGTTCCGCGATCCCGTCCTCTCGGACATCCGCGTCGTATTTGCCGCGGGCACCAAGGCCGAGGCGTATCCGCGGCTTCTCAAGAACTTGTACCGCGGCGACGCAGTGACGATTATCGGGCGCGTCCCGAAGGGGCGCAGCGAAGTCGCGTTTTCGCTCAAGGGCCTCAACGGCAAGAAGACCTACGAGGCGTTCTTCAAGGTGCCGCTCGGCAAGATCGCCACGGATCCGGCGCTTGCCGGCGTCTGGGCTGAAGAGGCCGCGATAGACGCGAAACTGAAATGACCGCGAAGCCAGTCGAGATCAGCGTCGTAGTTCCCTGCTGGAACGTGGAGCCGTATCTCGCCCGCTGCCTTGAAAGCGTGTTTGCGGCGCTTCCTTCCGATGCCGAGGTAATTGCCGTCGACGACGGTTCGACCGACAGGACGCTCGCCATTCTCGAATCTTTCGCCGCGACGGAACCTCGGCTTAAAGTTGTCGCCCGTCCGCATCGCGGCGTATCTGCCGCGCGCAACGCTGCGCTCGACATGGCAAAGGGGCGGCTTATATTCTTCGTCGATCCTGACGATACGGTTCATGGCGACTATTTCTCCGCGATGACGGCTGCGATTGACCGCGACGGCGCAGATGTCTGCGTCTGCGCCTACGAGGGCTCGCCGCTAAAGGGCGACTACCGCTTCCGCACAAGCGCGGAGATACGCACTGGGTATTTGCCGCGCGTCTTCGGGTATTCCTTCGACGATGTCCGCGCGTGGTACGCGGGCAAGCCGCTTTTTTCGGACCGCGAGATGGCGGGCGTGTGGAGATTGGCGTTTCGCCGCGAGCTTCTTGAGAACATCCGATTCGACGAGACAATAGAGCTCTATGAAGACGCGATGTTCGTCTCAGAGGTTCTTCTTCGCGCAAAGTCCATGACGTGCGTGCCGCAGGAGATATACTGCGTCACGGCGCGCGACGACGGAGCGATGAGGTCGATACCCCGCGACGGCGCTCGGCTTTGCCGCAACAAGCTTCGGCTTCTCGCGAAGCGCCGTGCCCTCGACGAGGCGGAAGGCGGTGCGCTTGGGCCTCTCTACGCGGCGTCGTGCGTCTTTTCCGCGCTTGAGATCCTTTCCGCGACTGTCCGCGGCCGACTTGCGCGCGGCGAAGGGCGGAAGTGCCTGCGCGAATACCTTTCCGATCCCTTTGTCCGCTCGTCCGTCAAGGCGTTTCCGCTTTCGTGGAGAAAACCGCTCGTCGCCGCCGCAGTCGTGATGTTGCGGCTTATGGCTCGGTAGATTTGCTTGTGCTGTGCTGGTTTGCCTGTCAACGTGTGGTGGCGCGGACGCGACGGGGCGTGTTTCGGCTTAGGACCGAGAATCGCCGCGCCGCCCGATGGCTCGCGGGGCTCTCGTTCGGCTCCAGGCTCGCGACGGCTCTCGCACATCAGACAATGAGCCGAGTTTAGCCTGCCGTGCCTCGGCGTCTATCTCTGGTTGGGTACGCAAGTCACTCTTACGCCTGCGACCTTCCGCCTGCCTCACCCGCGACCATCGGCTCGTCGCGGCTACAACCTTGCGGCAGAAAACGCATGCCGCTGAAACATCCCCTCCGCTCCCGCGCGGCAAATTCGTAGCGATTTCGTCCGCACCATAATCTCATTTTGCCTCGCTTGATTTCCGTGCGGCGTTTTCGCTATAATACTCACATCCCCCGAGGCGAATGGTAGTTCCCCCAATGGTAGGGGCGGCACTCCGTGCCGACCGTACGCGACGCGGGGTTATAGTCCGGAAAACGGAACGGTAGGGGCGCCTCTCCGAGGCGACCGCATCAATCCCACCGGGCGCTTCGATTTGTTGCACTACTGCAACGCTGTCGTTCAGAGAAACCTGAGAAATTTCAAAGCGATCGACGTGTTTGCAGGGGTGTGCCATCTGGCACACCTCTACACGTTATCGCTTAGGCTTCTCAGGGCCTCTCTGAAAACGTGATAGAGGCTGTGCCTTTCCAACTGCCAGATGCTCTGCAAGACGCACAACCGCGCGAAGGGCAATCGTTGAGGCGAAGAATTATGGTAAAATACCCACATGAAGTCTGGCGCGGCGATTTTGGTGGTGGCGTTGCTCGCTTTCTCCGCTTTTGCGGGGGCGCGGGTGCTCGTGCCGTCGCTGCCGGAGGCGGTGAGGCCTGATGCGGAGGTCTGCACCAATATCGCGCTGAATGTCAATGCGGCGCGGCTACAGACGCTGACGCTTTCTGTGGAGTTTGAATCGTGTGTGACGAACGAGGTGCTTGTCGCCATAGGCGCGGATGCAGACTTGGATGGTGATCTTTCGGTTGACGAGGCCGACATTGTGTTTGGCTGCGACTGCGGCGCATGGTACCGCGCCGACCTTCGCACGGGCGAGATCGAGACTGCGACGACGAATGCGCTGGTCATCGGTAAGAGGCAGTTCGACACGGCTTGGAATCGCCTCAAGGTTGTGAGGCGCGGGTTTGGCGAGATTAGCGAAACTGTTGGAGTGGACGAAGAGCGCGTCCGGTTCGACATAAGGATTCGGTGATGGCGGACTGGTTCTATATCGGCTACTGCGTCGCGATTGCGGAGTGCGTCGCCTTTCTGGCTTGGCTTGCCAAGGTCAATTGTCACGCCCTTCGGAAGCTTTCGCTATCGCATCTGCTTGCACTTTCGATTCTCGCCTTTGGGACTTCTCTTGATGCGCAAAAGACAAACCAGCTGCTACGAGTGATAGGAGGATTCCTGTGGCGGGGGATGATGGGCGAGACTGTTGAAGTGTGCGACATCGCTCGCGGTTGGCGCGTCGAGAGCGTCACGACTAACGCGACGGTTTCGTATGCAATGCCGACGAACGCCGTTTATGCGGGCAACTGGCATATTCACGGCGCGGCGTCGTCCTTTGGCAACAACGTGGTTGATTTCGGCGTTGTGCGGACGAGCGGGACGCTCGTCCCTACCAATTGGGCGTTCCCGATTGGAACGAACAACGCGACGTTTTCGTCGTTCTGGTGTTTCATCGACGGTCGCATCCGCCCTACGCCGAAGGATGCGATGCGTGAAATATGCGCTGTCGGCGTTCCAATGTCTGCCGTTCCAGGCCAAAGCCGACTGTGGCGGCTTGACGGCGACGACGGCAGTCGCATTCTCACATGGGAAAACTTTTTCCTCGGCGGCGACACAAACTGCCCTGTCAACGCGCAGATCGTCCTTTGGCCCAATGGCGATTTCATCACTCGTTCCAACGAGGTTGAAACAGTCTGTCGCCGCGTCAACCCCGACGATTGGGATGACGACGGAATCCACAACGAGCGAGACGCGAACCCGACAAGCTGCGACGGTGATTTCTTTGGCGTTGCAAACGCCTTGCCGACGAATGCGAATTCCGATGCCTACTACTGGCTTGATCTTTCAACGACCGGGATTCTTGATTGCGCAACGATCCGCGTCACTTGCGACGGGCCGAGCGACCTTGGCGACCATCTGATAGTCGCCCGCACGAACGAGGTCTGCCACATCCCGCTTCTCGCTGGCGCGTCATACGCAGTCGAGAGCGACTTGCCGATTGACTATTCAGCCGTGTCTACAGAACACGCCGAGATCGTGACGAACGCCGAGAACCATTTAACCGTTTCCTTGCCTTTGGAACTTTCGCTAGTGCGAATGCAGATGAGAAGTGCCGGGTCTGCGATCAACTACGGCGCGGCATCTTCGCCTATTAATGTATACCCCTCAATTATCGCTTGTCTCGGAGGATGTTGCTCGCGGCAGGTAGTTGACGGAATGTTGCAGTGGTCGTGTTCCTTGACGTGTACTTGTGGAGGAGGATACCATAGCTTTGAGACGACTGCGCTGTGGGAAGGGTATTCCAAGTTGTTTGTTGGCTATGCCTCGTGCGGATGCTGGGAAGACGCGCCAGACCCGACGCCGACACCCTCGGATGGCCCGTATGCGGCATCGGTCTCGGCCAACTTCAGCAAGGATGCGGTCATCTTCGAGGACGCATACGAAAACATGCCGGGCGAGTGGGTTTCGCGGCGCTCGACGGCGACGATGCTGACTATCAGCGCCAACGGCGGCACCAATGGCGCCGTGCTGTCCGTGTCCGCGACGAACCTTGGCAAGCTCCAGAAGAACTCAGGCCCTGCCTTCCCCGCACAGTCGGTGTCGGTTCCGGCAAGGCAGTCGATAACGTATGCAATGAACTACGTGGGGCTGACGGCGAGCGAATCTGCCGATGATATTGAGGTTGTCGCGACGCTGACCGACAACGTTACTGGCGAGTCGATTACAAACGACTGCCAAGCCACGTCTGTTCGCTTGGAACTCGCCGCCGTATATGAGGCACCCGAAAACTCATGCACCAACCGCCACATCTACGGAGTAGGGGAGAAGGTCAAGTGCAAGCATATTCCACAGGCATCAAGCTTGTCATGGGATATTGTTGGACTTGAATATAACAACAACTTGCTCGTAGGCGATGACTGTGATTGCATATTGGAATTTTCTTATATCGCGGCTGAAGTCCCGAATCTTCGAGCCTCTTGCGATGGTGCGGAATATAGCCCGGAACTCGCATTGATAGAGCCAACGGATATAGAGTGCAGACATGTCGAGTGGGATGGATTTCGTGGCGCTATTGGTGTAGCAGGTGGGTGTGGCATGAATCTTGACCTTTATGTTCTTCCCATGACAGTTTCGTTTCAGGGAATTGACATGGTCGAAGAGCCGTGTAATGTAGTAATCCCGCCGACGGGATATTATGCCAGCACGAATTTTAATGGAGAGCTTTCCCACACGCTGGATGCTCAAGCAGGGTGGTGGAATCATGTCAAGCAAGGTAACCGATGGACACTTGATAACGCTTTTGCAAATGTACGGTATCCGCCATGGTCTGATGGGGTGCTGCATTGGAAAATACCTGTGGCATGGTATCAGCGCTTTGCGGACGAGCAGTATTCTTGGCCTAGGAACAGTCTAGAGGCCTTGCGTCGCAGAATGGCCGCGTCCGAATCATATTTGCAGACTTTTACTATGACCGAAGGCGGTACAATTACGATCAGCAAGTTTGGCCATGGAATTTCAAGAACAACAAATGATGTGATCCGTCTTGATGGCGTTATTGTCAATCATTAAAGGAGTGCCGATATGAAACGAGTGACGACTGCGACAATAATAGGTATTGCAATTATGGTTGCCCTTGCCTTGTTCGTTTGTATGTTACCCAAAGCTCAAGATGTCTATTGCGCCGAATGCCTGTTTGCATATTGGCATAGACCGGTGTCAACTAATGAGGTTGGAGAAGTGATCCAGCCAGATTGGTCGGGCCCTGGTGTGGAAGACATGGTTCGTGGATTGCAGGAAATGCGTAACAACGATTTTGTCATTGGAGTTGTGGAAGCTTACCGTAGGGAGCATCCTGGGGCGCGTTTTGCGACATCTGACCTTGCGAACGTTGCGGCATCGGCTTCGCTTGCCGTTGTCGGTCGCCCAATCCCTGTTCTGCGGCTTTCAATGGTCGCGCCATCTGCCGAACTTGCGAATGGAATGTTGGACGCCTACTTTTCTTGTCTTCGGGCGAGGGATGTTTCTTCTCGTGAGGGGTGCATGGCCCAGGCAGCACAACAGGTGTCTGGTTCGCTTGAAAAAATGCGCAGGCAGGCAAACGATCTGTTGGGTCGTATTGAATCTCTACGGGCGCGGGGAGAGATTGTGCCTGACTCATTGCTGTCCGAGAAGGTTGTCGTCGATGGACAGGTCAAAAGGCTCGAGGACGAGATGCTTAAAATGCGAGCCGATGGGGGTGAGGGTCTGTGCCATATTCAGTTTTTGCGACGGCATGATGCGGTGCGAGACGGGAGTCAACAGGGCGGAAAAGATTGCCACGGTAAAATGTCACACTAACGGTAGATTGTGATATGCTGTTTGGCATGAGATGTTGCAATATAGACATCGGCAACAAAGGGAGGTTCGTCATGGGAATGAAGTTGGCGGCAGTGACTGTCGCTTCGGTTGTTGGCCTTGCAGCGAGTGCATATACGAATATGCAGCAACTTGTCAATGTCAGGATCACGCCGGAAGTGCTTGCGCAGATGCCGACTAATGACTTCTCATCGCCGCAGATGACGGTTTTATGCTTTGAACGCGCGATGCGTTCGGGCGATTGTACGAATCTCTTCAACTGTTGTTTTGGCGGGCAATGGAAGATATATGGCTGGGATGACATATTGGAAAAAGGATGGTGAAGGGCTGCGTTAAAGACCAATGAAGTTTGGAAGGTGGATGGCCTTTGAGAACTTGAGAGTCGACAGGGTTAGACAAGATTGCCATAGGTCGTCGATCAGCGCGGCGGTTAATTATGGTATAATAAATACAAAAGATGACAGATATCGCACAGGAATTTCTTGATAGGGTAGCCGGAGCGCTTGAGGTTCCGGCCGTCACGCCCGACACAGATTTCCGCGCGGGGCCGCTTTGGGACTCGCTCACGGCGTTCGCCCTCAGGGTTATGATCCAGCAGCGCTTCGGCAAGGCGCTTTCGGCGGTTGAACTTGAAAAGTGCAAGACAGTTGCAGATCTTATGGCGGCAGCGGGGGTGGAGCCATGAAGCATCTTGTGATAGTCGGCGCAGGCGGATTCGGCCGCGAGATGTTCGGCGCGGCGCGCGAGGCGGTCGGCTTCGGAACCGAGTTCGACATCAAGGGTTTTCTCGACGCGAAGGCGACGGCTCTCGACGGTTTTGCCGGATATCCGCCGATTGTCGGCTCGCCGGACTCGTACGTTCCCGCGGCGGAAGACGTTTTCATAACGGCGCTCGGCAGCATCGCGTCGCGCCGCAGGTGCGTCGAGGCGCTTGAGAAGAAGGGCGCGAAGTTCATCTCGATAATCCACAGGACTGCGACGATAGGCCCCAATGTCGTCGTTGGCGAGGGCTCGTTCATCGCGCCGCATGTCTCGCTTACCGTCGACATCGCCGTCGGGCGGCATGTCTCGGTGTTCCATTCGAGCTCGGTTGGCCACGATACCGTTCTCGGCGACTTCTCGCACGTCTACGCGCAGTGCTCGGTTGGCGGTGCCGTGAAGGTCGGGGAAGGAGCTGCTGTTTACCCGGGCTCGGTCGTCGCGCCGCGCCGCAAGATAGGCGCCGGAGCAGTTGTCGGAGCAGGTTCGGCCGTTTTTGTCAACGTCGATCCAGGCGTCACGGTGCTCGGCAACCCCGCCGCACCGCTCAAGTGATTTAATTACCAAGGAAAGGAATTACGATATGGCAGATGCAGTTGTGGGAATTGTGATGGGGTCGGATTCGGACTGGCCGCTTGTGAAGAAGGCGTGCGAGACCTTAGACAAGTTCGGCGTTTCCTACGAGACGCGCGTAATCTCCGCGCACAGGACGCCCGATGTCGCCATTGAGTATTCTAAGACCGCCGAGTCGCGTGGGCTCAAGGTAATTATCGCGGCTGCCGGCGGCGCGGCGCATCTCGGCGGCGTACTTGCCGCGGCGACCGTTTTGCCTGTCATCGGAATTCCTGTCGCGGGCGGTGCCTTGAATGGCCTTGACGCACTCTATGCTACGGTGCAGATGCCCTCTGGCGTTCCCGTCGCGACTGTTGCCGTCGGCTCTGCCGGTCCCACGAACGCCGCGCTTCTTGCCGTGCAGATACTCGGAACGGCCGATCCCGCGCTGCGCGAAAAGTTCCGCGCCCACAAGGAAGAACTCCGTGCCAAGGTCGCGAAGGCGAACGACAGGATCCACGAGGCGCAGTAGCCGCGCGGATCGGCGGCACCGGGTCATGAGAATCGTATTCATCAGCGACATACACGGCGTTCCGGCGGCGCTTGACGCGGCGCTCGCGGCCGTCTCGGCCCTTGGCTACGACAGGATCGCGCAGCTTGGCGATTTGCTCTACCACGGGCCGCGCAACGGCGTGCCAAATTTCTACGACCCCGTCAAGGTCGCCGAGATGCTGAACGCCCGCAAGGACCAGATCATAGCGGTGCGCGGCAACTGCGACGCGGAAGTCGACCAGATGATGGTCGAGTTCCCGATCACCGCCGACTATCAGGTGCTCGACGCGGGGAACAGGAAGTTCTTCCTCACGCACGGCCATCTGTGGAACGAATGGAAGCTGCCGCCGATCGGCATCGCCGACGTTCTCGTCCACGGGCATACGCACATTCCGGAGCTCAAGACGCTCGAATGCGGGATGACCATCTTCAACCCAGGGTCCGTGTCGCTTCCAAAGGGCGGTTCCTCCCGCTCGTTCGGATACTATGACGGCAACGAGCTGAGGCACTATGTCATCTGACCCGGAAATGCGCGGCGGCGAAGGCGGCCCGCGGAGCGCGGCCGGCGGAAGGGCGGACGGCGATTATGGTATAATATGCACAAAACACGGACACGGACAGGTGAAATGAAAAAGGCACTGGTAACGGGAGGGGCGGGATTCCTCGGCAGCCATCTCTGCAAACGGCTTCTCGCCGACGGCTACGAGGTGACGGCTCTCGACAACCTCTTCACGGGAACGAAGGAGAACATCTACGAGCTCCTTGACGACAAGCGCTTCTCGTTCGTCCTCCACGACGTCACCCAGCCGTTCTGGGGGCAGTTCGACGAAATCTACAACCTCGCCTGCCCCGCCTCGCCGATCCACTACCAGAAGAACCCAGTCGAGACGACGAAGAGCTCGGTGCTCGGCACGATGAACATGCTCGAGCTCGCGCTCAAGACGAAGGCGCGGATGCTCCACACCTCGACGAGCGAGATATACGGCGATCCGTTCGTCCATCCGCAGGTCGAGGAGTACTGGGGCAACGTCAACACCATCGGCCTCAGAAGCTGCTACGACGAGGGCAAGCGCGTCGCCGAGACGCTCTGCGCCGACTACCGCAGGCAGTACGGCGTCGACGTTCGCATGGTGCGCATCTTCAACACCTACGGGCCGAAGATGCATCCGAAGGACGGGCGCGTCATCTCCAACTTCATCATGCAGGCGCTCGCGAACCGCGACATCACGCTCTTTGGCGACGGCAGGCAGACGCGCTCGTTCCAGTACTGCGACGATCTCGTCGAGGCGTTTCGCCGCTATATGGAACTCTCGCCTGCCAAGATATCCGCGTTCTTCGGCGGCAAGAAGGTAAAGGGCCGCATCACGCCGGCAGTGCCCGTGATCAACACCGGCAACCCCGGCGAGTACACGATCAGGGAGCTTGCCGAGGAGACCCTGCGCCAGCTTCCCGAGTCGAAGTCGAAGATTGTCTTCAAGCCCCTGCCCGAAGACGACCCGAAGCGCCGCAAGCCCGACATCACGCTCGCGAAGGCGCTGCTTGGCTGGGAGCCGAAAGTCCCGCTCAAGGTCGGCCTCGCCAAGACAATAGAGTATTTCAAGTCAAAGAGGTAGCCCATGTCCACCATACTCGACAAGATACTGTCCGACCGCGAGAAGTTCGTCTGCACCGTAAAGACGCTTGGGCCCTGCAAGTTGCCGTCGCCTGTCCGCCACCGCAAGTACGTTGCCGACGGAGAGCGTGTCTTCGCAACGGAAAGCGAGTCGTATGCTCGCTTTGCCGAGACGAAGCTCGGGCACCTCCCTACTTTCGAGAAGGCGGGGCCTAAGGAGACGATCTTCCACGACCCGCGCTGGACGCGCGTCGGCATCGTGACGGCTGGCGGGCTCTGCCCGGGGCTCAATACGGTCATCAAGGGGCTTGTCGAGATCCTTGAGTTTGACTATGGTGTCAAGAAGGTCTTTGGCATCCGCTACGGCTATGCTGGGCTCAACCCCAAGTACGGCTACGAGCCGCTTCTCCTGAATCCGGACGCCGTTGACACAATCCACGAGGCGGGCGGCACGGTTCTTGGTTCGAGCCGCGGTCAGCAGCCGGCGGACGTGATGGTCGACACGCTCGAGAGGATGAACATCAACGTCCTCTTCTGCATCGGTGGCGACGGATCCTTGCGCTGCGCGAGCGACATCGCTGCAGAAGTGCTGCGCCGTGGTCTCAAGATTTCCGTAGTCGGCATTCCGAAGACGATAGACAACGACCTCATGTTCGTAGGCCGCAGCTTCGGTTTCGAGAGCGCGGTCGCGCAGGCGGCCGAGGTCATCAGGAGCGCCCACGTCGAGGCGAAGGGAACGCCTCACGGAATCGGCCTTGTAAAGCTTATGGGCCGCGATTCCGGCTTCATCGCCGCGTCTGCGACAGTGGCGAACCCAGTCGTCAACTTCTGCCTTGTCCCCGAGGTCAAGTTTGAGCTCGAGGGCGAGCGAGGGCTTTTACGCGCGCTTGAACGCCGCTTCGCAGCGGGGAAGTCCCACGCCGTCATCGTCGCCGCCGAGGGTGCGGGGCAAGAGCTTCTGGAAGGCGCCGAGGAGCGCGACGCGAGCGGCAACATCCTCAAGAAGGACATCGGTGAGTTTTTGAAGCGCCGCATTTCAGCGCACTTCAAGGAAAAGGGCTTTAATGCGAGCGTAAAGTACATTGATCCGAGCTACATCATCCGCAGCTGCCCCGCGCGCGGCACCGACGCGATTCGCTGCTACGAGCTCGCGCGTGCGGCAGTTCACGCAGCGATGGCGGGCCGCACCGACTGCGTCGTCGGCAACATCGGCGAGAGCTTCGCGCTCGTGCCGATCGCGCTTGCGACGATTGAGCGCCAGAAGCTAGACACCGACGGCCAGTCATGGCGCAGCGTCCTTGACGCGACGGGACAGGAGTTCTATTTCAACGGCGTTCCGCGCAACCTCTTCGCAGGTGACGCGTTTGCGCCTTGATTAGTTGGAGATTTGAGTTGGAGTTGGAGAGAGGTGGGTTAGGAGTCAGTAGTCAGGGGTCAGGAGTCAGTAGTCGAAACTCCAACTAAAAAATATTTCTTAATTAAAACCTAAAAGCAAAAACAGCCATGAAAGACCTGAAGGAAGCATACAAGACGATCGAGGCCGACCACTTTGCGCCCTCTATGGAAATCTCGTTCATCGACGGCGCAAACCGCCAGACGTTCCACTACGATAAGGTGACGTGGAACATCGGCGGCGAGGAGAAGGGGCTTCGCTATGGCGAGA
Source organism: Kiritimatiellia bacterium (assembly GCA_045536845.1). Taxonomy (GTDB): domain Bacteria; phylum Verrucomicrobiota; class Kiritimatiellia; order RFP12; family UBA1067; genus UBA1067. Next base: position 3,352 of record JAZSOG010000007.1, on the reverse strand, counting down.
ACCCCGGCCAGGAAGCCGCGCTCTACAAGCTTGTGAACGGCAACCTCGTCCTCGGCGACGTCGAGATGCTTCAGGCGGGCCAGTACCTCGCGTCCGTTCCCGAACTTCTCCAGTCCGGCAAGCACCCCGGCAAGACGAACGTCACCGACACGGACAACGCGCTCAACATCCTCCGCTATTTGATGGACAAGCCCTGCGCCGTCATTGTCAAGCACAACAACCCGTGCGGCGTCGCGACTGGCTCCACGCTCGCAGAGGCATACTTCCGCGCGAACAAGGCCGACCGCCTCGCGGCATTCGGCGGCGCGATCGCGCTGAACCGCGACTGCGACATGGAGACGGCGAAGCTTATCGTCGAGAACTACGCCGAGGTCGTTGTCGCTCCCGATTTTGAGCCAGGCGTCATGGATCTCTTCGCCACGAAGAAGAACCTTCGCGTCTTCCGCATCAAGAACATGGCGCGCCTCACCGACTTTGTCGCGAAGCATGTCGTCGACTTCAAGTCCTTGATCGACGGCGGCATTGTCGCGCAGACGTCGTTCAGAGCGAACGCCCGCAAGCCCGAGGACTTCATGCCCGCCTACTGCAACCGCAAGATCACGAACAAGGCGACGGGCGAAGTGACCTTTGAAGAGCACAAGATCAAGCGCCTTCCGACTGCGAAGGAGTACGAGGATCTCGTGTTCGGCTGGCTCGTCGAGGCGGGCGTCACGTCCAACTCCGTCCTCTACGTTAAGGACGGCGCGACAGTCGGCATCGGCACTGGCGAGCAGGATCGCGTCGGCGTCGCGGAAATCGCGCGCGACAAGGCGTACACGAAGCACGCCGACTGGATCGCCTGGGAGAAGTATCAGCTTCCGTTCAACGACCTTCGCCTCAAGTTCGGCGAGGACGATGGTGCGAAGAAGCAGGCGGAGATCATGGAGCAGACGAAGGCCGAGAAGGGCGGTCTCCCTGGTTGCGCGATGGTTTCTGACGCGTTCTTCCCGTTCCGCGACGGACTCGAAGTCGGCATCCGCCAGGGAATCACGTCTGTCGTGCAGCCCGGTGGAGCGATCCGCGACTGGGACGTGATTGACTGTGCGAACGACGCAGGAGTCGCGATGGTCTTCACCGGCCAGCGCAGCTTCCGCCACTAAGACGCTCGGCGGCGGCCGAAGGCTCCTCCTCGGGGAACCCTCGGCGAATACGCCGAATCCCCTCGCTCGGACCTTCGCTCCGCCGCCTCGCCGAAAGGCGTAGGAGAAAGCATTTGCTCCGCTGCCGAGAGAAATATGATATAATCTTAATCAAATCGACGTTACAAGGAGGAGCGACCTATGAAGAAGGTTATTGTTTTCGCGATGGCGCTTGTCGCTGCATCGACGCTTTTAGCCAAAGGGCCATCCCACCACGGGCCGTCACATGCTCCTGTTCACTCAAGCCACCACCATCACCACCACCACGGCAGCGGTGGCGCGATTGCCGCGGGCATCGTAGGCGGCGCGCTCCTCGGCGGACTTGTCGCAAGCGCAGTATCTACGCCTCCGCCTCCGCCCGTCGTGACGCCTGCGCCAGTCGTCGTGACGCCTGCGCCCGTCGTTGTGCAGCCTGCACCTGTCGTCGTGGCTCCCACGCCTGTCGTCGTTCAGCAGCCTGTCTACCAGACGCAGAACGTCTGGGTTGAGGGTCGCTACGTCGATACGGTCCAGCCGAACGGCACGATAGTCCGCACCTGGCAGCCCGGGCACTACGAGCAGCGCACGATACAGGTGCAGTGAAGCGGCATCTTATCGGCATCGGCGGCGTCGGTATGAGTGCGCTCGCGACGGCTCTTGTCCGTCTCGGCGACGAAGTGACCGGCGCCGATCGCAATCTCGACACCCCGAACATAAGATTTCTCGAGTCTCTCGGCATCCGCTGCTTCCCTGACGACGGCAGCGGAATCGACGCGTCCACCGGCGAGGTGATCGTGTCGACTGCGATTGAGGACACGAATCCAGGGTTGGCGCGCGCCAAGGAATTTGGAATCCCGGTGACCCACCGTGCAAAGGCCCTCGCCCGCGCTCTCTCCGGCTACAAGCTCGTCGCAGTCGTAGGCACTTGCGGCAAGTCCACCGTCACCGCGATGCTCGGCCATGTCCTCTCGACATGCGGGCTCGATCCGATGTGCGTCAACGGCGCGAACGTTCCCGGCTGGCAGGGGGCGGTTAGGTTTGGCAAGGGAGAATATGCCGTTGCGGAGGTAGATGAGAGCGACAAGTCACTCGTCGCGTTCAGCCCCTACGCCGCAATCGTGACGAATGCCTCTGCAGACCATTACTCGAAGGAGGAGATGGACGAGGTTTTCGACGCTTTCGTGAAGGACTGCCCTGGCCCCGTCGTCGACGCTCGCGGCGAAACCTACCGCCCGCAGGACTTCAACAGCCAGAACGCCTCGCTCGCAGTCCGCATGGCGGTCGCGCTTGGCTGCGACCGCGCCGAGGCGGAGAAGGCGATGGAGAGCTTCGGCGGCGTGGAGCGCCGTCTGCAGAAATACGGCGAATGCGTCTACGACGACTACGCGCACAACCCCGAGAAGCTGCGCGCGATGTGGCTGACGCTTGCCGAGCGCCATCCTGGCGGGCTTTGCGTCGTCTGGCGTCCACACGGCTACGCGCCCTTGCGCAAGATGATGAATGATCTCGCCGCCATGTTTGCCGAGGTGATTCGCCCGCAGGACAAGTTGCTTTTGCTTCCCGTTTACGATGCGGGCGGCACGACCGACCGCTCGATAAACTCCGATGCGCTTGCGGCGAAGCTTGACCCTTCGCGCGTCGAGCTCGTCGGTGATCTCGATGCGGCGTTCGACTGGATTGCGGCGCACCGCGGCAAATACGCCGCGTACGCGACGGCTGGCGCGCGCGACCCCGGCCTCCCGCGACTCGCAAGTCGTATAGCGAGTTTGTAAGTGGTGGCGCGTCCGCAGCGGGGCGTGTTTCGGCTTTTTGCTATCGCCGCGCCGCCCGATGGTGAGGCCTGCGCCCGACCTGCTCGCACCCCGCATAGCGCCCGCTACGCGGCTCACTTCGTTCGGGGGATACCGACCCGCAGTTTGCGGACACCCCACACCCCGCATTGAGCCGCCTTCGGCGCTCAGTCGCTGCGCTCCTTCGGGGGATACGGCATGATTTTGACGCGCGCGCACCGCTCTAGCGACTTGCTTCGCAAGCGGGCTTCGCCCGGCGGATATTTCACGCGCGCCCTTTACGCTGGCGGTCAAAATCACGCCGGGCCCGCAAACGTGCTCGCCCTCGCTTTCGCTTCGGGTTGGTTCGTGCACTGCACGAACCACCGACAAGCGGCGGTTACCTCGGGCGCCAGTCGGCTCTCC
>JAZSOG010000017.1:0-81067 GCA_045536845.1 Kiritimatiellia bacterium | reverse complement strand
GGGGGGGGGAGGGGGGGGGGGGGGGGGGGGGGGGGGGGGGGGGGGGGGGGGGGGGGGGGGGGGGGGGGGGGGGGGGGGGGGGGGGGGGGGGGGGGGGGGGGGGGGGGGGGGGGGGGGGGGGGGGGGGGAGGGGGGGGGGGGGGGGGGGGGGGGGGTTTGCTGCTTGTTGCAGGTCGATTAACGCCTTAAGCAACGGCTGGGGCGGCGGATTCGTGAGTGCGCCGACAAAGCAGGTGGTCTCACGCACAAGCGGCAACGACTCCGCAAAAGAAACCGGTTCGTGGATTTCCGGAATCCACTTCGCATCCGACTGGCGCGCAGCGTCCTCAGCTATGCGAATCCAACGCGCACGCTTCGCTTCTCGTTCGTCGGCGCCAATCCTGACGATAGTCCGCGCGGAAACGACGGGAACGATACGCGTCACGCCGAGCTCAGTCGCCTTCTCAATCGTCCAGTCCCAGCGCGAGCCCTTCGTTACGCAGGCGAAAAGCGTGAGCGAGCGCGACGCACGAGGCGCAGTGCAAACAGGGGAGAGCGCGGCGAGGCGAAAGTTCTTCCCGCCGCCCGCTACCGAAAAGCGGCGAGACTTTCCAGAGCCATCGAAAAGCTCGATCTCCTCGCCGTCCTTCGGGCGCAAGACCTTCAGGTGGTTCGCCGCCTCCTTGGGAAGCACGGGCGAATCCGAGGCCAGCTGTTCGGAAGGAACGAGGAGACGGTGCATTACAGCTTCTTGAGAACGGAGCGGATCGAGCGCTCACGCGCCTCGACCGACTCGCACAGGCGGAACTGCACGCGGGCGCGATTCAGGTTCTGCTCGGGCTGCGAGGTCTTGAAGTAGACGTTGCCGGCGAGGTAATCCTGGAAGAAACGAAGACCCAGCTCGAACGGCAGCAAACGGATCGAGTCGTAGAGATACGCGCGGTCTGCGTCGGTCAAAAATGCGCCCGCCTCGCGCATATATCCCTTGCAGAACGCAGTCGCGAGGTCTTCATCGAACACGACCTTTGCGAGGTTCGTCTCCTCTTCGCCTGCGGGGTTGCAGATGGACCTGAGCGCGTCGCCGAAGTCGAGGTGGATGAGACCGGGGCTCACGGTATCGAGGTCGATCATCGCCGTGCCCTTGCCGGTCACGTCGTCGATCATGATGTTGTTGACCTTCGGGTCGCCGTGGAACATGCGCTTCTTGAGCTCGCCCTTCTTCTGCGCCTTCTCGAGGCAGAGCGCGAGGTCGCGACGCTCCTCGATGAACTTCGCGAGGCGCTTCGCCTCCATCGAGGACTTAAGGAGCTCCTTCGCCTCCTTCGACTTGAGCGTCTGGTCGTATTTCTTGAGGTAGCCGCTCGTGATGTGGAAGCCGGGAAGCGGATCCTTGATCTCCTTGGGGTCCATGTCGCTGATGAGATAGTGGAAGTGGCCGAGAGCGGCGCCGCACTCCATCGCGTGTTCAGGACCCTGCGCGACATCAAACGCGTGGGCGGACATGATGCGCGTGATTACGCGCCAAACCTCGCCCTTGTCGTCGATGACAAAATCCTTGGAGTCCTTCGCCTTGATGATGCGAGGCATCTGCCACACGCGGTCGTCGCGCCCCTTCTGCGCGTCGTCCTCGAGCTTCTCGTGGCAATGGCGCGTGAGGTTGTGCATGTTCTCCATGATCACCTCGGGCTTGGGGAAGACGTTCTTGTTCACGCGCTGGAGGATTACCTGCGTCTCGGTGAACGTATTGCGGTAGATCGCGAGGAACGTGTCGTTGATGTTGCCGTTGCCAAACGGCTGGAGCGAGACGAGACGGCCCTTGATGTTGAACTTGTTGATAAGGATCGAGAGTTCCATTGTTCCGTATTCCTTGGATGTTTACGTTTCTTCCGTTCTCAAGGCGAGAATTATACCAAAAAATCCGCGGCATGCGGAATTTCCAAGCGTGATCCGCTTGTTTACCGGCCTAAACTCCTTGGGGCAGCGAGTGGAGGCAGGTGCGGTAGAGGCCGTTGGGGCCGATGACGCCGAAGGACTTGCCCGCAGGACAGGGCTTGCGGTTCTTCTCTTCCCACTTTTCGAGCAGGGGCTTTGGCGTGTCGGCGCGGCAGGAGCAAATGAACTCGTCGCAAAAAGTATATGGAACATGCGCGTCTGGGAGGGCGCGGATGCGGCGCTTCACCTCTTCCCACTCGTCGCGCGAAATCATAAGCTCCTGATTCGCCGCGGCACGTCCGCCGAGGATCACGGGGCCGACCTGAATTGTGCTCGCCCCCGAAAGCGCCGCCGCGACGAACATGTCAGCCGCCTCGCCAAAGTTCGCCTTCGTGACCGTCATCGAAACCGCAATCGGCCACTTAAGCTCCGACGCCCTTGCGACAACGGCAAGGAGCCGCTTGTAACTCCTGCGCGTTCCCGTCATTGCGCCGTAGGTCCGAAGTCCCTGAAGCGAGGTAGCAAGATGGATTTTGCGGCGCTTGAACTTCTTGATCAGCGTTTCGTCGAGACGGCTAGCGTTAGTGAAAAGCGAGAACTTCGCCTTCGGCAAAACGCGCCGCGCATAGCTGAGAATCTTGAAGAGGTCGCGCCGCAGCAACGCCTCGCCGCCTGTAAAGAGAATGTCCTCGACACCATCTGCCGCGCACTTGTCCAGAATTGTCTTCCACCCTGCCGCGTCAAGCTCGGGCTTTGCGAGCGCGGGGTATTCGTGCCATACGCAGTAGCAGTAAGGACAGCGGAAGTTGCACTTCGCCGTCAACTCCAGCGTCATGTGGCGAGGATATGCCATAGTCAATATCAGGAATCTCCGCCTACTCCACCCATGACGACAGCCTCATCATCGGCCTCGTTCACGGCATTGGTCGTCACCGGCGGGACAATCCTGCCTCTGATGACCTTTTCGCACTGCTGCTCCTGAACCGCATTCGTTTTCGAAGGTTCCTGTTCTTGCGCCGGAGTTTCTTCTGGCTCCGGAATTTCTCCTTCGGTCACAAACACCTTGGCATCTTCGTTCTTGGCGTTCTCCTGATAACTCGGATCGGGGAACCTGCCCATCGTATTCGCGGGCGTGTGGCGCTCGCCACAACCCGCGACAGTGGCGGCAAAGCCGACGAGAAGACCGCCCAGCGCCTTGCCGGATGCAAGCGCATCGTGTATGGCCTGCTGAACGGCCGCGCCCTTCTTAGATAGTTTCATCGCTCTTCGTTCCTTGTCTGGCCGCCGCATTACAGAGCCGCAGATGCCGCCGACCAGTTGAGATGTCCGTCGACAACCGCCTTGACATATGCAGCGCGCTGGTTCTGCCAATCAAGGTAATATGCGTGCTCCCAGACGTCGATTACGAGGAGCGGCTTGACATCGTGCTTGCCGCACGGCGTATCGGCATTGGACGTCGATTCAACGACGAGCTTGCCGCCCTTCTTGAGAAGCCACGCCCAGCCGCTTCCAAAGCGCTTCACCGCCGCGTCGGCAAGCGCTGTCTTGCAGGCGTCGAGCGAGCCGAAGGAGGCGTTGATCGCCGCGAGCAGGTCCGCCGACGGCGCACCGCCCTTCCCGGCAGGCGCGAGCGACCGCCAGTAGAAGTCGTGGTTCCAAATCTGCGCCGCGTTGTTGAAGATTGCCGTATCGCCAGCGTCGCGAGATGCGGCGACGATCTCCCCGAGGGAAAGCCCCTCGTATTTTGTTCCTGCAATAAGGCCGTTCAGCGTCTTCACGTAGCCAGCGTGGTGCTTGCCGTAGTGGAACGAGATCGTCTTTGCGGAAACCGTCGGCGCAAGCGCGTCGTCGGCGTAGGGAAGAGGTGCAAGAGTTATTTCTTTCATGGCGGATTCTCCTTTCAGAATTCGACTGTGCAAAGCCATCGCGGCACATGCCGCCCCGGCAACGAACTGTCTTCTTGTGTTCACGATATGTTATCCTCTATGACGAAAGGCATTTTACCATACGCATAAAACCCAAGTCAACATCGACCATATCAGCACATCTCTGGCGGGGTTCTGTCTTGCCAAGATGTATTTCATACCCGGTCTTATCTGGTATTGTTTTAGACAGGATTAACAGGATTGACAGGATTAAGAGTGTTGGAGAGCGCATTCTCGAACACGTTCATTTCAGTTCCCTTCCTTTAGGTTTTGAGATACTCCCATAGATTCCCCATCTCCGGTCTTTGGCCAACTGCCTTCGTCCAGGAGCCTATTGGGCGGTCTCCACGCATTGTCATCCGTTCCGGGAATGGGTGTAGGTCACGCAACGCCTGCTGGACGGCCGAGGCAACTCCGTCATTGTATCGTTCACCGTCTATAGGACACATAGACGGAGTCCCCCAGCTCACGTAGATGCGCGCAGTTCCCCTTCCTATGTTTCGGCTCGCATAATATCCACTACAGTTGTTCAAGGGAATATGCGTTACCACCTCGACGCCAATCTGAAGATACACCGTCGGCCGGGATTCTTTACCGTCACTATGCCATTGCTGCTCAATGATGCGGACGTCTATTTGAAGGCCCCCGTCGCGTTTCTCAATGTGCTTTTCCTTGCCAAACCTGCCGCATCCTTCAATTGCACCGCGAACGGCATCACGGACAGCTTGCTCGTCAACTTCTTTAGAGCCGGAGAATCCGCGCTGACCACATAATTCAATCCTGTTCGTGGCGATGTTCTCGAACAAAAGCGAGAAACACTCGCTCCTAATCTCTGGACATTCCACGGCTTCCTTCGGTTGCAAGTCGCGCGCGGCCACCTGATCGCACATGCAGCCGGCGAACATCGTCACCGCAGCGCATCCAAGCGCCATCATCACTCTCTTCATCGCCATTTTCCTCTCTTTGCGTCCTTTGCGTTCTTTGCGGCTAACCCTCATTGGGAATTGGGTATCGGCATTCGGCACTCGCTTCGCTCGGCGTGTTCGCGTCCCTATGGATTGCGAACCCCCGCAAGGGGCGGTTACGGCAACATTTCCACACTGACAACATTCCATTGCGATCCCGGTCAATATCAAAATTTTCTTAATCATAGAGGAAGTTTAGTCCGCGATTTGCTTGAGCTGCGATGAAATCACCGAGATTATCTTCGCATATACGTCGCTGGGCCATTCTGCCGCCAGTTCTTTCGCAAGGATCTCGGCGTGGCGCAGTATCTTTGAGGCGATAGCGTCAAGGCGGCCTAGAGCGAGAGCCGGACGCATTCCGGCCTCATGTGACATAAGCGCAAAGTTCTCGCGCCTGACGTCCGCAAACCGCTTCGCCCCTCCTATTGACATTGCGCCGTCGCCCGACAAGGACGGATATACGAGCGTTGACATGACATCATAGACCGGCGCAAGACCGCGCCCGCCATTCTGTCGATACAGAATCGAGGAATTCTTTCCGTGCGCATCGGCATTGCCGATCAGGAAGTTGAAGATCATCCTGTCTATAAACGCGAGTCGGTCTGCCAGCGAGAACTTCATCTCCTGCTTCGCCTTCATGCAAGACGCAAAGGACGGCCCCCCTTCGCTTTCATACTTCATCTCTCCGGATACGCCCAACGCCTGACAGAAGTCCTCCTGATGCAGACGGCGTACTTCGCCGCCAACGGATTCCCTGTCGTATCGTTCCGTCCAGTAGTATGTGTCGCCCTTGATGCGCATGAGACCGCATTTCGCCGTCTTTAGCCCCAGTCTCGCCGCAAGCGACATCGAGAAGAATTCATTGAAAACACTGTCGGCATAATCCTCCGCAGGCGGCTTTATGATATGCGTCGACGGCATCCCGAACAGCGGAAGCGCAATCCGTCCATCTACAATCCGCGCGATCAGCTTGTTTTGCGCACCCGATCCGGATATGCGGTACCCGGCCACGCCATTCACGTAAAGAGGACGCTTCCTAAGCGATTTCAGAACCATGCCGGCAGCATCTTCATCAAGCATCTCCAGCCGAGCGGCTGATTCCTCCTCCTGCGGCGTGTCTTCAGGCCACAGCGAAATGGCTCCGGCGCAATCCCCTCCGAGAGCCTCTAGGAACCCGAATATGTTGTGGCGCGAAACATGCAATATCGGACCAAGCCTGCGCCTTACCTGATCAGGCGGAAGCAGGTTCTCGAAGAAGACCGTCGTTGTCTCGGTGTCGAACGGCTCGGACCGTAGAGGCAAAGACCGGGAAAGCGGCATGGACATGGAATCGGCAAGATATTCCGGATCGTATGAGAACCGCATCTCGTTGTGGCGGGAAGAATAATCCAGACGGCCGACTGTTCGACCGAGCAGACGGACAATCAACGCACCTTTCCTTTGAACGGCAACAGGCATAATCAAACTCCTTCCGGCGCCGTCAAGGCAATCGAAACCCCCAACGTGTCAAGAACCTTCAGCAGTTTCCCGGTTTGAACCGTATCCTTGCCAGCCTCAGCTTCTACGACAAAGCGTCTGCCTACATCAGCCGCCTGAGACAGCTGAAGCTGCGTCACCCCTTGCCGTCTCCGCTCTGCAGCAATGAATTCGCCAAGCTCTTTCATGTTCATAGCAACCTCCGTGTTACCGAGCGGTATCATACCATATTTAAACTGACCCCGTCAACCCTCAATGTTACCGTACAGGAACATTTGCGAGCGCGAGAAATGAGATGTTGGGGTGCAACGAGATAATTATCCTTCTTATGCGTAAAGCGCCACTTGCGGTCTTGGTCGCGCTTGGAGGCGTAGGCGATGCCGATGCGCGGGGCGGCGGTGAATTTGACGCGCGAGCCGTCAGTCTCAAGCCAAAGACGGTCGGAGCGGACGAGGTCTTCGCGGTTGAGCGACCGGTCGATCTTGAGCAGTTTCGTCAACCGCCCCGGTCCTTCCGCACCTTCCACGCCGCGAATGAGCACCGCCTCGGGACGCCCCTCCGCACCCGTCACAACATTCAGCATTTCATGCATTCCGTAGCAGAGATAGATGTAGGCGCAGCCGCCCGGCGCATACATCACGTCCGTCCGCGCCGTGCGCCCTTTGTGCGCATGGCAAGCAGTGTCCGCCTCGCCGCAGTACGCCTCGGTTTCGGTGATGCGCCGCCGCACGACGCTTCCGTCCTCCAGTCGGCGGCACAACCACGCGCCGACAAGTGCCTTTGCCATCGTCACCGCGTCAACCGCATAATCGTCTGTCGTCAATCTGCCCATACACCAGAACTCATTTTATTTCCAATACCATAAATAACCCGACGCTATCAAGAACCAGAACAAAACGAAGACAGCAAGGCCATACAGCGCAAGTCTCCACTTTCTGAATGCCGCCAGCACAACGGTGGTCAGCAGGAAAAGCAAGGGAAAGACAACATACACGGCACCTGCTTCCGAGAGCCGCTCTGGGACACATGGCAGAAACCGTCCCGCATAAGGGCCTGCGAATAGCGCCTTCCAGCATAGAATCTTGCTTTCGGCTTCGGTCATTCCATCATGAACTGGATGGCAATCGGCACTGCCTACGCAGAATAGAATGAGAAGTGCATACACAGCCCAGAAGAGGTTCCGCCACGAAAAGAGTCTGCTAAACCGCTCATCCTCTTTCGTCATCTTGCCGTCGCTCGGCGAGGCAAGACTACGCGCCAACACCGCGATCGCGCATATCGGCACGTAAAGCAGACATGCAATAAACAACAATGAAGTCACGAATGAAATCACATCACTCATACAGGCTATGGCGTAGGTATTTGGCGTTCAAGATACCACTGTGTAAGCAATTGGAGTTCTTCGTAAGAAAACGTCTGCTCCTTCGTCCATTTCGAAAGGAACGCGCCGAGCCACCACCCCTCGCCAGTGCCCTCACCCCATGAAGCATCTGTCGCAATCCATTTCTCGAACTTCCGCTTGAGGCGCCTCTGCTCCTTGATCTGCGGCGAACGCCAAAAGGAAAGGAAGAATTCATCCGAACTTTCCTTCGGCGCCAAGATCCTGGCGTCGAACATATCGGACCCCTCATGTGCAAGCAACGATACTTTGTTGCCAAGACCGCCGCCGTAGCCCGTAAGTCCGTTGTCCGCGCCGATCACGCGGTGGCACGGAATTATTATTCCAATCGGGTTCCACCCAACCGCACCGCCGACCGCGCGCGCCGAGACTTTTGCGCCGCCGTGCTTTTTGGAGATTGCCTTCGCTATGTCGCCATACGACACCGTGGCGCCGAAGGGAATCCGCCTGAGTTCGTCAATCACTTTCGCGCGAAACTCGGTCAGGTCTTCTATGCGATAGTTGGGCGTGAAACCGGGGTCACGCCCTGCGAAATACTCGTCAAGCCAGCGGCATGTCTCGCGGAATACCGGCGTCTCGCGCAATTCGACGGCTTCCCCGCGCCGCACGGCGTCACGCGAGCCCGCAAACCAGAGCCCTGTCAGCGCCTCGCCGTCCCCGCTCATCACGAGATCGTCAAACCCTTCCGGCGTCTTGTATTTCCAGAGGTATTCCATACTCGACCCTTTCAAATTCTGTTTTAGACAGGATTTACAAGATTAAGAGAGATAGTTGGAGAAAATAGTTGGAGTTGGAGGGTGGAATTATTCCGACTTCCTTTCTCGAACTCCAACTCTCAACTCGAATTCTCATAATCCCGTCAATCATGTTAATCCTGTCTAAAACTTTCTTGTCTCGTGCGGTGGAAGAAGTCCGCCGTCGTGCGAGCGACGACAGGCGAGAGTAGCAAGAGAGCAACAAGGTTCGGGAAAGCCATGAGGCCGTTGAACACGTCCGCCATGCCCCACACCACCGACACGGTTAGATATGGTCCAACAAATACGACAGCGACATATAAGACGCGGAACGCCTTTACGCACCACTGCCGCTCCGTGCCGACGAGATACTCCAAGCACTTCTCGGAATAGTAGTTCCAGCCGAGGATCGTGGTGAACGCGAAGAAGGTAAGCGCAGTCATAAGGAAGAATGACGAGATTATGCCTGAATGGGGGCCGATGAAGGCAAGTCCGCGGTTGAACGCCTCTATCGTGATGTTGACGCCCTCGAGCCCGAGCGACGGCTCCCATGCGCCTGTCACAACGATCGCAAGACCAGTCATCGTGCAGATGACGATTGTGTCGATGAAGGTACCGGTCATGCATACGAGTCCCTGTCGCGCCGGTTCGTTCGTCCTCGCGGCGGCAGCGGCAATCGGCGCGGAGCCAAGGCCCGCCTCATTCGAGAAGATACCTCGCGCGACACCCTTCTGAATCGCGATAAACACTGTTCCCACGACGCCGCCAGTGACTGCCTCCGGATTAAAGGCGGCAAGCACGATCGTCTGGATCGCCGCCGTCACCTTCGTGAGATTGCCGAGAAGCAAAAGCACGATGACGGCTATGTAGAAAATCGCCATGAAAGGCACGACGACGGACGACACCTTGGCGATGCGTTTGATGCCGCCGATGACGACGAGCCCCACGCAGAGCGTCACCACGATGCCTGCAACCACCACCGGCACGGAATAAGTCGTGCCGAAAAGCCCGATGCCAGTCGCCATGTCCGCGGGGTTGAACTGCGGGTCGAAGAACCGCTGCACGGCAGACGTTATGCCGTGGATCTGCGTGATGGTGCCGATACCCATGACGCCTGCAAGCACGCCAAAGACTGCGAACGCCGCGGCGAGCGGCTTCCACCGGTGCCCAAGGCCCTTTTCAATATAGTAGAACGGGCCGCCAAGCACGCGACCGTCAGGCGTCACCTCGCGGTATTTCACCGCAAGCAGTCCTTCGGCATACTTCGTAGCCATGCCGAGGAACGCCGCGACTTCCATCCAGAAGAGCGCGCCGGGGCCGCCTGTGCCAATGGCCGTCGCGACGCCAACGATGTTGCCGGTGCCGATCGTCGCGGAAAGCGCAGTGCAAAGCGCGGCGAAAGAACTCACCTCGCCCGACACTTCGTCGCCCTCCTCGGTGTGGAACATGTAGACGAAGGCGCGCTTCAAGTTGAAGATATGAGTGAAGCGCAGGCACAGCGTAAGGACAAGCCCAGTGACAAGAATCGCACCGACGAGGGGCAATCCCCATACCCACCCGCACACTACATCGACGAGCTTCGTAAACGACTCAAGCCATCCGCAATCAACAGGCATATCAAATTCCTCCATGTAGGGAAAGACTGCGACAAGATTCGACAACGCGGTCGATCATCAGTTCACTTTCGTGCGATTGTCGGTCTTCGGAACGCCTGAACAGCGTGCAAGGTCAGCCTGCGTCCATTCCTCACGCTGACGCGCAAGCCTAACCAGTTCGCACGAACTCGCCAACACATCTTCAACCATAGTTAGCGGCAATATATTGCTTAAATCAGTCATAATCGTATGTTACCACAAGATCTTGCCGTTGTAAATGGCCTTCTCCATGTAAAATCGGTCGCCCCGCCGACCGATTTCGCCCAAAATCCGCCATCTTTACGACCGATTCTCTTCCACGCCCCCCACGCATATGCCATTCGTGTATTTATGGAATTTGCTCCTATCGGTTTTGTTTAGACAGGATTTACAGGATTTACAAGATTAAGATGTCCATTCATCCCCACAATCCTGTTAATCTTGTTAATCCTGTCTAAAAACCTTCCCGCGACATCCCGCACATGCATCATCCGAGTATTCATTTCATTAGTTTTGGGTTACGACATTCTTGCCGCCAGTTTGAAATAGTCTTCGCATTCCTGGCCTTCGCAATCGAAGAGAAAAACAAGTCCCCACCGTATGTGCTCGGAGTGCATTGACTTCGGAACCTTGAACGCGAAACTACCTGCATGGATCAACGCAGGCGAATCCACTTCGTACACCGTCTTCTGCCGATCCTCGTCCGGCGCATTCATATCGCGTATCGCGCCGTCGGACTGGACGAGCAAAACCTTTAGCGCATTCGGTGCGAATGCACCAGCAAATTCGTAGCGGACGCACATCTCCGAACCTGTCCTCCACTTGCCGCCTGTGAACGTGACCTTGTAGTGCGGCAGGGCTGCCTCGCGCCTGACCATACGGACTACAAACGCCGCATAGGTGCCTATCACCGCCACAGGCGAAACAATGAGGAAGCATTTGAACGCAAAAGGATTCGTGAAAAGCTGAAAGCTCTTGAGCCCGATTATGAGTCCAAGCGCAGCTATGCAACCTAAGAATCCGCCGAACAATTTCGGAATGTCAAGGTCGGGCATCCTTCTCAGGCGAACAGTCCGTTTGCCTCGCTCGGTTGTCTTACCTTTGAAAAATGGCCTTGCAAATTCATGGACGCCGATTGAGAATATCAGTAATCCGATTAAGAAGAAAAACACAAACAAGATTATCGGAAGGACTTTGAACCACACCAGCGAGAACACCCTGAAAAACATTGGAAGATTCGTATCGCCGACTCCGGCATTATCTGCCACCGTGCCGCAGACGCCGAGAACTCCCAACAGGGCAAACATCGCACCCAATATGATAAACATGAACTTGCCCGTCAGCGAACCCGGTTTTGGCTTTTCGTCCCCTCTGGAGAAAAGCATCGCGATACCCGATGCGACGACGACAACGCCGAGCGCCCAAAATCCGGAAAAGAACGTGTACATCATCCACCGTCCGTATGGATCAGGAAAATCACTCTTGCCCACCCCCGAGCTACATGAAAAGAGCCACGTGATGACGGCAAGAATGCTGCACCAGACAATTCCGAACAAAAGAAGTGAAGCCTTTTTCATTATTCTCCCGCGAATTTCTTAATCCTGTCAATCCTGTTAATCCTGTCTATAGACCTTCCCGTGCCGACACGCACTTGCCATCATCCACATATTCATTTCGATTCCTCCGTTGAGGTTTTGCCAGTGGGAGCGAAGAGCCATGGCTTGCGCTCTTTTCGAGTTTTTTAGATAAGCGCTAAGACTCTTTCGTGGAACCTGACGCCATGAGCCTTTTGAGCAAGAACGCCATCCACTGCGGGAGAGTCAACACACCGTTGGCGAATCCAACGTTTCCTTTGACTAGCTTTATCCCCCATGTGATGTCCGGGTAATGGTCGCTGGCGATCAGCGTTCTGAGCGACTTGGCCTTGGAGCATCAAACTTTCGTCGCAAATATCGCGATTCTTTTCTCATTACTGGGATATATTACCACATTCTGAGCGTATACGCAAGTGACGTCCCGAAAAAATGAGCGAATCAGGCGTAGAAGATCCCGAAAAGATGAGCGAATCCGGCATCATAAATCCCGAAAAGTTGCCGTTCTATGGAATGCGATAGTGACCGGTTAGGGGATAGGCGAAAAGGACATCTTCTTCTTGCGTGCCCGAGCCGATGTTGTGGATGACAAGCGGGACTCCCGCCGCCGACTTCCTGTCGCTGACGATCATTATGTGCGGAAGCTTCCCGCCAACCATGACTGTCACGATGTCGCCGGGCTTGTAGTCCGCCGCATTCTTGGATACGGGCAGCGCATACCCTTTCCGCTTGAAATAGCATTGCAGGTTCGGAACGCGCCTGTGGTCGATGTTCGAGTCAGGAGCCTTAAGCTCCCACATTTGCGGATAACTCGAAAAATCGGACTTCATGTCTTCATGCACAAACTGCTGCAAGTCTATTTTGTGCGCATCACGCAGCGCCCTGACGATGACGTCCGTGCAAACGCCGCTCTCCCTCGGCACGTCGCCGCCCGGATAGCCAATCTTCCTATATGTCGGGTCGTATCCGACGGTGACGCCAATCTGACGCCGCGCCGCTGCCACGACATCGGTCTCGATAGGAATGGAAAGCAGCTCGTTAATGCGCAACTTGTGCTCTGCTATCGGCCACATTTTACATCCAAGCCGGAATTCCTTTTGGCCTCTCAGGTAGGCCAGCAACAAACGAAGGTCAAACAAGTCCGCCTTGTGCCGTTTACCTTTTATCGTCCACTCCAGATGCTTGAAGATGCGTTCAAATGAGGCATCCTCGCCCTCGCCATATTCGACATTGTTGAAACAGGCAGATGGGTAGAATAAGTCCGTCATTCGATCGTGCCATTCTACCGGCACCCAATCAGCAGGATCGCCCACCGCCTTTGAAAGAATCCGCATTTTCATGCTTCTGTCCGCGTGTCCGCTGGCAGGATCCTGCAAATCAGGATGAAGTCTTATGCAGACATTGTCACCAAGTATGTTACCCTCTGCATCAATATACCTCCCATTCACCCAATACCTGTTCCCGAGTGGCACCACTTTCCATTGATAGCACAACCAACATTCACAAGGCTGTCTTTTTGTCCTAACGACTTCCACCCTGTCGCCTTTTCTCCAAAGCGTCTTTTCCGGACGAGTTGACACCGTCGCGAACCTTGGCAGTTTCAGCTTCTCCGCACCGACGCAGTGGCGGCAAAGAACCGACTCGTCAAGCGCGGCATCCAATCCTAGCTCGCGAAGGGTAGCACATCCCTTGCGACATTCCTCAATAAAACTTCGCGGCTCCAATTCACTAGCAGGGTAATGCGTTGTCTTCCCGCACTTCTGGCAGACATAGGTATAGTCCTCGATTTTGGGCGGAGCAAGCTTCCCCTCTGCGCCCCAAACCGCCATCAGCACAATCACGGCAAATAGCATTGTCTTTTTCATCATGTAAATTTCCTTTCTCTGACCAAGAACAACGTCACGGCGCAGAGTGCGCCGAGGGTGTCGCAGAGGATGTCCTTCTGCGCGTCCCATGCGTCGCCCTGCGAACCGAGAAATGCCGCGCCCGCGTCGCCGCCTTCGATGACAGCATACTGCCATTCGACAAGTTCCCACAATCCCGCCATCGCCACGACCGTCATAACGGCAAAGAACGCGGCGAGCACCGCCGACCTGACCCAGCCCTTCCGCAGAAACAGTTCGGCGAATGGAAAAGCAAACCAACCGACTGTGAAGTGCGCGATTCGGTCGTAGGGATTGCGAACGAGCCCGAGCATCTCCTTGAGCCAGTCCATCGGCACGAGTTCAAATGTGTAATGCGCGCCAACCGTCTGAAGCATCATCCACGCGAAGAAGCACGAATACGCGGCGAGCGAAAAGCGGAACATCCGCCGCGTCACAAGCAATATCACCAAGAGCCCCGCCACCCAGAATATCTCCGTCATCCACACGGCGAAGCTGTGCGGCCTTATCGCCGAAACAGCGGCAGCGACAACCACCACCGCAAACATCGCGATCTCGATTTTCTCAGTCCTGTGCAACATTTTGTTCCTTTCGATTTCTTTCCCTGCTTCACTCAAGTTATGCAGCAATCCAGCGCACCAGTTTCACGATGCCGTGTCCAACAAACCAGAGGAATCCAAATGCGCAAAGCATCGAAAAAAGCCACCATACTCGTTCCCGCCACAGACTACTTTCCCTTTTGCGCGGCAAAGCTTTCTCCCGCCCCTCGCTTGCGATCTTCGTTAGGAAGTCCGCCACTTCGCCAACAGTCTTGCATCTATCACAAAACTCAAATTCTTCGCTTGTCAATATTCCGTATTGTTGATCAACTTTGTCAAAGAAGTGAATGGACCCCAAATCATCCCAAGACAAAGAATCGACGAGCCAATAAACCATCTGCCATGCGTCCTCGGCCATAACATACGAGAACATCTCCCCGCCTTCCATCCACGATGCCTCATCATATAATTGACTGAACAAAGTAACGACATTTGCGACCCGCTCGTCCTTTGGAAAACCAACTCGCCTGCGCAGTTCAAGTTGCCCTATGGCAATCTCGCCCTTGCGCTGATACGCCCGATACGCCTTGCCGGCCCACGGCCAAAAGCGCTTGGTTGCGACATCGACAAGCGGTGCGACTTCGCCCGCTTTCGTCTTGCGCTGCAATTCAAGCAATGCTTCCAAATCTTCCCTCATTCTCCAGTTCTTTCTTAATCCTGTCAATCCTGTTAATCCTGTCTAAAAAGCCCCCAGCTTTTACAGCGAATCGACGAAAGCGGGGAAGCGAGTGACGAGTTCTGCGCGCTCGCGATGGAAAAGTAGATGCTCGACATCGCGGCGCTTGAGCTCAAGATCGACAGACTTCGCCTTTGCCGTCAACGCCGCCTTGAGCGACTTTAGGTCGGTGACTTCTGGATGCACGGCAGACAAGAACGGATAATCTGGTTCCGTGCGCTGCAAAAGGAAAATCGCATCGTAAAAATCACGCCCCTTACCGCGCGTCAAAAGCGCTGACAACTTCATGGCGCAGAGCGTGGCCTCGTTCGGCACGGTCACAGGAAAGAAAAAGCCACATCGCCGAATGTCGGCCGAGACCCGCTTGTATTCCCGCCCCTGGTCTTGCGCCTCAACCTTCATCATAAACCGCTCTTCCTTGAAGGCCGAAAGCCCCAACTCATGCAGAAGCCCCGGGAAAAGGATACTCCGCCGCATCGCCGTTAGCCGATCTGACTCCTTCTCCTTCGACACAGCATTAAGCCCGTTGCGCCTAAGATGTGCGATGAGCGCATCGGTGAAGCGCACGAATTCTTCCGGCTCAAGATCCTTGCAGTCAAAGTCGAGGTCTTCGGAGAATCTGTCAATGTCCTTGGTGAGGCGAAGATTCGTGCCGCCAATGAATGTCAGACGGGGCGCCCATTGGCTTCTCGCAATCCACTCAAGCGCAAGACACTCGACATATTCCTTTAGAATATGCTTCGCAAACTGTCCGGCACGAAGTTCCTCTGGAAAGAACCCCTTTATAGATTCAAGCGCGATCATAGCGCATACACCTCCTTTACAAGTCGCATCCTCCGCGCGAGGGCGTGAGAGCCGAAGCGCGCCACCACTCCATCCAAGTCACCGCTCGCAACAATCTCCGCGAGGACATCAGGATCAAAGCGCAACGCCTCGATTTCGTCTGGCGTGTCGTACTGTGAATTGAGATACAGAAAGTCGCAAAGCGCCTTCGCCGGCGTAGCGACATGAACCGGCAGTCCGTCGCCCACGTGCTCCACGCCATAGCCGAACATCAGCTCCGGTTTGACGCTGCGGTACGAAAACTCCCCGAAGTCGTTCTTGAACGAGGCCGTCTTGAGCGAAGTGACGGACGTGAACTGCACGACAGATTCTGGAATTAACCCCGTCCTTGCCATCACATACTCACACGAAAGATAGCTTGGCGAATACATCCTGCCCGCAAAGTAATCACCTATCCCTGGCGTACCTGCGACATCGGCAAAGGCGTACCACGAGCGCCTGAGCCGCTTGATGTAGCCCTTTCCCAGCCATGTTGAATAATTTCCCCTGTCGAACAGAGGAAACGCCGCCACTACCTGCTCGTTGGAGAAGCAGGCAAAATCATGAAATCGCCCTCTGAATGTTATGTAGTTCATTTTATTTCCGAAACGCGGACATTATACCACGTTTCAGAAACGAAAGTCAATGCACACATCGAAAACATCTTTTTTATCATGCCAGTCCCGGGCAGACTTCGACGGAGTCTGGATTGGTCCATTCAAAGGGGAAAGTTCGGCACTTGTCTGGCTTCACGGGATTGATGCGGCAGAGGTTGCCCTCCGTCAGATAGGTGCACGAGCCGTCTGGACGGCTCTTGAGAATCAGGCTCTTGCGGTCTGGCGCGACTTCAGTCTCACGCTCGATGAACTCGGCCTCATCCATTCCAAGAAACGCCGCGATACGCGCGATCTCCGCGTCCGAAACGCGCACGATTCCGTCCTTGATGCGGCAGCACGCCCCGCACATCCGGCACTTGAACTCGTTCAGTTCCATCTCTTTGCGTCCTTTGCGTTCTTTGCGGCTAAACATTGAGCCAATGCGAATCTCAATAAGAATTAGATGCGAGGTTTTCTTATTGTACCGGTGCGAACAATTGCATTGATGTCACTTCATCGCTCGACCCACTGAATGATACTCCGAGTTTTCGATATATCATGCATGGATAGTTTTCAAAATCGCCCAAAAGCAATGGCTCGGAACCTTGGTATTCCAGTAGCATTTTAGCCTTTACCTTGTGTTTGCCATATCGTTCGAAAATGTCATCCCAACTGATGCAATCGACAGACTCAAAACGAGGAATGGCTCCTGAGAAGATTCCTACGCGGGAGCAATTACGATGTTCGTCTTCCGACTCAATATCGGCGACCCGGGGTTTCTTGAATACTATGTTCACCGCGCCGCACTTTCGCACACCTCCGTGCTTGCCAGAGAAGAAGGAATACACTCCGCAGTTTGGGAACCAGACGAACGCCTGATTTATTTCAGCATGGGCAGTATCGTCTTTCCAGTCCGAGTATGCAAAGCGACAACGCGACAACACCTCCTCCTCAGTCATTCCAATCTCGCAGACACCCCGTATGCCCACACCCAGCTCGACACTCCACGAAGACGAGCCACTTTCCACTACGTCATCGTCAGACTCGCGCATCGAATTGAAGCATCCCGCTGCAAGGGATAGACATGACACGAGGATGAGCTTTGCAAAGTGTTTCATGGGCTGCTCCTTTCGATTTACACAATTCTAACCTACCAGGCACAGTGCCATCGCCGCAGAAAGCTGTCATTGTCACCTGAGTCCGAACAGTGATCTACGCGGACACCTTCTTCATTATAGATGAATACTGCGGGACCAGACGGCAAAAATCCGATCCACGAAAGGACAACAGCCGTATAGTTCGTTCCGTTCTGGCTGAAATCGACGACCTTCTTCACCTCATCTGGCTCTGCCGCCAACAGAGCATCCTTGTTTGGGTAATCGCAAAGGCGATTATATTTCCTCATGCCGGGGAACTCCAGCGCAAAAACAAGAACGACGAAAATCACCGCCAGCAGCAACAAGGCGGCTATCACCTTCGCCGCTACCGCAACACCACGCGAAAACATCATCGGCAATTCTGTGTTGGCGCACCATCCTCCCACTCCTTTCTTAATCCTGTCAATCTTGTTAATCCTGTCTAAAAGCCGTCCCTCATGAGGGATGCGACGATGTTGAATAGTCTGCGATTTGCTTGAGCTGCGATGAAATCACCGAGATTGTCTTCGCATAATCGTCTGTCGTCAATCTGCGCATCACTTCTCCTGCGGACAATCCTTGGTCCACGCCAGTCATGCAAGCAGCCACTTCCATACCGGCACGATGCGAATGCCGTCGGACTCGTCTTCGTCGTCCCACGTCACAATCGTGCAGTCGCGTATTCCCGTCTTGTCGCGGGCGAGCTTCAGCGCATTCATCTCGCGGTCAAATGTCGCCGCATCGGACATCGCGTATGAAACCTGGACCAGGCTCTCCTTGTGCGACACTTTGTCGTGAACATGAAAATCGACCTCGGTTCCGTCGCCATTGACGAGATAGGAAATCTTTCCCGCCTTGCGGCGCAACGCCATGAAAACCACGTTTTCCAGCATCCATCCACGCTCGGCGTCGTTCTTTACGCACATCGCGCGTATGAGCCCGGGGTCAACCAGATAGTATTTGTCCGGGTTTACACGCTTCACCGCAAGCGAATCAGAACGAACCGATACGGGATAGGCGAGATAGGCGTCCTTGAACCAATCGAGATAGTCGGCGATGCTCTCGCGGTTCGCGGACAGGGAAAGATTCTTCAGGACCCCGGAGATGCTTCTCGTAGATGCCTTGCGGGCATAGTTGTGGAACAGATACTCCAACGTGTACTTGAGCGCCTGAACGCTCGGCACGGCATGACGCTCGATGATGTCCCTGTAGAGAACGGCATCGACATATCCCTGGAGCATTGACGCGCGCATCCCGTCGGACACATCCTGCACGTCGGGGAAACCGCCGCGCTCCATGTAGTCCGACATTGCCCTGCGAAGCACCCCCTTCTCCCGCGCCGTGAATCCCGCGCGGGGAATCTTCTTGAACACCCCATTGAAGCGCAGGTATTCCGGAAAGGAAAGCGGGAATACTTCAATTGGAAGCGAACGGCCGCGCATCTGCGTGGCAATCTCCTCCGAAAGCAGTTTTGAGGAAGACCCGGTAAGGCACAGCTGGACGTTCGGAGAATCCACAAGGCGCCGTGCGTAGGATTCCCATCCCTTGACGTTCTGGAGTTCGTCAAGGAAATACCACGTCTTTCCGTCCACGAACTCAGGATACAGCTCGGCATGGACTTCCCCAATCAGACGCAGATCGTCCATCGTCATCCCAGACAGCCGCTCGTCCTCGAAGTTGACATGCACGATGCGTCCCAGCGGGATCCCATCGTCCACAAGGCGTTTCATGCGTCCGTAGGTCAGGAATGTCTTGCCGGTGCGACGCATTCCCTTGACAACCGTCGCGGCCCGCAGTTTCTCGGCATATTCCACATCTCGCGACACGACCCCATCGGGAATCCCGTCGTGGTAGAACTCGCGCATGACGGACATCAGCTCTTCTCTCATCGCAATTTCTCCTTCGTTTGGCTAGCATTATACCACACCCACCTATTTTTGGCAAGTGCGTCTTGCCAATATCTCAATCCTCTGGCAAGATCACACAGCCAATGCGCTCGACGGCCCTCGATGAAAGACGACCGCCTTGTCCGCCTCTCTCGCCAGTATCGCGTGAATCCGCGCCGGGGCGACTGTACGATATTGAATTGCTCATATGCTTGAACATCCGTATAGCAACGCGAAGGTGGACAATGCAGAATAACATGCAAGCGCAACACGTAAAAGCCATTGGGAAAGTCGATGTTTTGCCTTCATCATCTTACGAACGAGTACGAACAACGCCCAGTAAAGCAACGGCACACCACAAACCAAAGAAAAGATTGCAGTCGTAGTGCCTCCTTGCACACGAAACAATGTCAAAAAGAACAAAACGATGGACAATGGCCCTATAGCGGCAAAGGCAATGGCGCTGATTGGCAACATTACCATAAGCCACACTGATTCATATGCGGTCGGCAATCCGCAATACAGCAGCAAGCCGGCTACATGCCCGACTATCAACATCCCCAATACAATCATCCAATTGCGGAAAGAATTGCTTATCCTTAAAAGGCTCATCCTTCATCTACTCCTTTCACTTGCCGCAGGGCTTGGCCCCGCGACGGCCTGGCCGCGCAAACAACACTCGTCTCTTCACCGACAGAACTCCTCTGGCAGAGAGTGGAGGCAGGTGCGGTAGAGGCCGTTGGGGCCGATGACGCCGAAGGTCTTGCCTGCCGGACACGGTTTGCGTTCCTTGCCGCCCCACTTTTCGAGCAGATGCTTGGGAGTGTCGGCGCGACAGGAAAGCGTAAAGCGCCACTTGCGGTTTTGATCGCGCTTGGAGGCGTAGGCGATGCCGATGCGCGGGGCGGAGGTGAACTTGACGCGCACGCCGTCGCTTTCAAGCCAGAGGCGATTGGAGCGAACGAGGTCTTCGCGGTTGAGCGAGCGGTCGATCTTGAGAAGCTTCGTCAATCGCCCTGGGCCTTCCGCTCCTTCGACACCGCGAATAAGCACCGCCTCTGGACGCCCTTCCGGCCCCGTCACAATGTTCAGCATTTCGTGCATCCCGTAGCAGAGGTAGATGTAGGCGCAGCCGCCCGGCGAGTACATCACGTCTGTCCGCGCCGTGCGCCCCTTGTGCGCATGGCAGGCCGTGTCCTCCTCGCCGCAGTAGGCCTCCGTCTCGGTGTTGCGCCGCCGAACGACCGTGCCGTCGTCCAGACGACGGCAAAGCCACGCGCCGACAAGTGCCTTCGCTGCCGTCACCGCGTCAACCGCATAGTCCTCTGCCGTCAATCTGCGCATATAGTTTTTGGACAGAATTTACACGCTCCAATCTCTTTGTCCCCTACAAGTTCATTTCTGCTCTACCCAAATCAACTTGCCCGTATCGTAGCCACGACGTTTGGCTTCGGCAAGAAGTTCGGACTTCGCGGTTTCTGGCAAGCCAGGCGTGCGCGAGAGAATCCAGAGATAGTCCGCACTGCCGCTGCCGACGAGGGCGTGGGAGTACTCCTTGTCGATCAGCATCACGCGGTAGTCGGCGTAGAACGGGCCGAAGAACGAGACGCGCAAGAGTCCGGGCGTGTCTGTCGTCTTGCCCTTCCCGATCGCCGTCTTCTGCTTGCCGGCCTTGACACCCGTGTTGACAACTTTGATCGTACCGTCCGCGTTCTGCATATAGTTGGCCTTCGCCTGCTCCACGCCGCGCTCGAACGAGTGGTCGAACCGGGCGATCTCGTACCACTCGCCGAGATAGCGGTTCAGGTCAAGCGTCGCCACCGGCGTGTTGTCAACCTTCGGCCCGCTAACGCATCCCGCCAGCGCCATCGCCGCAGCCATCGTACCAAATATCATTCGCATATTCATTGTGTATTTTCCTTTCTCTTTCATTTTTGTCTTAGACAGGATTTACTCATCGAAACTCCGCCTTGCAGAAGCATGCCGACATGCGGTCGATTTCGTTTCTGCGAATATTCAGTTTCTGCGTGAATGCTTGCCAACCAGAAATGACCGAGATTAACTCCGCGTAACGCTTCTCCGCCGCGATTCGGCCAACATGGAAATACTCCGCACTCTCAATTAGTTCATCTCGTGTTGTACCCTGCACGCCAGGCGTCAGATCGAGCGCCGCAAATGCCGCGTCAGGATTCGGGTTCACGTCGAACATCGGCGAAATCCTCCATCCGTCGCGTTCCAGGACAAATCCGTGGTTTCGCAGATGGTCGTCGCTGTTCCCGACAAGGCGCGAGAAAACGACGCGGCTCCAGAGCTCTGCCAGGTCTTCGTCCGGACGCGCCCCTTCGCGAACAAGAAACTCGGCCACGTCCAGATAGCTATGCCCCTCCTCGCCGTCAGACGCGCCGGACATCGTCATGGCGCTCGCATAGTGGATTCGCCTCTCGCCTTCGCGGTCAAACCTGCGCGAGAAGAATGTAGAGCCCGCTTTTGAGAACCGCTCAAGTCGCGTGTCGCTCACTCTTAGCCCTGCCGCCGCCGCAAGGCGCGAAACAAGGAACTCCCATGCACCGACATCCCACTCATCGTTTGCAGAGGGGAACTTTGCAATCCACAACGAGCCCTTCTCGTCCGTCACGTTCGCCTTCGGACGAGCGCCGCCCAAAGAAGATCCTGGGGCAAGGAGAACGTCTATCCATCGTGCGTCGTGGCCGTCTTCGTCTGCGTCGATCTTCCGCGCACACTCCTCAAGCGTCCTCAGCGTCGTCCAGGGAGGGGCCGGCTTGGACGAATCAGACGAGACGAACTTTCCATCGTACAAGATGCGCACAGCGCCTGTCCGAGTGAGATCGTATGCGCCAATTATGAAGTCGCTCGCAAGCAATGTCCTCTCCGGCCTCTTTTCACGCCGTGCAAGTTGCGCCTCCTTGCGGCGTATGAGCCGCCTGCCCCATCTGTCGGGAGCTATGTCGCCGAGAAAGCCGAACACCTCCTTGCCGACGGGATACTGCTCGCCAGCCGATGGCAGGACATCGGGATCTATGGCAATTATCTCGTCCTTCCTCAGCCAAGCATCATCGTAGGAAAATGAAAACACCTCCTTGCCGCGTACGCTTTCGACGCGAACAAGGCCAAGCTTCTCTTCGCCAAGATAAATATCTAGCTCTTTCATCGGGTGCCTCCCTGTCGCGAACCACGCAGAAGCCGCGCGTCCTGAATGTCGCGCCCTTGCAGGTCAGCTGCCGCGACCTGCGCCATGTCGTCCTGCATGCCAAGACAGAAAAGGACGGACATGTAATTGCCCATCGCCACCTTTGGCGAGCCGCGCTCAATCGCCCTAAGAGTCATCAGACTCATGTCGGCGCGCTCCGCCATAAGCGCGGAAGTTATGCCGCGCCGACGCCGCGCAAGCTTGATGTTCTCCCCTAGCCGCTCAAGCGCGACCACTGCCTTTGGAAACAGCCTTGTCTGTCGTTTCATATCCCTTCTCCATTTGCAACAGACAATATAATAGCATATTCACCTACAAAGCGCAACTATAACAGCACAATTCTCTTTTCCCGTGGGGACAGACCCCATTTTTCCTTGTTTCCTTTGCGCCCTTTGCGTTCTTTGCGGCCTAATCATTCCAGACCAAATCAAAGATTGTCAGCGCGCAAGCATATGCCGTGTCACCACTTGTCGTAATGAATCTTCGCCGGATTCCACTTGTCCTTGGCTGGCGGATTCTCTGCCGGGTAGCCGACGGGAATGACGTTGAGCGGCATGTAGCCGTTGGGAATGGATAGAATCTCGCGGACGGCGGCAATGCGGTCTTCTCCAGGAAACACGCCCGTCCAAACAGCCCCCAGGCCTTGGGCATGCGCCGCTAGGAGAAGATTCATAGTCGCCGCCGAGCAGTCATGAATCCAGTATTCCTTGCCGCGGCCAGGCAGTCCGTTGTCAAGCGATCCGCAGACGACAATCGCAAGTTTCGCGCCATTGCCGACACGCGAATATGGAAGCCGCGCGGCGAGTGCCGCCAGTTTCGCGGGATCCTTGACGACAACGAATTCCCACGGACGCTTGTCCATCGCCGTCGGCGCGCACATCGCGGCACGCAGCATCTTCTCTATCTTGTCATCCTCGACGGGCTTGGATGCGTCAAACTTGCGAATGGACTTTCGCGTTGAAATCGCCGTAAGGACATCTGGGCCTTTCCACTTGACGGCATCCTCACCCTCTCCAACACCGGAACGCCCCACATTCTCCGGCTGTTTCATCCGCTCGGAGGCTTTGCGGATGAAGCGCGGGAGGTTGCTCCAGATGGAATGATAGCCGTATCCGCCGTTCTTCATCTCTTCTATCGCGTCGTCCACAGTCCAGCCCTGGCGCAGTATGCGGTACATCGCGCACATCGTCCCGGTTCGGTCTGCCCCGTGCTGACAGTGTACCAAGACCGGCACGGCATTTGTGTCGTCCAAGACCGAGAGGAACTCCGTGACGTACTTGTCCTTCATGTTCCCCGTGAAAATCTCAATGCGACGTGCCTTAAGCGGAAGACCGCCGATCTCGTCAGAATCGGAATGGTTGTCACGCAGGTTCACCACCGTCTTTATCCCGAGCGCGACGAGGTTCGTCATTCCCTCCGCCGACGGCTGCGCGCTACGATAGAGCTTGTCCGAGACTTTATGCAAATTGGGAACGCCCGCGCAGGTCATCGGCACAGCCCACTTCTCAGGTCTCGCCGTCGTGTCCACGCGCGTCGCCTGCTCTTCCGCAGCGCCGAACGCCGAGACAAAGATCGTCACTCCCGCAACAACCAGTGCAAACATCTTTAGCTTTTTCATTTCGTTTGTTCCTTTCGCGTTTTTTAGACAGGATTTACAAGATTAAGATTTCCATCCTCTTCCCCTAATCCTGTAAATCTTGTTAATCCTGTCCTACACCTTCTTCCCCCACTCTGCAAGATTCTTAAGAACAAATGCAAATGTCTTTTCACGCTCCTTCGCCGTCTTGAGACCGCATTCCCAGATGACGATGAGGTTCCATCCATCTGCCGTCCACGCCTTCTCGTGCTCTGCGTCGCGGCGGACATTTCGACGGAACTTCGCGTTCCAAAACGCACGGTTTGACTTTGGCCTCGTGGCGGTCGCGCAGATGGCGGTCTGGTCAAGCTTGCGGCCATCCCACTCCCACCCATGCTGGTGCCAGAAGCAGCCGCGAACCTCGATGAGTGCGCGGCACTTTGGAATCACGATGTCGGGATGACCTACGATGCGCTTGTCGCAGACGCGGAATCGATAGCCGTTCTCCCAGAGCATCTTGCGAACGACGACTTCAGGCAGCGTGTCGCGCGAATGTATCGCCGACATTATCTTCGACCGCTTTTCCTTGCTCACCGTGTCCATGCGAGAATTATACCATATCAACCCAACTCGTGAATCACTGTTCGCACAACTCAAGGGCTACTGAGGCCTCAGCTAATCAAATAGGAAAGACGGCGCGCCAAGGTACCGACTCTGCTAAAGCCGACCATATTGCCAATGCGCTCGGTGAAAGCACCGTATTTTCTGTAGAGGAAATTGAAGAGAAGATACGGCATTATATGCGCGCGGCACTTCGGGATGCGCCGAATTATGTTTCGCAGAGTATAGACCTCTCTGTATATCCAAAGATAGCCGTCGTAAAGCTCCTTCGCCGTCATGTGCTTCGGGCGAAACACAACATGCGCTGTGTCGTAATGCGACAAATCCTCGTCCGTAATGCGCCCCTCGGCGGCAAGCCGGGAATGAAACGCCGTCCCGGGATATGGAGTCAGTATGTGCGCCGTCACCGTCTCGATGCGGTTCTTTATTATCCAGTCTGCCGTCGTCCGAAACACCGACGGATCGTCTGCGTCAAGGCCGAACACGAAACTCGCGTTGATCATTATGCCGCGCGAATGGAGCGCCTCCACGAGCGCCTCGTAGCGAGACACCCTGTTCTGCCCTTTGTGGACACCAGCTATCGAATCGGCGTTTAAGCTCTCGAATCCAACAAAAAGACTGCGGCAGCCAGTGTCGTGCATCAAGTCAAGAAGATCGGGATGGTCAAGAACATTAGCCGACACCGCCGCGCTCCACTTGAGCCGCAACGGTCTCATCGCGGAAAGAAGTTCACGCGCAAAAGAGATGTCGCCGATGAAATTGTCATCGATGAACATTATGTGCCGCGTCCGCTTGGATTGGATTTCCTCTATGACGGATTCAACTGTGCGGTGACGATAGCGGCCAATGCCGGCGACTGCGCTATTGTAGCAGAAGTCGCAGGCAAACGGACATCCCCTGCTCGAAGCTATTACATTGGAGTAGAGGAACGAAGAAACGTCAACCGACTTGAACGACGGCGGACGAAGCCGCTCGCCAGGAAAGTCTGGCGCAGTCCTGTACTCCGGCTGCAAGCGCCCGCTCTCCGCGTCTTTCAGTAGCTCCGGCCAATGCCCTTCTGCGGGACCAATGCACAGCGCGTCAAATACGCCGCGCGCACGCTCGGGATCGGTAGAAACTCCTATGCCGCCGCCAACTACCAAGATTCCCATCTTGCGGTATTCGCGAGCGATTTCCTCCGCTCGCGGTAGGACATCCACGGTAGTCGAAATTCCAACGAGGTCGGTGTCTGGCGAAGGAACATGCGGAGCCATGTTCTCGTTCACGACCTCGGCGGAATGTCCTGCGTCCTCGACAATTCCGGCAATCGTCAAAAGCCCAAGATGAGGCGCCATCCTCGCCTTTAGCGAGGTGTCCATCGGTCTTTTCCCGGCCTTGGGCTGTATAAGTCGTACGCGCAGCAGAAGTTACATCCCGTTTATTCCGCAAATTTCAGCGGAGGAGGAGGCGCGGCCTTGCGAGCGGCAGCCTCTTTTGCAAGCGCGTCAACCGCCGCATCGAGCTGCGGATCACGCCCTGCGGCGATGTCGGCCGGCGTCGTCTCTACCTCGATGTCGGGCTTCGCGCCGTGGCATTCCATATCGGTTCCGTCGGGAAGGAAGAAACCGATGCGAGGCCGCCGCATGACGCCGTAGTCGAGAAGGCAAAGGTCGAAAGTCCCGATCACGTCGCCAGCCGTCTCGGTGCCAACTACCTTGGCGCGGCCGAGCGTCTTCATCGCGTGGGTGAACTCCTCGGCATTCGACTGGCTGCGCTCGTTTGCGAGCACGACTACAGGAAGCGACGTTATGACAGGACGCCCGAAGCGCGAGATGATGTAGCCCTCGTCCTCGACGCCGCGGTAGAGTGTGCGGACGTGGCGACGGCCGCAGAGTATATCGATGAGCCGGTCGGCCGTGTGCCCGCCGGTGTTGAAGCGCACATCAATGATCACGCCGTCCTTGCCGAAGCATTCCGCAAACACCGCGTCGGTGAACGCATCCGCCGTGTCGTCACGCATCGCGTCTATGGCGAGGTAGCCGAAGTTGCCCTTCTCGCGCACGTGCTTTCGTATCTCGACGACCTCTGCCGCGCGAAGCAACTGACGCGCCTTCGAGAAGTTCACGCCCTCGACTTCGCGCACGAGGGAATTAGTCTCGCCCTCGCGCTTGACCGAGAGCGTGAACTTGTGCGGCAGGGGAACTGTCATGGGCTCCGCGTAGTCCATCCCGGGGAAAACCTCCTTGCCGTCTATCGAAAGGACTATGTCGCCCGCCAAGAGGCCCTCGCGCCCGCGGTCAGCCGGCGAATCGCGTATGACGTCCTTGACGCGCCATCCCACGCCCTTCCAGTCGGGATCGAAGCGTGCGCCGAGATGCGAGGTGATCGGCTTCCAGTCGCTTGAACTCGCCACGGGAATCCAGCGCGACCGCGTCGTGTTGTTCGCCCAGAAGCCGAAATGCGAGCCGTCCACCTCGCCGTACATCATCTCCATGACATGGGCAAAGACGCTCCACGCGGGCGCATTGCGGGCGGCGAGGCGGTATTTCTCCCTGACCGCCTGCCAGTCCGTTCCATGTGTCGCCGGATCGCAGAACCCGTCTCGTATGTCCGCCCACGCGATAAGGAAGGCGAGTTCCTGCCAGTCCGCGACGTCGATCGCCTGGTAGACCGTGAAGCCGAACGACTTGTCGCCGCGCGTCGGCAAGCCGCCAAGAACGCCAAGTATCGTCTCTTCGTCCTTCTTGTCGTCCACGCCCTTTGTCCACGACTTCAGGAGAATCGCCTTGCCGAACATCTCCTTGTCCTTGTCGTCGGTAATCTTGGCCTTCCACGTCTTGCCGTTCCAGTTCCACGCGAGGGTCCGGCCGTCCGGCGCGAAGAGAGGATCCTCGCCTCTCATTCCAAGGTTCCTCACGCGCTCGGAAAGCCCGTCAAAGACGACGCGATACTGCCCTTCCCTGACGCCACGCTCGGCCTTCTCGTACGCCTCGTCCTCCGGATCGAGATAGACGTAGAATATGCGCGGATCTCGCCCGCTTGCCGCGCGCTTCCCTGAAAACGCGAGGACGCGGCCGTCGGGCGACCACGCTGGATCGCCGTCCCAGTCGTAGTTGCGCGAGACATTGTACGGTGCTGGCGACGGCGAGCCGTCTTCGCCCTTCGCCCAAGTCGAGATTATCCAGACATCGCAGTTGCCGTAGCCGTCGCGCAGCGTCGCGGCGACATAGCGGCCGTCGGGCGACCACACGTAGCTGTGGCAGTCGGACGAGTGCAGCGGCGCGACATGGCGTACTACGCCGTTCGTGTCGGCAAACGAAAGCCGGCCTGCAAGATCGGACCACGCGATAGAAGCGCCGTCGGGCGAGACGGTCAGTCCTCTGCGGCAGACATCGCCGCCGACAATCCGCTCGCGGACGAACGACACGTTCTTCCACCATGCAAGGGAAGGGTCGGCGCGGCGAGCGCGCCACACATCCGCGCCATCGCCATGGTCGGAAAGGTAGTAGAGCGTCTCGCCGTCGGGCGAGAACGCGCAGTCGCGCTCGTGCGTCCGCGACAAGCCGTGTATCAGGACGGGGCGCCTTTTCTTCTCGTCCTCGGAAAGCTCCATCGTCCAGACGTCGCCGCCAGCCGTGAACGCTGCGCCAATGCCACCCGGGAGAAACGCATAGTTGCCAAGCCCGTAGTTGTTGTCGGCATTTGAATACCTGTGCCGAACGGTCCGCGGAGACGCAGGGTCGAAGCCGGCGGGCCTGACGGCGATGCGCGTCGCCACCGGCTTCTTGGCCGTCGGGTCGAGCCGCCAGAAATCGAGGCCCTTGCAGAAAACCATCGTGCGTCCGTCGCGCGAAAGCGAAGGCGTGCGCACATGGTCGTCGGAGAACGCGGTTATCGCGCGATCCTCGCCCGACTTCAAGTCGCGGCGACGGACATTCTTGACCCCGCCTGCGCCGGAGAGGTAGTAGAACGACTCGCCGCCGGGAGCCCATATCGGATCGTACGCGCCGTCGCGACCAGTCACAACGGCGGAGAATTTGCCGCTGTCGCGGTCGTAGAGCCATATCTCGCCGGCGAACGAAGAGGATGAGCCAGGGCGACGCTTGCGGAAATCGCGGATCCCGCCTTCGCACTTGTCGACGAAAAGCAACTTGTGTCCGTCGGGCGAAAGCGAAGGCGCGTAGGCAGGCGCGTCGAAGAGCATAGTCTCGGCGCCGCGAGCAGCAAGCGGGACGAGAATCGCGCGGCGCGAGTTGCGCACGCTCGTCACGCTCTCGGACGAATTGTCGCGGAATGCTGTCGCGAGAAGCGAAAGGCCGTCTGACGAGTATGCGCACGGAACGCAACCCTGGGTGTGGAACGAAAGCTGTCGAAGACCGCCTGCAGAAAGGCCGTCCGCGCCAAGCGAAAGCTCAAACGGCATGTCTGCCCCGGCCCTGCTCGAGAGGAACGCGACCTTCTTCCCGTCTGGCGACAGGACAGGCGACTTTTCTGAGCCAACTCCGTCGCCAAGCGGAATCGCAGTGCCGCCGGAAGTCTGCGCGCGCCAGATGCGCCCGCACCACGCGAACACGAAAAACGAGCCGTCGGGCGAGACGGACGGCGACTCAGCGAGGTAGACCTCGGACCAGTCGCGCGCCGAAGGAGATTGCCCCTGTGCCGGAGTTTGCGCCGCGGCCACTGCAGCGATGGAAATCGCTGAAAGGAGTGTCGCTGTGTATTTCATCAGAGCGGCTTTAGGAAGAATGCGTCATGCGTGATTGCGAAAGCCCAGTCTGCAGGCATGCGCTTGAGTTCGTGTCCGGCCCCCCAGGAGTCGGTGTAGAGAATCTCCTTGATCTCGGTCTTCTTCGTCTTCGGGTCCTTGCCCTCGACATAGCCGATGATGAGGCGAATGTGCCCGCCTGCGGCCTGGGGAAGGCCGGGCTCGGGGAACATGCCGAGCGTGACGCCCCAGAAGACTGGGATCCCCTGGTCGACCTGCGCCTTTACGCCAGTCATGAACTTCTTGTAGCGGAAGTCCTTCATCCGCATCTTCTTCACGACCTTCGGTTTCATCGCCGCGATTATCTCGCCGACGTTGACCGTGTTGCCGTGCATGAAGCTCTTGAGGGATATTTCGCTTTCGCCCTCGGTCTTCGCCGTCTTGTTGTACAGCTCGATGTCCTTCTCGATGTCCTGGAAGGAACCGGCCATCGTCACGATTTCCTGGTAGCCGAGCCGGCACTTCGAGCCGACCGCCTTTACCGCCTCCTTCGTTTCCGCGATGGAAGTGCCGCCGCGCGCCGTAGTGCCCGCGGCCTGGGCGATCTCGTGCTCGTCGATGGTGAAGCCGTAGTACCTGAGCACGCGTTCGCTCGTCGCCGCCGCGCAGTAGCCCTTCTGCCCCTGGTCGACCATCGGCACGCCGTCGATCCAGACATCGCCGTCGGCGTTCTTCTTCACATGCGCCTTGGCCTTTGTCTTCGAGACGATCCCGCCGGACTTCGCGGACGCCTTCACCTTCCCGCCGCCCTTCGGGTGCATCGTGACGCGAACATAGTCCGCGGTCAGGTCCTTCTCCTTCACGCTGTCGACACCCCAGACGAGATCAATGTCGCAGTCGCCCTTGTTCCACTTCTTCGAGAACTGGTAGCCGCCTGTCTTGAGCTTTTTCTTCTCGGGGTTCGCCCCGATCTTCCCGCCCGGCTGCGCCTTCGCGGCGATGTCGTCGAGGAGCTTCTTGAGCCCTTCCGAATCGAGGCCGCCCGCAGTCTTGTCGTCGCCCCGGTTGTAGAGCGACATCTCGACGCGCGTCGCACCTTCAGCGCCGTAGTAGATTCTCGTCTCCCACACTTCGAGCCCGTACCACGTGCAGGCGCCGCGCTTCATGCAGTTCACTATGTCGCGCTTCTGGCTCGCGAAGCCGAAGCCGTCCTTCTGGAACTCAACGGCAAAGTCTACGGCCGACTCTGTCCAGGAGTCGGGCTTCGAGAAGTGCGTGCCGAGATCGCACGCGGAAAGCATCAATGGAAGTATCAGCGCGAACATGGCGTGAAGTCTACCCTCCTCTGCTGGAAATCAACCTTGGCGACATGCACCTTGAGGCGCGAACCCGCCCTCCAGCTGCCGCCGCCTGGCGCGGAGAGCGACTGGTCGTGTTCGTTGTACTTGACGAACCGCCGCGACAGTAGACTTACGTGGACAAGCCCCGAAACGGCGAGCTCTGGAATATCGACGAAGCACCCGAACGGAGTGCACTTCGAGACGACCGCGTCGTAGTCGAGCACCTGGCGCGTCTGAAGCTGGTCTTCGAGAAGCCGGTACTTCTTTATCTCGAGAAGCCCGCGCTCGGCCTCGGCCGCGATCTCCTCGCGCTCGGACGTGTGCTTCGCCCAAGTGGCGAGAAGTTTCGGCGGACGCTTGGCGGAATCGCCCGCGATATAGTCGGCGAGCTGGCGGTGGAGCGTCAGGTCGGGATAGCGGCGTATCGGCGAGGTGAAGTGCGCGTAGTAGCGCTTCGCAAGCCCGAAGTGACCGATTGCCGACGCATCGTAGACCGCGCGCTTCATCGAGCGCAGGACCATCATCGCGAGCGTAGGGTAGAGGGGGTTGCGCTTGATCGTCTGGAGCAGCTGCGCGAAGACATGGGGGTTCGAGATGTTCCCGGCCTTTATGCCGAGACCCTTTAGCTCTGCGCGGAGCATATCGATCTTCTCGTCGTCCGGCGGCTCGTGGAGGCGGGCGAGGATCCTGATCCCCTTCGTCCAGAGTTCCTTCGCGACAGCTTCGTTCGCGGCGACCATGCACTCCTCGATCATCTGGTGCGATTCGTCGTAGGGGCGCGTAACAAGCCCCGTCATCTCGCCATTCGAATCGAGGATAACCTCGGCCTCGGGAATTTCGATGTCAAGCGCACCCGCCGCAAAACGCTTTGCGCGTATCTGCTGGGCGAGCGCGGAAATCGCGCGTATCGTCTTCGCCTCGCGCAAGCCGATTCTCGCGTCGGATTTGCCGCGGATGACGGCCATCACCTGTTCGTATGTGAAGCGCGCCTTCGAGCGGATCACCGACTTCGAGAACGATCGCTTTACGACCTCGCCGTTCTTGTCGAACGTGAGGAAGACGGAGAACGCGAGACGGTCTTCGTCGGGGACGAGAGAGCAGACGCCGTTGCAGAGCTCCTCTGGGAGCATCGGCACGACCTTGTCGCAGAGATATACGCTCGTGGAGCGGCGATACGCCTCGCGGTCGATCGCGCTCCCCGGCTTCACATAGTGCGAGACGTCCGCGATGTGGACGCCAAGCACTCGGTTGCCCTTGCGGTCCGTCTCGAGCGAAAGCGCATCGTCGTAGTCGCGCGCCGACTGCGGGTCGCAGGTAAATATGAACTTGCGCCTCAAGTCAAGACGCCCTGAGCGCTTTATCTCAGCGTCAGAAAGCGGCCGCGCCGAAATGCGTTTCGCCTCGGCGAGGACCGCCGGGGGAAACGCCTTTGGCAGCTTGTAGAACTTCATCACCGCCGCGGTATCTTCCTTCGGCGTCTTGCCTGGCGGCGGAAACATTATGTCATCATTCTTCACGCCGAATAGTATACCAAAAAGCGGTGATGTCTAGTTATCAAGGCACAAGGGTGACGAGGCCGCAGTCTGCGGAGTCGTCCTTGAGCCCGCCGCCCCAGACGACCTTGCAGCGCTTCTCGCCGCCGTCGGAGTCGGTGAGCACGATGTTGCAGCCGAAGCTCGCGCCCTTCGCGGGGGTGAAGCCCGGAATCTCCGTCCACGGAATCGTCAGGCGGTACTTCGTTAGCGTGCCCGAGCGCGAGATGTCGACGGAGTAGACGGACGAGTCCTTGCAGAGCTGGCCCGACTTCGCGCCCATCGAGTACTTCTTCGGGCGGAACACGGTCGTCGCGCCCGAGCCGCCCCCTGGGCTCGCCTTCGAGATGTACCAGCGGATCTGCTCGCCCTCCGGGTGTCCGTCGGGGCCGATGCGCGGGAAGACGCAGAGCGCGATCGCGTCGCCCGCAAGAGTCTCCTCGCCGCTCTCTCCGACCACAGGACGCGCGTCCATCGCATCGTCCTCGACCGTCGCCTCGAAGACGAGCGAGTCCTTCGACCACGTGAAGCGCGCGATGCCGGCGACGTTCTTCTCGGACCATTCGTATCCGTTCTCCGCGCGCACCATGTTCTCGCAGAGGAGCGGGACGGGAGAGGCGCCCTTCACGTCGGCGGACGCGAACGCCACGAAGTCGCAGCCCTTGTAGAGCGAGAGCTGGATGTTGTCGAACGCTGCATGCGCGCCATCCTTTCCGGTGGCGACCGGCGTCATCGCGAGCCTCTCGGTCTCGGGCTTGAACGTGAACTTCTTCGCGTAGTAGTTCCATCCCTTCGAGCCCGTGCCGGGAACCGCGAAGACATTCAGCATCATGTAGTTCCTGATGTGCTTTCCGTCCGCACCGTACTCGTCGAGGTTCGAGCCGCCGCCCATTCCGTACCCGCGCGCCCAGGCGGTGTAGAGGTACGTTCCGCCCGGCACCGGGAGCTTCACGCTCTGCGAATGGTGCCTGTATCCCTTTCCGACGCCGTCGATGGCGAGGGCCTTGTTCGCGGGGTCTCCCGGAAGCGGCTCGTCCACCTGGCGGCCCTGACCCTTCCACGGCTGCATGTCGCCGTCGAACGTCGGATTCACCACGAGGTTCCCGAGCGCGGAGGAGTCCGTGACGTAGAGGACGAACGGCTTCGCGACGTCCTTGCGGCCGTCGGCATGCACGGTGCATTCGAGGTTGACGCTCGATCCGAACGTTGCGCCGAGCTTGAAGGTGAACACAAGTTCGGCCTTCTTCGTCGCGCCTGGATCGAGCTCGATTACGAGAGGCTCGGCTGTCACGAGCCTGCTTTCGCACTTCACGGAGAAAGCCGTGCGCTGCGGATAGGGATTGAACACTGTCACCGGGATCTTGACGGAGCTCGCCTTGTCCGCCACAACCTGCGGCTTCGGACTTGGCGAAAGCGCGGTGCCCACAGTCAGCACTGCGTGCATCTTGAGCTGGTCGAGATCGCCGCCTTCGACTATGACCGGCATGTCGCCTGTCGCGACCTCGCCCTCGGCCTTCGTCTCGTTGCCCTGGAAGTCGACGACGGTCATGGGGCCCTTCGCGGGGACGGCGACCTTAACGCCCTCCTTCCCGGGCGTCGCGAGGAAGAGCAGGGACTTGCCGTCCCTCTCGAAGAGGTGGCACACGGTATCTCCGATGAAGAACTTGCCGACCGGCTTCGCGTACGCGAGACGTCCCTGCACGACCGCAAGCGTCGCGGCGACTGGACGCGGCGAGGTGAGGTCGATCATGTAGCTCCAGTTTCCGCAGGCGTCGCCGTTTCCGCCGAAGTAGCAGATGAAGTCCGCTCCGGCGCAGAGCTCGTCGGGCCAGCGCGACATCACGTAGCGGCACTGGGCGAGCGACTTCTCGAACGCCATGTCGGGCGGATAGTTCCAGATCGAGTATCCGGTCGCCGTCTCGTTGTCCGCCACGCGGACGTTCTTTATTCCGCGCACGGCGAGGTCCTTCTGCGCCTCGCGGATCCCCTCGTAGTTGCCGTAGTGGATCGGGAGGACGTCGATGTACTTGGCGATCCCCGCGTTGAGGCAGTCAATGCGGAAGGTGTGCGGCCAGAGTCCGCCCGCGAGCTGGCAGACGAGGCCGGGGTCGTTGCGCTTCGCGGCCTCGTATCCGGCGCGGCAGATCTCGACGTACTCCTTCACGGGGTCCTTGCAGGCCTTGCCCGGCACGATCTCGTTTAGGAACTCGAAGCCGTAGAGCTTGCCCTTGTAGCGCTTGGCGAGGAAGTCGATCGTGTCGCTCCAGTCCTCGAGGCGGAACGGCGCGGGCTCGAACTCGCCCGTCCGCCCCATTTCGGGCGGGAGCGTCCAGGAGGGCGGCCCGTGGAGCTGGATCCACGCCTTAAGACCGGCCTTGTGGTTGTTCTCCACGGCCGAGTCGAGTCCGCCGAGCGACCACTTGCCCTTCATTGGCTCGATGCCGCTCCAGCTCGTGAAGTGGCGGACGGTCGAGAAACCCATGTCGTAGGCGAGGCTCGAGAGGTCGAGGCTTCCGACGTTGGTCACGCCGAAAGGCGTCGCGCGTCCCTCGATGCGCTCGAAGCGCGGGATACGTCCGAAGTAGCAGAAGTCCTCGAATTCCGCCCCGTCCTTTCCGTATCCCGGCGCCTTGACGGTGAGCGAGAAGATTCCGCGCGCCTTGATTTCGGGGAAGAAGAGAGACTGCACGCGGCGCGAGGGATTGAGGCGGAACGTGCGCTCGCAGACGACGCGGTTCAAAGCGTCCTTGACGACGGCCTTTGCGTTAACGGTCTTCCCGTGCGCCGTCGGACCCCACACGAGCGCGACGGACGGCGTCTCGTCGTAGTAGAACATGCCGCCGCGCGCGGTCGGATACATGCGGAAGACCTCGATCTCCGGCGCGACAGAGAGCGAACCGCCGCGGTAGTCCCACGGCCAGTCCTTCCCCTCCGGCGTCTTGAACTTGCAGAGGAAGAAGCACGCGTTGTAGCGGAAGGCCTGTCCGAGCTTGAAGCGGAACTCGACAGTATGCTCGCCCGCCTCGACGCGCTGGTCCTTCGTGAACATCCCGCCGCCGTAGCTTACGTGGTGGCGGCGCTTGTTGATGACTCCGTCGGGGTTGTCGATCCACGGACCGAGCGGGGTAACCGAGAGGATGGACTGCTTCGGGCCCCACGTCTCGGACGGGTCGAGGTAGTAGTGCACCTTGAGCACGACATCCTCTCCGACCCTGACGGGCGCGGGCTGCTCGTCGATCTTGATGTAGCTCTTCTTGAATCGGCATTCCGCGGGCATCTCGGGATAGGGCGGAGGCGGCGGGATCTTGACCTCGACGAAGCGCTCGACCGTCTTCTTGTTGTAGTCGCCGCCTGGCGCGAGGAACACGCACGCGGCGTAGTGGTGGAGATTGTCCAGTTCGCCCTTCGGCTTGAAGTTGAACGTGTACTTCTTGCCGGCGACAACGCCCTTCTTCGGTGCCTGCCACCCGGCGAAGCCGCCATAGCCGTTGACTCTCATCCAGTGGAGGTGAACGGACAGGTCCTGCCCGGCGCACGCCTCCTTTGGCGTTACGACGACCTGGAAGCCCTTCCCAGAGGCGGGATCCCACTCGTCCGGGTGTTCTATCGTAGCGAACTCGCAATCAACGGTCGCCGCCCAGGATGCCAGAGCCATAAAGGCGGTGGCAAAACAACCAATCCCCTTTTTGATGTTCATAGGGTGAAGTATACCAAAAAACCCTGCTTCTGTCTCGCCCCAAATCACAAGCGAGACAACGCGAAAGCGACTATCGCAAAGGCGCGGTGTCGCACTCGAGACGCTTCCCCTCGTCGCGGTTCAGCACCTCTACATAGTACGGGGCGTGGCCGCCCCTGCAGAAGAGACCGTGCACCGCCGCAACGCCCTCGGTCTCGATTACGCCCTTCACGAGCGCGACCATCGCCTCGGTTATCCTGAGGCCGGGAACGAAAACAGGGATTCCCGGCGGATACGGCACAAGGAACTGCGAGGCTATGCGGCCGACGGACGATTCGAGCGTCACGAACTCGCCGTCGCAGAGCGCCGCGTCCCTTGGCAGGACGACGGGCTGTCCCGCGACAGCGCCGCCGACTCCGCCGTCGTCGGAAACTTGCGCGGGGCACCCGATCAATTCGCGGTTGAGGCGGCAGACGCGGAAGAGGTCTTCGAAATGCTCCTCGGCCGTGCCGACTGTCACGAGGAAGAGAATCGTCGTCGCAGTCGCCTTCTCCCACTGGATGTGCGACTTGAGAAGCGCCTTGCGAAAGGCCGCGCATGCGGCGGGGCTACGGAGCATCAGCACGATCTTGAGCGGATCCTTGAGGAACCCAGCGCCGCTCCAGTCCTGGTCGCCGCCCGCGATGTCCGCGAGGCCTGCGAAACACTCCACCTCGGGAAGGCCGCATTCGGCGGCGACGCGCGCGCGGAATTCCGCCGCCCACTTCAGGCGCTCGTCGATGAGTTTCATCCCCTCGAGACGCATCTGCACGCCCGCCACGTCAAGGGTCGCGAGAAACGGATAGTGCGGCGATGTCGAGTGCCAGTAGCGAAGGAACTCGTGCAGGTCGTGGGTGAACTTCTCGAAAGAGCCATGGCCGTTCAGCGCGAAGCGCCGTCTAAGCCAGCGGAACTGCGGCGACGCGTCCTCTTCAAGCAGCTGCTTGAAGCGCGTCGAGACGTGGATCATGGACGCCTGGGAAAAAGACGCCATCGTCTTGTGGGTCGACTGCACGGCAAAGTGCGCGCCCGCCCGCTCATTGACCGCGTTGTAGCGCATCGCGAGGCCGGTGACAGGGTCGGTGTGCGTGTAGAACGGATGAAAGCCCATGTACGCGGCCCATGCCTCGTCCGCGTAGAAAAGTACGCCCGCCCTTTCGCAGAGCCGCGCGACTTCCCAGACGGGATAGAGGACTCCCTCGTAGGTGCACGTGGTAAGTATCAGCAGTCTCGGCCGAGAAGAAATGGGGCTTGACGCATCCGAAACGCGGCGCTCGGGCATTGTCGCCGTCTTCTCGAGCTCGGCCTCTATGTCCGCAAGCGACACGGGACCCCACACGCCGAGACGCGCGTTCCAGCGCGACGGCAGGTAGTGCGGCACTGCGCCCGAAGTGACAATTGCGTGATGGACCGACTTGTGGCAATTGCGGTCGACGAGCACTACCTCACCCGGCTTGAGAAGCGTCATCAGCATCGCCTTGTTTGAGGTCGAAGTGCCGTTCGTCACATAACGGCTAAGCGCGCTGCCGAAGATTTCGGACGACATCTTCTGCGCCTCGGAAAGCGGCGTCTGCACCTCTGGGCTCGAGAGATCGCCAAGAGACTCGACCGACACCGAAAGGTCGGACCTGAAGATCATCGAGCCGAACGCCTCGTGGAGGCCGCGCAGGAACGGCGAGGCCGAGAAGGCGTTGCCGCCGTTGTGCCCGGGGGTGTGCCAGTTGGTGCCCGCCTTGACCTGCACGTACTGGCGCATCGCGCTCCAGAAGCGCGGCAGCCAGAACGACTTGAAGAGATGGACGATACGCTCGTGGTGGACGGCGGGGTTTGCAAGCACCTCGGCGCCCTTCTTCGACCACCGTCTCTGCGGCACGACAACAGGCGCATTCCCGGGATAGGTCACAACGACCTTCGGGATCGCA
The DNA here is from genome assembly GCA_045536845.1 of Kiritimatiellia bacterium. Lineage (GTDB taxonomy): Bacteria > Verrucomicrobiota > Kiritimatiellia > RFP12 > UBA1067 > UBA1067. Next base: position 43,235 of record JAZSOG010000017.1, on the reverse strand, counting down.
GGCAGATACGTCTTAAGCCAGTCCTTCAGCAAGACGCCGCGAACGGACCCTGAATACAGGGCGTCGTCGACCATGAACAGGCAGATGTCGTCGCCACCTTCGGTCATTCCCCTCGACGGATTGCCGTCGATGAACAGCGCATCGGGAAGCGCGTCGGCCGACGAAACCGTCGTAAGCTTGAGCGGCGGGTACTCGAGGGGCATGCGGACGTTGAACGCCTCGGCGCAGAAGTCGCGGAACGCGTCGGACATCCCGTGCTCCACGACGGGAAGATGCCTCGCGTCGTCTTCGCGCGAAGCGTGCAGCCATATTACGGTTAGCGATCTCATGTGGATCAGCCGACGACGAGTTCCTCGGACGGAAAGCGCACGTGCCTCTTCGACTCGCGGTCACCGATCATCAAGACGACCGTAAGTGCGCCGAGACGGCCGATGAACATCGCGACCATTATGACAAAGCGGCCGGGAATGGAGAGCGACGCAGTGGTGTCGCCTACAGCAAGGCCCGTCGTCGTTACGGCAGAAACCGCCTCGAAGAAAAGCGCGTCAGACGAAATGCCGCGCCCCGCCTCGGTGACGAAAAGCGCGCCCGTCACGACTACGGCGAACATGACTATCGCCATCAAGATCACGAGGGATTCGCGCACGATCTCGGTCGGAATCAGCCTCCCGTCCATCACGGTCTCCGTCTCGCCGCGGCACATCGCGGTCGCCGTGTAGATGATGACAGCGAGCGTCGTCACCTTCATGCCGGCCGCGGCGGAACCTGGAGCGCCGCCGATGAACATGAGGCACTCGTAGATAAGACGCGTCAGCGGGTGGAGCGCCTCGGTCGGAATCACGCAGAAGCCGCACGTCCTCGGCGTGACGGCCTGGTAGAAACCGACGACCGCCTTGTCGGAGAGGCTCATGTCTTTCAGCGAGAGATTCCACTCGACGGCGAGGAACGCGATGAAAGTCAGGGCGAGCAGGTAGAACGTGAACCGCAGGACGACGCGCGTGTGGAGCGAAAGGCGGCCGCGCGCGCCGGAAATGCGGTGCAGGAACTTGAACGTGCAGAGGTTGTAGATGACGAGAAAGCCGATGCCGCCGAGAATCGTCTCGAGGCCCATCACTATGACGGGCCAGCTGCGCGGGAACTTCGCGAGCGAGTCGGACTCAAGTCCGAAGCCGGCGTTGCAGAAGCTCATTATCGAGTAGAACACCGCCTCGTACCAGTTGCCGAAGTGCGGGTAGAGCGCCAGCGTGAAGATGCTCTCTATTACAAGCATAGAGCCGACGATCCAGCAGATGAGGCCCCTGAGGCCCTGTATCTGCCTGACCCCGTAGGCGTTCATAAGCGAGAACTCGCTAACGAGCGAGATGCGCCGCCCTATCGCAACGAGAAAGAACGTGCCGCAAGTCATGAGCCCAAGGCACCCGAGCTCGACGAGCACCATCAGGACCACCTGTCCGGCAACGGAAAATTCGCGCCCCACATCGACGACGGTGAGCCCCGTCACGCACACGGCAGAAAACGCCGTGAAGAGCGACGTAACCCAGTCTCCGCGCATGTTGTCTGCACGGCAGCAAGGGAGCGCGAGAACTACCGCGCCGACCGCGATCAGCGCGAGGAAGCCGAGCGCGAAGGAAATGCGGCTTTTCATTTTCCGAAAGTACCCTTCTCCTTAAGCCACACCATCCAGATGGACAGCTCATAGAGGAGGCATAGAGGAACGGCCATGAAGATCTGGCTCATCGGGTCGGGAGGCGTGAGGAACATCGAAAGAACGAACGACAGCACTATCGCAATGCGGCGCTTGTCGCGGAGGCCCTTCGAGGTGACGACGCCAAACCACCCGAGGACGAAGATGATGAGCGGCAGCTGGAAGACGAGACCGAAGGCGATGATCGTCTTGAGGACGATGGAGATGTAGCCCTCGAGACGGATGATCGTCGACGGGATTCCGCACCATTCGTTGATCGCCCTAAACGCCCTCACGACCATCGGCAGCGTCTTCGCGTACGCAACGCCAAGGCCGACGAGGAAGAAACCGCTTCCCGCGACGAGTATCGACATCAAGACGACCTTCTCGCGGTTGGTGAGCGCCGGGAAGATGAAGCGGAGAATCGCGTACATTATGAAAGGAAACGCGAGCGCCGTGCCGCCCCAGCCGGCAATCGAGATTATCGTGGAGACGCCGGTCGTGAGGTCGAGGCCCTGCAGAAGTTCCTCGCTCTCGCCTGCAGGGCTCTTCAGCCATTCAAGTATCCACGGAGTGCAGCACCCGGCGATGACGGCGCAGATCGCCCAGGCGACGGCGCCGAAAACGAGCATGTCGCGCAATGCGAGCAGGTGCTCGAGCAACGGACGCGGCGGATCGTTCCTCGCGTCAGGATCCTTGAGAAGGGAAATCGCCATTACGCGCCCTCCACTGGAGGCGTGCCCGCAGCAGGCGGTTCGACCGGAACAGAACCGCCGTCACCGACATTCGCGGCCGCCGACTCGTCGTTCTTAGCAGAGTCGACGGTGAACGCGTCATCCGGGAGCTTGTCGGCTTCCTGGACGGCCTTGGTGAACTCGGTGTCCATGTCGAGGAGCTGGCGTTTGAAATTCTCTGCGGCACGGCGAAACTTTGAATAGTACTGGCCAAACGTGCGAGCCGCCGAAGGAAGCCGCTTCGGGCCGACAACAATAAGAACGACGGCGAGCAGCACAAACCACTCGCCGAAGCCGATGCTGTCGAAAATGACCGCCAGCGTCATCTGCAGAAAATCACTTCTGGTAGATCACAAACTCGCCGCGGCGGTTCTGCGCCCACGCAGACTCGTCGCTGCCGACGACCGCGGGCTTCTCCTCGCCGAAGCTGCGCGTCTGGATGCGGGAAGCGTCGATGCCGCTCTGGACGAGGTAGTTGCGAATGATGCTCGCGCGGTTCTCGCCAAGCGCCATGTTGTACTCGTTCGAGCCGCGCTCGTCGCAGTTGCCTTCGACGACCACGACGCGATCGGCGTGCGAACCGAGGTGCTGCGCGACCTCGTCGATCTTGCCGACCTCGCCCTGAGGAACGACGGTCGAGTCAAAGCCGAAATAGACAGGCGCGAAATCGACGTCGGTGCAGCGCGTGCAGTACTCCTCGAACGGACGCTCGCCAACGCCAGCGGCGTCGAGATCACCTTCCTGCCTGTCTTCGATGTTGGTGGAGATGTCGGAACCGCCTGCGGCGCCAAGACCCGCACCGCCCTTGCCAGCGCGCAACTTGTCATACTTGCAGCCCGCGACCGCGAAGGAGAGGGCAACGGCGACAACGACCATCAACGTAGAAATTTTCATCTTTTACTCCTTTGTGTGAAATTGGAAATATAATACCGAATTCCTCCGTGAAAATCAAGTGGGAAACGAGACTTTCCACGGACCGCGGGATTGCCAGCACGCTCGGACGGCCTCAACCGACGGATCGACGTAGATCGGGGTCGCCTGGTGGCGGAACCACGTGTCCTGGCGCTTGGCGAGCTGGCAGGTGCGCGTAAGGATCTTTGCGCGGTCGTCGCCCTCTCGGTAGCCGATAGCGAGAGAGGCCGTTCTCGACCAGACGGGATACTCTTCCTTCAGCCGCTGTTTCTCGGCGTCGAGCCCGGCCATGAACATCGCATCTAACCGCGCGGCGATGCGAGCGCGCACCACTGCGCGGTCAATGCGGATGACGGGATATTCAGGCGGCGGCTTCTCCCAGCGACGGTCAAGCCCGCGGAGAAGCGCCGAGAAATAGAGCCCGGTGCCGCCGACGATCACTATCGGCACGTCCTTTGGAACATCCGCCGCCCATGCCGACGCGGCCCTCAGCCATGCACCGGAGGAAAACTCCTCTGCGGGCGTCACGACGTCGACGCCGCCCATGTGGAACTCCTCGCGCTCTGCGGCGGAGGGCTTGGCGGTCCCGATGTCCATGCCGCGGTATACGAGCATCGAGTCGGCGCTCAGGATCCATGCGCCCATCTCGCGCGCGAGCGCGGCTGCGATATCGCTCTTGCCGCTCGCGGTCGGTCCCGCTAGGATGTACGCTTCCCGAACGAGCATAGGATAAGAAGCCCCGCCGCAACAGTTATGAAAGTGTCGGCGAGGTTAAAGCAGGGGAAGTGGTACGCGGACTTCCAGTGGAAGTCGAAGAAGTCGATGACGAAACCGCGGAAGACGCGGTCGATGAGATTGCCGACGATGCCTGCATAGAGAAGCACCTCGGCTACCGCCGCCACACGACCGTCTCCGAAGATGGCCTTGCGCTTCCAGATGAGAAACGCAAGCGCGAGCGCCGCGAACGCGGCGAGCGGCCAGACCTGACCCTGGAACATGCCCCACGCGCAACCCCTGTTCTCGACATACGCGAGGTCGAAGAACCCGGGGATTACAGTGAAAGGCGGCGATGCCTTTAAGAGACCCGCCGCAAGTTCCTTCGCGACCGCGTCCGCGAGAACGAGGTGAATGACTACGGCAAAGACGAGAAGCAGGCGCCTCATCAGCTGCGGTTGCGCTCCATCTCGCTCTGGCACTCCATGCACGTCAGGACGAACGGCTGGTTGAGGAGGCGGGGCTTGCGAATAAGCTGGCCGCAGACGGTGCAGACGCCGTACGACCCGTCGTCGATGCGGTGAAGCGCCTCTTCGATCTGCTGGATGGTGCGGTTGATGTTGCCCATCTGGCCGAGCGCCTGGAGACGCAGCGTCTGGTTGGTGCCATCGCCGCCGTCGGACTCGTGGTCCTCGGCTTCGTTGAAGCCGGTGGCCTTCATCGCGTTGACGCCCGTGAGCGCCGCGGCGCGGGCTTCGATGAGGCGCTTGCGGAAGTCCTTGAGGTCGGCCGCAGGGAACTTGACCGTCGACTTGCCCTGGGTGCGGGTCGTGGGACGGCGCGAAAGCTTGATCTCGCTACCGGTGCGGGCCTTGTCGGCCATCGCCGCAGAGCGCTTCATCTCCTCTGCAATCGACATCGCGAACTCGACGGCCTTGGCGGTGTCCATCGCCTCGACATCGGGCGACACCGGCTTCGTCACGGACGTCGGACGGCGCGTGATGCGCGGAGGCACGCGCTTGATCTCCGTCTTCGCCTTCTTGGCGACGGGCTTCTTGGCGACGACAGGCTTCTTCGCTGCAACCTTCTTGGCCGGCTTCTTCGCCGCAACCTTCTTGGCGGGCTTCTTCGCGACAGGCTTCTTGGCCGCGACTTTCTTGGCCGGCTTCTTAGCGGCAGGCTTCTTCGCCTTCGAGGATTTCTTGATGACGACTCCCATGATTGGCCTCCTCTCTATAAACTCTTCTGTTTTGACAACGTCTCTATTCTATCATATTTGAACGCCGGGTGGAAGCTTCATCCACTCGCGAATTTCATCCGACAGCTGGAGGATCTCGACGACCGTGGCGAACTTCACCTCGCCCTCTGCGCCAGGAAGCTCGAACTGGTCACCGACCTTCTTGCCGAGCATGTTCTGCGCGAGACGCGTCTTGGAGGCGAGGATGCACTTCTCGATGTCGTTGTCCCACTCTCCGAGGACCGTGTAGGACTTGCGCCCTTCCGGACCCTCGATCACGACGGTGACGCCGGGCATCACCTCGTCGGTCGTGGCGTCGGAGAAGTCGCCTGGCTTGACGGCCTCGAGCTCGGCCTGCATGACGGTCTGCTTCTGCATCAGCACGCGCTGCTCGTCCTTTGCGTACTGGTACTCCGCGTTCTCCGAGAGGTCGCCGTAGCTCTTCGCGAACTCGATGCGCTTGACGTTCGCGGGCATATCCTCGTTGATGAGCTTGAGGTACTCCTGCTTCCTGAGGCCGTAGCTGCGGAGCGAAGTGACACGCGCGTACTCTTTCTTCTTCTCGGTCTTGACGAGGTGGCTCTCGAGCGAGGGAACGATGTGCGTCATCCTCACGACGATGGTGTGGTGAGTCGACGGATCCCACGCGATGGACGCCTGGAAGCGCTCGAAGAACAGCACCTGGTCGGCGGGCTTCAGGAGCTTGAACATCTTCTCGAGCCACGTCCTGTCTCCAAAGAGACGGCGGACGATGTTCTGCATCTTGAGCGTCTCGCCGCCGCGCCTGCCCTCGCCGAGCGCAATCGCGTGGGTGAGGATCGTAGCGACCGGAGGAAGCTCGGGCCACAGCTCATAGGACTTGAGCACCTTGATGTTCTTGCCGTCAACCGGCACCTCGGCGTATTCGAACTTGCCGAACTGCTCGATCTTGCCGACGATGAGAGTGACGAGAGTCGCGGGCGCCTGCGTGTCCTTCATGAAACCACCGAGCGCGGCGCGGCACGCCGTCTCGGCGCCGAAGCGCGAGACGATTTCGGAGACGGCCGTGAAGCAGAGCTCGGGAACTGCGGCGTAGAGCTTGGCTTTCGCCTCGTCGGAGTCCGCGAGGAAGGAGATCATCGCGCCGACCTCGCGGGCCGGCAGGGACGCTGCGGCGGCGATGTAGCGCTTGCGCTCCCAAAGATACGCACGCATGTCTGCAGCGGCGGGACGCGCGAAGCCCAGCTCGAGGACGAGCGAGGCGAGGCGCGCATAAAGCGCGTCGTCGACGTTGCGCGCGGCGGTCACCGCGAACTCGAGGCGGTCTGCAATCTTGGACTTCGCGTCGTCGGTGGCGGTCTTGAAGCGGCCTTGCGCGACGTATTCGCGAACAGCCGCGAGAATGAGCTTCGGGTCGGTCTCGTGCGAGAACGCGGTGAGCCAGCCGTCGCCGTAGTCCTCGGCGGACGCCTTGAGGCGGATCGGATCGGTGCGCTTCGCCGGAATCTCGACGAGCTTGTCCTGGTGAAGCGCCTTCCTCGCCTCTTCCCAGAACTTCTTCCAGTTGACGGACTTGACGAAGCCGTTCTGCACGCAGATGTCCTCGAGACGGACAATCGTCATGTCGCCGTAGCTCTTGAGGACTTCCTTCACGAAGTCGCCGGGACGCTCCTTGAGCATCTTCTCGAACGCCGCGGGGTCGGCCTCGCGCAGGACGAGGATGTGGCCTTCCGGTGCGCCCTCGAGCATGTCGCACGCGGCGGCGTAGGTGAACTGGTGGCCCTTCTTCGTCTTGAAGTCGACGGTGATGCGCTTGTAGAAGTAGTCGAGGCGCTTTACCTTGCCGATACCCCACGCCTTGCTGAGGACGAGGGCGCCAGGCTGGAAGCCGACGAGCTTCTCGAGCTTCACGAGCGACTCGTCAAGCGGGCTCTCGCCGAAGCCGACGCCGTCCAAAAAAGAAAGAAGAAGACGATCTCTTGTCGTCTTCTTCAATGCGTCCCTTATACCCGTGGCACGGATCTTCTTGTCAAGTTCTGCCCTGTTTTCGCGTACGAGCCGAAAAGCCCCTTCGAAGTCCTGCTTCTCCGCGCACTCGTTCAGCTGATTCACCAACGCTTCCGTATCGGCCATTTGCCTCTCCTTTCGAAAAATAGGCGCATATTATATCATAAATTCCGCGCGCGCACGCGGCGAATCATCGCTTTCTCCGGGCAGGTGAACGGGTCGGCGTGCTTGGTGCAGTTTATGCACCCCGTGTAGAGCTTGTGCATGATCTTCGTCTTCGGCACTTCGACGAAGCCGAGCGAAGCGAAGAACTCGGGAGTGAACGTAAGCGTCACGAGCTCGCGCGGCGAAAACGCCGCGGCGCGTTCTGCGACGGCCTCGACGAGCGCGCGGCCGACGCCGCGGCGCCTGAAGTCCGGTTTCACCGCGACCGAGACGATCTCGACCGTCGCCGCCTCGGGGGCGCCGATCTCGGGGTGTATCTGGTACGACGCGCAACCGGCCATCTTGCCGTCAACCTCCGCGACAACGAACCTGTCTATCGACTCGACGATATTCCCGAGTGACCTCGGCACAAGACGATCGACGTTTGCGCCGATAAGGGCATAGACGCCCTCCGCGTCGCCGAGTCTCGCCTGCCTTATCGAAAATCCGTCCATATCCCTCCTCAATACACTGGGTCAGAACAGCCGAGTCACTTCGCCGTCGATCGCATCAACGTCGCAGACGCGCGTCTGCGCGACGGGCAGCTTCTCGAGCTCGGCGACGGACGGCGGCGGGGCGACGAGTACATCCTCGCCGTAGGCCCTGAGGCACGTCTCCGGGAACTTGTAGGGCGTAGCCGTAGCGGCGACGACGCAGGGAACGCCGCCACGGGGAAGCCCGAGCTTCTTGGCGACGCAAGTCGCAACGGCGGTATGCGGGTCGACGAGATAGCCGGCGGCATCGCGCATGCGGCGCATTTCCGCCTCGGTCTCCTCGGGTGTCGCGACACCGCCCTCGAAATCTGCGAAAAGGCGCTCTTTCGCGCTAGCCGAAAGTTCGTACCGCCCCTTCTCGGAAAGATCCTTCATCATGCGCGTCGTCTCGGCGCACGCACGTTCGATATCGCCGTCAAGGCCACCGGAAATCATCCAGAGAAGACGCTCGACGTTCGAAGACTTCCTGATGTCCATCGAAGGCGAATTGGTGACGGTGAAGTTCGGGCCGGGGTCATAGACGCCAGTCTTCACAAAGCGCGCGAGGACGTCGTTCACGTTGGACGCGACGATGAACTTGCGGATGGGGCTTCCGAGAAGCTTCGCGTAATACGCCGCGAGAATATTGCCAAAGTTGCCGGAGGGCACGACAACGTCAAATTCCTTGGGCTGGGGTGCGGGGGCGCCCGAGCCCCCGTCCGTTCCATTCAACTTCGCCCCTGCGAGAACATAGTAGGCAATCTGCGGGACGAGGCGGCCGGTGTTTATCGAGTTCGCGCTCGAGAGAGTGATGCCGTGCTTCGCGGCCTCGGCGCGAATCGTCTCGTCTGCGAAGATACGCTTCACCGCCGCCTGCGCGTCGTCGAAATTGCCGCGGATGCCGACGGCGTGGACGTTTGGCTCGCCGGGCGTCGTCATCTGGAGGCGCTGGATGCGCGAAGTTCCCGTCGCGGGATAAAAGACGATGATTTCGGTGCCGTCAACGCCGGCGAAGCCCTGCATCGCGGCAGAACCAGTGTCGCCGCTCGTCGCCGTGAGGACGAGGACGCGACGACCACCAGCGGCATGGCGCATGAAGACGGGGAGCATCGAAAGCGCGACGTCCTTGAAAGCGCCAGTCTTGCCGTGGAAAAGCTCGAGCATGTGAAGCCCGTCCTTCTCGACGAGCGGAATGGGGTCTTCGGCAGGGAAGCGGGAGGAGAGACGGTCGATTGCAGACTTGCGAACTTCCCCAGGGAAATCTCCGAAGAGGCGAGTCAGGACAAAATCCTCGGCCTTGGCAAGAGTCGAAAAGTCGTCACTGCCAACACCAACGCGACCGGCACTGCCCGGCTCAATCACCGGTACATAAAGACCGCCGTCGGGCGCAAGACCCTGAAAAACCGTTTCAGGCGCAGTCGCCTCAATTCCCTTTCTCGTAGAAACATATTTCATTTTCCAACTCCCAACTCCTTACTACTGACCCCTGACTACTGACTCCTGACCCCTAATCCCTACCTCCAACTCCAACTACTGACTCCTAACTACTGACTCCTGACCCCTAACTACTGACCCCTAATTAAACATAAACTCCACAACATCCCCATCCTGCATCTCGTACTCCTTGCCCTCGGGACGAAGCGCACCCGCCTCGCGCGCGCCCTTCTCGCCGCCGTACTTGATGTAGTCGTCGAACGAAACGACCTGGGCCCTGATGAAGCCCTTCTCGAAGTCGGTGTGAATGACGCCGGCGCACTTCGGCGCCTTCCATCCGCGGCGGAAAGTCCACGCGCGGACTTCTTTCGGACCTGCAGTGAGGAAACTCGCGAGGCCAAGCGTGTGGTATGCAAGCTTGATCGTCCTGTCGAGCGACGACTCGGTGAGCCCGTAGCTCTCGAGGAACTCCTTCGCCTCGGCGTCGGAAAGCCCTGCAAGGTCTGCTTCCATCTGCGCGCACACTACGACACACTCCGCGCCCTCTTTCGCGGCGTACGCCTTGAGCGCTTCCACATGCGCGTTGCCCTCGCCCGTCACGTTGTCGTCGGCGACGTTTGCGCAGTAGATGACCTTCTTGTCGGTGAGGAAGTGGAGCTCCTTCAGTACGTCGAGAATCGCGTCGCCTTCCTTCCGCGGGAACGAGCGGACGGACTTTCCTTCCTCGAGGTGTTTCAAAAGCGCCGCGCAGGCCTCGGCTTCAGGGCGCATCGCGGGCTTCGCCTGCGCCTCCTTCTTGATGCGGTCGTAGCGCTTCTGCAGCTGCTCCATGTCTGCGAGGACAAGCTCAGTCTCGATGACTTCCGCGTCGCCCACTGGATCAATTGGCGCAGACGTGTTGCCGCCTTCCTGCACGTGGATGATGTCGTCGTTCTCAAAGCAGCGCACGACATGCAGTATCGCGTCGCATTCGCGGATGTTCGCGAGGAACTTGTTGCCGAGCCCCTCGCCTTTCGACGCGCCCTTGACGAGACCGGCTATGTCGGTGAACTCGACAGTCGCGCGGATTATCTGCTGGGGGCTCACGATCTTCGCGAGCGCCTCGAGTCGCGCGTCAGCGACTTCGACGATGGCGGAGTTCGGCTCGATCGTGCAGAACGGATAGTTCTCGGCTGCGGCCTGCTGCTTCTTGGTGAGGGCGTTGAACAAAGTTGACTTGCCGACGTTGGGCAGTCCGACGATTCCTACAGAGAGACTCATGGGTTGGCGCTTGGTTCTGGTGCTTTATATTCCCAATCGGGATACATGGACTTGAGGACTGTGCGGTAGTACTCCGCGTCCACTGTGCGGCCCTCCTTCACGGCGGCGACATAGAGCTTTTCAATGGGTGCGACAGCGCGCGCACGCGCGTCCTTCTCGATGATGCCGTCCGCCTGCGCCCTTATGCGGTCTGCCTTGGCGAGGGCACGTGTCTCCTTCGGGAGCGTCGGGTCGTTCTCGGGGAGCTTCGGCTCCTTCTTGCGCGGATGGGCCTTGCCGCTCTCGTCGACATCCGTATCCTCGTCGGGAAGCCACGAGAGGTCCGCTATCGTCTTTTCGGGACGAAGTGCACGCTCGCGCTCGTCGAGTTCCTTCTGGTAGTCCAAAAGTTCGGCGTTGAGCTCCTCGTAGCGCTGCTTCTCAGCGGCAAGCTCGGCCATCGAGACTTTTAGCTTCAGCGTCTCGGCCTCGCGTATCGCCTTCGTGGCCTCGACGCGCGCGAGCTCGTCGGCCGACGCCTGCGCCTTGGCGCGTTCGCCGTCCGCGACTTCCTTTGCCACCTTGAGTTCAATCTCCTTCGCCGCCTTGAGGTCGGCGGCCTTCTTCGCCTCGGCATCGGCCTTGGCGCGCTCGTCGGCGGCGAGCGCACGCTTTTCGGCGAGGCCCTCATTCTCGAGCTTCATCCTTTCGTTCTCCGCCTCGGCAGCCGCAAGCGCAGTCTTCTCGCTCTCCGCCTTGGCCTCGGCAGCCCTCGCGTTCTGCGCGGCCGTCGCGCGCTCGAGCTCCGCCGTGCGCGCGCGCTTCGACGCAACAGTCTCCTCGCTCGCGGCCTTGTCTGCCGCCGCGCGCGCGGCGTCGGCCCGCTGCATGGAAATGACGACGCCAGCGACGCCAGCGACTATCACGGCGGCGCAAATCGCAATTATCGAAACGATCTTCGAGTTCATCACTTGACCTCGTCGGCGACAGGTTCCTGAGGCGATTCCTTTTCGGGCTCGCCCGCCTCCTTCTTCGCTTCCTGGAGCTTCTTGTACTCGTTGTCGGCCTGAGCGGCCTCGTCGGCGGCCTTTATCTCGGCTTCGGCCTCCTTGAGCTTCCTAGAGCGGACGTCGGCGGCGAGCTTGCGGAGCTCGTCCTGCGTCTCGTCGTCCTTGGACTTCATCTTCTCCTTGAGTTCCTTCAGCTCCTCGTCGCGATCGGCCGCGTCGAGCTCGTCCTTGTGCATGTCGAGCCAGTGCTTGCGCTCGGCCTTGTCCATCGACTCGAGCGCCTTCGCGCGCTTGACCTTCTCGTCCTCGATGGCGAGCTTCGTCTTGCGCTCCTCGTCCTGCTTCTTCCACTCGTCCTTGAGGCGGCGCATCTGCTCCTTCTTGCTGACCGGGTCGGCGAGAGGCGACGCAGACCAGCCGTGGTCATCCCACGGACGCGTGTCGCTGAGCGATTTCTTGCGGCGGAGAGCCTCAGCCTGGGCCGCTTCGCCGTCGTTGAGGACGTAGGGCGTGAGGAAGATAAGAAGCTCCTTGCGCGTTTCCTTCTTGGTGACCGAGCCGAAGAGCCACTTGCCGATGAACGGGATGTCCTTCAATATCGGAATGCCCGTCTCGGAATCGGACGTGATAGTCTCCGTAAGGCCGCCGAGGACGACGGTCTGGCTGTCCTCGAGAAGGATGTCGGCCGTCATCTTGCGCTCGACGGCGATGTCGACGGACCTGTCGTCGTAGAGGCCGTTGTTGGGGACGAGCATCGACTGCCCGTCGTAGTTCACCTGCGAATACTCCTCCTCGACCTCGAGCATGACGGTGCCGTTCGGGTTGATCTTCGGGGTCATCTTGAGCTTGATGCCGATGTCCTTGGGCGAGTAGTTCGGGGTCGGCTGTCCGCTGTTGCCGTAGCTTCCCGACTGGGCCGTCCAGCCGGTGATGAACTGGCGGCTTTCGGTCGCGTCGATCGTCGCCTCCTTGTTGTCGACCGTCATGACGATCGGCGAGGCGATGTACTTGGCCCTCGAGTCCGTCTTGGACGCCTGGATTATCGCGGCAATGTTGAGCTTGTCGGACTTGAGGAAGTAGTTGATGCCCGACCCGATCGGGTTCGCGCCAAGCGCGGCCTCGACGCTGTTCGACGCGACCGTGGTGAAGAGGCCCTGGAGCGCCGAAGTGCCGGATCCGCCGCCGCCGCCGAGCATGTAGCTGCCGTTGTTGTAGAAGCCGTCGCGCTTCAGCCCCGGAACCGTATTCTCGAAGAACTGGACGACCGGCGTGTACCAATAGCCGTCGGCGCCACGAATCGCAGTGCTGGAAGGCGCATCTTGCTCCACCGGGGTTGTCGTCTTGTCGTAGCCGACGATTCTCTGGGAGTATGTTCCCGTGCCAACGGCCTGCTGGCCGCGACCCCTCTGCACCCAGTCGACGCCCGTCTTGAGGTCGTCGCCAAGCGTGACCTCGATGATGACGGTCTCGATGAGGACCTGAGAGAGCTTGACGTCCATCGCCTCGATGATGCTCTCGACGACAGGAACGAGCTCCTTGTTCGTCATCACGACAAGCCCGTTGATACGCTTGTCGGCAAGGACCGTCGTGTTTTCCTTGGAAAGCTCGCCCGGCTTCGCCTGACCGGTGCGCTGGTTGGCGCTCTTCTTCGCCGCGCTCGACGCACCCGCCAGCGAAGAAACGCGGGTCGTGCCACCCTGGCCCCTCGCAGCGGCGTTCTGGTTGCTCTTCGCGGAGCTCTTGGACGACGGCGCGTTTCCGATGAGGTCGTTGATCATGTCCGCAACCTCCTCGGCCTCGGCGTACTTGAGGCGGTACACCTTCACGACCGTGTCGGGCGTCGTCTCGACGTCGAGCTGCTTGATCACCTTCTCGAAGAAGTCGTAGTTCGACTTCGAGGTGATTATCACCAGCTTGTTGGAGCGCTCATCCGCGAGGATAAGCACCTTGCCGCGTATCATCCCGCGGTCTGCGTCGGACATGGCCGTCACCGTCGCCTCGACCGGCTTCGGCTGCTCGGGCTGGTTCGGGCGATTGAGGAGGCGGCCGCCGCCGAGCGTCGTCGGACGCGTGATGTTGGAGTGGTTGACGTTCGAGCTGCCCTGCACCGACTTGCCGTTCTTCTCCTGCTCTTTCTGCGACTCCTGCACGATCTGCTCGAGGGCGGTCTTGATGTCGTTAGCCGAGGCGTTCTCGACCTGGTACACGAAGACCTGCTCGAGGACCGGCGACGAGATGTCGATCGCCTTCGCGATTTCGTCCATCCGCTTGATGTTCTGCCAGGTATCGGTTACGACTATCGAGTTCGTGCGTTCGAAGGTGTTGATCGCGGCGGTGTCGGACTTGAAGCCCTCAAGCGCCTTCTGCGCCTCGTCCATCGGGATGTTCTTGAACGAGAACATCACGGAGATGACCTTGCCGTCCTTCGCGGACTCGGGGACTTCGGAGATGTCCATGTACAGCGGGACGCCTTCCTTGCGAACCTTGCCTCGCGGAATGGCGCGCATGAACTTCTCGCCGTAGGGCTCCAAGTGGATGCCGTTCATTTCGAGCACGACCTCTATCGCCTCGAGGTACTCCTCCTTCGTGAGCTTCTGGCCCTCGCGCGACTTCAGGGTGATCGTGGCGTTAGGCACCGCAGGATCCTTGAGAATCGTCTTGTTTACCTGCTCGCCGTAGGTCTGGAACACGATGTCAACCGGAGCGCCGTCCCAGTTGAGCGCGGGCGCCTCCTTGGTGTCGGAGTCGGAAGCCGTATCGGCCGCCGCCGCTTCAGCGGCCGGAGCGGGAGCCGCCACAGGGCGCAGCCCGTTGGGGCGGAGCGACCGCAGGGAACGGGGCTGGTCGGCGTCCTGGGCGAGCGCCATGGCCGCGGCGAACAGCGCTATGCTGCAGATGAGCGTTTTCTTCATAAGATCAGTCCTCCCTCATGTATGCACAGGTCAGCGTGAACGACCCCCTCATGTAGCCCTTCTTCGAACTGGGCTTGAAATTCAAGTATCCGACGTCGAACATTCCCTCGGAAGTGTTCTCGAGCTCGTGCATGAACTTTACGAGCGACTCGAGCGCGCCTTCCCAGTTCCTCACCTCGATCTGGAGCTCAAGAACGTCGCCCTTCTCGACCTCCTTGCCGGGCTGGCGCTGGGAGATGGAGATGTGGTGCTTCTCCGCGAGCTCGTCGAGCTTCTGGAGCCATGTCGTGTCGGTCGCCTTGCCAAACGCGAAAGTAGGCATCTGCGCCTTCTCCTCCTCGTAGGCGTCGTTCCACTTCTGGCGCTCGCCGATGAGCTTGCGCTCGGACTCGTACGTCTTCTTAGCACCGGCGTACACTTTCGCAGCCCTCTTCCACGCGTCCTGCTGGCTCACGAACCACAGCACCACCGCCATCGCGTAGAGCGCAAGCACCACGACGACCGCGATCACCGCCTTTTCTCGAAGGGACTTGTTGTTCATTCTTCCTCCTCCCCTTCGAAGCGGCAGTCGATGTCAAAGCGCTGGCGGCCGCCCTTGCCTGCGGACGGGCCCTGCAAGTCGACCTGCGCGAAAAGGCCGCAATCGACGAGCGCGTCCTTGAACTGATAGACGAGCGCGGTGGAATCGGCCTCGCCCGAGAATTTTACGCCGCCCGCACGCTCGCCGTCCTCGCGCCTGAAGTTCCAGGAATTGAGCTCGATGCAGGAGGAGTCGCTCCCCTCGGGGAGCGGCAGGAGGTCGGAGACCATCTTCATCGTCTCCAAGGCGCCGCGCGCGTGGTCGGAATACTTGCGGACAAGGTCGACCTTCTCCTTCATCGCGAGAACGGACTTGTACTGGCGCGAATGTTCCCTGCACAGGCCCTTCTGCCTGTCGGTCAGAAGGCCGAACACCACGGGCACGCCGAAAAGGACCAACATGACAAACGCCCAGATTCCGCCGGCGATCGCAAGGAACTTCTTGAGCTTCGCCTTGAAGCGCGTTTCCTCGAGCACCTCGCGCCAGCGCTCTGGCAACGCGTCAAGGGAAGACGCCTCGCCAGAGCGCTCCTCTACGCCCTTGAGCGCAAGCGCGACGCGGTCTTCGCCAGCCTCTATGCGGCGCACGGGGGCGAACGACTCGAGGCCCGCGACATCGACATCGCCCGCCACGACGATTTCGGCAAGGGGCTTGGCGCCGCCGAAGTCCTCGGCCTCAAGAAGCGAAAGCATCACCTCGCGCCGCAGGTCGCCCTCGGACGTGATTGCACGCACTGCGGACGGCTGGTCGTCGTCGAGGACGAAAAGAGAAAGGCAGTCGACGCTCTTTAGAAGGACGAGACGCCTTACGCCTACGCGTCCGTCGGAAAGCTGCGACCAAAGCCCGCGCAATTCGCCGAGCGAGAGGATGTCGACGCGGGTAACGTTGATTTTAGCGGCGTCGAGAGCGTCGGCTATGTCGTCTGCGGCTCCCTCGGGAAGCGCCGCCGCGAGGACGACGCGACCCTTTTCCGTTTCGCGGACCGTCTCGCAAGACACGGTAAGCGGCTCGTCTGGAAACGGGGAAATGGCAGAAAGGATCCCAGACGCCGTCTCCACGGCGTCCGCTTCTTCGGGAACCCTCACCATCTTGACGACGAGACGCGACAAAGGCAAGGCTAGCACCGCCTCACCCGGAACAATTTCCGGGCCAAGCGGCCGCAATTCGCCGCCTTCAAAGGCGACGACCTGTATACTTTCGGCCATTTGGATAAATTATATCAAAATATGGGGATTTTGGGAACGACCGCGAGCAAATGTTTCGTATATTCGCTCTTGGGGTTCGCAAAGACCTCTTCAGAGGTTCCGGCATCGACAAAAAGGCCCTTTTCCATGACACAGACGTTGTCGCAGACGTTTTTGACGACGGCGAGGTCATGTGCCACGAGGAGGATAGAAAGCCCGAGATCGCGGCGAAGGTCCCTGAGAAGGTTCAGGACTCGCGCCTGCACCGACACGTCGAGCGCCGAAACCGGCTCGTCGGCAATCAGCACCTTCGGCCGGCACGCAAGGGCGCGCGCGACTGAGACGCGCTGGCACTGGCCGCCGGAAAGCTCGCGCGGATACTGGTCGAGAACGGCCTTCGAGAGCCCGACGAGCGTGACAAGCCCGCCGGCATCCGTCGCGCCCTTCAGGTCGATTGCACCGCCCTTCGCCCTGCGAGTAGCGTGGTGAAGGGTCTCGTCGAGCATCTGGCGCACGGTCATGCGCGGATTGAGCGAACCGACGGCGTCCTGGAAGATCATCTGGAGGCCGACTCCGGGCGCGATCGTGATCTTGCCCGACGAGGGGCGTTCAAGCCCCACGAGCGTCTTCGCGATCGTAGACTTGCCGGAGCCCGACTCGCCGACGATCCCGAGCATCTCGCCCTCGCCAAGCGAGAACGAAACGCCCTTGACGGCCTCGAACGAGCCGTACTTCACGTGCAGGTCTTCGACTTCGAGCAGCTTGTTCATTTCAGCAGCCTCCTGCAGTTCGCGTCGAGTTCGCGGCGACGTGCGTCCGCCGACTTGTAGGCGGCGACGATGCGCGTGCGGTAAAGGTCGTGGTCGAGCCCGAGGCAGGTGCCCTCGTGCTTCTTGAGGGCGACGGCGGCATCGGGGTTCTCCGAGTCAAGCTGCTCGAGGTGGTCGCGGACGTCGTGGTAGGCGTCGCGCCAGGGCGTGCCCTTCGCCACCTTGCGAAGCGCGACGTCGGTCGCGAAGACGCCGGGCGTGAATGCTGCGCGGCAAGCGGCCGGATCGACCTTCATTCCCTTGACGACCTTCGCGAGAATTCTCAGCGTCGTACGCGTGATGTCGAGGCCCTTCATATAGAGCCACTTGCAGTCCTGGAGGTCGCGGTTGTATCCGCCAGGCATCGCATGGAGAAGCGAAAGCGATGCCGTCTGGAGCCCAAGGACCTGGGCGGCCTTGGAGCGAACGAGCTCGAGGACATCGGGGTTGAACTTCTGCGGCATGATCGAAGAGCCGGTGCAGTACTCGCGCGGCAGGCGGAAGTACGCAAACTCGGGCATCGAGAAGAGGATCATGTCCTCTGCGAGACGCGAGAGAACGGCCATCAGTTGCGCGAGCGCCGAAAGAAGCGCCGCCTCGCATTCGCCGCGCGCCATAGAGGCGCCGAAGCAGTTGTGGATCGTGCGCGAAAAGCCGAGGAGCTTCGTCGTGCGCGCACGGTCGAGCGGCAACGGAACGCCATAGCCAGCGGCGCTCCCGAGGGGGTTCGCGTCTGCGAGCTTGTAGGCCGCCTCGAGGTTCGCGAGCTGGTCGAGCACCATCTCGGCGTGGCCGGTCGCCCACATCTCGACGGTCGACGGCATCGCGGGCTGCAAGTGCGTGCGCCCGACGAGCGGAATCGCGCCGGCGCACCAGCCGAAATAGCAGAGTTCCGCGGCAAGGGCGCCAAGCTCGCCCTCCGCGGCGAGGATCTCGTCCTTCATGTGAAGCCGGACGTCAACTGCGACCTGGTCGTTGCGGCTGCGGCCCGTGTGAATCTTCTTGCCGAGGTCGCCGAGTTCCTCGGTAAGAAGGCGCTCGACGGCCATGTGAACATCCTGGTCGTCTTCGCGGATCGTGAACTTCCCCTTCTCCGCAAGCGCGACGACGCGGCCAAGGGCCTTCCTGACCTTCGCGGCCTCGGCCTTCGTCACGACGGGCCGCTTTAGGCCCTTCATCTCGGAGAGCATAGTCACGTGCGCGGCGGTGCCCATGCAATCCCACTTCGCAAGCGCAAGGTCGAGAACGGGATCGTCGCCCACCGTGTAGGCGAGAATGTCTGGGTCGACTGTGGAGTCGGTGATTGTCTTCTTCGTCTTCATTACTCCAGCACTCCTTTCAGTTTTGCGTCTGCGTCGTCGAGGAGCTTCCCGAGCTCCTCGCCCGAAAGCTTGAACCGCGCGAGCTCGGTCAGGAACTTCGCGTACGCCTCGACCGCCGCGTTCATCTTGTCGCCGTGCCCCTGCCCGAACAGCATGAGCGGCTGAACCTTGACATAGGCGGCGAAGCGGACCGCAGGGTCTTTCCCCGCGAGCGAAATGGCTTCGCGGAACGAGCAGGACCGGTACTTTCCGCAGAAAGGCGCGGCATAAAGCTCGGGATACAGGAAAAGCCGCGAGGCAAAAGTCATGACGTCGTCCTTCGTGGCCACTCCCGGCAGGTGGACGCCCCTCATGAGCTTGAGGTAGTTTTCGTCCGTCTTCCCCGCGGCATATTCGCCGCGCTCGCGCCAGGCGGCGACCTCTGCCTGTATGTCCTCGACGCGCGTCACCGGATCCGATTCGCGCAGCTTCTTCGTGACGCTTGCATCGTCGAGGTCTACGCCGTCGACGGCACGGTAGAACGCGCGGGCGACCTCGTGGCGGAACTTCCCGAGGTCTGCACCAGACGGCGATGGCAGGTAGATGCGCGTGAACTTCTCGCCGCCGTCGCGCGTAGCGGGGCGTGCGATCACGTCGGTGAGGTTTGTGCGGACGTCGCCGATGCGGACGATTATACCGGCTTCGCGGAACTTCACCGGCTTCTTGTTCTCGGCCGCATAGAGCTTGCGGCAGATGCCGGAGGTGAAGGACGCGACCGGAAGCTGGAAGTCGCGGCGCATGTCCGCGGGACAGTCGCCGTAGACCTGAACGAGGCCGTTAAGCTGCGTCACCGGCGCGGCCCTGAAGCGGTCGATGATCTCGGCTTTGGTAAGCGCCGCAAGCAATATGGTGGCAATGAGAGTCAAGGATAGTATTATACCATAATTCACTCGCCACACATGGCGGAGTGGATATCGGTTTCGCCAAGCTCGAGCGCGACGAGACGGTCGACTCCGAGCGCAACGCCCGACGCACTTCCGACGAGCGGCAGGAGCTCGAGAAACTCCTCGTCGAGAGGATAGTCGCTTTCCCCAAGATGGCGCCTCTCTTCCTTCGCCGCGAGGAAACGCCTTCTCTGCTCCGCGCCGTCGCAAAGCTCGGTGAAGCAGTTCGCGAGCTCGACGCCGCCCATGTAGAGCTCCCAGCGCTCCGCGACGTCGCCGCGAAGCCGCGCAAGCGACGCGGCCTCCTTAGGATAGTCCATGAGGAACACGGGGCCCTTCGGGAGGCTCGGCTCTATCTTCGCAGCCATGTCGAAATCGAAGCGGTCTTGGTCCCATTCAACCCATGGATCCCACCCCGCCCACTTCAAGTATGCCTCGCGCACCGTGATCCGCGAGGGCGCGGCGCTATCGGGCATGATTTCGCGAAGCAGCGATTCCGCGTCGGCAGCAATGTCGAGATAGGTCGCTCCGAGGCGATACCACTCGATCATCGTAAACTCGGGGTTGTGGCGCGCGCCGAGCTCGCCGTCGCGAAAACACGGCCCGATCTGGTAGATTCTGTCCATTCCGGCGGCGAGGAGCTTTTTCATCTGGAGCTCTGGCGACGCGCGGAGGAATCCCTTGCCGCATGGCGGGCAGTCGATGTGCGGCTCGGGCGCGGGCGCGGAAATCAAGACAGGCGTCGATACTTCCGTGAAGCCGCGATTGTCGAAAAACGCGCGGACGGCTCGAATGATCTCCGCTCGGCGCTTCAGGTTCTCGACGAGGCCGCCCATCTCACTCGCGAATCCTGAATGCCTCTATCGATGCGGCCTTCTTAGTCGCCGGATCGAAGTTGACTATCGCGCCTTCGAGGACGCAAGGGCCTTCCGCGACTTCGAAGCGCGCGGGAATCCCCGTTATGAACTTCTTCGTGACGGGAGCGAGGTCGCGCCCTATCGAAGAAATATAGGGACCCGTCATGCCGAGGTCGGTGATGTACGCCGTCCCCTTCGGGAGAAGCCGCGCGTCCGACGTCTGGACATGCGTGTGCGTGCCGACTATCGCCGTCACGCGTCCATCGACATAGTGCGCCATCGTCATCTTCTCGCTCGTCGCCTCGGCGTGGAAGTCGACGAACACGGAAACGTTCTTCGGAATCTCGGCGAGGACTCGGTCGATCGCCTTGAACGGACAGTCGACGGCCTGCATGAAGACGCGTCCCTGCACGTTGACGACGGCAAACTGGAACGTCGGCGCGGTTACGAGCGTCCATCCGCGGCCAGGACATTCGGGCGCGAAGTTCGCAGGTCTTACAACGCGCTCAAGGGAGCCGACCTGCCCGGCAAACTCCTTCTGCCCCCAGGTGTGGTCGCCTAGCGTGATCGCATCGGCGCCGGAATCGAGAATCTCCTTTGCGAGCGCCGCGGTAAGGCCCGAGCCCGCCGCGCAGTTCTCGGCGTTCACGACGACGGCGGCAAGGGAAAGCTCGCGCCTGAGGCGCTTGAGCTCCTTCGCGAGAATCCGCCTGCCGGGACTGCCGACGACGTCGCCTATCATCAGTATCTTCACCGCTTTGATCAATAGCCGTTCTGCTGGAGCCACGCCGCGGCGTTCCTGTCGCCGCGCGCTGCCATGCTGCGCACCTTCCAGGCGAGGCCTTCCTTCTCGTCCTTCCTGACGCCAACGCCAAGATTGTAGCACGACGAAAGGTTGTCCATCGCGGGCGCAAAGCCGCGGGACGCAGCGGCGCGATACCACTTCACGGCCTCCGCCGCGTTCTTCTCCACGCCGTCGCCGTTGTAGCAGCACATGCCGTACGCGTTCATCGCCTCGGCGTTGCCTAGCGCGGCGGCCTCCTTGAAAAGATCGATTGCCTTCGCGACGTCCTTCTCGACTCCCTCGCCGCGCTGCAGCGCAAGCGCGTAGTTCAGCATACCGTAGGCGTTGCCGAGGTCTGCGCTCCTCGAAAACCACTTCACCGCCGACTCGGGATTAGCCCGTACGACTATGCCGTCGCGGTAGAAACCGCCGATGTTGTTGATCGACTCGGGATGCCCCGCTTCCGCGCTCGCGCGGAAGCACTTGTAGGCGAGATCCTCGTCCGCAACGCAGCCATAGCCCTGCATGTAGCACATGCCGAGGTTGTAGAGCCCGTTGGCATCGCCTGCGTCGGCCGCCTTCTTGAAGATTCCAAAGCACTTTATGAGGACACGCTCAAGTTCGTTCGTCTCTATCGACGGGTTCCTGAGAGCGTCGGTCAGCGTTATAGTTCCCCATGCGTTCAGCGCCTGCACGTTTTCGCCGTCTGCCGCGCGTTTCAGGAACGACATGTCGTTCTTCTCGAGCGAAAGGAGATACCATGCGAGGGCGTTGTTCTTCTCCTCCGCAAGGCGGCGTATCTTGTCCCTCGCCTGGTCGAGATACTCCTTGCGCTTCTCGGGAGTGAGCCGCAGCTTCTTAGGAAGGTCGCTGTCATTTGCGACAAGCGCGATGACGAACTGCTGGAGGGGGTGGCCCTGCTTCGCGTCTTCGGCGACGATCTTCGCCGCCTCCTTGAATTCGCTGCGACTTCCCGACGCCCGGGAATTGAGGAGACGGACTATCGCATCGGACGACTTGCTCGCCGCGAAAGACGCGGGAACGAGGACGAGAGCGCAAAGCGCGGCTGCAAATATCCTTTTCATTGCGAAAGCGAGATCTCCTTCTCTTCGCGCGTGGAGAGGTCCTTCATGCGCGCGATGCCCTTCTCAACGTCGTCAGGACCGAGGAACACCGCCTTCGCGGCACCTGACTCCGCCGCGTGCGAGAAGAACTTCTTTGGCTTCTGGCTGCGGAGCGCGAGGTCCACGCACTCGCCCGACTTCCTGAGCCGCGCCGCGAGCGACACCGCCGCATCGCGCTGCTCGGGGAACATGAAACCTATTGCGACGCCCTTCCTCGCGGCCGCCGCGTCCTCGCCGAGCCGCGCCTTGAGAAGCTCGGTGACTACAACGTCGCCAAACCCGAGGCCAACGGCGCTCGTCGGCTCGCCGCCGATCGTGGTGAGGAGGTTGTCGTACCTGCCGCCGCCGAAGATTGCGCGGAACTCGCCCTTCGTGTCAAAGCACTCGAAGACGACGCCAGTGTAGTAGCTAAGCCCGCGGATCACGGAAATGTCGAACTCGAGGCAGTCGGCGAAGCCAGCGATCTCCGCAAGGCGGAAGAGCTCGACGAGCTCGGGGCAGGCAGAATAGTCCTTCGTCTCCATTATGGCGAAGGTCGCCTCGATCTCGGCGTCCGAAAGCCCGCCGTCCTTCAGCATCGCGGCGATTTCGGCGTCGGGCATCTTGCCGCGCTTGTCGAGCGCGAGGAACACCTGGGCGTGGCGATCCGCAGCGATTCCGCTTTTCGCGAGCAATTCACCGAGGAATTTCCTCGACGAGACATGTACCTTGAAGTCGGTGGACGAGAGGCCCATCCTTCTAAGCGCGTCGCAGGCGGCGCCGATGACCTCGGCTTCCGCGAGCACAGAGTCCTCGCCAATGATGTCGAGATTCCACTGGTAGTGCTCGCGCTTGCGGCCCTTCGTCATGCGCTCGTAGCGGAAGCACTGTGCGATCGTCGTCCACTTGAGCGGGAAGGAAAGCTCCTTCTGGCGCTGCGCGACCATGCGCGCGAGCGTGGGCGTCATCTCTGCCCTGAGCGCGAGGTGGCGCTCGGACTTGTCGAAAAAGTGGTAAATCTGCTCGCCGACTTCCTCGCCCGCCTTTCGGGCAAGAAGTTCATAACTCTCGACGACGCACGCGTCGTACTGACGGAAACCCGCCGCCTCTCCCGCGGCGCGAAACGCGTCGAAAACGCGGCTGCGCCACGCCATATCCTCGGGATAGAAATCCCTCATTCCGCGAGGCGGCTCAAAACTGATCTTGTCTGCCATAGGTTGGTATTATCCTAAAAATCGCAGACAAGGTCAAGTGGGAGACGGGTTGGTATGGCGGCGGATATTTGCTATACTACGTCAGGAGACGGTGGAAAATGACGACAGCTGAAAAACTTGTTAAACGGCTCGGAGAACTCGGACGAACGTGCGGAACGGCGGAATCATGCACCGGCGGAGGCATCGGCAGCGCGATAACGGCAGTCCCGGGCTCGAGCGCGGTCTTCATGGGCGGCGTGATCAGCTACGACAATTCCGTAAAGCAAGGCGTCCTAGGGGTCTCCCCAGAGACTCTTGCCACGGTCGGCGCGGTCAGTTCCGAGACGGCCGAGCAGATGGCCGTCGGCGCGCGCAAGCTGCTGAAAGTCGACTATGCCGTTTCAGTCACCGGCATAGCTGGGCCCGACGGAGGCAGTGCCGAAAAGCCGGTCGGCCTCGTGTGGTTTGGAATCGCAACGCCCGATGGCGTGAAGACAGAAAAGCGCATCTTCCCCGGCAATCGCGCCGAAGTGCGCGCCGCGACCGTCGAGCACGCCCTTTCTCTACTCCTCGCCGCAGCGGAATGACGGCGGCACCCCCGCCTCAGTCGCCGTGGAACGGATTGCCCGAGGTGGGGCCGATGGCGCGGAGATAGACGAAGAACCCGAAGTTCCAGTCGTGGTCGTAGCGCGAGCCGTCAACACGGGTGAAGTCGTTCTCGTAGGAGACGCTGAAGCGGAAGCCGAGGCAGTCGGTGCGGAAGTCTATCCACGCACCGATCTCGTCGAACTCGCCCTCGCGGCAGTCCCAGCGGACATACGGGCTCCACGCGATGGCGTCGCACATCTCGTGCTCGAAGCCAACCTCGAGGAAGCGGAACTTCGCCCAGTTGAAATCCTCGTTCCGCATCGTCTCACTGTCGTAAACAGTCGACGAGTAGTCCCAGCGACGGTGGCTGCGCCCGGAGTAGGTCACGCGGTAGCTGAACGAATCAGCGAGACGGTGCGACCACTTTAGGTCACCGTAGGCGAGCTCGTCGTTCTCGGTGTCGTACTCGATTCGCGTAGAGAGCATCGTGTCCTTTGACGGACGCCAGCGCGCGCGGATGCCCGGCACGAATATCGGGGCGTCCTTGCCGTAGTTCGGATCCTCGAGGTCCTTAACGAGGCGATGGTACTTGTTGCCCGCCGTGTAGGACGTGTCGTTGAACTGGATCGCGCAGTAGACGTCGAAGTCGAGGAGCATGCGCGAAAGCCCGTTCTCCTCGGTCTTGCGCAGCGCGTTGCGGATGCCGGGCGTCACGCCGTACCAGGAGTACGGCAGGTTGCGCGAACGGCCCGCGAACTGGTCGAGCCAGTCGCTGCTCGCGTCGATATTGTCGAAGCGGTAAATCCTCTCGTCCTTCTTTGTGCCGGAGACGTTGGCCTCCTGCGCGAGAATGTCGAAGTACGGCTCGACGACATGCGTAATCCCGTCGTCGAAGTCGGCGGTGCCACGCGCGGAGAAAGTCACACCACCCTCGACGATCGTGCGCCAGGCGTCGTCGTCCGTCGACCCCGCGCGCATGTCGGGAGCGGCCATGTAGCCGGTGTCGCTCCAGTACGTGCCCCTAAGGCCGAAGCGCGGGACGACCGAAAGGACGTCGGCAAACTTCATCGGCAGCGTGAGGCGGTGGTACGTGTCGAGGCGGAAGGCATTGTAGTTCGCCCACGGTCCGGGCGTGAAGCGGTACTGCGTCGGCGTGTCGCGGCTACCGTACTTCGCGTAGTCGCGGTCGAGGTAGCCGACCCTCGTCTGCGACTCGTAGTTTACGGGAAGCGACCAGACAGGAGTCGGGTTGACGTCAAAGTAGAACTCGGGGAGCCGGGCGACGCCTGGATAGAAGTCGTTCAGCGGACCAGAGACGCTTACGCCGACGGAAGTCGCGCGCTCGGTGTGCTCCCACGCGAACTCGTTTGCGAGGTGGGTGGCGAAGGTGTTGCCGTCGCCCATCATCGTCTTCCGCAGGAAGTCGTGGTGGAAGTGCGAGTCGCTGTAGTAAGCGGCCTTGACCCATACCGCGTCGCGCTCGGTCGGCTCGGCGCGATGCTCGATGCTGAGGCCGTAGCGCTCGTTCGGGACGTCGTTGCCCCAGTGGCTGTAGTGCCACTCCTTTGTGTCGTTCCAGTGGCGGTCGTAGCGGTCGGCGTCACGATCCCACGCGTAGTAGACCTTGAACTTGCCCTGGCCGAAGTCTCCGAGACTCCACCTGACGGACTGCCCGGCTGCGACGCCGTTCTTCTCGCGGAGATCGAAGCGCGTGCTGCCCGCAAGACCGTACGCACCCTCGGCCATTCCGCCGCAGATGCCGTAGACGTACTTGGTGAGAAGCGTCGCACCCCAGCGCGAGGTGTAGCCTGGCATCACACGCCAGCCGTAGTCGGTGTCCATCGGATAGTACCAGTAGGGAAGCCACAGGACGGGAACATCCCACATCCTGAGCCACGCGTTGCGCAACAGCACGTAGTGGCCGTCCTTGAAACGCACCTCGCCCGACACCTTCCAGTGGAGATGGTCCCAGTCGGTGGTGCACGTGGTGAGGTGGGTCGGATCCGCGAACGTGAACTCGCCTTCTGCGTCGCGCGACACAAACTCGGACCTAAGGACCACCGGCGCAGACACCGCCTGAACGTGGCCCGATGCCGCGAGCGCGCCTGTTACGTTGTCGGCGGCAACCCTGTCGGCCGTGATTTTTACTTCGCCAGCCGGCTTTCCGAAGAGAGTCGCGGCGGAAAGCGCCGCGGCTATGAGGGCATATGTCTTCATGTTTGAGAGTATAGCACTTGTGAGGTGGCCGCGTCTAGTATGGAAAATGCCTCGGGGTGGCGGTGGAGCTCCGAGACGAAGGTGAGCCGTGTGTTGAACTGCTTCTGCATCTGCGCGAGAATGTCGGCATCCTCGGTCCTGAGGCGCTGCATCACCTGCGGCGCGATGACGATCTTCGGCTCGAACGGCTTCTTGTCCGCCTCGGCCTTTCTGAGGAGGGAGGTCAGCTTGCGCTGGAGCTCTATCGAGACGGACATCGGAGACTTGACGAGCCCGTGGCCCGAGCAGTAGGGGCACTTCGAAGTGAGCATTGAGAGGATCGAGCGGTCCTGGCGCTGGCGCGACATCTCGAGAAGCCCGAGCTCGGAAATCTCGAGGACATTCGTGCGGGCGCGGTCGCGCTTCAGAGCGTCCTTTAGCGCGCGGTACACCTGCTTCTGGTGCTTGCGGGACTTCATGTCGATGAGGTCGAGAACAACGAGTCCGCCGATGTTCCTGAGGCGTAGCTGGCGCGCGACTTCCTCGACGGCCTCGAGGTTCACCTCGAGAATCGCCTCCTCCTGGCTGCCCTTGCCCTTGTGGTGGCCGGTGTTGACGTCGACGGCGATAAGCGCCTCGGTCTCGTCGATGACGAGATACCCGCCCGACTTGAGCGGAACCTGGCGCGAGAACGCCTCGGCAAGCTGGCGCTCGAGGCCGTAGTGCTCGAAGACGTTCGTGACACCGTCGTAGCGGCGGATCTTGCCCTTGGCGCGGCGCGAAATGCGGCCCGTCACTTCGCGCATCGACTCGTAGCTCGCCTCGTCGTCGATCACGATCGCATCGACGTCCTCGGTGAGCCAGTCGCGGACGACGCGCTCGCAGAGATCGGGCTCCTGGAAGATGCAGCACGGCGTCCTGAGGCGCTTCGTGTTCGCCTGCATCTCGCTCCAGACGGAGAGCAGGTTCCTGAGGTCGCGCGCGAACGCGCGGGAGCTCGCGCCCGCGCCGACGGTGCGGACGACAAGGCCAACGTTCTCAGGAAGCGGAAGCTTGTCGAGGATCTTCTTGAGACGCAGGCGCTCCTTGGCGTCGCCGATCTTCTTCGAGACGCCGCGGATGCGCGTCCCAGGCATCATGACGAGGTAGCGCCCTGGGATCGAGAGGTTCGCGGTGACGCGCGGACCCTTCGTCGAGATCGGGCCCTTCGTCACCTGGACGATGATCTCGCTCCCGGGAGGGAAGCGCTTCGCGATCTCGGCGTCCGAGAGGCGGTTCGACTTCCTGCCGCCCTTCTGCCCCCTCTTCGGCTCGTCGTCCTCGTCTAAAAGCGCGTCCGCGTCGGGCGTCATGTCCCAGTAGTGCAAGAACGCGTTCTTCTTGAGCCCGATGTCGACGAACGCCGCCTGGAGGTCGTTCTCGAGGTTCTGCACACGCCCCTTGAAGACGCTCCCCACAAGGCGCTCGGCCTCCGGGTGCTCGACCATGAACTCCTCAAGGCGGCCGTTTTCAAGGACCGCGACGCGGGTTTCGAGCTTTTCGACATTTACGATTATCTCGCGCTTCAGCTTTGAGCGCTTTAGCCATCCGAACAGGTTCATCTGTCATTCTCCCTTCTATGCATTGATACGCTTTGCACGATGCCGAGGCCGGCCATCACCGTCACGAGGAACGTCCGCCCCGCCGATATGAACGGCAGCGGCAGCCCCGTGATCGGAACGAGCCCAATCGACATCGCTATGTTTATGAAGACGTGCGCGAACACGAGGGTCGCGACGCCGATCGAAACCAGCCGCCCACTCCCGTCCGCCGCGACATACGCCGTCCACACGCACGGGACAAGAAGAGCCCCGAAAAGCGCGAGCAGCGCGACCGATCCGATGAACCCCGTCTCCTCCGCATATACGCAGAAGATGAAGTCGTTCATCGAAATTGACTGCGGCAGGTACTTCAGGTGGTTCGTCTCGCCCTTGCGGAACCCCTTGCCGGCGAATCCGCCGGAGCCGATCGATATCATCGCCTGCCTCAAAGTATATCCCGCGGCGTGAGGGTCCTCGTCCGGGAAGAGGAATATCTTCACGCGCTTCACCTGGTGCGGCCTTAGGGGGACGAACTTCATTATCGCCGCCCTGCGGGCCTCCGTGACACCAGGCCTCTCGGCCTCGTAGACCGCGGCGAGGACTGCCGACGCGACGATTGCCGCAATGCATGCCGCCGTCAAAAGCCCGCGCCGCCAGACGCGCGCGACGAAGAGCATCACAAGCGTCGCCGGAAGAAGCGAAAGCATCGTGCCAAGGTCCGGCTCGAGAAGTATGAGCAACGCCGGAACGCCGATCATCGCCGCCGCGAGCAGGAAGCCGGGGAACTTCCGAAGCCACGGCCTCTCGTCAACGGTACCATATATCCACGCGAGTGCAGCGATTACGCAGAGCTTCGCAACTTCGCTCGGCTGGAAGAACCAGAGCCAGCGCCGTCCGCCGTAGGTCGAGGTGCCGACAATAAGGACTGCGATGAGAAGGACGAGCGCGAAGATATACGAAGGCGCGGCAAGCAGGTTCAGGTAGCGGCGGTAGTCGATGAAGGCAAGCACGAAATAGACGACGAGGCCGAACGCGGCCGTCGAGAGGTTTGCCTTCCACATGCTGTGGAAGACAGCCGCCTCGCGCGCGTTGCCGGCCGAGTATATCGCGGCAGTGCCAATCGCCACGAGCGCCAGCATTGCCGCAAACATCAGCCAGTTGAATCTCTTGAGCTTATCCAGCATTACCCTTCTCCAACTCCTGCCCCCCTGGCTCCTGACCCCTGACTCCTGACCCCTTCCTCCAACTCTCCAAATATCGCCTTAAGCACGGCGTTCGCCTTCGGCGCGGTAGTGCCTCCGCCCGATTCGCCGTTCTCAATCACCATCGCTATCGCCACCGTCGGCTTATCGGCCGGCGCGTAGGCGATGAACCACGTGTTCTTGCGGCGCGTGACGCCAAGGCCAACCTCAGCCGTCCCCGTCTTGCCCGCGACTGCGACCGCGACTCCATCGCCCGCGCGGTGCCCGGTACCGCCGTCCACCACCATCCGCATGCCCTCGCGCACTACGGCGAGGTCGCGCGCGGAGAACGGGAGCGGCGTGCGCTCGACCGGCGAATCGGCCCTTAGGCGCGGCCTCGCAAGGAAGCCCGTCCCTATCGCGCCAGCGAGACGCGCCATCTGAAGTGGCGTGACGAGAAGCTGGCCCTGGCCTATCGAAGCGTGCGCGAGATCGCTCGCGTACCACGGCAGGTCGTAGTGGATTCGCTTGTATTCTGCCGACGGCACGACGCCCGCGGAATCCTGCGGGAAGTCGATTCCAGTCTTCGCGCCGAGACCCATCGCGCGCGCCGCCGCGAAAAGCGCGTTCGTGCCGATGTCGCAGCCGAGGTTGGAGAAATAAGTGTTGCAGCTCTCCTTGATTGCGTGCCTCATGTCTATCTGGCCGTGTCCCCAGCGGCGCGCGCAGTGGAGCTTCATTCCGCCGAGTTCGAAGACGCCCGTGCAGTCGTAGGTGGCCTCAGGCGGAACGCCGGCCTTGAGCGCCGCGAGGGCGGTAACAGGCTTGAACGTAGAACCAGGCGCATACGTTTCGAAGCAGGCGCGGTTGCGGTAGTCGTTGCGGGCGTTCCTGAAAAGACGGTCGTTCATCTCGGGCGTGAGCCGCGGCACGAGCAGGTTGAGGTCGTACGCGGGCGCGCTCGCGAGCGCAAGCACCGCGCCGTCGCGCGGATCAATGACGGCGCATGCGCCGCGCTCGCCGCGAAGCTGCCGTTCGACGGCGCGCTGAACCGCGACATCGAGCGAGAGACGAAGGTCGGGACCGCGCCGCACCTCTTTGACGACCGTCTCGTCGACTGCGAAGCCACGCGCGTCGACGATGACCCTGAGTTCGCCAGAGGAACCGCGCAGATAGCTGTCGTAGTATGCCTCGAGCCCTTCGCGCCCGCACATCTCCTTGTCGCGGAAGTTGAACTGCTCGCCGCTCGTAGACTCCGTCTCCCGGCGACCAACATAGCCGATGACGTGCGCGGCGAGGCGGCCTTGGGGATAGGTCCGCTCCTCGGTCTCGATGCACGAAAACCCCGGGAACTCCATCGCATGCTCCGCAAAGCGCGCTATCGCCTCGTCGTCCACGTCGCGCCACACTACGAGCGGTCGCGCGAGCTTCTGGCGAATATGGCGCGCTATCGCGTTGGTGGTGATGGCGGAGGGCACGTCAATGGTCGCCGCAACGGCGTCCACGGCGTTCGAGATCGCAAGCACCGTGTCGTTCCACGAGCGGCGCTGGAAGCCCTCGGGGTTCACGACGATCGAAACAGACGCTCGGTTGTCGGCGAGAACGCTTCCGTCGCGCGCGAGAATGCGCCCGCGAGGGCCAGCGGTCAGCACGCTGCGTATCGCCTGCCTTGCGCCGGCGTAGGAATGCTTCGCCGCGTCGACGAGCTGCACCTGCGCAAGGCGGAAGCCAAGCGCCACAAGTCCGGCGATGAAGACGATGCCGACGGCAAGTACCGAGAGGTCGCTCGCGATGGACGTGTCGTCACGCATCGGCACCCGCCTTTCTCCAGAGTCGTGGAAGGACTACAAACGCAAGCGAGAGGAAAATCGCGCCAACAGGCACAGAGAGGAGTATTCTCCCCGGAGCGCCCGCGACGTCCGCGACGAGCGCAAGCCATACCTGGTACGAGGGATAAGCGACGGCGATCCAGACGACCGGCTCGCGGAAGAACCTTATCGCCACTGCTATGGCGGCGAAGAACACCATCGCGGAGCCGGGGGGCAGCGAGCAGACCGCCTCCTCGAAAGCGCCCGCGGCAACCGCCGCCATTATCCATATTGGCGTACGCGTCTCGACTGCAAAAAAGACGGCGAGCGACAGGAGTATCGGAAGTCCGAGCGAGCCGATCGACGGCAGCATGTCCTCGAGCGCCCCGCCAAGGACGAGGGCGACGACGATGAACGCAAACTGGACGACGTTACTTTTCACAGCGGATGAAGACGTCCCTCAGCGTCGCAAAGTCGACAGCCGGCAGCACTTCACCCTCTCGTCTCGGCGAATCAGAGTCGTTTCTGACTTCGAGCAAAGTGCCTACGGCGATCCCCTTGGGATATACCCCTCCGAGACCCGACGTGTAAACCGGACTGCGCGGCGGGACCTCCGCCGCAGACAAAATGTGCTTAAGGGCAAGACGTTCCTCGGTGCCGCCCGCGAGCGTTCCGCGCAAGGTCCCGCCACCGGGGAGCGCAACCTCGCAGCCGACGCCGATCGAAGGATCGGTGACGAGGCGGATTTCCGACGTGTGGGGCGTTACGGACTCGACACGCCCGACAAGCCCCTCGGGAACGACGACTACCGCCCCCTCGCACACGCCCGCAAGCGACCCCTTGCTCACCCTCATGGTACGGCGCGGCCCCAACGCGCCGCCGGCGGCGAGAACTTCTGCGACGAGCCACGTCTCCGGGTTCTGGCCCCTGTATTCGAGGACGCGCCTCAGGCGCGCGTTCTCGGCCTCGAGACGCGCGGCGTCGTCGCGAGCAAGCGCAAGCGCGGCGACCTCGCGCCTTAGAGCCACGTTCTCGGCGCTTGCCGAAGCGCCGTGGCAAGCCCCCTTCACACGCGACCAGACCTTGTCGGAAAACGAGCGGCTGGCGCGCTCGGCGGGGAATATAGCCTCAAGCGCCGTCCCGCGAGAAAAGACGACGACCGCAGTCGCCACCGCCCCGAGGGCGATGAGCACGTATGCTCCGGTCGTTCTGGCTTTCATTCTGGCAAGTCCTCACCTAAACGCGGACTTGCCGAAGACTCTACGCACGCTTGTTCTTCGCGAGGAAATCGAGCTCGTTCATCACGACGCCCGTGCCCTCCGCGACAGCCGAGAGCGGATCGTCCGCCACCGTGACGGGAAGCCCCGTCTGCTGCGCGAGAAGCTTGTCGAGGCCTTTGAGCTGCGAGCTTCCGCCCGACAGCACAAGGCCCCTGTCAACAAGGTCAGCCGCGAGTTCCGGTTCACACTTGTCCAGCGTGGTCCTCACTGCGTCCACGATCTGGCTGACCGGCTCCTTCAGGGCTCCCCTGATTTCCTCGGAGGTTATCGTCAAAGTCTTCGGCAACCCCGCCACTATGTCCCGTCCCTTGATTTCGAGCGTCTTCTCCTCACCAGTCGGGAAGGCACTCCCTATCTCGATCTTTATCATCTCGGCCATGCGCTCGCCGATCAGCAGGTTGTAGACCCGCTGGATGTACTTCGTGATGCACTCGTCCATCGCATCGCCGCCAGCCGCGCGGGCGGAGTAGCTGTGGACTATGCCGGCGAGCGAGATGATCGCCACCTCGCATGTGCCGCCGCCGATATCGACAATCATCGAGCCCGCAGGCTCGCTGACAGGAAGCCCGACGCCGATCGCCGCGGCCATCGGCTCCTCGATCAGGAAAACGTCACCAGCACCGGCCGCGTGCGCCGCGTCCTCGACAGCGCGCTTCTCGACCTCGGTGATGCCCGACGGCACGGCGATGACCATGCGCGGCTTCGCGTACTTGGACCAGAAGCGCTTCGGGCAGACCTTGTTGATGAAATAGGCAAGCATCGCCTCGGTGATGTCGAAGTCGGCTATCACGCCCGACTTCATCGGACGGATTGCGATAATGTTGCCCGGGGTCCTGCCAAGCATCCGCTTCGCCTCCTCGCCCACAGCGAGAACGCGCTTGGAGCCGGCCTGGATCGCGACGACCGAGGGCTCGCGAAGGACAACTCCGTGGTCCTTGGCGTACACGAGCGAGTTCGCCGTGCCAAGGTCGATGCCGATGTCTGTCGAGAAGAAAGACTTTAGCTTAGGTATGCGGAACATTTCGTAGTCCTAATTATCCAATTGTGATGGATATTTTATGCAATTTTCGTCCGCGAGTCAACCGAAAAATGCCTTGTAAAGAGACCGGACGGCATTGTCGCGGTCCTGCTTCCTGACGGCAATCATGAACGAGACTTCGGATGAGCCCTGGTTCACCATGGAAAGCGAGATTCCGACCGACGCAAGTGCGAGGCAGGCCTTCGCGAGCATACCGGGCGTGTAGCACATGCCCTCGCCCACGACCATGAGCGTCGTGATGTCGCGTTCAACCGTGACAAAATCAGGCTCGAGCTCGCGGCGGATCGTCGAAACGACGCGGCGCTCCACTTCGCGCGGAAGATAGTGCTCCTTGATGACAATGCACTGCGAGTCGACGCCCGAGGGCATATGCTCGTAGGGAACGTGTTCGTCCTCGAGAATCTGGAGAAGTCGCCTGCCGAAGCCGATCTCGCGGTTCATCAGGTACTTCTCGACGACGATGTTGCAGAAGCCGTCTGCGCTCGCGATGCCGACCACCGTTCCGGGAACGACGCGGCGCGACTGCTGAATCATCGTGCCGGGCTCACCGGGGTGGTTCGTATTGCGGATGTTGATCGGAATTCGCGCGCGGACCGCCGGAATGACAGCATCGTCGGCGAAGACGCCGAAACCTGCGTAGGCAAGCTCGCGCATCTCGCGGTAGGTCATCGTCGGGATGCCCTCCTTCACGTCGGGAACGATGCGGGGATCGACCGGGTAGACCGAGTCGACGTCCGTGAAGTTCTCGTAGACGTCGGCGCAAACGGCCGCAGCGAGGATCGAGCCAGTGATATCAGAGCCGCCGCGCGGGAACGTCGCAACCTTGCCGTCCTTCGTATAGCCGAAGAAGCCGGGATAGATGACGATTCCCTCGAAGTTCGAGAACGCGCGAGAGAGCGTCGCGTAGCTGTCGGGATCAAGCGTAGCGTCGCCGAACTCGCCCTTCAGCACCATTCCCGTGTCCTTCGGGCTCGCATACCGCGCCTTCCTTCCGCGCGCCGCGAACGCGACCGCGACGAGCTTCGCGTTGTTGTCCTCGCCGGCCGCCTTGACGAGATCGAGAAATTCCTCGGGGCGGAGATCCTTGACCTGGGCGATGCGCGACCTCAAGTCGCGCGTGATGTCGGATATGATATCCTCGCCGAGCTTGAGCTCGTCGGCTATGAGAGCGTAGCGCTCGACAACCGCGCCAAGCTGGCGGTCGACGTTCTCGCCTGCGAGCGCTGCCTTCGCGAGCGCGATGAGAAGGTCGGTGACCTTCGTGTCGCCCTTGTCGCGCTTGCCAGGGGCCGAGACCACCACGATGCGCCGCGCGGGATCCGCGAGGACGATGTCAATTACCTTGTTTAACTGCGTCGCATCCGCGAGGGAGCTGCCGCCGAATTTACAGACTTTCATTTATAGCACCCTAAGTTTGACCGGGTCTTCGCCGATTACGCCCGACGCCTTGATTTCGGCAAGCGCCGCGTCGAGATCGGCAGAGCGCGCCTTGCGAGTCATCGCGACTACAGGAACGGGGAGATTTCCTTCCGCCGAGCCCTTCTGGGAGAGAGCGGATATCGAAACGCCGTGGCGACCGAGCGCGGAAGCGACGACGCCCATCGCGCCGGGCCTGTCCGCGAGCATGAAGCGAAGGTAGAACTTCGAGGCGATCTCGCCCGCAGCGCGAAGGCGAACCTTGCCCTCGCCGTAGTTCGGGACACCCCTCGTGTAGCGCGTCTCGTCATAGGCGAGGTTGCGCGCGATGTCGCCAATGTCGCCAACGACAGTCGAGGCCGTGGGCGCACGACCAGCGCCGCGCCCGTAGTACATCGTGTAGTCCGACATGTCGCCCTTCACGTACGCGGCGTTGAACGCGTCGTTCACGTTAGCGAGCATATGCGAAAAAGGAATCAGCGTCGGATGAACGCCAACCTCGACTTCGTCACCGTCCTTCGCGACGCACGCGAGGAGCTTGATGCGGTAACCGAGATCTGCGGCGTACTTGACGTCCGCGTCAGAGAGGTTGCGGATGCCTTCGACCTGAACCTGGTCGAGAGTCGGCTGGAAGCCGTACGCGAGAGCCGCGAGAATGCACGCCTTGTGAGCCGTGTCAAAGCCGTCGACGTCGAGCGAAGGATTGGCCTCGGCGTAGCCGAGCTTCTGCGCATCCTTGAGGACGACGTCGAAGGGAAGCCCCTCGTTCTCCATCCTCGTGAGGATGTAGTTGCAGGTGCCGTTGAGAATACCGTGGATCGACTCGATCTCATTGCCCGCGAGACCTTCGCGCAGGACGCGGATGATCGGGATGCCGCCGCCGACCGACGCGCCGAAGTAGATGTCGACGTCGTTCTTGGCTGCCGTCTCGAATATCTCGTGCCCGTATTCCGCAAGCAGCTTCTTGTTTGCAGTGACGACGCACTTGCCGCCGTTGAGCGCTTCAAGGACAAATGTCTTGGCGATGCCTGTGCCGCCAATTGTCTCGACGATGATGTCGATTCCGGGATCAGCGAGGACGCTTTTCGCGTCTGTAGTGAGAACGCCGTCGGGGACATTGATGCCGCGGTCCGTCGTGATGTCGAGGTCCGCGATCTTCTTCAAGACGATGTCGACGCCGAGGCGCTTCGCCATGACGTCACGATGCTTCAGAAGGCCGTCAGCGACTCCCGCGCCAACGGTTCCGAAGCCAAGAATTCCTACTCCTATCTGCTTCATCTCTGTATCTGGCCCTTTTTCTTTGTCTGTCCCTACGTCCCCCCGGATATCAAAACGGCATGTCGTCTATTGCACCGGCATCTTCAGGAAAATCGGGCTCGGCGGGAGCGGGAACGGGCTCGGTAGACGAGCCGTCCGCGTTGAGGACCTCGATCTTGAGGCCGGTGAGGTCGGTGAAATACTTGACCTGGCCCTGGGGATTCGTCCACTCACGGCCGTCGATGGCAAAGCGAATCTTCGCGCGCTGACCCTCGCGCACCGTGTCGAGCATGGAGGCGGCGTCCTTCTTGAAGGTGAACGCGATGTGGTTGGGCCACTTTGACTCAACCCCGACATCATCTGTCATCACGACATCGCGCTTGGTGAATCCACTCGCAAAAGTCTGGAGCTGAAGCACCTTCTCGACAACGCCTGTATACTCGTAAATAGCCGCCATTTTCCCTACTTCCTTTTTTGTTTCGGGATATTATATCATTTTTTATCGCCTTCCACGGCCCGAAATTCAAATTATATGCAACGCGGTGGATTGCATTGAGGAAGAGCACAGCCCGCCGCGCGCGCAATTGTTCGGCGGCGGAGCGAAGGTCCGAGCGAGGGGATACGGCGTATTCGCCGAGGGCTCCCCGAGGAGGAGCCTTCGGACGTCGCCGAACATACCTTATGGCTTGAGGTAGAGGCGGCAGTGGCAGAGGCCGTGGTAGGCGGGGTCGGCGAGCTGCCCCTTGAACTCGTCGCAGGGGCAGAAGAACTCGGG
Organism: Kiritimatiellia bacterium; assembly: GCA_045536845.1. GTDB lineage: Bacteria > Verrucomicrobiota > Kiritimatiellia > RFP12 > UBA1067 > UBA1067. The sequence continues at coordinate 6,821 of JAZSOG010000017.1, read as the reverse complement.
GAGCTTCGGCAGGCGGCAGGGGCAGAAGCCATGCTTGCGGACAAGACCGTCCTTCACGACCTTGACCACTTTCTCGTCGCCATTGAACACCACCTTGCCCTTCTCAAAGAGCTCGCGTATCTCCGTAGACGACTCCTTCGTGCGCGGAAACGACTTGAAGACGACGAGCTTCTTCAACTCCTCGTAGTCCTTCCAGCGCGGCAGCCCTTCTACGGAATCCTCGCCAATCAGGAAGAAAAGCTCCGCGCCAGGATTCTCCGCGGCAATCTCGCGCACAGTGTCTATCGCGTAGGAAACGCCTCCGCGCTTCAGCTCGCGCTCGTCCACGACGGCCTCTGGAATCTCGGCAAAGGCGTTCTTCACCATTTCGAGTCGGTTCCACGGAAGAGGCGGCATGTCCTTCGCCGCCTCGGTCTTGAAGGGGCTGACGTTCGCGGGAATCACGATGAGCCGGTCGAGCGCAAGGTCGGCGACGGCCTTCTTCGCAAGATTGACGTGTCCGAAGTGGACAGGATTGAAACTCCCGCCGTAGATGCCGATCTTCACGCCAGCTCCTTCGAGCGCTTCGCGGCGGCGGCGAGCGTCGCTGCGACGATCTTCTTGAATGCGGGAACGTCCATCTTCTCCATGCCCGCGGCGGTCGTGCCGCCCTTCGTGCACACGCCCTCGATGAACGGACGGAGCGCCATGCCGCTCTCCCTGAGGAACTTCGCAGTTCCGAACATCGTCTGCTCGGCGAGGAGCCGCGCGATGGCGGGCTTGAGCCCGAGCTTGACGCCACCTTCGACCATCGCCTCCTCCATGTAGGCGAAATACGCGGGGCCCGAGCCGGATAGCGCCGTCACGGCGTCAAAGTCCTTCTCCTTGAGAACGACGGTCGCGCCCGCCCCGCCGAGAATCTTCTCGACGAGCTTCACGTCCTTCGAGGGGGTCTTCGCGGCAGGGCATATCGCGCACATGCCTGCGTTCGCGCGCAGCGCGAGGTTGGGCATCACGCGAACGAGATTGACTTTTGCGCCGAACGCCTTCTTCAGCTTCGCAAGCGTCTTGCCGGCGACAATCGAGACGATCGTGTGCTTCTCGGTAAGGATCGGCTTCACTTCGGCGGCGACTGCATCCACGTCCTGCGGACGGACTGCGAGAAAGACGAACTTCGCCTTCTTCGCGACCTCCTTCACGTCGGCCGTCGTCGCTACGCCGTACTTCCGCCTGAGCTCCGCCGCGCGCGCCGCGACCTTCTCGGCCATGACGACGCCCTTCTTGTCCTCAATCGCGGAAAGAATCCCCTCCGCCATCTTGCCTGCACCAAAGAATCCGATTTTCATTTGCTCTCCTGATTATTTTCTGATTATCCCCGCACCAATGGCGGAAAGCTCCGTTTCGACGGAAACATATCCACGGTCGACCGTCTCTGCGCCGAGAATCGTCGACTCTCCCTTCGCTACAAGCGCCGCGATGACAAGCGCGACGCCTGCGCGGATGTCGGGCGAAGTCACAGTCCCGCCATAGAGCTGCGAAGGCCCCGTAACTACGACGCGATGCGGGTCGCACTGCACTATCTTCGCGCCCATCTGTCGCAAATGGTCGACAAAGTACAGCCGCGACTCGAACATCTTCTCGAAGAAAAGGCAAGTGCCGCGCGTCTGCGTCGCAAGCACGATCAAGACCGACATTAAGTCCGACGGAAACGCAGGCCAGGTGCCATCCGCCACAGAGGGGATCGCGTCGCCGAGATCGTATTTCATCTTGAGACGCTTCTTCGGCACATAGCGGAGAGTCCTCTCCTTCGCGTCTATCGTCCACGTCACGCCGAAGCGCGCAAACGCCCCTTCGAGGATCTCGAACGGCGCGGGATCGATGCCGGTAAGCGTAAGTTCGCCACCAGTGACAGCCGCCGCGACGATGTAGCTCCCCGCTTCTATGTAGTCGCACCCCACCGTCGCCTCGCAACCGTGAAGCGCCTCGACTCCGTCGACCTCGATGCGGTTCGTGCCGGCGCCTGCGATCTTCGCGCCCATTGCGTTCAGCATCGTCGCGAGGTCGACGATGTGCGGCTCGCAGGCCGCATTGAAGATGACCGTGCGCCCGCGCGCAAGGACGGACGCCATGAGGATGTTCTCGGTCGCAGTGACCGACGCCTCGTCGAGAAGAATCTTAGCGCCCTTGAGTTCACCCTTGAAGCGAAGCGTCTTCCTGCCAGCGACCGTCTTCGCGCCAAGCGAGCGGAAGCCGGCAAAATGGGTATCGAGACGGCGGTGGCCAATCTGGTCGCCACCTGGCGGCGGCAGCGAAGCGCGGCCGACGCGAGCGAGAAGCGGCCCCGCGAAAAGGAAGCTCGTCCTGATCTTCGCGGCAAGCGCGGCATCGATCTTCGCCGTCTTCACCTTGGGGGTAGTAATCGTCGCAGTTCCCGCCTTCAGGTCCCGCGTCACCTTCGCGCCGAAGGACTTGGCCGCGTCGAGCATTGCCGCGACGTCGGCGATGTCTGGCACATTGCGGAGCGTCACCGTCTCGGAAGTCAAAAGCGACGCCGCTATCATCGGCAGGGCGGCGTTCTTGTTTCCGGAGACGCGGTGCGTCCCGGAAATCTTCCTCCCGCCCTGGATGACGAAACGGCTCACGACAGCGCGTCTATCTTGCGCGTCTCGCCGAACACGACGAGCTTGTCGTCCGGCTCGAGCTTGTCGGTCGGCTGCGGTATGACGACGTTGCGCGGCTTGTTGGGATCTGCGTCCGCGCGGCGTATGCAGAGGACTGTTATCCCCGACTTCTTGCGGAGATCCGCCTCGGCGAGCGTCAAGCCGCGCGAGCCGTCGGGGACGTCGATTTCGGCGATCGAATAGCCGTCTGCGACTTCGAGGAAGTCGACGACATCGTGGTTCGCGATTGCTCGCGCGAGACGATGGGCGCTGTCGCGGTCGGGATACACCACGCTGTCCGCGCCGATGCGGCGCAGTATCTTGCCATGAAGTTCGCTCGTCGCCTTGGCGACCACGCTCGTCACGCCCAGCTCCTTGCAGTTCGCGGTCGCCATCATCGACGCCTCGATGTTGGAGCCGATGGCCACGACAACGACATCGCACTCGCCGAAGCCTGCTTCCGCGAGGACGTGCGGCTGTGTGGCATCGCCCTGGAGAGCAGTCGCAAACTCGGACGCGCTCTGCATCGCGGGGCGATTGCGGTCAATGAGGATCACTTCCGCGCCCGCATTTGCGAGCGTTTCCGCGAGGCTCATGCCAAAACGCCCCGCGCCGATGATTCCAATGCGTTTCATGCCGTGTATTTTACCATAAATTTGACTGCGCTTGTGCTGTTCGCCTATCTCGGCTATTCCACGGTGACGGTAGCCGAGACTGCGTCGCCAGATTCGGTGGCGCAAGTTATGACATGTTTGCCAGGAGACATCTCCGCGGCAAATGCGCCGCGCCCGACAGTCTCGCCTACGGGCGCGGCGTCAACGAACCACCAGAGCCGGGTGTCGGGCGGAACTTCCCCGACTTGGCAGACGATTCGCTGCTCAATGGAACCTGCGACGAGATGGAACTGCGCGCCGTCCTCGGGCTTCACGAGAGAGAGCGCGGGATGGCTCTCTTCTATCAGCTTTCCGTCTGGCCCTCGCCGATGGACACTGCAAAGCTGCGGCGAACTGCGGCCCCTGACCGCCCTCCCCTCCTCCGTCTCGGGGCAGTCGGGCGAGGCGCGAAGCCCCGTCTTCCTGCAGACGACGCACTTCGCCACGCCATCCGGCTCGTCGAACCAGGGACCCGTGCCGCCCGGATAGAGCTGTCGCACGATGCTCCACGCGACAGGCGCGGCGGCCTTCGCCCCTACGACGCTCTTGTCGCCGAAGCCGCCTGTCTTGTGCCCGCACCAGACACCAACGACGAACTCTGGATTCCACGCGACCGTCCATGCGTCGCGGTAGGCGCTCGACGTGCCAGTCTTCCACGCGAAGCGCGGAACCGCGACATCCGCGATATGCCCGAACGCCGCGTGCGAGCGCTCGTTGCCCGAAAGCATGTCGGAAACGAGGTAGGCGCATGCAGGCGCGAACCTTCCGTCGCCGCCGCGCGCAAGGACGCCGTATGCGCGGACGAGCTCAAGAAGCGAGACTTCGACATTGCCGATAGCCATTCCAAGGCCGCAGGACGCGGGATCCTCCGGAACGCGGCCGAAGCCGAGGGCGCGAAGCTCCTCTGCAAAGGACTCGACCCCCACTTCGTCGAGAAGGCGGACGAACGGAACGTTGAGCGAGAGGACAAGGGCGTCGCGCACAGTGACGAGGCCGCGATACCTGCCGTCGAAGTTCGCTGGGCGGTAGCCCTTGAACGAGATGGGCGAGTCGACGAGGCGGCGGTCTGGGGTCGCAAGGCCCCGCTCCATCGCAAGCGCGACGAGGAACGGCTTAAGGGTCGAGCCCGCGGGGCGCGGCGAAGTCGCGGTATTTACCTGCCCGTCCTTGCCGTCGAAATAATCGCCGCTCACGGCCATCGCGACTATCTCGCCTGTCGCGGGCTTCATCACGACGACAGCAGACGAAAAGCCGCCCTTCTCCGCCGCTGCAGAAACAGCGTGCTCGCACAAAAGCTGGATGTCGGCATCGAGCGCCGTCGTCACATCCACTCCGCCTCGACCGCCGCGAAGCCCATGTTCTGAAATGTACCAGTCGCAGAAATGCGGCGCGAGGAAAGGACGCGGCGCACGGCGGACCTCGGGTTCGACGGAGCGAGCGCCTTCGAGCTGCTCGTCGGTGATGTATCCAAGCGCCCGCATCCGCTCGAGAACATAGTCGCGGCGCCTGAACGCCTGTGCGCGCCGCTCGGGGCTGCCCCACCTGTCGGGGCGGAAGCGCGTCGGCGCCTGCACCATCCCCGCGAGTATCGCGGCCTCGCCGAGTCCGAGATCCTTCGCGCTTTTGCCAAACCAGCCCTGCGAAGCCGCCTCGATGCCGACGAAGTTGGAGCCGAAGGGAGCGCGGTTCAGGTACTGCGAGATAATCCACTCCTTCGACTTCGCGCGTTCCATCTTGGCGGCCTTGACCGCCTCCTTCCACTTCCACCAGAGATTCTTCGGGTGCGGCCTCAAGAGACGGACCGCCTGCATCGTGATCGTCGATGCGCCGGAGATGCGGCGCCTGCAGCTGACATTCTGCCACGCCGCGCGGAGGACGCTCATCGGCCTCACGCCGCGATGCGACCAGAAGGAGCTGTCCTCGGCCGCGACGAGCGCCTTCACGATCCAGTCGTCTGGAGAGGCGACATAGAACGGACGACAGTCGACATCGCCTGGCCCAAGCGTCACACGAAGTATCCTGCCCGACGAGTCTCGCAATATCACGCCGCCGGGATATTCGCCAGACCCCTCGTCGCTCCAGCCGACGAAAATCCACGACGCAACGAGAAACACCGCCGCGAGCGCGACGACGATGCAGGCAAGAAAAGCTATTTTCCTCTTCACGCCCTATACTCGCCGCAAAGAGGAAAATCTGACATGTCGCACCGCCCTTCGATGCAATCGTCATGGGTTGTTCAGCGCGTTCTCGATTGCATTTGTCACACCAATAAAATAGGCGTTCTGCTCCGACCAGGAATTGGTGCACGACAAAACATATAGCGCGGCGGCAAGGCGGTTCGTGCTGAACTCATAGCCCGGCAGGGAGGCGACCAGTATCTCGTCTACTGGGATTGCCCTTGAACAGTCAGAAAGGCGGTTTGTGTAGAGCCCGGCGGCTCCACGCTGCCGAACGTTGCTCCCAGGAGGCAGGGAATGGAGGCGCGACGCATATTCCCCAACAATATTACCACGCTCCTCGAACGTCATCTGCACGGCATTCGTCTCTACGTCAAGGCAAAAATCCGTCATTGAATCATCGAGTGGTCCGTATTGTTCGTAAAGCTCTCCGGCATAGCCGCGATACGGTGCACTCGAATTCAGCGCTATGCCTTTCAATGTCTGCCATACATTCGTGTATTTCAAATCCTCGCATTGTTCTATCGCAACCCGCACATAATTTGTCTGGACATTCGAGAAATTAGCGCAGCTGTTTGTCGCAAGATAGCCAAGATACCAGTCGAACGACGCCTTCTTGGCGGCGCGCGTGACCCCATTCGTCTCGTCTTCACCAAGGAAACCCTCCCATGTCCATGTCGGAATGACCAACTGCGTCGTGTAGTTTATCCCGTTCTCGTCAACCAAGTCAATGTTATCCACGACAGCCCCCCACGCTCTGAAAAGCAACGCCTCAGCAACGCGGTTTGTGACATCTTCCGATCCTGGCAGGGACGGTGGCTCATACGGCTCGTCCACCGGCTCGGGATCGTCCGGCGGACGCGTGGGCACAACCGTTGGCGCCTCTGCGCGCGGGGCGTCAAGGTCGAGATCGAACACGTTGGGTATGTCCGCCCAAGCAAACGCCATGAATACAACTGCAAATGCCAAAAAGAACGAATGTGATTTCATTGACTATATACCTCGCTGTTGTTTCGTTTTATTGCCGAAGCACCGCCTCACCGCCTCCGGCAGCGACGGCACGGCCACCCGCGACGCGGCGGAGGCAGTAGCGACAATGGCGAAGAAGAGAAATGTCAGGCGGAATTTCATTCTCACTACGCCGATATTATACCATTTCACGCGGCGGATTTGCCGCGACGTTAGTGTGTCACTGGTACTGTGTCACAGGGGTCTGTTTGGTATTATATTGCTCGCCGCTGAACAAGGCGGTAATATTCGGGGTTGAAAGACTGCCGCGTATTGGAGTATGATACGGGACAGCAGGTGCCTGGTAAACACTTGCTGTGACGCATGGGAGACGCCCCAAGGGT
>JAZSOG010000047.1:0-4319 GCA_045536845.1 Kiritimatiellia bacterium | reverse complement strand
GACACGGAGATTTCGACAAACGTGACGTTTTCGGCGGGTGGTGACGACGCGCGCATCTTCTCGCTTTCCATTTCGATTGACGCGACGCCAACGAACACCCTGCAGATCGCGTTCGGGCGCGACGAGAACTCAGACGGCATCCTCGACTGGCAGGAGACGGAGTTTCTCCTCGGCTGGAAGTGCGGCGGGTGGTTCTTCCGCGACAAGACGACGGAGACGGAAGGGGTCGCCGTGCAGGAAAGCGGTCTGCGGCGTCTCGAATGGCGGCTGACTCTTGACCGCGCTCGCGCCCCAAGCGCTCTTTCCGCGACCGACGGCGAGAACGACCTTGGCTTCGCCGTATCCCCGGGGATGTTCAATCCGTCCTGGGATTTCATGCGCGTAACCGCCCGCGGCATGCCGGGGCCAGTCTATTCCGCCGGCGGCGCGGTTTCCGCGCCGGGCTTCTCCGTGAGGGTGAGGTAGCCATGGTGGATGCGTTCAGGGAGACGTTCTCGAACATCCTTCTCTGGGTGTCGTTCCCCGCCGTCGCCACATATCTCGTCGGCGTCGGTGCCAAGGAGGTGTTCCTGGCTATCCAAGGCTCGTCGCGGCGGATTCGCCGCGCCTTCGGCGTCGTCACGCTGATGTTCCTCGGTCTCTGGGTGCTCGCCATGGGTGGCAGCGGCTCGTATCCGACGCGTGACGAGAAGGAGCAGAACCGCGCTTTGCAGACGGAAATCGCCGCGAAGCGCGCCGCGATCGCCAGTCTCATGCTCGCGGGCGGTACGCCGCGCCAACAGAGCGGGTACGGCCCGATGCAGTCCATTCCGTCTTGGGAGCATGGAATCTACGAGGACGGCGCTCGCATCGTCTTCCCCGACGGCTGGGTCTTTCCGTTCGGCTCCAACCATCTTGCGTCGGTCGAGGTCATGCCGTGGGGCGCGGTGTTCCCTGACGGCTTTTCGCGGAGCCAGGTCGCCGCGTTCGGGCCGCGTCTTTCGATGGTCCCTGGCGTCTCGTCGTTCCACTATGGGATGACTTCGTCGAACAGCTGCGCGTTCGAGTGGTCAAGCGCCCGCGACGGGCGGATCAACGGCGAGCCGTTCGACGGACGCATCGAGCTCTTCCGCAACGGCGATGTGTCAGTCACGACAAACGGCGTCGCGGCGGTTTTGCCGCGCGAGCTTCCGTTTTCGCACGACGGCTTCGGGCAGGACGCCGAATGGGTGACGGCGAACTTCACGAACTCGGCCGAGATTCTTGCCGTTGGCTACCCGCAGTGGGTCGACGCACAAGTGGGCGAAGGTTTGACGAACGGGCTCTACAAACTCTCCGTCACTGTCGCGGATGACCCGCCCGAAACGACATTCCTCTCCGTCGGCGATCTCTCCGTTGCCGTCACCAACGCGGGGGAGTATGTCTTTCTGCTCGGGAAGTGTGTCAACTATCCGCTCTCCGTGTTCCCCGAGACTGCGACTAACTTTGTCTATACTGCCGTGGACGACATTCCCTCTCTTCGGTCGCTTCCGATGCGCGGAATGCGCGGTGTCCTGAACGACGGACGCTGGACGATGGACGAAGGGCACCTTGAACTTGTCGTTCCCATTTATCCTCTCGTGCCATTCTCGCCGTCTGCGCACATCGTATGGACTCCGGATCTAAGCGTGTCGCCCGAAAACTGGCAACCGTCAGAACTGAATGACAGCGAGACGTTCGCCGCGATACTCTCTGATGTTCCATGGTTTGTTTCGCCTACGTTCAGTTGGAACACTTCTGATCCGTCAATCGTGTCTATCTCGACTCCTGCCGCGCAGTCGACGCAGATGACAGCGCACTATCCGGCGGCTGACACGCAGCAAGTCTCGCTTTCGCTTGAAGCGGATGTCGGCGACTGCACGCTCAATTCCTATTACGCGCATGTTTCCGAAGGACAGAACGGCGGGCCAGGCATTGGCCTGACGATCTCCCTGCCCGAATTTATTTTCGTAAACGATGATGACGACAACAACGACGGTACGCCCGATTGCGTCGCCACATTCCCAGACGATGACGACATAGTGTCGGGAAGCATTGACTTTAGTTCGCCACAGTCGACAAACGGCATGATCGTTGTTGAGGGCATCTACGGTTATGACGGAGGATTTGGCGAAATGCCGCTTCTCTACTCCAACTCAAGCTGCACAGACGCGATTACGGCCGGCAGGGCGTTTGCCGTCTCAGGTGTCTCGGGGCTGTCACAGCCGATCTACCTCAATCCGGCTACGGTCAGCACGTCGGTGCCAGGCGTTCAGGTCAAGGTGCGCTGGCATCCCGAGTCGGGACCCGACCTGACGGCCTCCGCGTTCCTGACGATTGTCTCGCCTGTGGCGGAGCCGGTCTGTAACGCGGTGGCCAACGTTGTAGAGAATGGCGTCGCGCATTCCTACGTGGTGAACCCATGCGGCGTCGCGGTCGGGCGAGAGGGCTATTTCCGCGTCGATGTCGCGCCCGATTCGTTCCCCGATTCCGAGATTGTCTGGGAGAAGACACCCGGGCTTGATTTCGTCGGTCCGTGCACAGGCCGGTGCGTTACTGTGCGCGGCGCATCCACCGGCTACGAGACGCTTTCCGTCAGTATCGGCGGGCGAACAGACAATGCGCCGGAGTTTCAGGTGCATGTCGTGGAGACGGCTATGGTCAATCTGCGGGCGTGGATAATTGAGGACAAAAACTTGGAGACAGCTTTTTCCGCAGACCAAGTTCGTCAAATGGTCAAAGATGCGAATGACATTTATGCACAGGTTGGTGTTACATTGAATCTCATTGAGCCCATTGTAGTGACAAACATCCCCAACGCATATGATGCGCTATATGAGGCGCCGACGAATGCGGCAGCAACATGGTCGTTTGACCAGATCGTGGACATTGACTCAGATACTGGAGGCCTGGAGTGCTATTTCATCAACCGATTTTTAGACAGCGGAGATACAAAGGCAGCTCATGATTGTGACGGGATAGTCTTAACTACATTGTCGACGCAATACACGCTTGCACACGAGATAGGGCATGCCTTTGGGCTTTGTGACATCTACAAGTCCAGCGAGAACGGCAGCGCGGGGGATGATCCACTTGTCGCGCTTTACAACTCGGAAAGTGCGTCCTTCTCACATCTCTACGATGACTGGAACGGTGGCTGCGACGGCAAGGGCGCATCTGGAGCGAGGTATTACAAAATCGGAACGACGATGGCGAACATCGTTGATCGTATGTTGATGCTGGGAGTGGTTCCAGAAAGTGATTCCCGGCGGGACATAACGAACGGCGGAATTTATGGAGTCCATTATCATTATGACTATCAGGGTAATAAAGTATGGGAGAAGGGGCTTGCGCCTCTTGCGTTCCCGTGGACGCAAAGAAATCCAGTTCACAACTAACAAAGAGGAAATGCTATGCATAGGACTATTATCGTTGCAACGGCGGTATGGGCGGCATTGACGGTCGCTTTTGCCGATGGGGCTGAGACGCTTTCGGACGACGCCACGAAGGAGAAGATCGCCTCATTTGTCACATGGCCGAGCCGCTTGTGCGGACGTGCGACAGTTGACTTTTGGAATGAAATAAAGTCAAGGAAACTGACGAATTGTTCCTGGTTTGACGGCGACACCAACCGACTTGCGCGGCTTATTTGCGAGCTTGCCCAGACAAATAGCACGGAGATTTCGTCAATGATGATAGATGAACTCGGCAAATACGGCACAACTGCACAGTTGCCATTTCTCTATTCATGCGCGACAAATCCAATCATTGGTGACAGGGCGGTAAGGTCGGTTCTGAACATTGAAGGGGTCACTAGTAATTCCATTGATATAGCCCAAAGATATCTAATGTCTACGAATGTATTCCCTCGGGCGAAGCAACACGATCGATCGTTGGTCTGTGAGGAATTGCTAACGAGAGTGTTTGAGTCGGACGACCTTTCACCCTTTCGTCCGTTGTGCTTGTCCAATGCGCTTGACTTTGCGCAGAATGTGAATACCATGCACATCAGTTTGAATGATGCAATTATTGCCGCCGATCCAACATATCAGTACAGCAAGCGACGACTTGCCGTCATGCGGGCTGCTCAAAATAGATGTGTAAATCAGGGGCTTTATAACTATGTCACCAATGCCATCAATGAACTTGTGGCCTATCCTGAGGCGAACCTGCCGGATTGAGGTTGAGGTGACAATTACATAACGTTATAACCGATAATCGAAAAAGGGTTGGACCATTCTATAGAAGATTCACTGCATATGATTCGTCTGCCTGCGGTTCCTTGATTCTACACGATCTCCACGTTCTGCACGGCTTCTTCT
>JAZSOG010000016.1:0-32859 GCA_045536845.1 Kiritimatiellia bacterium | reverse complement strand
ATCGGGGCGGGGCGGCGGGGGGCCGAGCGGCGGGGGGGGGGGGGGGGGGGGAGGCTTCTCCCGTCGCGTTCAGGACGTCGCGCTTCACATCGGTGACGAACGGGACGTTCTGGCTTTCCGAAACACCCGACACGCCTGGATCGAAGGGATGGGACGCGGCACATCCGCGCGTCTGCACGTACGCGATTCTCAAAGACAGGGAGACCGGCAGGACATTCTCCTTCGCGAACACGCATACCGACCACAAGGGCGAGGTGGCGCGCGAGAAGGGGATGCTTCTTGTGATCGATCGGATGAAGGATTTCGGCAGGGGTGCTCCGATTGTATTCACCGGCGACCACAACTGCCTTGAATACGAAAAGCCCGCAGTCGCCGTCTCGCAGATACTGACGGACGCGCTGTATCTCAGCAAAACCCCGCCTGAAGGCTCTTGGCGTACGTTCAACTTCTGGCACTGGTACGCACACGAACTGACGATTGCGGCGGCGCTCCGCAAGGATGTGCGCGAACGCAGCATCGAAGGAGACAGATCCGACCTGAAGCGGATAGACTACATCTACGTCTCGCCGGGAACGACGGTGCTGGACTACCGCACCGTGCCGGCGACGCGTCCGCACGCGCATCTCTATCCGTCCGATCATTTCCCGAGCGTCGCGACGCTCGTGTTCAGTCCAATAATCGAAGGAGGTGCGGAATGAAAAAGGGAATCAATCTTCTGCTGGCCGCGCTTTGCGCGTCGTCCGCAATGTTTGCTGCGGCGTTCGACACCACCGTATGGCGCGGTGAGACCGCGTACGTCGCGCTGCCGGGCGAAGTCGGAGCGCTGAACATCGGGCGCGGGGCGTCTGACGGGGTCAGCGTGACGCCGGGATATTTCGAGGACGTCGCCTACGAAACACAGCCCGGCGGCGTCGATGTCCGAAAGCGGCCCGACGTCTACCGTGAAGACGACCAACCAGTGCTACGACGGCTACCATTCCATGATCGGGCGAGTAAAGACGGCAGACGGCAAATGGAAGTTCGACTATTCGATTTTCGACGAATACGTCGCGTTCGGACGGAAGTGCGGGCTCGGACCCGACATCGCCTGCTACACGATGTGTCCATGGGGATACAGGGTGACATGGGTGGAGGAGAAGGAGGGACGGTCTGTTGTGCGGCGGGAAAAACATCTGCCGGGAACGCCCGGGTTCGAGGACTACTGGGGAGACTTCCTTGTCGATTTCAAGAAGCACCTTGAGAAGAAGGGGTGGTTTGCCGATGCGTATATCGCGATGGACGAGCGTTCGCCGGAGGATGTCCGCAAGATCATCGACTTCATCCAGAGAAAGACGCCCGGCATGAAGGTCGCGATGGCTGGGAACAAAAGTCCGTCCGAGTTCAGCGGCATGCAGATCGACAATTACAGCCAGGGTCTCGTACACCTGAGGAAGCATCCGAAGCTTCTCGACGAACTGGAGCCGCGCCGCAAGGCTGGATTCAAGACGACGTTCTACGTCTGCTGCACGGCGGCGCATCCGAACACGTTTATGGAAAGTCCGCCAGACGAAGGCTACTGGCTCGGCGCGTATCCCGCGATTGCCGGTTTCGACGGATTCCTGCGCTGGGCGGCGAACTCGTGGCCGAAGGATCCGTACAAAGACGCCTCGTTCAAGACGAAAAGCTGGAAGGCCGGCGATACCTTCCTCGTCTATCCGAACGGAGAACTTTCGTCGCGCATGATCGCGCTTCGCGCAGGAATCGTCGCGGCGGAGAAGATTCGGATACTGAAGGGCTGCGGACTCGTCGACGAAAACGCAGTCAGGCGTCTCGCAGCGCCCTACGGCTACAAAGGAGCTGTCGGCAACGCCTTCGACTTCTCCGCCTTCCGCCGCGACGTGGAGACGTTTGTGAATGCCGAGTACGCTACCGAACGGGACCGCTGATTCTTCCGCTCCCAAAAAAAGTGGTAAAAACCAGTTGTGTACAACAAGTTGAATTTTGATACAATTTTTGGCGATGAAACACCGCGACAGGGGTTAGCGATGCAACATCACCACGTGAACCGCAAAGGAAAAACCATGAAAACAAAAACATCGACGAAACGGATGGCGCGCCGCCTCGCTGCGGTGCTTTCGCTCGCAGTCGCCTGCGCTTCGCAGGCGGGAACGTTTGACTGGACCGGCGCGACCGACAGCTACTGGAAGACGACATCCAACTGGAATGCTTCTGGAAGCTGTGGGTCCCGTACGCTTCCAACCAACGACGACATGTTTTTTAAGAAGGACAACTGGCGCAGCTCAAGGCGCATGGCGAAAAGGCGAAGTGCGGCGAGATTCGCGACGTGCCGAAGTACCGCGTCCGCTCGTTCATGATGGATGTCGGGCGAATGCACCATTCGATGGATTTCATGTACGACCTCGCGCGCACGATGTCGTACTACAAGATGAACGTCCTGCATGTCCACCTGAACGACAACGCGGGCGGAAAGGATCCGAACAAATACGCGGCGTTTCGCCTGGAGAGCGAGACGTATCCCGAGCTGACGGCGAAGGACGGACACTACACGAAGAAGGAGTTCCGCGACTTTATGCTCTTCTGCAAGTCAATAGGCGTGACGGTTGTGCCAGAGATAGATGTTCCCGCGCACTCGCTGGCCTTTACGCGTGTCCGGCCCGATTTCGCCTCGAAGAAGTATGGCGCGGACCATCTCGACCTCGACAAGTCCGAGGAAATCCTCGCGTGGCTGAAGCCGCTTTTCGCAGAATACATGACCGGCGACGAGCCGACATTCATCGGCCCCTATGTGCATGTCGGCACAGACGAATACAACAAGGCGGAGGCGGAGAAGTTCCGCGCGTTCCAGGACGCAATGTTCAAGATGGTGATGGAGTTCGACTACAAGCCGTGGGCGTGGGGCTCCTTGGACAACGCCAAGGGCGAGACGAGCGTCGTCGCAAGCCGCGACATCATGATCGACGCCTGGAACAACCGCTACTATCATCCTGAGAACGCGCTCAAGGCCGGGTACACGATAGTGAACATTCCAGACAAGATCGTCTATCTCGTGCCGTTCGCTGGCTACTACAACGACTACTTCGACTGCAAGAAGATATACGAGACGTGGGATCCGCGAATCAATTGGCGCTACCGCGTCCCCGACAAGTACATGGACCAGCTCGCGGGCGGCAAGTTCGCGCTCTGGAACGACCTCTGCGGGAAGAAGAAGGACGGCACGCCCTACACCGAGGCGGACAACTGGGACCGCATCCATCCCGCGCTCCAGACGTTCGCGCAGAAGATGTGGCGCGGCGGCGAAGGCAATCCGCCGTGGGAGCATTTCGCCGCGCTCGCCGATTCGCTCACTGAGCCGGATGGCGTCAAGTTGACGTATAAATCGAAGCTGCGATAAAACATTGCAAAGAAACGGCGGGGACAGACCTCGCAAAACCTTGATTTTTCAGCGTTTCATGGGGCCTGTCCCCAAATTTCGCAGTCGCACCTCCCCGCCGGGAAGAATCTGACCATCGCCATCCGTCCCGTCAGCTCGCTTGGCACGAAGGGAAAATCGGTCTCGACCACTTTTAGAGTGTAAAATGTAAAGTGTAAAGTGGGAAGAAGAGGAAGAATGTGAAAATGTGGAAGTGTTGCCAATAACCAATTGGAAATTGGCAACATGGTGTTTTCACATAGTCCGTCGCGGAGCTACGGACCCCCTGGCGCGCCGTCTCCACCACGATGCCATCGCTCTTGCAAACATCAAACAAAAAACTGGTTAAAACCAGTTCACCAATACGATGGAATTTTAGATATAATATTGAGGCCGAACGCAAACGCAATGGAGTAGTACACATTCGATCATACGAAAAAGGAGAACGGTGATGAAGCTTAGGCTGTGCAGTGCCGCGATGTTCGCGGCTATGGCGGTATCAGCAGGTGCGTTCGACGCGGCGGTGTGGCGCGGCGAGACAGCGTATGTGGAAATTCCGGAGGCGCTGAGGGTCAAGGTGTCCTGCCTTTCAGAACGCTGGACGGGCGACGACATAAAACTGACGCTTCTCCGCTTCGACGAGGTGAAGTACGACCTTGTCGAGAAATACACCGACGGAGATGGAAAGAACAGGGCCCGCGTCACGGGAAAGGGCACGGTCCGCGACGTCTGCAGGGAATGGAAGATAGGCGACAAGGATTTGCCATCCATGATAAAGATCGCCGTAAAGCCCGGGGCGAAACCATTCAACTGTCTCTTTGAACTCGACAAAACCGGGGATGAGGCGAATTTCCTTAATGTGAAGGTCGTCGACCGCGTGCTGCCTCCGGCGAAGGAATGGAAATACTTCCTCGACCTCTGGCAGCATCCGTGGGCCGTTTCGCGCTACTTTGGCGTGGAGCCGTTCTCGAAGGAACACTACGCGAAGATGGAGCCCGTATGGCGCGCGCTTGCGGAAAGCGGCTGCAAGGCGCTAACCGTGACGCTCCTTGAGCTGCCGTGGAACAACCAATGCTACGATGCCTACCATTCCATGATCGGACGCGTAAAGAAGGCGGACGGCACGTGGGCGTTCGACTACAGACTTTTCGACGAGTATGTCGAGTTCGGGCGCATGTGCGGGCTCGGGCCGGACATTGCCTGCTACACGATGTGCCCCTGGGGATATATGGTGTCGTGGAAGGAGGAGAAGGACGGGCAGTCTGTCGAGAGACGGGAGAAATATCTGCCCGGGACGCCGGAGTTCGAGAACTACTGGGGCGACTTCCTCGTCGATTTCGAGAGGCATCTGAAAGAGAAGGGGTGGTTTGCCGACACGTATATTGCCATGGACGAGCGTGCGCCGGAGGATGTCAGGAAAATCGTCGACTTCATCCATAAGAAGTCCCCGGGCATGAAGGTCGCGATGGCGGGGAACAGGAGCCCGTCCGAGTTCAGCGGCATGAAGATCGACAACTATTGCCAGGGGCTGATACATCTGAGGAAGCACCCGCAGATGCTGGACGATCTTGGGCCGCGCCGCAAGGCAGGATGCAAGACGACCTTCTACGTCTGCTGCACTGCGGCGCACCCCAACACGTTCATGGACAGTCCCCTCGACGAGGGGTTCTGGCTCGGCGCGTATCCGGTCATGGTCGGTTTCGACGGATTCCTTCGCTGGGCGGCGAACTCGTGGCCGAAGGATCCGTATGACGACGCCTCCTTCAAGACAATCAAGAACGGGAATCTGCAATGGCGTCCGGGCGACACGTTCTTCGTCTATCCGAACGGCGAGCTCTCCGCGCGCATGATCGCGCTCCGCTCCGGCGTCGTGGCGGCCGAGAAGATGCGGATATTGAGGGGGCAGGAGTCAGGGATCAGGGGTCAGGAATCAGGGGTGGAGAAGAAGATACGAGACAGTGCCGCGTCCTACGGCTACAAGGCCGCCGTGCGCGGTGAAATCGACTTTGCCGCCTTCCGCCGCGAAGTCAATTCGCTTGTGAACGAATGTGCTGATGACAAGTGAGAGTCGATAGATGCCAACATGAAAGAAGGGAAACAGCAGATGAACATTTGTGCCGCGGCGTTGCTCGTCGCAATGCCGATCTCCCTTGCGGCGTCGCCGGTCAGGGTGATGACGTACAACATCCGCTACTCGGCGGGCGATGTGGATTCGGCGGACAACAACTGGCCGGCTCGGCGCGAAGCGCTCGCGCAGCTTGTCGAGAACGAGCGGCCGGAAGTCGTAGGTTTTCAGGAAGTGCTTCCCGACCAGCTCACGTGGCTTAGGGGCCGATTCCCCGCTTATGAGTTCATCGGTGTCGGGCGGAATGCCAACGGCGATGGGGAGGCCTCGCCAGTCGCGTTTCTGAAGGAGCGCTTCAGCGTCGTCACCAACGGCGCTTTCTGGCTATCCACAACGCCAGATACGCCCGGCAGCAAGTCATGGGGCGCCGCGTTTCCGCGCGTATGCACATACGCTGTCCTCAAGGACAAGGGGACGGGGCAGGTCTTCTCCTTTGCGGACACGCATACCGACCACAAGAGCGAAGAGGCGCGCGAGAAGGGAATGCTCCTTATCATCGAGCGCATGAAGGAGTTCTGCAAAGGTGCGCCTATTGTCTTTGTCGGCGACCACAACTGCCTTGAGTACGAAAAGCCCGCGCAAAGGGTCGCGAAACTCCTCAAAGATGCTCTCTACGTTTCGGAGACGCCGCCTGAAGGATCGTGGCGCACGTTCAACTACTGGCGCTACAAGGAGAAGGAGCATACGATAACCGATGCGCTTGCGAAGCCGGTTCACGAGCGGAGCGTGTCTGGCAGCAAGTCCGATTCAAAGCGAATCGACTACATCTACGTGTCGCCCGGCACGAAGGTCTTGAATTACCAGACGATTGCCACGCCGCGTCCCGGGACTAAGCTTTATCCAAGCGACCACTTCCCCTCTGTGGCGACGCTCGTGTTCGATGGCGACGCGAAGGTCAGGTAGCTCGCACATCAGGGCGCGGAGAGATAGAGGAACGCGTGCGCGACGCGATCATCGCCGTCAGAGCACAGGACGACGAGACGGCCGTCTTTTAGCTTCGGGCCAAAGCAGCAACCCTCGTACATCGCAATGCCGGCCGCCTTGCCGAAGACGAGTTCCTTGCGAACGGTGCGCTCGGGTTTCTTCTCGCAGAAGGGCGTTTCTGAGACTTTCTCTGCCGTTGAGAGGTCGATTTTGTAGATGCGTGCACGAAATCCCGGCAGGAGCGTCTGGCTGAATTCGCGCTCGAGCGCATAGACTGCGCCGTCTGGCGCGACCATCAGGCCCGACACGCCGCTTGCGAGAAAGCCCTTGTAGGCCTGGCCGTTCGTCGGGTCTGTCTCGTAAGCCCACATGCCGTCGATCTTCCACGGATCGTTTGCATCCGCGCGGCGAAAGCGGCAGAGGCGGACGAGCGAGCCGCCTTTCGAGTTCGCTGTCGGCCCGTCGCAGGCGAGCGCCTCCTCGTTCGCCGTCCAGAGGTCGCGGCCGTCGGGCGATATCGCGAGCGCTTCGAACGCGAGGTTCGGACGGAATTTGCGGAAGACGCCTGGTAGATCGAGATTGCCGAGACGCCGCCCCGTCGCTGGATCGAACTCGCGTATTGACGCGTCCGCCTCGTCTGCCGCCCACACCGTCTTCTTGAGAGGATCCCACGCGATCGCCTCGAGGTCGCGTGCGCCTTCGAGCGTGACGCTTTCCTTGAAGTGGGGCTTCGCAGGAGCGCCAGAGTATTTGAGCTTGATGGTAAGCGGATACATCTTCCCCTCGCGGTCGGCGACGGCGTAGTAGAGACTGTCGTCGGCGTAGGTTATGCCGCTAAGGTATTTTGGGAATTCGCTTTTCCTGATTTCCCTGAGCTCTGTAAAGGAAGGGTCGCGGCTTCCATCGGGCATAAGGGCGCAGCCGCCGAGAGAGAGAAGGGCGGCGAGTGCGACGCATCTTGAGATTACTCGAAATTGCATTTGCAGACATTATACCATTTCACGCGGCGCATTTATGGTATAATGTGCGGCATGGAAGCAGTAGAGGAAGCAAAGATCATCGCGAAGGCGCTTGAGGAATCGAAGGCCGAGGATGTCAAAATATACGACGTTCGCGGCAAGAGTTCGCTCACGGACTTCTTCGTCGTCGGCACGGGTTCCGCCGCGCCTCACCTGAAGGCGCTCGTGGCAAACGCGCAGCAGGCGATGCGCGAGGCGGGCGTCAAGCGCAACCGCATGGCGGGCGACCCCGAGTGCGGCTGGATCGTCGCAGACTTCATCGACGTCGTGGTGCATGTCTTCTCCCGCGAGGCGAGGGCGTACTACGCTATTGAGAGGCTGTGGAATTGACATTTTCGAACAATTGTCCTACCCCCCCTTGCGCGGTGGGGCAAAAATTTAGTATAATAACCACATCAACAACAAAGGAGTTGAAAAACTATGGCAGGAAAGCTTGAAGAACGCGTAAAGGACATCATCGTTGAGCAGCTCGGCGTCAACGCCGAACAGGTTACCCCGGAGGCGTCTTTCATCGACGACCTCGGTGCTGACTCGCTCGATTCAGTTGAGCTCATCATGGCGTTCGAGGAGGAGTTCGGCGCGGCGATTCCCGAAGAGGACGCCGAAAGTCTCACCACCGTCGGCAAGGTCGTCGACTATCTCAAGTCGAAGGGCTACGGCGACGACGGCTCCGCTCCCGCGAAGTAACGCGCGCTCTTTATAGCGCTAGGGCATCGGACGTGGAAACTGCGGTTTCCGCGTCCGCTCCTTTTTTGGTATAATATGCCCCCAATATGAACAAGCTGGCGCTTAATCTGAACAAGACGCTTGGCACGGCGGCTGATTTTCTCTCTCCGACCGGTCGGCGCATGTATTTCCCATATGGTGGAATCCTCGGGCAGGGCGCGGAGGCGAAGTCCTGCGAAATCAACGCGACTGTCGGCATGGCGTTCGAAGAGGACGGCTCGCCGCTCGTGATGGACTGCTTCAGGAAGGCGGTCGCTCTAGACAAGCGCGCTTTCCTCTATGCGGGCAGCTTCGGCCTGCCGAAGTTGCGCGAGGCGTGGCGCGCGATGGAGTTCCAGAAGAATCCCTCGCTCAAGGGCAAGGCCTTCTCCAATCCCGTCGTCACGAACGCGCTCACCCACGGCATCCGCATCTGCGCGGAGCTCTTCGCGGGGCCGAGCGACACGCTCGTCTGCCCAGATCTCTTCTGGGACAACTACGAGCTGATTTTCAAGGAAGCCGTCGGCTGCAAGATCGAGCGCTTCAACACCTTCAAGAAAGGCGCGTTTGACGCGGACGCGATGAAGAAGGCGCTTCTCGCCCCTGGCAAGAAGAAGATCCTCATCCTCAACTTCCCGAACAACCCGACCGGCTACACCGCGACGCTCGCGGACGCGAAGAAGATCGTCACCGCCGTAAAGTCCGCGGCGGCGAAGGGCAAGAAGATCGTCGTCATATGCGACGACGCCTACTTCGGGCTTGTCTACGAGAAGGGCATCCACGAGGAGTCGCTTTTCGCGGAGTTCTCCGACCTACACCGCAACGTCCTCGCAGTCAAGCTCGACGGCACGACGAAGGAAGACTACGTCTGGGGCCTTCGCGTCGGTTTCATTAGCTTCGCCTTCAAGGGCGCGACGGCCGACCAGCTCAAGGCGCTCGAGGCGAAGGCCGCGGGTGACGTTCGCTCGGGAATCTCCAACGTGACGTCCATCGGCCAGCATCTCGCGATTCGTGCCTTCGAGGATCCCGGCTACGCCGCACAGAAGCGCGAGAAGTTCGCCGTCCTCAAGAGGCGCTACCACCAGATACGCGTGATCCTCAAGACGCATCCCGAATACAGGAAGCACTTCGAGCCCATGCCGTTCAACTCCGGCTACTTCATGTGCGTGAAGCCGATCGGCGTCGACGCCGAGAAGGTCCGCCGCCACCTCGTAGTGAAGTATTCCGTCGGCACCATCGTCCTCTCGGGGCTCATCCGCCTTGCGTTTTCGACGGTCCCGATGGCGAAGCTCGACAAGCTCTTCGCGTCTGTGGACGCGGCAATAGCAGATCTGACAACGAAGAACCACAAATAAAGGAACTCATCAATGAAAAAGCTCCTCTCCGCATTTGTAGTCGCAGCTTCGCTTTCCGCGTTCGCCGCATGGGAGCGCGTAGGGTCGCTCCAGGTCGCCGACATGGCGACACAGGGCGCGGCCGTCGCGAAAGTCGGCTCGTTCATCGGGAATCCCCTCGCCGCCGCCGGAATGGCCGCCGCGATTGCAGACAGCCCGCTTCTCAAGTTCTTCGGGCCTATGCGCGACAAGACTCCGATGTCGTTCGCGCTCTTCCTCGACGGCGAAGAACTCGCCAAGGATCCGACCGATGCGCTCGACTCGCTTGAGTACGCGGTTCTCTATCCCGTGTCCATCTCCAAGGACGAATTCGTCAAGCGCCATACAGGCTCGGTCGTGACGAACGGCGTAGTTGTGGTGAAGGGCGACTTGTTCGACGAGGCCGATTCGAACGATACGACATATGTCGTCTTCTCCGACGATGGAAGGTGGGCCGGCGCGAGCGACAAGGTGGAGCAGGCCAGGCTCGCTCTTGGCGAGATTGCCGCCGCCGCGAAGTCGATGGACGGCGATGTCGCGCGCCTGAGGGTCGACGAGAAGGCGTTCAACGCGATAACTGCGATGGCAAAGGCGGAAAAGGACGTCGACGCCGAGATTGTTTCGGCGCTTGAGTCCTACAAGTCCGTGTCGGTGGGTCTTAGGGTCTCCGACCTCGGCATCGACGCGCGCGCCGCGATCCACTTCAAGGAAGGCAGCGAGGGCTCCAAGTGCGGGCTCAAGCAGCTCGGCCAGAGTCCTTTCGCATTTGCCGGCAAGGACGCCATCTATGCCGACGTCCAGGCCGAGGACGCGGGCAACGCAGGGCAGTTGACCGAGGAATCCTGGGCGCAGGCGATCACCCTTTGCAAGAAGCATGGTCTCGACATCTTGAAGTTCGTCTCCATGGGCAAGTCCGACAAGAGCTTCAAGCTTGTTTTCGATGTCGCCGCCCTGTGCAAGGCGGTCAAGGAAAACGATGGGGCGGCGTTTGAGAAGTTCGACTTCGAGAACTTCATGAAGGAAGCTCAGGCGGCCAAGTCGGCCAAGAAGTTCTCCGCCAAGACTCCCGCGTATGCGCTTGCCGCCGCCGTAAAGGGTTTTGTCCCGCAGTGGCCTGTCGCCGAGCGCTTTGCGGCGACGCTCCCTGAGGCGGCGACCAAGAAGCCGTACGCCGCTTCGTTCTTCTCCATCTCGTC
Organism: Kiritimatiellia bacterium; assembly: GCA_045536845.1. GTDB lineage: Bacteria > Verrucomicrobiota > Kiritimatiellia > RFP12 > UBA1067 > UBA1067. The sequence goes on along the minus strand of JAZSOG010000016.1, from coordinate 22,108 downwards.
CATGCTCAAGGCCATCGCCGGCGAGGCGGCTGTGCTTGTTCCCGAAGAGCAGCGCGCGATGATGAAGCCCGTCCTCGACCAGTTGGCGGCTGAGACGAAGGGCGGCTGCGCGTGCATGTTCTGGCGTCAGGGCGACGCACACCGCGTGTTCTTCCGCATTTCTGCCGACGAGTGCAGGTGCCTTGGCAGCTTTGCCATGGCCGCGATGATGCTAGGCATGGAAGGCGACTCTGGCGACGATGATGACGAAGACGACGGCGATGACAACTGAGGCCTACGCGAAGGTCAATTTTACCCTTGAGGTATTCGGAGTGCGTGGTGACGGTTACCACGCGCTCCGTTCGCTTGTTGTCCCCATTTCCCTTTCCGACACGCTCGAGATCGTGCCTTCGGCGGCTCTTTCATCCGACACGGGGTACGACGACGATCTTGTCCTCAAGGCGGCGCGGGCCCTCGATCCTTCGCGCGGCGCGGAGATTCGCGTCACGAAGCGCATACCGGCCGGTGGCGGTCTTGGCGGTGGCAGCGCAGATGCAGCCGCGGCGCTCGTCGCGCTAAACGATTTCTGGAATCTCGGATGCTCGCGCGATGAGCTTTGCGAAATTGGTGCGCAGGTGGGGAGCGATGTCCCCGCGCTCGTGCTTGGCGGCCCTGTCGTGATGCAGGGGCGCGGCGAAGTGGTTGAGCGCGTCACCTGTCCGCTGCTCGATCTTGTCGTCGCCAATCCCGGCGTCCACACCTCGACGCGCGATGTCTACGCGCGTTGCACTCCGCGCGATCTTGCGGCGCCGTCTGCGACGGAGGCGTGTCTTGCGGCGCTTGAGACGGGCGATCTTGGGCGGATTGCCGCTTCGTTCGCGAACGATCTCGCGCTTCCCGCCTGCCGCCTGCATCCGGAGATTGCCGACGCTCTTGCGTCGCTCCGCACGGCGGGCGTCCTTGGCGCAACGGTGAGCGGCAGCGGCTCGTCGGTGTTCGGCCTTGTCGAGTCCGCGGCGCGGGCAGAGGAAGTCGCGGAGTCCCTTCGCAAAAAGGGCCTCTCCGCCTGGGCTGTCCACACGCTCTGATTATGGTATAATATCCGCAGTTCCGCTTGTCCCATGGTGTAGCGGCTGCACACGGGTTTTTGATACCCAGAGTTCTGGTTCGACTCCAGATGGGACAACCAGCGTTTCGTTAACAAACCGTTAACATTCATTTCCTATAATGGCGTCGTTCAATCGGGAGATACCCGAAGAAAGGAATGACACCATGAAGAAAACAGGAACAGCATTGACTGTCGCGTCGGTAGTCGCGGCAATAACACTTATCGGCTTCGCCGCCGCATCGTGCGACGAAAAGAAGGACGTCTCGCAGAAATCTTCCGAGGCGTCGATCGTCACGAACGACAACGGCAGCGTTGCAAGGACGTATGTCGAGTCGACGGTGACCACGAACGGCAACATGGTCACCGAACGCCGCCGCGAGACGCGCACCACTCTCGACGCCGACGGCAACATGCTCGAAAGCTCGACGAGCGAGTATGCGCAGAGCTACCCGGTCGGCGAGGAGGGGATGAGCTCGTTCGCGACGCCTGTCGCGACGGACGCCGAGGGAAAATGCGGAGCCGCGAAAGTCGAGGAGGGCTTCCTCGGCCTTAAGTTCGGAGAGGAGTTCAAGGGCACGAACCTCGTCGCCGACGCGGACGAGCCGACGCTTCTCCGCGCGACGTTCACGCCGAAGAAGGCTCTTGCCGGCTTCGACGACTACTACGTCTACGTGACCCCGAAGACCCACAAGGTCGTCAAGGTCTACGCATGCGCGAAGGAGGCGGTTGATCCCGGCACGAACTGGCGCAGGCACTACCTCATCGAGGCGCTTGAGAGGCGCTACAACACCTGGGCGCGGCCGAGGAGCTGGTGCCGCCCGATCTACACGTTCGACATCGGCTCCGGCCGCTTCGTGACCGCCTGCCTCGCGGAAGCGTCGCGCGACTACGGGACGGTGCTTGTCGCGTGGGACGACGCTCTCCTCACGACGGCGGCAGACGAGACGGAGGAGATTCGCCGCGAGGCCCGCAAGAGCGCTGCCGAGAAGCGCAAGGCGCAGGTCGACGACGCGGCGTCCGCGTTTTGATTTACCCCCCTGGGCGCGGCAAAACCGCACCCCTGTAGCCACCGCTGCGCGGCTCGCCTACGGCTCGGGGGATATGCGCCGATTTTTTTGATATAATATCCGAAATTTTAGACTCAAACTGAACTAAAAAACCATGCTTGAAGTAAAGAACCTTGAGAAGCACTTCGGCGATTTCGTCGCGGTGAAGGGCGTTTCCTTCTCCGTCAAGGCGGGCGAAGTGCTGGGCTTCCTCGGGCCTAACGGCGCGGGAAAATCTACGACAATGAGGATGATCACGGGATTCCTCCCGCCCACATCCGGAACAGCGGTCATCGACGGCCATGATATCGTGGACGATCCGATTGCGGCGAAACGCGCTCTCGGGTACCTTCCCGAGTCCGCGCCGAGCTACCGCGCGATGACAGTGCGCGACTACCTCGCGTTCGTCGCGTCCGTCAGGAGCGACGCGTGCCCCGACGTCAAGAAGGCCGTTGACGAGGTTATCGTCAAGGCGAAACTCGAGAAAGTCGCCGGACAGACGATCGAGACGCTCTCCAAGGGCTACCGCCAGCGCACCGCGTTCGCCGCCGCGATCATCCACGACCCGAAGGTGCTCATCATGGACGAGCCGACCGACGGACTCGACCCGAACCAGAAGTTCACCGTCCGCGAGATGATCAAGTCGATGGCGAAGGAAGGCAAGGCCATCATCATCTCGACGCACATCCTCGAGGAGGTCGACGCGGTCTGCACGAAGGTCGTCGTCATCGCCGACGGAGAGAAGAAGTTCGACGGCACGCCCGCCGAGCTGAAGGCGAAGGATCCGAGCGGAAAGCTTGACGTCGTGTTCCGCAACCTTACGATGAAGGCATGAGAAAGGGAGGCGGAAAGATGAAAAACATAAAGGCTGTTTTCAAGCGCGAGTTCAAGGCGTACTTCGATTCGCCCGTCGCGTACGTGTTCCTTACGGCGTTCCTCGTGCTCGCCGGGTTCCTCACCTTCGGCGTCGCGATGTTCTTCGAGCGCCGCCAGGCGGACCTCACGCCGTTCTTCTTCTGGCATCCGTGGGTGTACCTCCTGCTCGTTCCCGCCGCCACGATGGGCGTGTGGGCAGACGAACGCCGCAACGGCACCGCCGAGCTGCTGCTCACGCTGCCTGTTACGATCACCGAAGTCCTCGTCGGCAAATTCCTCGCCGCGTGGAGCTTCGTCGGCATCGGCCTCGCGCTGACGTTCCCGGTCGCTCTCACGGCAGGCTACCTCGGCTCGCCCGACTGGGGCGCCGTGTTCTGCGGCTACCTCGGCTCGCTGCTCCTCTCTGGCGCGGCAGTCGCGATCGGCGTGTTCGCGTCCACTCTGTCGCGCTCGTCCGTCGTCGGATTCGTCGTGTCGCTCGCGCTCGTGTTCCTGCTTCTGATCATTGGCTTCGACCCGGTGATCGGCGCGGTCGCCGCGTGGGGCGTTCCCACGGCGATAACCGATTCCGTCGCGTCCTGCTCGCTCCTCTCGCACTTCGAGGCGATGCGCAAGGGCGTCGTCGATTTCGCGGACATCGGCTACTATTTCGCGATGATGGTGTTCATGCTAGCGGCGGCGAAGACCGTCACCGACGGACGCCGCGGCGCGTCGAAGGGCGTCGTAGGACTCGTTCTCGTCGGCGCAATCGCCGCGTCGTCCGTGGTGATTCTCGCCAACCTTCCGCTCCGCTGCGACATGACGGCCGAGAGCCTCTACACGCTCTCGAAGGGCTCCAAGGCCGTTCTCGGACAGCTCACGGAAGACGTCACGCTCAAGTACTACGTCAGCTCCTCGTCCGCCGAGATGCCGATGGCGCTCAAGACTTACGCGCAGCAGGTCGGCAACCTCCTCAAGGAATACGAGCGCGCCGGCGGCGGAAGGCTCGTCGTCGAGGAGTACGACCCCAAGCCCGACTCGGACGCCGAGGAATGGGCGCAGCGCTACGGCGTCGAGCCGCAGACCGGCGGCAATCCGTTCGGCGCCGGAATCTACTTCGGCGTGGTGGCGGTGTGCGGCGACCGCGAGGAGACGCTCGGCGTCCTCTCGCCCCGCACCGAGTCGACGCTCGAATACGACCTGACGCGCCTCGTCACGCGCGTCGCGTGGCCCGAGAGGCCGGTCGTCGGCGTCATGACCTCGCTCCCTGACGTCCTCGGCGGGCAGATGAACCCGATGATGATGCAGATGGGGCAGCGTCCGCCGCAGGGCTGGGCCGCGTTCAGCGAACTCGCGAAGGACTACGACGTCCGCACTGTCGAGCCGGACGCCGAGAAGATCGACGATGACGTCAAGACGCTCGTCGTGGTGCATCCGAAGAACCTTTCCGACAAGGCGCTCTACGCAATCGACCAGTTCGTCCTGCGCGGCGGAAAGCTCGTCGCGTGCGTAGACCCGTTCTCGATCAAGGACATGCAGAGCTCGCGCTCGCAGCAGAATCCGATGATGGGGCAGATGGGCGGCGACGGTCCCTCCACGCTCGGCAAGCTCTTCGATGCGTGGGGCGTCAAGTTCGAGGAGGGGAAGATCTCCTGCGACCTCGAGGCGGCGACGAAGCTCAACAACGGACAGGGCGGCGTCGAGTCCAACCCCGCGTTCCTCTCGCTCGGAACAGCCAACATGGACAAGGGCGACCTGATCGTCGCGGATCTCACGAACGTCATGTTCCCGTTCGCGGGCGCGTTCTCGTTCGAGAAGAAGGACATGGACCTTTCGTTTACGCCGGTCATCACGACCTCGAAGGACAACTCCTGCGCGGCTGACAAGATGGCCCTGCAGTATGGCGGCATGAAGGACATGGTTCCGGACGGGAAGGAGCGCATCCTCGCCGCGCGACTCTCCGGCACGTTCAAGACCGCGTTCCCGAAGGGTCCGGACGGGACGAACGACGTCTCGAAGGCGCTCGCGGAGGGCAAGGGCAACGTCATGCTCTTCGCAGACTCCGACTTCCTCGCAGACGACTTCTGCGTCAGGATGATGCGCACGCCCTTCGGGTCGATACCGCAGCTCATCAACGAGAACCTCACGCTCTTCTCGAACGTCATCGAGCAGTTCGCGGGGCGCGAGGAGCTCATCGGCGTCCGCTCGCGTGGCGCGTCGGACCGTCCGTTCACCGTCGTGAACGAGCTTGAGGCCGAGGCGACGAAGAAGTGGCAGGCGCGCGAAGCCGCGTTCCAGGAAGAGCTCCAACAGACGCAGCAGCGCCTCTCCGCGCTCCAGAAGGAGAAGAAGGGCGGCGAGCGCTTCATCCTCTCGAAGGAGCAGCAGGACGAGATCGTCAAGCTCCGCAAGAGCCAGGCCGAGACCCGCAAGCAGCTCAAAAACGTCCGCAAGGAGCTTACGGCCGACATCGACTCGCTGGGCCTTCGCCTGAAGATCATCAACATCGCGCTCGTGCCGGTGCTGGTGGTGCTGTTCGGGCTTCTGCGCGGATATCTGCGCAGGAAGCGCGCGTAAGGATTGTCGAAAAAAGGGAAAGGATCTTTGAAATGACTACTAAGCAACTTGCAATCCTCCTTGGCGCGGCCGCCGTTCTCGGCGGCGCTGCGCTGTGCCTCTCATCCGGCTCGAAGCCCTCGGGCGCGAAGCTCAACGGAAAGGCCATCTTCCCGAAGCTCGACATCTCGCAGGTCGCACGCGTCGAGCTCGGCGACAAGCTGAAGCTCGCGTCGGGCGAGAAGGGGTGGACGGTCGAGACGTACCACAACTATCCGGCCGACCACGCGAAGCTCACCGAGAACCTCCTGAAGCTCACCGAGCTCAAGGTGGGGCAGGTCTCGCGCGGCAAGAAGATCGAGAACGCCGACGTACTGACGCTCAAGGACGCCTCCGGCAAGGAGGTCGCGTCCCTCCCGCTCGGCGAGAAGCACGCCAAGTGGGGCCACGGACGCTATGCGACGTTCGAGGGCGAGACGGTTCTCGTCTCCGATTCGCTCGACGCGTTCGGGACTGACGGCAAGTCGTGGGTGGAGACGAAGATCGTCGACACGCCGTGGATCTCGTTCAACGACATCGCGGAAGGAGTCTCCGAAGCGGACCTCGGCTTCGCGACGGGCGTCGTCGCGAAGGTTACGATCGCGGGAGACACGAACCGCGTCGCAACGATCGGCAACAAGGTGAAGGACGGAAACGACCGCTACCTGAAGCTCGACAACTCCGACTGGGTCTACATCGTCCCCGAGTATTCCGTCGACAAACTTCTTCCGAAGCCTCCGCCAGAGGAGAAGAAGGAAGAGGTAAAGGAAGAGCCGAAGGAAGAGCCAAAATCCGAAAAGGAAGAGCCGAAGCCGGCGCAGGAAGAGGCAAAACCCGAGGAGAAGCCCGACTCAAAGATCGAGGCGCAGGCCTAATTGGCGGGTTGACCGCACAGGCCTCTATTTGCTATACTACATCAACTTTTCGGCGGCTCGGATGGGTCGTACCGCAGGGTGTGTTTTGATTTTTGACAAAAATAAGGAGAGTGAAATGGCGATGAACAGTCAGCTGCTGGCAGTTGTCCAGCATATTGAAAGCGAGCGCGGCGTCAGCCGTGAAATCGTCCTGACGGCGATTGAGCAGGCAATCAGCCAAGCGGCCAAGAAGAACCGCGACGTCACCAACGATCTCCGTGTCGTAATCGACAGGAAAGACCTCTCCTTGCATGTGTTTGACACATTAGTGGCTTCCAACGAGGATACGGGTCCTGGCTTCATATCTATCGCCAGGGCCGTCCGCGCCAACCACGGAAAGCCAGTCGCAGAGGGCGAGACGATTGAAATCGAGATGCCTGCCTCGCGCCTCGGCCGCATCGCGGCGCAGACTTCGCGGCAGATGATCATGCAGAAGATCCGCGAGGCCGAACGCACCAACACATTCTCCGAATACAGGGATCGCGTCGGTGACATCGTCTCCGGCACGGTTTCCGCCGTTGCCCATCGCGATGTCTATGTCACCGTCGGCAAGACCGAGATGATCCTCCCCGGCAAGGAGCGCATCCCGACCGAGGACTTCCAGGTTGGCGACCCCATCCGCGCCATCATTCTCCGCGTCGATCCCGAGGCGAAGGGCCCGAGCGTCATTCTCTCCCGCGCGAGCGGCAAGTTCGTCGAGGCGCTCTTCCGGCTCGAGGTCAGCGAAATCGCCGACGGTGTCGTCGAGATCATGGGCGTCAGCCGCGATCCCGGCTACCGCGCCAAGCTCGCGGTCAGGACTTCCAACGAGAACGTCGACCCTGTCGGCGCGTGCGTCGGCCAGCGCGGCAGCCGCGTGAGGGCGATCGTCAACGAGCTCTCCGGCGAGAAGATTGACATCGTTCGCTGGAACGACGACATTCGCCAGTATGTCGCCCAGGCGCTCGCGCCCGCGAAGCTCGAGTCCATCGAGGTCGATCCAACTCTTCCCAACACGGTTCACGTCGTCGCGGCGGCAGACCAGTATTCGCTCGCGATCGGCAAGAGGGGCCAGAACGTCAGGCTCACGACGAAGCTCACCGGCTGGCATGTCGAGATTCGCAAGTCGATGGCTACGGCATCCTTTGAAGACCAGAAGGCGGCGGCAATCAAGGAGCTCGCAGAGACGTTCTCCGTCTCGACGGCGGTCGCCACCCAGATGGCAGACGCCGGCTTCCTCTCGGTCGACGGAATCGTCGGAGAGGACGAAGCGAGCTTCATCGCGGCGACGGGCCTCGACGAAGTCACGGCCAAGGGCATCTATGCGGCGGCACAGGCTGTCGCCAAGCTCATGGCCGGCGGTGATGAGGGCGAGGAGGCTATTGACGCATGAGAATTTACGAGATAGCGAGAGAATCCGGCGTGACGAGCGTCGAGGTTCTCAAGGCGGCCGAGGTCGCCGGAATTGAGGCCACGAGCGCGATTAGCTCCGTCGACGACGGCGAAGCGGCTGCGCTCAAGGCCGCTGTTTCCAAGGACGCCGGCGCGAGCCGCGTCGCGAAGCGCGCCGAAAAGCGCAACCTCGCGGCCGAGCTGAACGCCAAGTTCTTCGCGGAGCAGCGGGCTAAGCTTGAAAAGCACCTTGAAATAGCGAAGGCGGCCGCTGAAGGGCGGCCCATGCCTGTCGCAAGCGTCGAGCCGGCGCCAGCCGCTCCCGCGGAGCCCGCGCCTGCGGCAGCTCCCGAGAAGGAAGCGCCCGCCGCGCCTGCGAAGCCCGTCATACGCATGGCTCCCGGCGTAAAGCCGAAGCCCGTCGCGCCTGTGAGCGCGGCAAAGACCGGCCTCACGGCTTCGTCTGGGTTCAAGCCCCTGCAGCACGCGGCTCCGACGCATGCGACTATATCCATTTCCGTCGCGGCTCCCGCAAAGCCGAAGCCGCCGAAGTCGCCCAAGATTGACGACTACGAGGACGAACACGGCCGCAAGGGCAAGAAGGGCCGCGACGCCCAGAAGGCGTTCGAGAAGCAGCGCGGCGGAGTGCCGCGCGTCGCGCAGGTCGTTCCCCAGCAGGGCAGCCGCATTTCCGTCGACGAGGAGTCGAAGGAGATTTCGATTCGCGGCGCCGTGATCGTCAAGGATCTCGCCGCGAAGCTCAACATCAAGCCGAACCGCCTTATCGCCGACTTGATGGGGCTCAAGATTCTCGCTTCCATCAACCAGCGCGTCGAACCCGACGTGGCGACGAAGGTCGCCGAGAAGTACGGCTTCAAGGTTACGATCGAGCATGCGCGCGACAAGGCCGCGGCAAAGCCCGTCCTCAAGGCGATCGACGCGGACGATCTCATCCCGGAGGATCCGCCCGAGACGCTGAAGCCCCGCGCTCCGGTCGTCACGTTCCTTGGTCACGTCGACCACGGCAAGACGACGCTCATGGACTGGATCCGCAAGGAGCATGTCGCCGCCGGCGAGGCGGGCGGCATAACCCAGCAGATCAGCGCCTACCAGGTCGAGATCGCCGGCAAGAAGATCACCTTCCTCGACACGCCCGGCCACGCTGCGTTCAGCGCGATGCGCGCACGCGGCGCCCAGCTCACCGACATCGCGGTGCTCATCATCGCGGCTGACGACGGCATCATGCCGCAGACCGAGGAGTGCATCAAGGTCGCGCGCCAGACTGGCGTCCAGATCATGGTCGCAGTCACGAAGTGCGACAAGCCTACGGCCAACGTCGACCGCGTCAAGCAGCAGCTCCAGAAGCGCGGCCTCACTCCCGAAGACTGGGGTGGCGACATCATCTGCTGCCCTGTTTCCGGCGTGACTGGCGAGGGCGTTGACGCTCTTCTCGAGAACATTCTCGTCCAGGCCGAAGTGCTTGAACTTCAGGCGAACCCGAACCGCCGCGCGAACGGCTACGTCATCGAGGCGGAGCTCCAGCAGGGCCTTGGTCCTTGCGCGACTCTCCTCGTCACCGGCGGTACGCTCAAGGTTGGCGACGCGATTCTCATCGGCGAGCATTTCGGCAAGGTCCGCGCTCTTATCGACGACCACGGTCGCCGCATCAAGGAAGCGCCGCCCGCGATGCCAGTCAAGTGCACCGGTCTTTCCGGCGTTCCCGAGGCGGGCGCGGAGTTCCGCGTCATGCTCGACGAGAAGCGCGCAAGGACTCTTGCCGAGCAGACCGCGCAGGAGCGCAAGGAGCAGGAGCTTTCGTCCGCCAAGGCGACGACGCTCGACGCGCTCATGCGCCGCATGGCGGCCGAGGGCAAACGCGAGCTCAACGTCATCGTCAAGTCCGAGAACCAGGGCACGCTCGAGGCGGTTGTCGCTGCTCTTCAGGAGATCAAGTCCGAGAAGGTGGGGCTCAACGTCATCGGCACTGGTACCGGCAACGTGTCGCTCACGGACGTCAAGTCCGCTGCGGCAGGCAAGGCGATCATCGTCGGCTTCGACATCTCCAACGACTCCGGCGTCCAGCAGCAGGCTCGCCACGACGGCGTCAGGATCAACTCCTTCCGCATCATCTACGAGCTGATCGACCACGTCAAGAACTCGATGCTCGACCTTCTCCCGCCAGAGTACAGGGAAGTCGTCAAGGGCCATGCGGAGATCAAGGCGATCTACGACATCGGCAAGCTCGGCAAGATTGCGGGCTCCCAGATGCTCGACGGTTCTCTCATCGCAAAGGAGAAGTACCGCATCCTCCGCAACAAGCAGCAGATTTGGGACGGCAAGGTGCAGACGCTTCGCCACTTCAAGGACGAAGTCGCTCAGGTCAACGGTCAGCAGGAGTGCGGCGTGTGCTTCGCGGACTACGAGGAGTTCCAGGTCGGCGACATTATCGAGTGCTATACGCTCGAGGAGCTGCCAAGGAGCCTGTAGTTTCGTGCGCGTAGTCTTCATGGGTTCGTCCTCGGCGTCGGCCGAATGCCTCCACGCGCTTTTGCGCGAAAAGGGGTTCGATGTCGTCGGTGTCGTTACCCAGCCGGACCGCCCAACGGGCCGCGGCAAGGTCATGTCGCCGTGTGCCCTCGCGAAATACGCGGCAGACATGGGGCTTCGCGACATCATAAAGCCCGAGCGCGTCAACGACCCCGAGCCGATGGAGAAGATCCGCGCGTGGAAGCCCGACGTGATAGTCGTCGTCGCCTTCGGCCAGATACTCAAGAAGCCGCTTCTAGACCTTCCGCTCTTCGGCTGCGTCAACTGTCACTTTTCGCTTCTTCCCAAGTACCGCGGCGCAGCTCCTGTCGTCGCCGCTCTCGAGGCGGGCGAGAGGATGACTGGCGTCACCGTAATGAAAATGGGCGTCGGTCTTGACGACGGTCCGATAATGCTCCAGAGCTTCGAGCCGATATACCCCGACACGACGGGCGGCCAGCTAATGGACGACCTTGCGATCGCCGGCGGTGTTACGCTTGCGAAGGCGCTTCGGCTTATCGGCGCGAATGCGCTTCCGCCTGAAGTAAAGCAGGACGAGGGCTCGGCAACTTACGCGCGCAAGCTCAAGAAGACGGACGGTCTCATCAACTGGGACCAGCCGGTGATCGAGATCGAGCGCAGGATCCGTGCCTACAATCCCTGGCCTTGCTGCTATACATTTCTGCCGGAGGGCATGCGCAAGCGCGGCACCACTGGTCGCGTCGTCATCTTGCGCGCCCGCGTCACCAAACTCGAGTCGTCGTGGAAGAAGGCCTCTCCCGGCACTGTCGTCAAGATCGACAAGACGGGCCCGATAGTTCGCTGCCACGACACGGCGCTGCAGCTTCTTGAAGTAAAGCCCGAGGGCTCGTCCTGCATGGACGGCGGAGCGTTCTGCCGCGGCCGCCAGCTCGTTCCCGGCGAAACGGCGTTTCTAATGTCTTAAGGAGAACTGATCATGAACGCAAAGACCGTCATTTCGCTCGGCTGCGTTTTTGCCGCCGCGGTGTGCATGGCCGAGATGGAATACGCGACCCCCGAGTCGCAGGGAGTAGACTCGCAGGCGATCCTCAACTGGATCGACGCCTGCGAAAAGACGTTCGACGGCGTGAAGGAAGGGCGCATACACGGCTTCGTGATTGTCCGCCACGGCAAGACGATAGCCGAGGGCAGCTGGAAGCCCTTCGACACGCTGAACGAGCCCCATATGCTCTACTCCCATTCGAAGAGCTTTACATCGTCCGCGGTCGGCTTTCTCGCGGACGACGGAAAGATCGACCTCGACGAGCGGATAGTCGACATATTCCCGGACGAGCTCCCTGCAAACCCGTCCGACAATCTCCGCCAGCTTCGCGTGCGCGACCTCCTGACGATGAACGTCGGCAAGAAGGACCATCTTCTGAGGGACGGCGGCGACTGGGTCAGGGAGTTCCTCTCCAAGGACTTCGAGAAGAAGCCCGGCACCGGCTTTCGCTATGATTCCGACGCGACCTACATGCTTTCGGCGATTGTCGAGAAACGCACGGGCAAGAAGCTCATGGACTTCCTCAAGGAGCGCATGTTCAGCAAAATCGGCATCTCGTCGGCCTGGTCCACCACCTCGCCCCAGGGAATCGCCTGCGGCGGCTGGGGCATGAACATGACGACGCGCGATATTGCGCGCTTCGGCCAGCTCTATCTCCAGCAGGGCAGGTGGGGCGGCGAATACGTCCTCTCCCCGAGCTGGGTCGCGCTGGCGACGACGCGCCACACGTGGAGCGGATGGAGCAACATCGGCGTGAAGGCGCTCGGCGAGGGCAGCGACTGGGAGCAGGGGTACGGCTTCCAGTTCTGGCGCTGCCGCCACGGGGCGTATCGCGCCGACGGCGCGGCGGGGCAGCTCACCGTCGTCTTGCCCGAATGCGACATGGTCGTTTCGGTCAACGCTGGGCTTAGCAACATGCAGACGGAACTTTCTCTCATCTGGGATCATCTTCTTCCTGGGGTCAAGGACGCGCCGCTCGCGGAGGGCGAGGCGCTTGCATGTTTGCGCCGGCGCATCGACGCGCTTGCGATTCCGCCGACGGCTGGTGGCTCTGCAGGGCTTGACGGATTCCTTGGCAAGACCTACGGCTTCAAGTCGAACCATCGCGGAATCGAGTCCGCCCGCTTCGAAAAGGATGGTGGCAACCTCGTCTGCGTCCTCAAGGTTCCCGCGGGCGAGCAGAAGATTCCTGTTGGCATCGGAGAGTGGAAGAAGGGCGAGATGCGTTTCGACGTGCAGGACTACGAGTTCCTCGGCGCCTATGTCGGCGTTCACAAGACTGCGGCCTCGGCCGGAATCGGATCCGACGGAACGCTCTCCACGCGGATTTACCTGACCGGCGACACCGGATACATTGACCTCTCCGTCTCTCCCGGCAAGGGCGCTTCTGGCGACTTTTTCGCCATGAATGGGACAAAGCTCGTTCCAGACGCAGAAAATTGAAAATACCCCCTTGCGCATAGCGAAGGGTTTTTGATATACTATACACAATTCTCGCAAGAGAAGGGTCGCGATACGGGCGAGTATATCCCGTCGCGTCGTGACCGTTGAGTTTCAAGCTCGCGGTCGCGAAAAGCGGTCGCGAGCCTTGTTTTTGCGGGGATTGCTGGGCCAGAACCCAGTCGCGAGCGAGGCGCCCAACGGGCCTCACGCGTCGACGCCGAGAGACCGAGCGATCGGTAAGGCGCGCGCGGAAGTCGCGACCGTCGAGGCACAGGAACGAAGGGACGAAGGCGAGAAGAAAGGTTCGAGCCCGAGTCGAAACTGAAAGAAAAAAGGAAAAGACAATGCAGCAGCAGAGAGTCCGCATCCGCCTCCAGGCATACGACCACCGTGTGCTTGACCAGGCCGTCGGTGGTATCATCGACACGGCCCGTGGCACGGGTGCGCAGGTTGTGGGGCCTATTCCGCTCCCCACGCGCGTCGAGCGCTTCACGGTGAACCGCTCGCCGAACGTCGACAAGAAGTCGATGGACCAGTTCGAGATGAGGACGCACAAGCGCCTTCTCGACATCGTTAACCCGACCGCCCAGACGATCGACGAGCTCAAGAAGCTCAATCTTCCCGCTGGCGTCGACATCACCATCAAGGTCTGATAGGAGGTCGACATGGAAGGTTTGATAGGCAAGAAGGTTGGAATGACGCAGGTTTACGACGCCGATGGCGTCAGGACCTGCGTTACCGTCATTGAGGTCGGGCCCTGCCCCGTCGTTCAGCTCAAGACGGCCGAGAAGGACGGCTATGTCGCCGCTCAGCTCGGCTTTGGCGAGCAGAAGGTCAAGCGTCTCTCCAAGGCTGTCGCGGGTCATCTCAAGAAGACCGGCGGCCAGGAAGGCGGCCTCAAGGTCCTCAAGGAGTTCGCTCCTGACGCGGGCGAAGAGGTGAAGGTCGGCGACGTCCTCACAGTTGGCAATTTCGAAGGCGTCAAGTACGTTGACGTCACGGGCGTCACCAAGGGCAAGGGCTTCGCGGGCGTCATCAAGCGCTACGGCTTTGCCGGCGGCAACATGACCCACGGCGGCCACTCCAAGCGCCGCACCGGCGGTCTCGCCGCGCGCGACCTCCCCGGCTGGATCGAGAAGGGCAAGAAGATGCCCGGCCACATGGGCGCGGTCACCCGCACCACGACGAACCTCGAGGTCGTCGCGGTCCGTCCCGAGGACAATGCGCTCCTCGTCAAGGGTTCGATTCCTGGTGCCCGCAACGGCATCGTGATCGTCCGCAAGTCCCTCAGGAACAACGTGAAGAAGGGGGCGAAGTAATATGAAGAAGATCGAAGTCGCTTTCGACCAGGCCCAGCTTACGCTCGACAAGGGCGAGCAGGCCGTCAAGGACGCGGTCACCGCCATCCGCAACGCTCTCCGCGCCGGAACGGCGTCCACCAAGTCCAAGGGCGAGGTCGCCGGCTCCAACAAGAAGCCGTGGAAGCAGAAGGGCACGGGCAACGCCCGCGCTGGCTTCCGCCAGTCGCCTGTTTGGCGTGGCGGTGGCGTCGCGCACGGCCCTCATCCGCGCTCCTACGAGCAGAAGATCAACAAGAAGGTGATGAAGCTCGCGTTCGCGCGTGCGTTCTCCGACAAGCTCGTGGCTGGCGACGTCATCGTCCTCGACGAGTTCAAGTTCGAGGCGCCCAAGACGAAGCTCATGGTCAAGCTCCTCAAGGAGCTCGGCGTCGAGCGCACCGCGTGCATCGTCCAGAAGGACGTCGACGATACCGTCGTGCTCGCGGCGAGCAACATCCCCACCGTCGATTATTCGACCGCCCAGGCGCTCGACGTCTACACGGTTCTCGCAAACCGCAAGCTCGTCTGCGACAAGGACGGTTTCGACGCGCTCATGGCGCGCATCGCCAAGTAAGGAGGACGTCATGACGATCAAGGAACTTAAGGAAAAGACCGAGGGCGTGATCCTCAACGTCCTCATCACCGAGAAGGGCTCTCGCCTTTCCGCCGAGAACCGCTACCTCCTCGAGGTCGCGCCCGACGCCCGCAAGCCCGTGATCGCGGCGATGGCCGAGAAGGCCTTCGGCGTGCACGTTCTCGCGGTCAAGACCGCCAACATGAAGGGCGGTCTCAGGTACATCCGCGGCACCCGCCGCGCGGTGACCGAGGCGACCTGGAAGAAGGCAATCGTAACCGTCAAGCAGGGCGAGCGCATCGAGCTCGCGTAAGGGAGACTTAACGATATGGCACTCAAGAAATACAAACCCCGTTCGTGCGGCATGCGCTTCCGCGAGTCCGCCACGTTCGAGGAGATCACTGAGAAGAGGCCCGTCAAGCGTCTCACCAAGGCAGTCCGCAAGACGGCCGGACGCAACAACCAGGGCCGCATCACGACGCGCCACCACGGCGGCGGCGCCAAGCAGCGTATGCGCATCGTCGACTTCAAGCGCAACAAGTTCGACGTCGAGGCGACGGTCAAGGACATCGCCTACGATCCTACGCGCAGCGCCTACCTCGCGCTTATCGAGTACACCGACGGCGTCAAGAACTACATTCTCGCGCCCGAGGGCTTGAAGCCGGGAATGAAGGTAATGAACGGCGCCAAGGCCGAGGCCACTGTCGGCAACTGCCTGCCGCTCTCGCAGATCCCGCTCGGGCTCTTCGTCCACGCGGTCGAGCTCGTGCCCGGCAGGGGCGCGGCGGTCGCCAGGAGCGCCGGCAACTCGTGCCAGGTCATGGCTCGTGACGGCAGTAGGGTGACGCTCAAGATGCCTTCGGGCGAAGTCCGCATCTTCAACGGCCGCTGCCTCGCCACGGTCGGCTCGGTCGGCAACAAGGACTGGGGCTCGATCAAGCTCGGCAAGGCTGGCCGCAAGCGCTACCTCGGCATTCGTCCGACGGTTCGCGGTGTCGCCATGAACCCTGTCGACCACCCGATGGGCGGCGGCGAAGGCCGTACGTCCGGCGGTTCCAACCCGCGTTCTCCGTGGGGCAAGCTCGCCAAGGGAGGCAAGACCCGTCCGAAGCGCAAGGCTTCCAACAAGATCATCGTCAAGAGGAGGAAGTAATCCATGTCGCGTTCTCTTAAGAAGGGACCCTATGTGGAGGAAAGCCTCCTCCGCAAGGTCGAGAAGATGCAGGCGAGCGGCAAGAAGCAGCCGATCAAGACCTGGAGCCGTCGTTCGATGGTGCTCCCGGAGTTCGTCGGGCTCACGTTCGCCATTCACAACGGCCGCCAGCACATGCCGGTGTTCATAACTGAAAACATGGTCGGCC
Organism: Kiritimatiellia bacterium; assembly: GCA_045536845.1. Taxonomy (GTDB): domain Bacteria; phylum Verrucomicrobiota; class Kiritimatiellia; order RFP12; family UBA1067; genus UBA1067. The sequence continues at coordinate 5,972 of JAZSOG010000016.1, read as the reverse complement.
ACAGGCTCGGCGAGTTCGCCCCCACGCGCACGTTCAAGTCGCACGGCAACTCCGCCGCCAAGGCCGAAGCCAAGTAAGGGGAGATCCATCAATGACATTCCTCTACAAGATTAACAAGAAGGGCGCGACCGCCGAAGGGTGCATCACCGCCTCCGACGAGGCCGAGGCCAAGGCCAAGCTCGACGCCAAGTTCCCGAAGGGCTCCGGCGTCAAGGTGCTTGACATGGAGCAGGTCTACGTCGCGACGATCCGCAACACCAGGATGAGCGCGTTCAAGGGCCGTCCGCTTGCCGGCGCTTGCCAGGGGCTTCCCGCTTCCGAGGCGCTCAAGCTCGTCGAGTTCTCGCCCAAGAAGGCCGCCCAGATCATCAAGAAGACGATCCTGAGCGCACTCGCGAACGCGAAGAACAACGATTCCGTGGCTGACGCCGCGGGGCTCACGGTCAAGCTCTGCGTCCTCGACGAGTCCGTCAGGATGCGCCGCTACTGGCCGACCGCGCGCGGCTCGGCTCACCCGATCGCCCGCCGCATGTGCCACTGCAAGGTCATTCTCGCTGCGGCGAAGAAGGCCAAGAAGGGAGCGAAGTAATATGGGACAGAAAGTCAACCCCGTAGGCTTCCGCGTAGGCGTCACGCACGCCTGGGGCAGCCGCTGGTTCGCGCCCAAGAAGATGTTTGGCGCGTTCCTCGTCGAGGACCAGAAGATCCGCGACGTCTGCAAGAAGCGCCTCGCCGAGGCCGGGATCTCCAGGATCCTCGTCGAGCGCTATGCGAACCGCGTCCGCGTGACGCTGTTCAGCGCACGCCCTGGCGTGATCATCGGCCACAAGGGCGGTGACGTCGAGGCGATTCGCGCCGAGCTCGAGAAGATGACCAAGAAGGAAGTCTACATCGAGATCAAGGAAGTCCAGGGAGCCGACGCGGATGCGCAGCTCGTGGCCGAGGGCATCGCCCAGCAGCTCGAGCGCCGTATCGCCCTCAAGCGCGCTATGAAGCGCGCGATGAAGGTCGCGATGGACATGGGCGTCGACGGTATCAAGGTCCACGCAGGCGGCCGTATCAACGGCGCGGAAATCGCGCGCGTCGAGTGGTCCCGCGAGGGCAAGGTGCCGCTGCACACGCTCCGCGCGAACATCGACTACGGCTTCGCCGAGGCCAACACCACCGCCGGCAAGATCGGCATCAAGGTGTGGATCTGCAAGAAAGAGGGTTTCCAGGCCCGTCAGCCGCGCGGCGAACGTCGTGGCGAGCGTCGCGAGCGTGGGGACCGCAAGGAAGGGAAGTAAGCCATGCCTTTGATGCCTAAGAGAGTCAAGTACCGCAAGGTTTCGAAGGGTAGCCGCGCCGGATACGCCACGTCGGGCACTGAGCTCGCGTACGGCGAGTTCGGCCTCAAGGCGCTCACCCGCGGGCTTCTCACCGCAACCCAGATCGAAGCCTGCCGCGTCGCGATCAACCGCGAAATGAAGCGCAAGGGCAAGCTCTGGATCCGCGTGTTCCCCGACAAGCCCGTGACACGCAAGCCGATCGAAGTCCGTATGGGCGGAGGAAAGGGCAACCCGGAGTTCTGGGCGGCCGTCATCCTCCCCGGCAAGGTCCTCTTCGAGGTCGGCGGCGTGAGCGAGGAAGTCGCGAAGGAGTGCCTCCGTCTCGCGGCGACCAAGATCGGAATCCACACGAAATTCATCACCCGCGCAGGAGTCAAGATCTAATGAGCACGGAAAATACAACCCGCGGCGCGCGCAAGGTCCGCAAGGGCGTCGTCGTCTCGAAGTCTGGCGCGAAGACCGTCAAAGTACGGGTTTCGTACCGCGAAATCCACCCCGTGTACGGCAAGGTCGTCACGCGCACCAAGAACTACCATGCGCATGACGAGGCCGACGACGCAAAGGTCGGCGACACCGTCACAATCATGGAAACGCGTCCGCTCAGCGCAACGAAGCGCTGGCGCATCGTGAAGTAAGGAGTAGGTCATGCTTCAGGAACTCTCCAACCTCGTAGTCGCGGACAACACAGGCGCCAAGCGCGCCATGTGCTTCCGCATCCTCGGGCAGCGCAAGGAGTACGCCCATCTCGGCGACTTCATCCGCGTCGCCATCAAGGAAGCGTCCCCCACGGGCGCAGTCAAGAAGGGCTCGGTCGCGACCGCGGTCGTCATCCGCACCGGCAACCCGATCCGCCGTGCGGACGGCTCGTCGGTCCGCTTCGATCAGAATGCGTGTGTGCTGCTCGACTCTTCCAAGAAGAACCCGATCGGCTCGCGCGTGTTCGGCCCCGTTCCGCGCGAACTGCGCGAAATCAACAAGGACAACGACGCCGTGCACGGTCTTTACATGAAGATCCTGTCGCTCGCGCCGGAAGTTGTCTGAGAAGGAGCTCTTAAAATGGCTATCGCACGTATCAAGAAGAACGACACCGTCATCGTCATCAGCGGCAACGACGCTGGGAAGACGGGAACGGTGATCAGCGTGGATCCCAAGAAGGGCACCGCCGTTGTAGGCGGAGTCAACGTCCACAAGAAGGCGATGCGCCGCACGGAGAAGACCGCCGGCGGACTCATCGACAAGGAACTGCCCATCCGCCTCTGCAAGCTGATGCCCTACGACGCCGAGAAGAAGGCAGGCGTCCGCGTCAGGACCGGCGAGAAGGACGGCAAGAAGGCCCGCATCTCGGTCAAGAGCGGCAAGGCCCTCTAAGGAAGGAACGAATCATCATGGCAAGACTAAAGGACGAATACGCGAGCCGCATGGTTCCCGAGCTCGAGAAGAAGCTCGGCACCGCGAACAGGATGCTCGTTCCCCGCCTCCAGAAGATCGTCGTGAACATGGGCTTCGGCATCGTCTCCAAGGACGAGCAGAAGACCCTCGTCGACGACCTCGCGGCAATCACCGGCCAGAAGCCCCTGCTCTGCAAGGCGAAGAAGTCGATCTCGAACTTCAAGCTCCGCGAGGGCATGGTCATCGGCGCGAAGGTCACGCTGCGCGGCGAGCGCATGTGGGAGTTCGCAGACCGCCTCATCTCGGCGGCCCTTCCGAGGATCCGCGACTTCCGCGGCGTCTCCAACAGGGGCTTCGACGGGCGCGGCAACTACACGCTCGGCATCAAGGAGCACACGATATTCCCCGAGCTCGTCGAGTCTTCGGCGCACTCCGGCATGGACATCACGTTCGTGACGAGCTCCACCGACAACAAGGCCTCCAAGGAGCTTCTCGTCTCCATGGGAATGCCGTTCGCAGGAAGGAACTAAGCCATGGCAAAGCAGTGTCTCATTGAAAAGCAGAAGAGGACGCCCAAGTTCAAGGTGCGCGCGTACAACCGCTGCCAGCGCTGCGGTCGCCGCCACGCGTATCTCCGCAAGTTCGGCGTCTGCCGTCTTTGCTTCCGCGAACTCGCCGTCGCCGGTCTTATCCCCGGCGTGACGAAGGCCTCGTGGTAACCAAAAGGAAAGGAATCACCGAAATGACAATGGATCCCATTTCCGACATGCTCACGACGATCCGCAACGGACAGAAGGCCCGCCTTCACTCCGTCGCGACCCCCGCGAGCAACCTCAAGGGCGAGATCGCCCGCGTCATGAAGGAGTCCGGCTACATCGCCGACGCCGTCACGACTTCCGAATTCCCGAAGAAGCTCGTCATCACGCTCAAGTACTCCGACAAGGCGGTTCCCGCCATCACAGAGCTCAAGCGCGTCTCGAAGCCGGGTCTTCGTCGCTACGCTCCCGTCAGCAAGATCCCCTCCGTCCTCGACGGAATGGGGCTCGTCATCCTCTCGACCTCCAAGGGCGTCATGAGCGGCGCCCAGGCCAAGAAGGAGAAGCTCGGCGGCGAGGTAATCTGCACAGTTGCATAATCAGGAGCCAAAGACAATGTCTCGAATCGGTAAAGAACCCGTCAAGCTCGCCGATGGCGTCACAGCCACGGTCGACGGGCAGAAGGTGACGGTCAAGGGAAAGCTCGGAGAGCTCTCCTACACGATGCATGAAGGCATCACGGCGAAGGTGGAGGCCGGCAAGGTCATCGTCGAATGCGACGACGACAAGAAGAACGGCAACTTCCACGGTCTCGCCCGCGCGCTGATCAACTCGATGTCGATCGGCGTGTCCACTGGCTACCAGAAGCAGCTCTCGATCGAGGGCACCGGCTTCAAGGCCGTCCTGAAGGGCAAGGAGCTCGCGCTTTCGCTCGGCTTCGCCTCCCCGAAGGTCTATGTGGTCCCTGAGGGTCTCACGGTGACCGTCGAGAACGACGGCCTCCAGGTGACGGTCAAGGGCATCGACAAGCAGCTGGTTGGCGAAGCAGCCGCCCGCATCCGCTCGTACTACCCGGCCGAGCCCTACAAGGGCAAGGGCATCAAGTACGTCGGCGAGCACATCCGCCGCAAACAGGGCAAGAAGGTCGCCTAATCCAGGGCGCAAGGAGCTAAAGTATGTTCAATCGCAAAGATCAGCGTCAGAAGCGCCACCTGCGCCTCCGTCAGCGCGTAGTCGGCACCGCGGAGCGTCCGCGCATGTCGATCTGCGTGACGAACAAGCACATGTACGTCCAGTTCATCGACGACGACGCGGGCAAGACTCTCGCCCAGGCGAATACGCTCAAGGACGAGAAGGCCAACACCGAAGTCGCGAAGAGCCTCGGCGCGAGGGCTGCGGAGGCCGCGAAGGCCGCCGGCATCTCGACCGTGGTCGTCGACCGCGGCGGCTTCAAGTACACGGGCCGCGTCGCGGCTATCGTCGAGTCGGCCGTCGAGGCCGGTCTCTCCGTCAGCGCGAAGAAGGAGGACAAGTAACCATGGCTATGAATCGTGACAAGCGTCCGCAGGAACAGGGCGACGAGCTCGACGAGCACACAGTGTTCATCAACCGCTGCGCCAAGACCGTGAAGGGCGGTCGCCGCATGAGCTTCTCCGCCGTCATCGTCGTCGGTGACAAGGAGGGCAAGGTCGGCGTAGGTTTCGGCAAGGCCAACGAGGTCGCCGATGCAATCCGCAAGGGCGGCGAGGCCGCTCGCAAGGACATGCGCAAGATCACCATGAAGGGCAAGACCATCCCGCACGACGTCGAAGGCGTCTGCGATGGCGGCCGCGTGATTTTGAAGCCCGCCCCTGACGGCACGGGCCTCATCGTCGGCGGCGGCATGCGCCCCGTCCTCGAGGCGGCCGGCATCCGCGACGCGGTGGGCAAGTCGCTCGGCTCGAAGAACCGGCTCAACGTGGTCAAGGCCACTATGAACGCGCTCATGAAGCTCCGTTCGGCCGAGGAGATCGCGGCGATCCGCGCATAAGTGAAAGGAATCACAAGATGGAACTGCATAACTTGACTAACACCCCCGGAGCCCGCTCGCGCAGGAAGCGCGTTGGCCGCGGCTGCGGTTCGGGCATGGGCAAGACCTCCACTCGCGGCCACAAGGGCGCGGGCGCTCGCAAGGGCCACAAGCACAAGCTGACGTTCGAAGGCGGCCAGATGCCCCTCGTCCGTCGCCTGCCGAAGCGCGGCTTCAACAACGCCCGCTTCAACGCCAAGGCGCTCGCGGTCAACGTCTCCGACCTCGAGAAGAAGTTCGAGGCGGGTGCCGAGATCACGGTCGAGACGCTCGCCAAGGCGGGTTTCTCGGACAACAAGCGTCCGAAGATCAAGATCCTCGGCAACGGCGAGCTCACCAAGAAGCTCACCGTCAAGGTTCCCTGCTCGGCCTCCGCGAAGGCGAAGATCGAGAAGGCCGGCGGCTCGGTCGCCTGACGCTTTAAATAGGCGTGCAAAAAGAAAGGGCCCGCACAAGCGGGCCCTTTCTTTTTGCCGCTTTGTCCGTTTGCGTCAGGCGACCGAGCCGCCCGCCTTCTCGATCTTCCCGCGCTCCGCGCGTCTTGCGGAGCCGACCCCAATCGACTCTAACCTACCCAGACCCGCCTCTTCGCCATCGCACCGCCAAAGGCGGGCGCGGCACTTTTGCCGCGCACAGAGAGGGCGAGACGCC
>JAZSOG010000051.1:0-10038 GCA_045536845.1 Kiritimatiellia bacterium | reverse complement strand
GTCAGTTTCGGCTTCGTTTTCGAAGTCGGCAGTCATATTCGAGGACGCATACGAGAATCTGCCGGGGCAGTGGGTCGGCAAGAACTCGACGCGCACACGGCTCAACATCGTCGCCAATGGCGGCCCGAATGGAGGAACGCTATCGGTCGCGTCCTCTAACCTCGTAAAGCTGACGCGCATTTCCGGCCCTGATCTTCCTACTGCGTCTGTAGCTGTTCCAGCAGATACACAGGTTTCTTATGCGATTGTCTACGAAGGGGCGGCGGAGAGCGCGACGGCTGAGGATATTGTGGTGACTGCGACAATAGCAGACTGCGACACCAGCGACATTTCGACGAACGAATGCGTTATGACATCAATTCGGCTTGAACTTGTCGCTGTCTACGAGGCACCAGAGAACCCCTGCACGAACCGCCACGTCTATGGAGTGGGGGAGAAGGTTAGGTTCGTCCACTATCCAGAGTCGTTGTCGGTGACCTTTAGTGCGACCAAAGGAGATTTGGGCGATAGATTCTATTATTACGACCAGTTCGGTGGCAATATCGACGAGTCCGACAAACACCGAATATATGTATGTCCTATAGCTGCGAGCTATACACCAGATCCTACGATTTTCTATGCCGATTCGTCCTACACTCCAGACATCATGCTTGTCGAGCCAAAGACAGTTATCACGCCTGAGGCTACATGGGAAGGATGTCATGATCTAGGAGAGTCAGGGCAAAGCACATTGGTGACGACTAACTACATCGGGCCTATGACGGTTTCGTTTCAAGGCATAAGGGTTGCGGAGATTCCATGTTGCGAAACTAATGTTCCTGCGGGTTATTTTGCCAGCACCAACTTCACTGGATTTATGACGCACAGTATCGATGCCGGAGCTGGGCTTTCGCGGCATATTCAAGAAGGCAACCGATGGACTGTTGACCATGCAGGTGGTGGGTTGTATAGGAACTGGTCTGCTGGGCAATTGATATGGAACATTCCAATTGGATGGGGGAGGCTCATGTCTGACGGGGACACATTTGGAGCGTTGCCTGTTCCCGAATATGAGGCGCACACTAACAGCACTACGCGTCCGCTTTTGATTGGCGGGAGAACAGACTTGTACACGCAGACATTTCGGATAGACGAAGTCGGTACGACGCGAATCGACAAGTTCGGGCATTGGCTGTCTCGGAGCAGAAATTGTCGTATTTTACTTGATGGGAAAACAGTTCAATGGACACATCCGCTATGGTAAAGAAGATCGCGATATTGGCTACAGGCATCATCGCGGCGCTCTTGATAATTGCAACCTTGCGCTTGACGCGAAGCTGCAATTGCGGAGCATGTCACGAGACTAAATCGGCGTCAGCCACCGAGACGGCATTGGAACATCAGGAAGAGCCGCTAACAGAAGAAGATGCTCTGAAGTGCTATCATGCTTTTGAGAAGATTGAAAACGCCTACAACAATCTGCAATTTGAGACCATGCAGGAGATTTTTTGTAGCATTTCAAACAATGTTGCGCGGCTGGGAAAATATCGGCTCGACAAGGCGATTGAGGTGCTGCAAACATCATTCCGTGAACAATTCTGGATGCCTGATGTCAAGGCGCGGCAGTTCTCCTCGGTGTCCGAGTTTGAACGGTTCATAAGGGCGAACGTTGTGGCGGAGAATATAATCGGATGCTCAATGCTGGCAAATGGTTTTTTTGCTAGCCGCATGCGCGAGTATGATATGGTTGTCTTCAGAGGGATCAGCGATTTTCTTAAGGAGTTCAAGGAGAGAAATGACGATGCGTTTGCGACGGTGGCACTATCTCTCCTTGACGAGTGGAAAGAGCATTTGGCGTCGGGTCAAAGTGTTACAAGGATGCAGCTCAGGCAAGAACTAAAATGGTGTCTGCAGAGGCCTCGTTGGCAGGCGGAAGATTTGGGCATGAAGTCAGAAAGCGATTGGGTGTCCTATTACCGTAATTACGCCTTGAAATTCCATGAGCAATGCTATGGTGTTGTGCCGAGGTGGCTTAACGAGGAATTCCCGCTTCCGCAAAAATGACAATGAAGCGAATTGGCTTAAAACATGTTTTGACTGGGAAATGTCATGGTTAAAATTGTGGTCTGCTTGTCAGTGGTGGCCTGTGCCATATTCAGGTTTTGCGGTGGCAGGGCGCGGTGAGAATGGAAAACTTATGCTTGGCGACGAAGTAATATCAACTATATTCTACCGCTTCGTGTGGACTGATGCAGCGATCAACCGCGACACAGGTTGGCAAGAGCGACGAGTAGGGGCCGCTGATCAGCCGAGGAATTCGTCCATTGTATCCGAGCCGGGATGGTTGATGCCATCTCGGCTCGCTGTTTTGAAGACGGTGAGGAAAAGGATCTTGAGGTCGAGGAGAAGCGAGCGGTTGTCGACGTACCAGACGTCGAGACGGAACTTCTCCTCCCAAGAAAGAGCGTTGCGGCCGTTCACCTGCGCCCAGCCGGTGATGCCGGGCCTGACTTCGTGGCGGCGTGCTTGCTCGGGCGAATAGCGCGGGAGATACCTCGAGGGTAGCGGCCGTGGGCCGACGAGGGCCATTTTGCCGGAAAGGACGTGCAGGAGCTGCGGCAGCTCGTCTAAAGAGGTAGCACGAAGGAACCGCCCGAGACGGGTAAGCCGCTCGGCGTCAGTCCCCTCGCCGGCGCGCATCGTCCTGAACTTGAGCATCGTGAAGACGCGGCCGCCTTTTCCAGCGCGTTCCTGCCTGAAAAGGACCGGGCGGCCGTTGAAGATCAGGATTGCGACAGCGACGAGCGCGGCAATCGGGACCCACAGCGGGGCGGTGACAATCACGGCAAGAGATTCAATGACTCTTTTCACGGCACTATTATAGCAAATTATGGTATAATCTACCCAAGCACAAGGAGAGAAATCCAATGAGAGACCTTTTCATCGTAGGAGCAGGCGGCTTCGGCCGCGAGGCAATCTGGACCGTCGAGCGCATCAACGCGCTTTCGCAGCAGCCGCAGTGGAACATCATCGGCTATGCCGACGACGACCCGAAGTGGAAGAAGGGCGACAATTTCGAAGGTTTCCCGATCCTTGGCTCGATCGAAGAGGCGTCGCGTGACTATCCTGGCGCGTCCGTCTTCATTGCCGTCGGCAAGAACTCGAAGCGCGCCGACATCGCGAAGCGCCTGTGCGGGCACGACTTCCCGGCGATCATCGACCCGAAGGCGCAGATTTCCCCGACCACCGACTTCCTCGAAGGCGCGTTCATCGCCGCCGGCGCAGTCGTTCAGGTGGGCGCCGAGCTCGGGCGCTTCGTAATCGTCGGCGCAAACGCCGTCGTCTGTCACGACGCACACGTTGGCGACTTCGTCAACATGGGCCCTGGCACCGTCGTCGCCTCTGGCGTAAAGGTCGAGAACAACGTTTCCTTCTTCGCCAACTCCTCCACAATGCCGTGGATCACGATCGGCACCGGCTCGGTCATCAACTGCGGCAAGGATGTCAAGGAAAGCATCCCCGCTAATACAGAGGTCTGAAGGCGGCGTGAGGCGTGAAGAAGGTTGTCTATAACCTGCTGTTCGCCGTCGTCTATCCGTTCCTCTTGCCTGGATTTATCGTCCGCATGCTGAGGCGCGGCGGATATGCCGCGCGGATGGGCGATAGGTTCGCTCTCTATCCGGACGAGGTGCTAGCAAAGTTCAGGGAAGGCGGGTTCGTCTGGATCCATGCCGTTTCCGTAGGTGAGGTCCAGGTCGCGGGCCAGCTGATGCGCGAATGGCGAAAGATCGAGCCAGGTGTAAAGTTTGTCTTTTCCACGACGAGTTCCACCGGCTGGAAGATGGCGGAGAAGGAAATCTCCGAGCGCGATGTCCTTATATACAATCCGCTCGATTTCCCGAACTTCGTAAAGAGTGCGTTGAAGACCGTCCGTCCTCGTGCGGTAGTCCTCACCGAAAGCGAGATATGGCCAAACTTCATCTGGACGGCGCGACGCTATCGCATACCCGTCTTCCTCATAAACGCACGCGTCAGCGACCGCAGCGCGCCGCGCTACAAGGCAGCCCGCTGGTTCTTCGGCGACGTCCTCTCGTCGTTCGCCCGCATCTTCGCGCAGTCCGATCTCGACGCGACTCGCCTTGTCGCCGCTGGCGCTCCTGAAAGAATCGTCGAGGTGACAGGCAGCTTCAAGTTCGACGTCGCGCACCGCAACGAGGCGAAGGAACGCGAGCTTCGGGAGTGGATAGGCCCAGGGCGCATACTTCTCGGCGGCTCTACTTGGCCGGGCGAGGACGAGGCGCTTCTCCGCATTTATTCCGATATCGCAAAGTCGCAGAGCGGCGAGTCGCAAGTCAAGCTCGTCATCGCCCCTCGCCACTTCGAGAAGGCAGACGCCGTCGAGGCGAACATCAAATCCGCCGGCTTTTCGTGCATCCGGCGCAGTCGAAAAGACTCCTCCACTCCTCCACTCCCCCACTCCTCCACTCCAGTCTACCTTGCCGACACGACTGGCGAGCTGATGGGGCTATACGGGATCTCCGACGTCGTGTTCGTCGGGAAGTCTCTCTGCGCCCACGGGAGCCAGAACATGATCGAGCCGTGCCTTTGCGGAAAGCCGACGGCCGTTGGACCTTATACCGAAAACTTCCGTCCCGTCATGAGCGATCTTCTTGCGGCCGACGCCATACGCCAGGTGAAGGACGAAAAGGAACTTGGCGAATTCGTTAAAACCTCGTTCACCGATGACGGCGGGCTTGGCGCGCGCGCGGCGGCGGCAGTCGAGCGCCGCAAGGGCGTCGTCCCGAAGTGCGTCGAGGCGATACGCCGCGCGCTCGTCTGCGTCGTGCTCCTTCTCGTCGTCGCAGGATGCGGGAAGGCCGGCGACGACACCAAGAAGCCGACGAAGGCCGAGCCGGAGGAAAGTTCGTTTCGCCCAGTAAAGATAACTACCGCTTGCATCGCCGCGCTCGAGAAGCCCACTGCGACGCGAGTGTTGCTCGCAGACGACAAGGCCGAGACGTTCAGGCCGTTTCTCTCTTCGTTCGGCGTGATCTGCGTCTCGAACGAGGAGGCCACCGCGGAATCGAAGTTCGACATCGTCTTTCTCGCCGGCAGGGCGACTCCCGAAAAGCTTTCCGCCGCCCTTGATCGCACAGGCGAATCCGGCATCCTTGCGTGGCGCCTTGCGGTAAAGGACATGAGCGCCGCGGACTTCAAGGAGGCCGTCGAGTCATTCCCGTGCGAGTCGGCGCATCTCTGGATGCCGAGCGCTGAGGAGTGGGTTTTCGTAGGCCGCCGCTCGCCACGGAAGATAAAGCTCGACGCGATGATGGACGTCTTTTCGCGCGAAGTGGCGTTCGAGGCGCTTGCCGAGGCAAAGGCGACTGCGTTTTCCGACGTGTTTGCAAGCTATGTCGGCAACCTCTCGGATGTCGCGGGTGCTTTTGCGACGACGAACAATCTGTCGGTCACTGTGCGCCCGGAGTTCTTCGTGACGACGGAGATACCGCCTCTCGACTGGGTCTCGCAAGGCGATGTTGACGAAGACATCAGTCGCCGCGTCTTTCAGGAGATCCGTTCGATGCAGGTTGTGCGGCGTCTTATAATAGAGGGCGACCTAATCGCCGCCGAGGGCAAGGCGGACGATGCCACCGAAGTGTGGGCGCGCGCCATGCTCAGGAATCCGCGCGACCCGATGCTGCTCGACCGTCTCGACAGGCTTTCACGCAACGCAGAGGCGCTTCTCGCCGTGGGCAACGTCGTTGCCGCGACAAAGTGCTATGAGACAATGGTTGTCATAAACCCGACGGATGCGTCGGCTGTCTTAAAATACGGCATGTGCCTTCGTCGCCTCGGCAACAAGGAGATGTCCGACCAAGTGCTCAAGCGAGCAGGGGAGCTAAGGAAAAAATGAAAAAGACCATAATGACCTTGTCGCTGCTCGCCTTTGCGGGCTGCTTCACCATATTCGAGAGCGACTATCCCGCAGTCGAGATGTCCTCAGCCGGAAATGCGGACATCAAGGTGCAGCTCTCGGGCTTCGAGGCGTTCGTCACTACGTACGAAGTCGTCTATGGATACGAGACGGCGTACCGCTACCACTACAGTTACCGCCGCCACTACGGCTATTGGGGACCTTCGACCGTGATGACCGAGACGTACGTCCCGCAGACGCGTGCGACGTCTGCCTTCATCGACCGCGCGACGGAAATCCTCGAGCTCAATGGTTTCAACTCGAAGACCGACAAGCCGGAATACCGCATTGAGGTGAAGTTTGACGGGCCTTTCGTTAGCGACGGTGAACGCGCGGCCGAGGCCGCATGGACCGTCTTCTCGCTGTTCACGGCAGACTACGGCGTTCATACATGGAACGCGAAGCTAAAGGTCTACGAAGTCGCCACCGGCAAGCTTCTCATGCACTACGACTATTCCGAGCGCTACTCCGCCCTTATCTGGGGCCCGATTCCGCTGTTCAGCCCCGCCGGTTCCGACAAGACGTCGGCAAGCTCGATGCAGCGCTGGTGCCTTATGGCGCTCACCGACCGCGCGATGGCAGACGCAACGGCGTTCCTCGCCGCGCAGGCAAAGCCAGCCAAGGCGGAGTGATGAAGGGGTTTTCACTTAACGAAACGGGAGACAAATGAAAAAAGCCATAATCTCGATTGTCGCCGTCTTCGCAGGAGCGGCGATGTCCATTTGTGCCGCCGAAACGTTCGCCGTTGGCGACAAGGTAAGCGGGTTTGCAGTGAAGTCGGTCACGGATCTCCCCGAGATCAAGGGGCGGATGGTTCGGATGGAATACGAGAAGAACGGCGCCGAGCTAGTCTGGTTTGATCGTGACGACGACTGCAAGACATTCGCCATTGGCTTCCGCACTCTGCCGTACGACGATACGGGGGTGCCGCACATAATCGAGCACTCGGTGCTGTGCGGTTCCGAGAAATATCCCGTGAAGGATCCGTTTGTGCAGCTTGCAAAGGGCTCCTTTGCGACGTTTCTGAACGCATTCACGTCTCCGGACTGCACCTGCTATCCTGTATGCTCGCGCAACCAGCAGGAATTGCTCAACCTCATGGACGTCTATATGGACGCAGTCCTCCATCCATTGAGTGTCAAGTCTCCATTGGCGTTCAAGCAGGAGGGATGGCACTACGAGCTGGACGGGCCTGACGGCGAGCTTAAGCGTAATGGCATTGTGTACAGCGAGATGAAGGGTGGCTTTTCAAACCCCGAAAGACGGCTTTACACCGAGGTCTCCCGACTGCTCTTCCCCGACACTACGTATGGCTTTGTGTCTGGTGGCGATCCCGCAGCGATACCGACGCTCACGTTCGAGATGTACAAGGACTTCTATAACCGCTTCTACCATCCGTCCAACGCACGCATATTCCTCGACGGAACCATGGACGTCAAGGCGGTTCTTGCGAAGCTCGACGGCTTCCTTTCGTCGTATGAGCGCAAGGTCGTGGACGCGCCCGTTAAGTTTCAGCGTCCAGTCAGCGCCGAGAAGACGATGGAATACGAGATAGGGGCGGACGAAAAGACCGAGGGCAAGGTGTATGTCGCGACTGGATGGGTGTGCGGGCGCTTCGACGAGCGAGAGAAAAGCCGCGCGCTTGAAGTGCTTGTCTCCGTGATTGCCGGAGAAAACTCGTCACCGCTGAAAAAGGCGCTCGTCGACACGGGGCTTTGCGAAGACCTCTACTGGGGCTGCAGCCAGATGGCGCAGATAAGGTCTGGATTGACGGTCAAGGGCGTCAAGGCCGAGAATGTCGATGCCGTCCGCAAAACGATTCGCGAAACGCTTTCCCGCCTTGCCGCAGAAGGGCTCGACCACGCCCGCATAGAGGCGATTCTCGACCGCACCGAGTTTCATGTCAGGGAGAAAGACACCGGCTCCACGCCGCGCGGGCTTGATATCTATTTCGATGCGTCCCAATTCTGGAACTACGGCGGCGACCCGGCAGATGCGTTCCGCAACGATGCGATATTCGCCTCGCTTCGCGGGAAGATCGCGTCCGGCTGGTTCGAGAAGCTGCTCAAGGAATGCTTTATCGATAATCCGCACGTCGTGAAGCTTACGATGACGCCTTCCAAGACGATTGCCGCGGAGCACGCCGAGGCGGAAAAGAAAGCGCTCGCCGCGATAAAGGCCGGATGGAGCAAAGAGGAACTCGACAAGGTGCTTGCAGAATGCAGCGCCCTTAAGAAGTTCCAGGCAAGTCCGTCCAAACCAGAGCACCTTGCGAAGCTCCCGCGCCTGTCGCTGTCCGACATTCCGGAGAAGGGCACTTACATCCCCCGCGAAATCGTCAAGGCTGGCGGAGTGACGGTTGTGCGTCCGCACACTCATGCAAATGGAATTCTCCACGCCGAGTGCCATTTCAGCGCAGAGGACTTTACGGCCGAGGAGCTTGCCGACCTTCCCTTCCTCGCGCATCTTTTCACGAACCTTCGCACGTCTCGTCGTTCGCTTGACGACCTGCGCAACTTCCGTGACGGACGCCTTGGGCGCTTTTACTCGTCTGTGGGCGTTTATTCCTCGCCAAAGGACGGCGAGGGACGTCCATATTTCACCGTCAGGGTATCATCTCTCGAGTCTCGGGCGGACGATGCTCTCTCCTTCACTTCCGAAGTTCTGCGAGAGACGCAGTTTGACGACATAAAGGCGATTGGCAAGCTGCTTAGACAGGATCGTCTTGACGCGGAGCAGATGCCGAACGGAATCTCGGGCTCCCATTTCGCGAAAAGCCGAGCAACCGCGCAGCTGACATCTCGTGGCGCGATGGACGAAATCGTCGGCGGCATTGCCCACATCCGTCATCTGCAGAAGGCGGACGACGACTTCGCAGAACATGGCGCGGACTACGCCAAGCGTCTCGCCGGCCTCGCCGCAAAGCTCTTTACGAGAGACCGTCTCGTCGTGTGCCTGCCCGACAACATTCCGCTTTCCTGGGCTGAGCGCATTGCAGAGGCGTTCCCGCGCGGCAAGATCGGGCCGCGTCAGGAAATCAAGCCGTTCCCGAGGAAGAAGGAGGGTTTCCGCACTTTGGGCACCATAAGCGGAACGGCCATGGTTGCCCATCCAGTCAAAAACCCGTACAGCGGAAAGGCGATTATTGCCGCTCGCGCGCTTTCGTATGGCTATCTCTGGGAGGAGATACGCGTTAAGGGCGGTGCCTACGGCGGCAATTTCGGGGTTGGTCGCAGCGGCGACGCAAGTTGGTCGTCATGGAACGACCCAAAGCCGGCGCGCACGCTTGACGTGTATGCCGGGTGCGGCAAGGCCCTCAGGGCGCTTGCGGACGGCGACGACTCGATCGACAGCCAGATAGTGAGCGCCGTCGCAAAGTCTGAGCCGTACCAGACGCCAAGCGCCGAGACATACTCTGCGTCGTCATTGTGGCTTTCCGGCCGCACACCTGACGACCTGCAGCGCACCCGATCGGAAATGCTCAAGACAACGAAGCAGGACCTTCGCGCATTCGCCGATGAAATCGACGCAATGACGTCTTCCACCGCGATTTGCGTCGTAGGCGGTGCCCAGCTCGTTGACTCTTGCACAAACCTGCTTGACCATGTCGAGACGCTTGCACGTTGAATAGCGGTGGCGCGTACGCGGCGGAGCGCGTTTCGACTTAGGGCTGAAAATCGCCGCGCCGCCCGATGGTGCGGCCTACGCCCGACCTGCTCGCACCCCGCATAGCGCCCGCTTCGCGGCTCCTCCCTTCTGTCGTCGGGGGATACGCGGAAGGTGGGGATTTATGGTAAAATACCCGCATGAAGTTTGGTGCGGCGATTTTGACGGTGGCGTTTATCGTGTTCTCCGCTTTTGCGGCGGAGAGGGTTGAGGTGTTGACATTGCCTCCGAGCCTCTTCGCGGACACGGAGGTGTCGACGAACATCGTCGTCAACAGGAGGCGCAACGACGTCAAGGCGTTCGACGTCTCCATGGAGCTGGCGGGGTCGGTCTCCAACAGCGTGCAGATCGCGTTCGGCCGCGACGCGGACGGCGACGGGAACCTCGCTCCCGGCGAGACCGCGCTTGTCCTCGGATGG
>JAZSOG010000045.1:0-2411 GCA_045536845.1 Kiritimatiellia bacterium | reverse complement strand
CCATCCGAGGACAAGCGCGGTCTCGCCGGGAGCGAGGTTCCCGTCGCCGTCCGCGTCGCGGCCGAACGCGATCTGCACGCTGTTGGAGACCGACCCCGCCAGCTCCATGGAGACGTCGAACGCCTTGACGTCGTTGCGCCTTCTGTTGACGACGACGTTCGTCGACACCTCCGTGTCCGCGAAGAGGCTCGGAGGCAATGTCAGCACCTCAACCCTCTCCGCCGCCAAGGCGGAGAGAGCGAAAAGTACCACCACAAAAATCGCCGCGCCAAACTTCATGTGGGTATTTTACCATATTTCTTCCTTTACCTGTTCCCCTTCGCGCGGTTGTGGGTCTTGCAAAGCATTTGGCAGTTCGAAATGTCGGTCGCCCCGCCCTTTGACCAAGCCGTCACGTGGTCTGCGTCCATCTCGCCAATCTTCCAGATCCGCTTCGCGCTCGCCTCGTGTCCGACCGCGCACAGCGGGCAATTCGAAACGCCGCGCTTCTCGGCGTCCGCAGTTTGCCGCGCATAGACCTGCTTCTTCTCCTTGTCGCTGAAAACTCGAACGTTGAGAAGCCGCGTCTCCTTCTCTCCGCCAAGCACATACTCGAAAATGCCGCGTCTGTCCGTCACGAATTCATCGCCGTAAAGCTCCTCGACGCGCCGCCAGACCTTCTCGGGATTGTAGGCCGTCTTGCGGTATGTCTCGTAGAGCCGCCCCCATTCGAGACCGCACATTTCGTCCTTCACGCCCTTGAACACGCCGTCGATCCAGTCTATGACGCTCGTGAAGTACGCCTTCAGCTCCCGGCAGTCCTTGTCGAAGCGGTGTCGCCCCATGTAGTCCTGCACCTCTCCGCCCGAAACCCACTTGAGCGCCGTCTCCAGAATCTTCTGCCGCTGTTCGTCGCCCGCGACATAGCACTTCCACTTCTGCATCTCCGAGTTGCCGGAGTTGGAAAACACCTCCTTCGCCGCCGTCACGAACGGACCCGAGTAGATCGCGTTCAAGAGCTCCTGCTCGACAAGCGGAACGCCAGCGATGTTGATCGTCTTGAACCACTCCTTGATTTCGGTCTCCGCGCCCTCGCAGACGTAGATCGTCAGCTTCGATCCGAGAATACGTTCCTGTTCCTCAGCGTTGAGTCCGTCGAAGTAGTGCGGCATCCCTTCCGCGTCCACGACCGGGAACTTGCCGCGCACGAACCGCCCGAAGCTCGTGATGCGCTGCTGTCCGTCGAGAACCTCGTAGCGGTCATCGCCCACCTTCACGAAGTATATGAGCCCGAGCGGATATTCCTTCAAGAGCGAATCGACTACGGCTACGTCCTTCTTGCCGTCAGCGTAGATGTAGTTGCGCTGGTATTCCGGCTGGATGACGAGTTTTCCGTCCCAGCCGAAGAGCCCCTTGCCCTCGAGCTCGTTGTAGACGAATCCGCGGCAGATGTCATCGACTGTCAGGTCGGTCAGAAGAGTTGTTTTCATCGGCGGAGGCCTTTCTTTTCTTTTTCTGTTTTAGACAGGATTTACAGGATTGACAGGATTAAGAGAGTTTGAGAGCCGTGAGTCTTGCTAATGACTTTGCAGCTTTCTTGTTTCCATTCCCAGCAGACATCTTAAGCCATTTCAGCGCAAGCCTGCGATTCTTCTTCAGACCGCACTCGCCGTTCGCATACCACTCGCCAAGATTGTGTTGCGCCACGTCATCCCCCCGCAGTGCCGCACGGCGAGTCCATAATATACCATCCCTTTGAGAACCATCGTAATCCGCCAAAATAGCCCCAAGATTGCACATCGCAGCCACATGACCGCGCAAAGCCGCCCTTGAATAAAACTTGCACGCCAGCCTGTCGGACTGCCGCACACCTTTCCCAAAGTCGTAGCAAAGACCGAGGTTGAAGAAAGCAAGTTCATCATTCTTGCGCACTGCCTTGCGAAACAATCTTACGGCTTGGATATAATCCTTATCCACGCCTCGCTCACCGTCAAGATATATCTGCCCCAAATCAACCTGCGCCCACGCATCGCCCTTATCCGCCGCCTTGCGATACCAGTCAATGGCCTTTACGATATTCCTTTCAACAAAAGTGCCAGTGTCGTAATGCCAACCCATTTGGTACATGGCTTCGATCAAGCCGTTCTCTGCCGCGACACGCAAATACTTCATCGCACGTCTCTTGTCTGGCGACGCTCCCTTGCCGTCCCTAATATTCCAATAAAGCTGATAGGCCGCGGCAGAACGCTGCGACTTCGTCCCGCTAACAACAGTTTCCTCAAGTCGCTCAATGTCTTTCATGCATTCGCACCTTTCTCAATTCTGTTACTCCCGTCTAAAAAACTCTCCGCGCCAAGCTTCGCCCTTCGGGACGGAGCGTGAAGCGCCACTTGCGGTTTTGGTCGCGCTTGGACGCGTAGGTAATGCCGATG
>JAZSOG010000023.1:0-6795 GCA_045536845.1 Kiritimatiellia bacterium | reverse complement strand
TTCGTCGAACAGCTGCGCGTTCGAGTGGTCAAGCGCCCGCGACGGGCGGATCAACGGCGAGCCGTTCGACGGACGCATCGAGCTTTTCCGCAACGGCGATGTCTCGGTCACGACAAACGGCGTCGCGGCATTTTTGCCGCGGACGCTGCCGTTCCTGCACAGTGGCTTTGGGCAGGACGACGAATGGGTTACGGCGAACTTCACGAACGCGACCGAGATCCTTGCCGTTGGCTACCCGCAGTGGGTCGACGCGCAGGTGGGCGAAGGCCTGACGAACGGGCTCTACAAGCTCACCGTCTCCGTCGCGGATGACCCGCCCGAGACGACGTGCATCACGGTCGGTGACCTCTCCGTCGCCGTCACCAACGCGGGGGAGTACGTGTTTCTCATGGAGAAGGGCCCGGCCTACGACTTGACCGTGTTTCCGCCAAGCAGCAACGTGACGATCTCTGCCGTAGATGATGTGCCGACTATGCGCGGAACGCCGATGATGCGCTCTTTTGGTGATGCGGACGATGGTCGCTGGATTCCCGACAGCGGCGATTTCTGGACTGACTACGCGGCTGGCATGGGGTACGCGCGGCTTTGGTGGCTTCCGTGGCTCTGCGGCTCGCCCGATGTGAATCATATTGGACCTGACGAAAACTCGATAACATTTTCAGCTGTCCTGTACGACTGCCGCAGGACAAACGACGTTACATATTCGTGGTCTGCGAGCGATGGTCTGGACATCGCCTTCCCGAATTCCCAGACGACGGAAATAAGCGTTTCTGAAATGCCGAGTTGGGGGGAGGCGAGCATTTCCGTGACTGCGGCATTCGGAAGCGACGCGCTCACCTCGTGTATTGCCGGCCTCACATACGGCACGAACGATACGCCGCAGGTGCATCTGTCGCTGGACGTGCCGATGGCAATTCTCCTGAACAGCAATATGGTCAGCACGGCTAAGATTGCGGCGGCCGGCTGGTCGTTCTCGTCCGACGCGCCGACAAGTGGAACCGTGCGTGTCACTTGTCTTTCAGGAGGCGAGAAGGTCGTTGCGCCTGGGCTTGTCGGCGAGTGGGCTGTCGAGGATGGTTTTTCCATCTCGGCGACGGTTGAAGGCATTGGAACGAGTGCGGCGGTTGGTGATGTCGTGTATAGGATGGAGTTTTGGAGCGGTGGCGCCACTAACACAGTCGAGAAGGCCCTGACGGTCGTAAGAACTGGCAACGTCCTTATCCCTTCCGCGCCGGCGGACGGCCTCGTGGTCTTGACAAACACACCGGTGGCGATGCAAGTTGAATGTGAGCCGCAGGGGGCAGGGGCGTTTCTGTCGGCTATATGGCATGCAAGGCGGTTGAAATCGGACGGAGAGTATGACGGCTGGCAGCTTGCGGCATACGGACAACAGGGTGCGTCTTTCGTCTTCACGCCGACGTTGGGCGGCATCTACCAAATTCGCGCGCTCGCGTCCGTCGCGGCTGGCGGGGTGGATGAGCGGTTCTATGTGTGGGATGCGGACGAGAATCATGATACGGGTTTCAGGCGCATAGGAGAGATGAAAGCCTTCGGAGTTTGCGATGAGCAATGGCAGATTGACTTGCGGAATTTTGCGAAATCGTTTCTTGGTTCCACGGCATATCTTGAATTGGTCGAGGTCCCTGCTCAATATGGTTTTTCCGCAAGTCCGGGAAGAGACGAGTCTTACAAATGCAACCTTTTCGTTGCGCACCGAGCTGTTCAAGTAGGTTTGCAGGTTCCGGCTATTCATGGGCGACTTTGGCGTGCGCATCCACCTCTTGCCAACGAGTGGGGTGATCGCTCTTTTGAAATCGAGGGGTGGGATTGTGTGGGTGTCTTGGAGTTTCCGCAAGCTGGCTATGTGTCGGCCGATCCAGCAACCGGTGGCGTTCCAGGGCATGTGGGCATAGTTGATTTTGACGGCAGGGGCATAAGTGCTGGGATGCTAAATGTGAATCGTAATTTTAATGCATGCAATCAGGATACGGTATTGCGTAAATATGCAGGAGGAGTAGAATGAAAAATATTCGTAGAAAATGTCTAATGTTTGCGGTTGCGTGTTTCATGTCGCAGGTCGCCATCTGCGATGAAGCTGTTAGCAATGCCGTTGCAGCTGTCGATGTCCAGCTTGCTAGTTGCGTCTCGGCGTTGCCAAATGGAGATAGAGGATGCCCGACATACATGATGGAATTTGGTATGCCGGATGGGATGATGGCGTCCGAGACGGAACTTGGTCTGCTTGTGTCAAACCACATTGAGGTGGTTTATTCAAATTTCTCGGCAATAGCGACAACAAAAGTGGAGAAGATGCTTTTGTTGGCCTCTGCATGGCGACTTGGAGATGACTACTATTTAAATTGTTTGTCGCGAAATGTAGATTTGGCTACTTCCGGTGATATCGCGGCAGATGACCTGCAATGGTTCATGAAAGGGCACAGGACAAGGCGTCTGTCGTATATTCTTGCCGATCGATACGACAGCCCTGGAGTCTCAAATATTGTACAGCGGCTTATTGCGTATACAGGAGAGACGAATAAATATGAGAAGGTCTTGAGCGGGCAGGCGAAGATAGAGCACGCTGAGTTCGAGCAGTTTTTGGCGGATGGTCCGGAGTCGCCGCGACAGAACCAGTGAACGTCTTGCTGAAGCTACGAGGATGGAGACTTGGAAGCGATGACATTCCGTCGAATTATAAGGAAAATGGTTCCGCTTGTGTTAATGGCGGTGTTTGTGGCACTTGCTGTTGTGTTGGTGCTTGGCAAAGTGCCAGTTGGCATCGAGTACGGATCGCCATACAGGGGCATGCCTGACGCAGCGACAAATGGAATTGACATCGTCTCTGCGGCGCGAGGTCAGATCGGGGTGACGGTTGCCTACGATCCTGCGTATCGGAATATTCCATATCCAAATGGGGATGTTCCCATGGACAGGGGTGTCTGCAGCGACGTGATAGTCCGCGCGCTCAGAACAGCGCGGGGGGTTGATCTACAGAGGCTTGTTCACGAGGACATGAAGGCGCATTTCATAATGTATCCTTCGCTGATAAGATGGCAGATGCTTGGCCCTGATCCAAACATTGATCATAGGCGGGTGCTGAACCTAGAACGTTTCTTTGGTCGAAGCGGATGGTCTTTAGAGGTCACCAACGAGAAGGACTGCTACTTTCCTGGCGACATTGTGACTTGTCTTATTGGTGGAGAAATTCCGCATGGTATGATCGTCAGCGACAGAAAATCTCCTGACGGAGTGCCGCTTGTAATACATAACGTTGGTTCTGGAACTCAAGAGGAGGACCGCCTTTTTAGCTATGAAATCACCGGACATCACAGGGTAATTTCTTGTGTCGCGGCAAATGACATCGATGCGGCTGCGGTTGACAATTGCCTTTCAAATGTATGTTCGTTGGTGTCGTCTGTTGTGTCTGCACTGCCGGATGGACGGTGTGGCACTCCGGAATATATTAGGGAGTTTGGCGTTCCGTTGAGACGGTGCCCATCATATCAAGATCTTGTTGGTCTCGTGTCGAGCAACCAAGAGGCGGTTTGTACGAATTTCAGTATGTGCGCGACGAACGAGCTTTCAAGGATCGCATCGAAAAAGGGTCGGACTTTTCTGTAGAAGATCTACTGTATATGATTCGTCTGCTTGCGGCTCCTTGCTTCTACACGATCTACACGTTCTACACGGCTGACCTGAAGATCTCAGTTGCTCTGCATAAAATTTTGGTATAATTTCCACATCATGAACATCGACCAACTCAATTCCCGCTATGGCGCGCCTGGCCGCATCGTGTTCCGCCCGGGACACTGCGGCTACCCGAACGTCGTCCTCGCAAACAAGTATGGCACGGCTGAAGTCGCGCTTCTCGGCGCGAACGTCCTCTCCTATCGCCCGACGGGCCATGCAGAAGTCATCTTCCGTCCCTCGAAGCGCGACTACAACCGCGGCGAGTCGTTCCACGGCGGGATTCCCGTCTGCTTCCCGCAGTTTGGCAACCGCTTCTCCAAGGACCTGCCACAGCACGGTTTTGCGCGCGCGATGCCGTTCGAGGTCGAGGCGAGCGAGTATTCCGACGAGATGACCGAGGTGACGCTTGTCCTCAAGTCGGACGACGCTACGCGCGCCGTATGGCCGCACGACTTCAGGCTCGAGCTCAAGGTCTCGGTTTCGATGAAGCTCAACCTGACGATGACCGCGACCAACACCGGCAAGGAACCGTTCGGCTTTAGCTGCGGGTTCCACCCCTACATTCTTCTCCGTGAGCGCGACGGCGCGACGGTGAAGGGGCTTGACGGGCTTTCGTTCTTCAACGGAGTCGCAGGCAAGGACGACAAGCAGACTGGCGATCTCGTGATGGACCATTCCACCGACCACATCTTCACGCTGCCGTCGTCGCCGCGCCACGAATTCGCCGTGATTGACTCGGGGCTTCGCCGCGCCGTCGCAATTGCGTCTTCTGGCAACGACCGCGCCGTCGTGTGGAACCCCGGCACCGACTACACGCTTCCCGACTTCGACGAGGATTCGTGGCGGCGCTTCGTCTGCGTCGAGCCGGTCTCGGACTGGCCAGATGGGCGCGTCCTCGAACCGGATGGAAAATATGTCCTTGCCGCGGCGATCCAGTCCACGATGGAGACGACAGATGAAACGACTCAAGCTCAATCCTGAGTTCTTCTACCGCCACCTCGCCGTCTGCATCCTCATGCTCGGCATGGGATGCTGGTTCGGCTACGACGGTCTTGTCGCATATCCTAACACCCCCGCGGCAGAGCTCTACGAGAAGATCGAGAAGTCGAAGCCGCCGGAGGGTTTTCAGCTCGAGCCGTTCAAGCGCCAGAAGATCCAGTCGCAGTACGGCTTTACGGCGCTATGCCTTCTCGCGTCGGTGCTGATCGGCCTTCATCTCGCCTCGGTTGCCTCGTTCCGCTTTGAGTTCGACGACTCAGGTTTCGTCTGGCGCGGCAAGAAGTTGTCTCTTTCGGACATCAAGTCCGTCGATCGTTCGCAGTGGAAGAAGAAGGGCATAGTGAAGCTCCTTCTCGCCGACAACTCGCGCGTCACGCTCGACGCTTGGCACCATCTTGGTGTAAGGGAATTCGAGAAACTCCTTCCGTCGCAGTAAAACAAGCATCGGAACTTGCCGAACATGCAAAACAACGAGACAGCAGGGGCGATCGCCAACTACAGCGAGATAGCGGAGGCGCTGCGCAAGGAGATTCGCGCGGGCGCGTATTCCAAGGATGGGTCGTTCCCGAGTCTCACCAAGATCATGCGCCGTTTCGGCGTCTCGCGGCCAAGCGCCGTGAGGAGCATAGCGGAGCTGAAGCGCCTCGACCTCGTCACTGCGCGAAAGGGCGCAGGCACTTTCGTCTCGCAGAAGAACCGGACGATCGGTCTCGCAATCCCCGGGACTGCGGACTCCGAGTTCTTCTCCGCTATCATGGACGGTCTCGTCTTCAACTGCAACAAGTACGGGATGGACCTCGTCGCGGGCGACATTTTCGCCGTAGACCACGACAAGCGCGCCAAGCAGGCGGAACGGCTCGCGCGGCACTTCGCCTCGATCGGCGTCGCCGGCGTGATCATGCAGCCAGTCGGATTTTCTCAAAACGCCCACCAACTCAACGGCATCATCTCCGACATTCTCGGCAAGGCCGGGATCCCCGTTGTTCTCGTTGACTACGACATCGTTCCTCCGCCCGACCGCAGCAAGTACGACCTTGTGGCGATCGACAACTTCGGCGCTGGGCGCAAGGTCGCGGCGCATCTGCTGAAGGCCGGTGCAAAGAAGATATGCTGCCTTCTCCGCCCGCTTTGCGCGGAGAGCGTACATACGCGCTTTGCGGGCGTCGAAGCCGAGGTGTTCCGCACGACGGGGCGTCATGCGACAGTCGTGGTGGGCGAGCCGACCGACAAAAAGGCGGTTGCAGAGGCCCTTAAGAAGTTCCGGCCCGACGCAATCGTCTGCTCGAACGACATCGCGGCCTCGAACCTCGTCAAGACGCTGGGGAAGCTGCGTGTGCGCGTTCCCGACGACGTGATGGTCGCAGGCTTCGACGACGTGCGGCTTGCCGGCAGCATGAGCCCCGGCCTTACCACGATTCGCCAGCCGTGCTTCGACATTGCGTCCACCGCCTTCAAGACTCTCCTTGAGCGCATGGCAACCCCAAATCTCCCTGCGCGGCAGGTTCTGCTCGACACGACCCTTGTCGTCCGCGCATCCACGACCAGTATGGCGTGATTGAAAAAAACTGGTTAAAACCAGTTGCTTGCGCAAGTCGGGATTTTGCTATAATTCAGCTTGTGGGAAACGGGGATCAATTACGCAAGCGAGGCTTTCCAAAAAAGGAGAAACGATCAATGAGCAATAAGAGAGCGGTTGTACAATGCGTAGCGTTAATCGTCTTCAACGCGCTCGCTAACGGACCGGTGTCCGGGGCGGAGGGAGAATGGAACGAACGCCGCGGTGCGGCGGAGGCGCCGGCCGTGCGCGTCATGACGTACAACGTCCGCTGCGAAGGCTGCGCAGGAACTCCCCGGACAACAACTGGCTCGCGCGGCGCGACGACCTCGCCGACCTGATTGTCCGCGAGAATCTGGACGTGGCGGGCTTCCAGGAGGTCGAACCCGACCAGTTCAAGTGGCTTGCCGCGCGTTTCGCCGACTATACGTTCGTCGGCGTCGGACGAAACGCCGACGGCGGGGGGGGGGGGGGCTTCTCCCGTCGCGTTCAGGGCGTCGGGCTTCACATCGGTGGGGAACGGGAGGCTCTGGCTTTCCGAAACACCCGCC
>JAZSOG010000046.1:0-114999 GCA_045536845.1 Kiritimatiellia bacterium | reverse complement strand
TCGACGCGTCGTCATTTTGCCGAGAGGCTTGACGGCACTGGCAAAATGTGAAAGACCGCGAAATCGATGTCGCCACCGGCTTTTTCGCCGGAGTTTTGCCGTGTATTCGCGGCAAAACTAGCGAGCCCTAAGCCGAAACTCGCCCCTCCGCGGACGTGCCGCCGTTATATATCCATCAAGAAGCGCAGCTTTTAGGCGTAGCGGGAGAGGTGCTTTTCGAGAAGCGGCGCGAGGCGCGTTTCGAGCCAAGGGACGACCTTCCACCAGTCGCGGAGCTCGAGGTATTCGCCGACAGGACCTGGCTGGCCGGGCTTCACACCATACTCGCACTTTAGCATTATGTTGCGCGCAGTCGCCTCGCTCGAAACGAACTCCATGACCTGCACCTTGTAGCCGAGGATGCGCAGTATCATCGCGCGGAACGCATCGGTCAGTATGTCGCACATCCGCTCGCGCAATATGCCTTGGCGAAGAAGACCCGCAAACGGCTTCGACGACTGGGGGCCAATCGTCTTCTGGAGCTCGTGCTGGCAGCACGGCGCGGAAAGGATGTAGCGCGCATGCATCTCCACGCCCTTCGCGATCGATTCGTCAGTCGCCGTGTCGCAGGCATGAAGAGAGACGACGAGATCGACGCTCTCGGCATTGTACGCGCCGATGTCGGATTCGACAAACTCCACCCTGTCCGCGACATCGAGCTTCTCCGCCATCTTCCGCGCCGACTCGATGACATCGGCACGCCTGTCAACGCCAACTACCTTCGCCTCGGAGTAGCCAAGCACATGAACGAGGTAAAAGTAGAGCGCGACCGTAAGATACGCCTTGCCGCACCCGAAGTCTACGGCTGTAAAAACGGTGCTTGGCGCTTTCGCGCACGGGGCGACAACTTCGCCAACAACCTTGAGAAACTCGTTTACCTGGTCGTACTTGCCGCGCATCGACGCACGTATGTGACCATCGCCGTCGGCAAGCCCCGCGGCCTTTAGATACGCGGCAGAATCGAATTGCGCGAGCGGAAGGTTCTTCACCCTGTCGTGTGGCTTCACCGTTGCCTTGCGCTCGACGCCCGAGGAACGCGACACGAGCACATGGCCCTTCTTCGTGACGCGGACGTGGAGATCGCCAGCCGCGGTGATGAGATGGAGCTCCCTCGCGCCCTTCTGCGCGATGATCTCCTCGACGCCTTCCGCCGCGCCGTTGGCGTCGAAGTTCTTCACCTGGACGTCGCGTCCCTCGGACATCTCGGCCTGGTACTTGCGCACTCCGCCGATCTCCACGGGCCTGAGCGAAATCCTGAACCTCTCGCCGCCCCTGCGCACCGACTGGACGAGCTTGATGAACCCCTCGCCGAGAGTGCGCGAGCGTATCTCCTCCTTGAGCGAATCTTCGAGTTCGTACTTTTCCATAACCCTATTCTCCCGCGACGCGCTTCAGAAGCTGCTCCCACTCGGAAAGCACGCTCTCGCGCGAATACTGCTCTTCGCAATATACATGCGCCCTCTCGCCCATCTTCGCGCGAAGTCCGCCGTCCGACATAAGGCGCGCGAGTGCTGCGGAATACGCCCCTACCGTTGGCGCGGCGACGAGCCCCGACTCGCCGTCAAGCACCATGTCGCGCACTCCTGGGAGCTTCTTCTGCGCGACAACTGGAAGCGAGAACCTAGCTGCCTCGAGAACGGCAAGCGGGAAACCTTCAAGCGTGGATGGGAAGGCGACAAACGCGGCTCTCGCGTACTCTGCTGCCATGTCGCTCGCAAGGCCCGCAAACTCGACGCTGCCATCGACACCAAGACGGCGTGCGAGCCGGCGGCAACCGTCCGCGACAGACGTATCGGTGCGGCCAAGGAGACGCACTCGCCATTCGGGGAAGTCCGTGGCGATTGCCGCGAAGGCGCGGATCAGGAGCAACTGGTTCTTGACGCGGTTGACTACCGCGGCGGGGCACAGCACAAGCTTCTCCTCGCGGCGCGGAATTGGCTCGATCTCGGTGTAGTTGCCGATTGTCACGACGGCAGGATGAGGCGCAAGACCCTTGAACTCGCTTTCGTAGTCGTGGCAAAGGACCTGCACCGCGTCGAACTTGTCGAACGCCTTCCGTATCGCGCGGTTGCGGAGGGGATGTTTCCACTTGAAGAAGCCGTGTGGCGCAAGATGCAACTGGAGAACGACTGGCGCGCGTCCTGGTCTTTCAAAGTATCCGGCCTTGTCTAGATCGACGGCCTCGTTCGACCCGGTGGCGACAAAGGCGTCCCATTTCTCCCCGAGCGCCGCGGCAAGTCCGCCGCGCTCCACAAGACGCACCTCATGCCCGCGTGCTGACATCGCGGCGGCGAAGTTCTTGACCGCCTTGTCCGCCCCCCTTCCGACGGAGAGGCTGTCCTTGTATACGCAGAGCTTCACGTCATCTTCTGCATGTCGCACAGATTCCGATATGCCCCGCCCTTCGCGTAGAGCTCGTCGTGCGTGCCGCGCTCCACGATCTCGCCGTGATCCATGACGAGTATGAGGTCTGCGTTGCGTATCGTCGAAAGGCGGTGGGCGATTGCAAACGTCGTGCGGCTCTCCATGAGCTTCGTAAGCGCGTCCTGAACGATGCGCTCTGTCACGGTGTCGAGAGCGCTCGTCGCCTCGTCGAGCACGAGGATCGGCGGGTTTCTCAGGATCGCGCGGGCGATGCAGATTCTCTGGCGCTCGCCGCCGGAAAGCGCAAAGCCCTTCTCTCCGACAACGCGCTTGTATCCCTCGGGCTGGGCCATGATGAACTCGTGGGCGTTCGCCAGCTTCGCGGCGGCTACAACCTCGTCGTATGTCGCGTTCGGCGTGCCGTAGCGGATGTTCTCCTCGATTGTGTCGTTGAAGAGTATCGACTCCTGCGCAACCGCGCCAATGAGCCTGCGAAGGTCGGATATCTTGATGTCGCGCAAGTCCACGCCGTCCATCGTAATGCGCCCCTTGTTCGGATCAAAGAACCGAGCAAGAAGGTTAGAGAGCGTCGACTTGCCGCTGCCAGTGCCGCCGACTACGGCGACGACCTTGCCGCGCGGAATCTCGAACGAAGCGTGCGAAACGGCGTCTGCCTCGGCAGTGCCGTAGCGGAACGAGACATCCTCAAACGCCATCTTGCCGTCGAAAGTCTTCTTGGAGACGGCGTCTGGCTTCTCCGGCAGTTCAAGATGAACGTCGAGAAGCGAGTAGATTCGGTTGAGCGCCGCCATCGAAGTCTCGATCTGCATCTGGAGTTTCGAGAGCTGCTTGATCGGCTTGTAGATGATGAGAAGTGGCGCCAGCATCGGCACGACGTCTGATATCTTGATGTCGACCGCAAAGCACCAGACGAGGAAGCCGCAGATGAGGAAGATGCCGACCGTCTCGACTGTCGGACCGACCATGAGGCTTATCCTGAGGCCGCGCATCGTCGACTTGAGGAAGTAGTTGTTTGTCGACGCATAGCGCCTCGTCTCAAGGTCCTCGGTATTGTAGCTCTTGACGATCTTGATGCACGTCATGACCTCGATGATCTTAGAGCCGACCATCGAGCTGCGCTCCATAGACCGCCGTGCCCATTTCTTGACGCGCTTGCCGAGCGCCTGGACGGGGATCACGAAAAGCGGGAAGCCGATGAAGATGAGGCACAGGGTCGGAAGCATGTTGTTCGTGACGGCAAACCAGACGATGAAGCCGATTGAGACGAATATCTCGAACGGGGCCATGGCGACTTCGGAGAGGACAGTCGAGAGGATTATCTGTATCTGCTGCGGGTCAGACGCCATTCGCGTCATCACCTGCCCGACGTCGACGCGTCCGAAGAACTCAAGCCCCTGGCGCTCCACATGGTCGAAAAGCTCCTGCCTTATGTCTGCGACGGCATGCGCCCCAGACCAGCTCAGGCAGTAGTGGTTCAGGTACATCAGGACGAGTCGCGCGAGGGCGACTACTGGAATTACGACAAGGACGATCAGGAGAAGCGCCCCGGCCATGCCTCCGGTCTCGGTCTGGATCGTTATGCCGCACTTTGCGGCAAACTTCTCGACCTGGGGATACCAGCTCGGAAGCTTCGAATTCTTCTCGATCTGCTTCTCAAATGCGTTCTTCTTGGCCTTCCCGTGGGTGTCGTCGGCCTCTGGCTTGGCTACAGCCTCGGGCACCGCCTCCACGGCTAACGCGGCCTCTTCGCGGACGATTTCGGCGTCATGGGACTCGACATGCTGAAGCGCGGGCTGCACAATCTGGAAGAAAGGAACGAGCGTTCCGGCAGTCGCCATTCCGCATATAACGCCAACTGCAAGCCTCAGGCGATACTTCCGCGCGCACTTCCAAACGCGACCATAGGCTTCCCTGAAGGTATAGTCCCTGTCAAAGAACTCCTTTTTATACTCAATCTTCGCAACTGCCATGTGTAAATTATACCATATTTCCCCCCGAAGAAGGGTTGAAATGGTATAATGTCTCATATGTCAAAAACCTATGACCTCGTCGTCCCGCTCGGCTTCGCCTGCAGTTGTTCGCAGATTCTGCGTCGCGCGGGGCTTCAGCTTGCGTCGTTCCCATGGGACTGGGTGGGGACACCGCCGCCATCCGAGCGTTGCCGCCTAATATGCAACGGCTTCAAGGACTGGATGAACCTCGAGGACCTGCAGTGGGCGGGGAAGAACGACACCTTCGGACACGAAGAGGTGCGCAACGTCCGCTCCGGGATTTTCTTCATGCACGACTTCGTGCAGGGAACGCCGCTCGAAGACCAGTATCCCGCCGTCATGGAGAAATACACCCGCCGCGCGGCGCGCCTCGACAGGCTGCTGAAGTCGTCGAAGAGCGTACTGCTCGTGACCATAGACACGCCCGTCTCGCCCGCCCCCGTGTCGCCCGAGGAGGGCCGCAAGTCGATCGAGATCATGTCGGAAAAGTATCCGAACGCCAAATTCGACTTTCTGATCGTCAACCTCGAGACAGGCAGGAGCCTCGAAAACCGCATAGACGAGACCCCCCTGCCGAATGTACGCCGCATCGCCTTCGACTTCAAGGGCTACGCGCCCGGCACGCCCGACTACGGAATCGAGATCAACATGCTCTCGGACCTCCTGAAGAAGGAATACCGCGTGCGCGACTACCGGACGAAGGAGGAGATCGCGAGCTTCCGCAAGGCCAGGAACAGGAAACGCAACGCAAAGCTGGCGCGAAAGATGGCGGAGCTCGGCGCCGCGACGCCCCTGCAGTACTGGCTCTACCGCGCCAGGCGCGTCTTCCGCAAAGTCCTTTGCCACATCGGGCCGAGGGCGATTGCCGCGCGGCTACGGCAGCACAAATACGCGCAAATCGTCCTCCTCGGAATGAACTGCGACCTGCCATTCCGCTTCTACCGGCGCTGGGGCTTCGTAGACTCGTCCCTCTTCGCATGGGCGAACTCCAAGGACCTCGCCACGCTGACTTCGGCACTCGGGAAGATCGACACGCTCGCGGACAGCAAGTTCGAAGTAAGCGAACGCTCGCGCATGTGGCTGAACGTCGACACCGGAATTCTATTCCACGGAAAGCTCAACTGGGAGGAAGACACCGGAACCCCGCAACAGGCCGAACTCGACAAGGACCTTGCCGACCTGAGGGAGCGTCTTCGCCATCTCGCGGAAAAACTGCGCCGCAACCTCTCGAACGAAGAGGAAACTCTTGTCGTCCACCGGCTATCGGAAGAAGACGCCACCGCACCAGACCTCGCAGCACGGCTCGGCGCCTTTGAAGACGCGATCTCGCGCCTTGGCGCGAAGAACTGGCGGCTTCTCGTAGTCTGCCGCACCTCGGACCTTGCCAAGATGCCCCCATCGGAGCGCAGGATCTTCCGCGGCGTCAAGACGTTCAATCCACTTGCGAAGGTGACGAGCGCAGACCTCGGCGATCCAGTCGGCTGGAACGCAGTCTTCACGGAGTTCGCACCCTCAAAGATACTTCCAAAGGCGCATGGCTTCAAGTTCGAGTGACCGCGCCGGAGACAAAGGGAAACGCCTGATGGACCATACTGCAAAAAACCTCGTCATCGTCCGCATAGACGGCGGAATCTGCTCGCAGATAAACTTCTTCGCCTATGGCCACGCCGTCCAGAACATGCTCGGCGAAAGGGCCAAGGTCAAATACGACCTTTCGTGGTTCAAGGAGAACGGAAAGGACTACTTCGGGAAGTTCGTGCGGAACTGGGATTTCCCCAAAGCCTTCCCCGACCTGGCCGTGGAAGAGGCGTCGGCCGAAGAGATCGCGGCGACGAAAAAGCGGCGCACGCTCGACTTCTCCGAGCTTCAGTCTCTGCAGGAAATCTCCGCCCCCGCCTATCTCGAAGGGTATCCAAAGGGATGCTTCAACCTGCCAGGATGCCGCGAAGTCCTTACGAAGAACTTCCGCCCCGCCCTCGACGCGGAATCCGCCGCAGTTGCCGCGGAAATCGCAGAAAAGCCCGCCTGCGCCGTCCACGTGAGGCGTGGCGATCTTACCGTGTCGTCGGTTGCCTATGGTGTCCCGTGCTCGACCGAATACTTCGCAAAGACGATCAAGATCGTCCGTGCACTCGAGCCAAGGGCGAAGTTCTACTTCTTCTCCGACGAACCCGACTACGTCCGCGACGAGCTGCTCCCCGCCCTTCCCGCCGACCTCGACAGCAAGATCGTCGGCTTCAACGGCAGCGACAAGGGATACATGGATCTCGCCTTGATTGCGAAATGCGGCTACGTCATCGGGTCGATCGGTTCGCTCGGCGTCTACGGCGCTTTCCTCGGCGGCGGGTGCCTCGTCACGCCAAAGTACAGTTTCGGCAGTCTGCAGGCGATGGACAACGTGATCTACCTCAACGAAGACCGTGCCCTTATCGCCCTCCGCCAGCAGCAGGAGGAAAGGCAGCGCGTGTTCCCTGGCGTAATGAAAATCCGTTGTGGCAAGAAACGCTCGCTGCAGCTCTTTGGCCGCATAAGAGTCGACTACCGCTAAGCGCACATGTTCGCTGGCTTCATGCGAACAGCGCGAGCAACGCCAGCGCAAGAACGATGGCGGCCGCCCACGTCACGCGCTTCAGCCGACGGCGCGAACGGGCGAGCTCCCTTTCGAGTCGATCGCGTTCGGCAACCACCCCAAGCGCCTTGCAGGCATATTCCGGATACGCCTTGAGCGTCTCGACCGCGCTGTCAACGTTCCCGGCGCGCAGCTCCGCGGCAATCGTGTTCGCGGCAAGGTCGACGGCACACGGGTTGTCGTAGCCGAAGCGGTATTTAACGGATTTGTAGAACGCGAGATGGCGAAAGCCGTTGCGAAGGTAGAACGCGTCGGGCGCGTCGGGCGAATTCCACCAGACGCCGCCCGGATGCCGCCGATAGACGCCCATCAACTCTGGAATGTACCCGATCGGGCCCTTCTCCGCGTGAATGAGGTTCGTGAACCAGTCGCGCGGCGTAATGTCGACCGGGACCTCGTCCTCGCAGCCCTTCAGCTTCCAGCGGAAGACGACAGAATTCGTCTGGATAAAGTTGTGCTTTAGAAGCCCCTCGAACGTGAAGCCGTCCGGGCAGTCCATAGGCGCCGGATACGTGCTGTCAGGGCGGGAGTTGTCCTCAAAGTGCACGACTACGGGATGGAAACATATAGAACTGTCAGGATGTGCGTCGAGCCAATCGACTTGCTTCTGAAGCTTCAGCGGGTCGATCCAGTAGTCGTCACCCTCGCACACCGCAACGTACTCGCCGCGGATTAGAGGTGCGAGGTACTTAGCAGAAACGCACACCCCTTTCGAGAACTGGTTCTCTGTCTGCAGAATGACGCGAATCAGGCCAGGGTGCTTTGCGGCATATTCCCGTATTATGTCGGCAGTCCCGTCAGTAGAGGCGTCGTCATGGACAAGTATCTCGAACGGGAAATCCACCTTCTGCATTATAAACCCGTCAAGCGTCTTACGAATGTACGACGCGGCATTGTATGCCAAGCAAATGACGGAAAGCCGAGGCGGAGAGGAAAGGACGAACTCCATGTTCATCCGCCTCGAATCCTCCAGGCAATCGGAAAACGTGAATCCGTAGCGCCCGAACAATTCGATCGCATGCTTGTTCGTTCTAACGACACGACCACGCAACACCTTCATGCCCGCACGGCGGCAATCTTCCACAATGTGGTTCATCATGCGCGGCGCCCACCCCTGTCCATGAAGAGACGGATCTATAGCGAGCGAAGACCAGTAGGCCGTCCCGTTCGCAAAATCATTCGAGTAAAAGCCCGTAAGTCCCAGAAGCCTGCCACCCTCGTCAATGGCATAAACCGTGCCATTGCTGACCATTTTTTCGATATATGCGCACAGATCGCTACCACGCATCTGGAAAAGTGGTATTTGAGACATCAGACGTTCATATTGCAATGTGTCATATCGCGACACGTCGTTCACTCTGATTATTTCAGCCATTGCTATTTTCCTATCATAAGCCACGACATGAAAACCGGCCTCAACAATTACCGACACTCTCAAGATCCGACGGCGTGATGTCTGCCACGAGAGTCATCAAATATCCGCATTCCGATCGCCTTGCCGATTCTGACGCCAGTTCGAAAACCACTGCACCAAGACCAGTCGTCTATGCCGTTGGCCCAATCGACGCACGCCTTGACGACGTTCGCGCCGGACAAGTGGGTGAACGGGTATCCACCTCCGAAGCGGGGATTAAGCTCGATGAGATACGGAGTTCCGTCGTCGCCAACGATCCAGTCGGAGTCCATGCACCCGAGGTGCCGGCTCCACCTGCCAATCCTCTCTGCGGCAGCAGCTACGGCCGGCATCTCGACGCTCTCGGCGGCGTCCGTCTCGCCTGCGCGCATCCCCATCTTGCGCTTCACGAACGCGCGGCGGAATTCGCCGTCCAGCCCGTTGACGATGTCGCAACCGTACTCCTCGCCGGATACGAATCGCTGCACCACGACCTGCGGCAGGGAGACGTCGATTTCCGGACAGCTGGCCGCAAAACGCCTGGCCATAGCCCCGGAAAGATTGAAGGCCCACTCAAGCTCCTGTTCCGAACACGCCCTAAAGAGGCCTATCGAGCCCTGACCCCAGCGCGGCTTGACGACCATGGAGCCGGGATGCTCCGCCATCATGCCGGACGCCTCGGACAGCGAGATGGACGTCCACGGCACGGGCACGCCTATACGGCCCATCTCCACCGCCGTCGAATACTTGTCGAGGCATGTCGAGATGACGCGCGTGTCACCCATGACCGGAAGTGTGCCGACGGCCAGGAACCTGTCCCTGTTCCTGGCTATGACGGGGGCATCCCAGTCGTGCAGAGAAAAAAGCAGAGATATCCTCCAGCGCTTGCACAGCCCCAGCAACGCATCTATGTACCCTGGATCGGCGCTCCTCGGCACGATCTCGAAGTCGTCGGCCGCCTCCAGACCGGTCGTGCCGCTGATGCTGTTTGCCGCATAGACCTTGCCTCCGGTGCCTCGCAGGGCCTCCCTGAAGTACTCTACAAGGTACGCACGGCGTCCGACCGCAGTGAGGAGTATGTTCGTCTCTCTCATTTCCGCAATATCTCTAGTATGTCCTCGGCTATGGCCCTCGCATCGTCTACGGAAAGGCCGAAGTACGTCGGCAGCGTGAGGACACGACGCGCCGCGTCCGCCGCGACCGGACACGTCCCACGCGCGTACGCGTATGGCGCGAAGTCGGTGAGAAGCGGATAGAAGTATCGCCGCGTAAACACGTTGCACTTCTCCTTGAGCTCGGCGTAGACGCGTTCGCGCGTCTCCAAGTCCTTGAAGAGAACCGGGCAGTAGGCATAGTTTGGCGAGAAGCCTTCGGCGCCCGACGACGGGAAGGACCTGGGATCAAGGAACTTCACGTCCGCACGTCCCGCAAACGCCTCACGGTACGCAGCGTGAATTTCGGCGCGCGAGGCGAGTATCCCCGGCATCGCCTTCAGGCATTCCAAACCCATGAGCGCCTGAAGCTCGTTCATCTTCGCGTTGGTGCCGACGTCCACGCAGGAAAGCTCGCCCTTGATTGCAAAGTTCCTGAGCTCAGCAAGCCGCTCCCGGAGTGACTCGTCGCGGAACACGAGAAGCCCTCCTTCACAACTGTGAAAGAGCTTCGTCGGGTGGAACGAGAACATCGACATGTCGCCGAACGCATGAAGCCCCGTCCCGAACGCATGGGCGGCGTCGTAAATAATCTTCACGCCGTACTTCTCGCCAAGCCGCGCAAACCCGTCGACGTCGCATGGATGGCCGTAGACATGGACAGGGACTATCGCCTTCGTACGCGGCGTCATCGCCCTCTCCGCGGCCTCGGGCGAGAGGCACAGCGTCTCGGGATCGACATCCGCAAAAACCGGCGTCGCGCCAATCCTCTTTAGCGCATGGCTCGTGGCGACGAAGGTGAACGGCGTAGTAACGACCTCAGCACCCGAAAGCCCGAGTGCGTAGAAGCCGAGTTCCAGCGCAAGCGTCCCGTTGACGAAAAGCGAAATATTCGATTCGGGCGTCCCGAGAAACTCCGCAAGTTGCCCCTCGAAACGCTTCAGCATCGGACCGTTGTTCGTAAGCCACCGGTTGCGCCATATCTCCTCGCAGCCGGCCTTGAAGGTTTCAAGGTCTGGAAGATATGGCCTGGTGACCAGGATCGGTTCGTCAAAGCGTTTCATGGTGAAATTATACCATATGGGGCTGCACCCCTCAACCCCGCCGACCAGCAGACAGGAACTTGGAATACTTTCCGGCGGCAAAGAACTTCAGCGGAAGACCCAAGACGCGCAGACGCATGTACCCGTCGCGAGAGTGCTTGCGGTACCAGAAGAAGTGGCCGACGCGGCGCAGCCATCCAAGGCGCTTAAGCCGGCGGTTCGCCCTCTTCACAGAACGGACAAGATGCAGCGGTCCAATCAGCTGCTTCGTCGTTGTCCCGTAGACGCGGCTTGCGTCCCTGTACTTGTCCATCAAATACCGTCGCTGGACGAAGAAGCGCGGCGCGATGTTGCCGAACGAATAGTGGTGGTTTGCAACGCCGAGTATCTTCGTCGGAATCCCGAAACGCTCGAACGCCGCGATTTCGAAGTCTTCCGCATAGAGATCGAATGTCAGCTTCTCGTCGAACCGGAGACTGAACTCGCGGACAAGGGACGAATGGACCACGAGACAGTTGCAGTCTGACGTCAAGACAGTCGGCTGGCCGCAGAACGGACTGCCGTAAAGCCCCAAGTCCGTCCCGTCGCGGTTGGAGTTGAGCGCCCACACGACATCGTCGCCCGGACGCGTCGAGCGAGCTCCGCAAGTGCCGTATATGCTTCGGCGGTCCGCCTTCGCAAGAAGCGGCCCGACCGGCTCGAGAAACTCGTAGTCCTCGTGCACGAACACGAACCACGCCTCGCGTGAATAGTCCCACGAGTCCAGAAAAGAGTTGTAGCGCGCCGTGACAGAAAGGTTTTCTGCAAGGTTGTCGAACGCAACGAACTCGCCGCCGGCGTTGTTGGGGTTGTCCTTCACGAGGCGCGCGTACATGTCATGGTCGCGCACAACAGCGACGAATACGCAACCGGAGCAGTCGTTTCCATCAGCCATGCGGCACCTCCGTCCTTACAAGCACGACGCGCTTGCGGCTTCCAATCGGAAGCGAAGCGACGCGGCGTTCGCCGTCCATCAATACGACTGGCGCAGACGCCGAGACTTCCTTGCGGCGCTTGAAGCGGACAAGCTTGTACTTCCCCGCCTTCAGCCACACCTTGCGAAGCCACGGATCGAGCCATGACGCCTCGTAGAGATGGCGCGTGTAGCCGCCGCCGGGGAGAAAGTATGTCCACGGATAGACGACTCCACCGTCCCCGAAGCGGACGGTGTCCATTCCGTCGGCAGACGGATGCACTTTCCACACCGACTCAAAATGAGCGAGGAACCGAACGGTGTTCGGCGTCTGGTCGAGCTCTCCGTCGGGTTTAACGAACGGCAGATCGTCGTAGAGGGCGAGAAGTCCCGTAGCGACTTCGTTCCCCGGCTCGCAGCCGATCACGCCGCAGTTGAAGTTCGTGCGGCCGTTCATCCGCTCCCAGCTGATGACGAACTTCTCGCCGAGGAAATCGTCGAACGGCTTCTCCATCTCCATGTCGGTGTCGAGATAGAACCCGCCGTGATGCACAAGTGCGTAGAGCCGCACCCAGTCTGCGACAAAGGCCCACTTGCTATGGGCAAGGGCCTCGCGAACATATCGGTTGCCGACCGTCGAGGCGAAGTCGTTTCCCCATTCGCGTATCTCCCAGCCGGGGCAGAAGCGGCGCCAGCTCTCGATGCAGTCGAGGACCCGCCGCGGCTTCGGCGCATCGCCAACCCAGACGTAGTGTATCGTCTTCGGTATCATCAAAGCCCTTCCTCGAACTTGTAGGTCTTGTGCTGGACGAGCTTCTTAAGCGGGGCGAATTCGCGCCAGATGACGGTCCATCCAGCCCTGTCGCCGAGCTGTTCCGTAGCGGCCTTCCACTCGGGATTGTAGCTGGAGACGGTGCGCAGGTAATAGCCGGGATGCTCCTTCGGGAAATGAACGACGTCGGCCTTGCGGCAGACGGCGAGGATCGAGTAGTTGCGTCCGCCCATCTCGCGGAGCTGCGCGTCAAGCGCCTTGATGCGGGCGTCTCCCTCGGGACATTCCTCCGGGCGCAGCTTTACGACGGCGAGAGTCGACTCGTCGTCCCTGAGCTGACGGCGAAACTTCTCGCGGAGGTGGTTCATGCGCGAACGCAACTCGGCCTTCTCCGACTCGATGTCCGA
Organism: Kiritimatiellia bacterium; assembly: GCA_045536845.1. GTDB lineage: Bacteria > Verrucomicrobiota > Kiritimatiellia > RFP12 > UBA1067 > UBA1067. The sequence goes on along the minus strand of JAZSOG010000046.1, from coordinate 102,237 downwards.
CGCCTTCCTCTCGGGCTTCGCGCCGCCGCCCCTCGGCGAGTAGCGCGAATGCGCGACGATGCCGGTGTTAGCGCATATGAACATGTCGGTCGCAGTCGGGTCGAAGGTCATCTCCCCGGCGAAAATGTCGTCGAAGCGGCGGAGAGCCGCCACAAGATCCTTGCAGTCGCCTGTGCTCGCCCACGCGAAGAAAGTGGAGTCGAGGAATCCGTTGGCCCTGACGAAGCGGTAGGCGAGCTCACAGTTGCATCCGCAGAGAAGGAAGTGCGAGAACTTCTTCCGCCTCCTGAAAAGCCCCTTAAGGAAGATGACAGGCGCCTGCAGAACGCGCGAAACGGCGAGCTTCACGCGGACGAGGGCATTGGCTTCGCTCGCGATCGGGACCTGCCTTTCCTCAAGTTCGCCGTCCTGCCTCACGACGGCCCACGCCGTACGGCCAAGCTTGAACGTCGCAAGCGGAGTCTCCTTCGGATGGAAGGTAAGAAACCTCTTAGGTCCCTTGGAAAGCTTGAACCTGAGAAAGCGCACATCGCCAAAGAGACGCACGTTGCCCTTGCGGTGGCAGCCACCGCCGGCGACGACCTTTTCCCATTCGCGCGTCTCTGCGCTGCGGCGCTCCTCGTCTGTCAGCTCAGTGCTCATTTGTCGCACATCCCCTTCAGTTTCGGATAGTCTATCTTTCCGTTCGCGTTGAGAGGAATCGAATCCAATACGTGTACCTTCACAACCGTCGCGTTGAAATGGAGTTTCGCGACGAGGAACTTCTCGACATCCGCGGCGGATACGCCGCAGATGAAGACATGCAAGTCGTTGTCTGCGCCCGTCGCCGCGCATCCCGCGCCCGCGAAGCCGTCTTTCACCAGGTTCTCCACCTCCTCAAGCGAGACGCGGTTGCCGAAGATCTTGAGGAAGCGCGACGCACGCCCTGTGAGCGTGACATAGCCGTCGGCGTCGATCTTCGCCATGTCGCCAGTCCGCCTGACGCCCTTCCACTCGTCGCCCTTCATGAGGTCCTCCGCACACACGGCGTATCCCATCGCGACGATTGGCCCCTCGTAGATGAGCTCGCCGTCCTCGACGCGGAACCTGCCGCCGTTTTCGGACTTTCCTATCGAGCCGATCAAGTCGAGATGCACGTCCGTCCTGATAGTCGTCATAACTCCCGTCGTCTCGGTCTGCCCGTATCCCTCGCAGAACGCGATGCCGCGCCCCTTCGCGAACTCCGCGTACTTGCGACGCAGGGCGGGGGCAAGCGCGCCGCCGGAAACGAGCAGTCCCCTTAGCGACGGGAAATTCCCATCGAAGAAACGGAACCTGTCGAGCGCCTCATACATGTACGGAACGCCGGCGATATGCGTTGCGCTGGCAGAGCGCACCACGTCCGCGAGTTCGGGGTCCATCACCGTTTTGCGCGTCATGACGAGCGTTCCACCGGCCTCGAGAACGGAGCAGGCGACCGAGAGCCCCCACGCATAGCAGATCGGGAGGATCATCGTCATCCGCGTCGAAGTGTCAAAACCGAAAAGCACCTCGCTCATCTTGTTGTCCGCCGCGAGGTTGGAACGGCTTATGCGGACGAGCTTGGGGCTGCCAGTCGAGCCGCTCGTGGTGAGCAAGAGCCCGAGGGCCGGGTCGGTTGGCTTTCCTTCGTAGGTGGAGCGGAGCCGCTCGAAAAGCCCGCTGTCCATCGTGTCTGGAAGCATCAGCGGAACAACGCCACGGTTGACGCAACCGACGAAAAGCGCGACCGTGTCCATGTCCTGCTTGTTACGCACGATCTTGACGGTATGAGGGGCAAGGCCATCCGCCGCACGAGACGCAAGCGAGGCGAGTTCGCGGTACGAGACTTCCCGCCCTTCGTCTATCACAGCGATTCCATCGCGATCGAGGTTGAATACAAGGCCGGCATCGCCATTCTCTGCGCCTCTGCGCCTCTGCGTTAAAAGAGCAACCGCATCGGAATAGGACCTGAGGCGGTATATCTCCTCAGGCGAGAGCGAGCGTCCGAATTCACGCTCAATCGCGGAGGCAAGCGCCATCTGCCCTGCGGAATCCCACGCAGGATGTCTCTTGTAGGTCATGGTGCGCGCCTCTTCGGGAGTAACGGAAAACACGCTGCAGAAGATGTCGTCAAGTCTCGCGTCACTGACCCCTGACTCCTGACTCCTGACCCCTGACTCCTTACTCCTGACTCCTGCTCCACCACTCTCCAACTCCAACTCTGAACTCCAACTCCTCCCCCCTGGCACCGCAACGGGCGTCTCCCCGGCCGCCACTTTAAGCTCGTTGTAGTGTTCGATGTCGCGCCAGCCGATTACCTTCGCCGGGTTGCCGGCTACAATCGCGCAAGGCGGCACAACGCCCATTACGACGCTTCCTGCCTGGACAATCGCACCTTCGCCTATGCGGGCGCCAGGAAGCACTAAGCACTTTATCCCGATCCACGCGTAGTCGCCGATGCTCGTCTCCGGGTATGTAAAACCCCAGCCAAACGGCAGGACGTCCGAATGGTCGTAGTCGTGCACCTGCGTGTACACCATGCTGTCCTCGGCGAGCACGGCGCGGCGACCGATCGACACAGGGCCGTCGCCGAATATCTTGACCCGCTTGCCGAATCCCGCGCCGTCGCCTATCGTCGTGTTGCCGGTGACGCTGACACCGGGGCCGAGGACGAGAAGATTCCTTCCGCACGACTTTGCGCGGCGACGAATCGCCAAGGAGTAGAGCTGCGAGGTAAGCTTCGCCTTGAAGCCCTTGCGCCAGTTGCTGGGCTTCCAGAAGAAGAACTGCACTACGATTTTTACGAAGAACTTAACCATGAGAACCTTTCCAATCTGCGGTCGATGGACTGCCGTTTGCGCGAGCCACGGCGAGTGAAAATACGCTGAAGTCGCATCCCGAACGCAATAAGCGCGAGTCTCGCGCGAACGCCCGCCGAAAGCGGGATCTCAAGCCTAAGACGGCCGATTCGCGATCTCGCGCTCTTGTCCAGGGACGGCAAAAGCAGCGTAGAAAAATCTGCGTCGTCCCACCACGCGACTCCGTTCTGCAGGACGCCAGCGAACACGGTGAAGTGGTATGCGGGATGACGCCTGAGCCACGGGTCGATGCGCCTGTCGTTCCAGTCGACGGCAAACTGGAAGTCTATCAGCTTGAGATGCCCGTCGGGCGCGATGAGGAAATTGGCGGGAAGGATGTCGCGGTAGACGACCTTCGCCTCGTAGAGTGAGTCGAGGATCGCAAGCACCTCGTCAGCGTACTTGTCGTCGGGCTCGTCGGCAAGCGTCTTGCCGCCTTCAATCCTCTCGGTCACTACAAAGGCCATAGGCCCCGGAGAAAAAGCGTAGACTTCAGGAAAATGCACAGGATCGAGCGCGTGAAGGCGCGAGGCAAGCTTGTATTCGTTTTCAACCGACTCCGGGGCGCGTGAAGAGCACTTTACAACGCATGGCCGTCCCTTGAAAACACCCTCGTAGAAGATGTCGTTGACGAGCTTGTTCTCGAGAAAGGCGTTGCAATCGGAGAGTCCTATCTTCGCGCCCTCTTCCCTGACGAGCGCATCCCATTTCTCGCGCTCCCGCCACGGAAGCGGATTGTACTTCGCCGCAACATGCTGCCAGAGATAGCGCCTGACGCGTCTGCGAAGCTTCATTCTGCGAAGCGCGGAGCAAAGCGAGTCTATCGGCAGAAGCGTCCGGGACGCCGGCTCGAAGTCGACGATCCTGAGGCGGAAATCCCCCTCGAACGGCTTGCCATTCCACTGGACGAGGACATTCTGCGGATCGTAGAACCTGACTGCCGCGGCCTCGAAAGCATGCGCGAGATTGCGGAACGCGGCGAGAAGGCGACGGCGCGTCTCGGCGTCCGCAGCGCGGCAAGTGCGCGAGAAGCGCTCAGGAACCGAGCCGTCGCCGTTGAGGACGATGCTCTCGACGAGATGCCAGCCGTGGACGGGATCTTCCCTGAGCTCCATCTTCTCGGGGAACACGGCAAATGTCCCGGGGAAAAGAATCTTCTCGAGGGAGCAGATGTAGTCGTATTCCTGGGCACATGTGTTGCGCCTGCGGTCGAACCTGCAGCGCTCGATCTCCTTGCGCACGGTCTCGCCCACTTCGCCGTCGTCGCGATAGCGCTTGACGCACATCTGTGCGTCGTCCATCCGCAGGCATATCCGGCGGGAGCCCTTGCCGATCTCGGTCATTCGAGCCCCCATTTCTTTTCAAGACGGCGACGCGCCGCGCTTCTTCCTGCGCGCGTAAGGTAAGGCCACGTTAAGCAGCGGATAAGAAGGCGAAGACGCTCGGTGCGTCTGTGCATCGCCTCCGCAAGCGGGCTTTTGATGTGGCTGAAATCCTCGTCCGAGGAAACAGAGAGGAGACAGACGTCCTTGCCGGGAAACGCCGCACGAAGACGCGATTCGGCAACGGCACGGTCATCCTCGGAAATCGGGCGCATAGGGTCGCACCAGACGAAAAGAGTCTTTTTCGACTTCCCGACATTGTCGTACAGCCGCGCTATGCGACGGTCGTATTTCGCCTTCACCTGAGAATACGACTCGTCAAAGGGAAGCGCCTCGCGGAAGTCATGGAAAAACCTCAGCCCCGTCGCCGTGTCTTCGTAGTGGTCGTTGCCCTTTCCGGGGGCGCCAGGCTCCTTCTCGAGCTTCTTCATGTTGCCCTTTTCGAGAAAGCCGGCGAAACGGGTCTCGACGAGCCTGAGGCGTGTCTCAAGCGGAGCTGCGGTAAGCCAATCGAGAGGCGACGAGCACGATCTCAGGCCGAACTTCCTGAGCATGGTCGCGCAATGGCAATCGTAGCCAAGGCTGGCGACGAAGTCATATTCGGCGTCGAGAATATCCGGAACCGTATCCACTTTGGCTATATTATACCATAATCCAGGCGGTCAGTTCTGCGGCGCAGGACGCGAAGAGCATGCGACGCAGTCCACAAAACATCAGGCATATCCGTTCGTCACTTCTCCGCCCCCGCCATTGCCTCCCGCGACACGAGGAGCGCGAGCTCGTCGGCCGTGGGCGTCTTGCGGAAGTACCGGTAGTTGAGAACCCAGCACGACGGATGGCGGCGTATCACGCGCTCCAAGTCGCGTATGCACCCTTGAGTGAAACCCCAGATGTCGCGTGCGTCTTCCGGACGATAGGAACTGACAATTTCGCAACGCCAGCGCCCGTCCTTCAGCGGACGGCTCCACGCGATGACCACAGGCGCCTCGCCCTTCGCCGCGAAGAACGCAGGCGCGGCGGAGACGGGAACAGGACGGCCGAAGAACCTAACCCACACGCCGCCGTTCCTCGGCTTCACCACCTGGTCCACGAGAAGACCGAGGGATTTTCCGTCCTTCAGCCCCTGCATCAGCGGGCGAAACGCGCCGTCTGCGTGGACGATCTCCTGCCCGATCGAACGCCGCGCCTTCATGAGAAGCCGCGTCATGCCGCTTGTGCCGATGTCCTTTGCGACCGACATCATCCGGTGGCCCTCAAGAAACGCGAGCTGCGAAAGTATCTCCCAGCAGCCAAGATGCGCCGACACGGTGACGGCGGGGCGATTTGCCGCGAGAAATGCCTTCCCCTCGTCGCTCATCTCGCCAGCGGCGGCCGCGCGCGCCTTCGCGTTGCGACATGTCCAGAACGCGTGCCCGACGGTCCTCGCCATGCTACGGTAGGAACGACGCACGATTTTCTCGGCTCCCGGGATGTCGCGACCATAGATGACGCGCAGGTTGGTTAGCGCAAGCGCGCGGCCACGCCTGTCGAAGAAATACATCACACCGGCGGCGAAGTCACACACGGCAAGCATTGCGCGGCGAGGCAGGTTCGAGAGGACGATGTAACCGATAAAGACGCCCGCCCACTCGAACGGGCGGCGCAATGCCCTCAGAATCCTCTTCTCCCTGCGATGCATCATTCGGCTCCAGAAGAAAGGAAAAGTATGAAGCAGACAGCTATGACGACAAGCGCAAGCGCAACAATGGCAAGAAGCGCAAGCGCGAGCCACCAGCCGTGCGGAACGGGCAACGCATGGCGGCCCTTCTGGCGCGGTTTCGGCGGCGGCATGGTCGGAAGGCGTATCTTCCCGGACGACGTACGCGGAAACGGCGCACCGCGCACGACAACGCGCTTGATGCGCTTGTATATGGGAAGCGTCCTGTTTACCGAGGCAACTGCGCCGCGCACCTCGGCTTCGGGAATGTCCGCGAATATCTCGGCCGTTATCGTGCGACTCTCCGACTCGCCGGTCACCACGGCCTCAAGTATCCCTGGGCAGGAGAGCAGAAGCCCCTCGAGCTCCTCTGGCGCGATCTTCTTGCCCGACGAGAGGACGATCGTGCGCTTTGCCCTGCCAGTGATCCAGACATAGCCGTCGGCGTCTATGCGACCGATGTCGCCCGTCCTGAACCAGCCGTCCGGAGAAAGGACCTTCGCCGTCTCCTCGGGCGCGCGATGGTAGCGCAGCATCACGTTCGGCCCGCGCACCATTAGCTCGCCACTCTCAGAGACCTTCGTCTCTACGCCCGAGAGAGGCGAAACCTTTCCCGCACTTCCGTGGCGAGAGGGCTCGCCGTACGGCGCAAGCGAAAAGAGCGCAGATGTCTCGGTGAGGCCGTACCCAGTCAGCACGCGGATGCCGAGCGCCGCAAGCCGTTCGTCAGTGCGCGGCGAAATCGGCGCGCCGCCGACAAGCACCCACTTAAGTCCCCTGACGCCATGCTGCTCGCACTTCGCCGCGAGGATGTCGGCAAGCGCTGGGACAAGAAACGCAAAGTCCACGCGGAAGCGGTTCACAGCGTCGTATATGCGCCTGAAATCGGGGCAGACGCCAAGCGCGACGCCGTTCACGAGCATCAGGTAAGTCGCCGCGATTCCGAAGATGTGGTGGAGCGGAAGGAGCATGAGCGAACGGTCGGACGCCCCCATCTGGAACACCTTGCTGCCGGACTCCGCAAACGACTCTATCGCCGCGAGAGTAAGCTCCGCCCCGCGCGGAACCGTCGTCGTTCCGCTTGTAAAGACCATCGTCGCGACAGTCGGGGATCCATCCTCCTCAATCCGCTGGGGGCCTGGGCCGTCCCAAAGAGCGAACGCCTCGTCCGTATGCCCGCCCTCCATGAAGCTGTCGGCGGCAAGCGAGCTGAACCCGACGCGCAGGATGTTCGGCATGCGGCGCGCGACCTCGAGCGCCTTTTCGCCGTGTAGTGACGAATGGGCGAGCGTCTTTGCGTCTACGAAAGCGAGCCTCTCGCATATCTCGTCGGCCGAAAGGTTCACGTCAATCGGCACTGCGCACGAGCCAGAAAGAAGGCACGCCGCGTGTGCAACGATCCACTGGTAGGAGTTCTCTCCGAGAATCCCGATCTTCGCACGGGGGCAGTACTTCCCAATCGCCCACACGACGGCCGCAATGTCGTCAGTGAACTGCTTCCACGAAATAGGCACCGACCTGTCGCCGGACGCGACGAGAAAAGCCGGGGCATTGGGCCGCTCGACACGGAACTTCCTGAACGTCTCGAAAATCACGAGTAGACCTCCTTTGCCCACTCGTATGGCTCGGAATGTGATTCGCCCGCCGCCGTCTCGACGAGATAGCGCACGACGCGACGTGCATCAAAGAGCCGGCGATACTTTCGCATCCCAGCCGATGCAAGAACGCGTCTCGACTCGTCATGGGCGTTGTACCAGGATATCCTCTCCGCAAGATCGTCAGGCGCGTGGAAATACACGGTCTCGTCCTTAGTGAAGAAGTCCTGCATCGAATTGCCGTCATACTGGAAGGTCAGGATGCCGTTCGCCATGAGGTGCGTAATGCGATCGGACGCATACCACTTCCAGCCCTCGAAACGATTGATGGAAAGCCCCATTTTCGAGGCGGACAGCGCTTCCTCGTATGCACGCCCCACGACAAGCGGACGGCCCATCCCGAAGAAGCCGAGACGCACCTTGGGGTCGATCTTGGGAAGAAGCTCCGCAAGAAGCGCCTTGCGCTGGTCTGCGTCGGCAGGACGCCCCGCGAAAAAGAGGTCGTACTCGAAATCCGTCTTGGCGGAGTTGTCTTCAACCTCGAAAGACGGATCGCTCGGGTTCGGATAGAAGCCGACGACGTTCTTCCCGGTCGTCCACTCCTTGAGCTTGTCGCCTGCCGTAGTGACGAAGATCGCGTCGCACGAGTCCATGCGCCGGCGAATCTGCGCGCAGCAGTGTTCGGTCTCGACAGGGTCGCAGTTGATGTGAACGATCCTGACGCCTGGCGCCGCCTCGCGCATCGCAAAAAGAGTCTCGTTTGTAATGTAGTCGCAGTGCGCAACGAAGACGAAGTCGGGACGCCAGTTGCGCACCGTCTTGAGAAGCCGGTCGTTCATCATCTTCGCGCCGATGCTGCGCATAAATCCAAGCGGCGCAAGAAAGCGCGCGATGTCGCGCTCGGAAAAGGTGAGAACCTGCCAGTTGTTTCTGATCGCCCCTGCCGCCAAGCGCATGTCGATGCCGCTTCTCCCGTTCCCCCAGTGGCGGATCAGGAAGTTCCCGACGAAAAGGATGCGAGGCGATGTCTTCATTTCGGCATTTCTCCATGAAGTTCGCGGTAGATGGCGAGCGTCTTTTCACACATCTTCGCCGTAGAGAAGTCAGCGCGCACGGACTCTACCGCCGCCGCACGCATCTTGGCCTTGGCCTCTGCCGACATTTCGAGCATCTCGTCAAGCTTCGCGGCCATTGCCTTTGCATCGCCCGGGGGAACGAGAAAGCCGGTCTCGCCGTCCTTCACCGTCTCGCATGCGCCGCCGTGAGCGGTTGCGAGGACGAGGCAGCCTGACGCCTGCGCTTCTGGAATCGTCCGCCCGAACGCCTCGGGCTGTGCCGAAGAGGCATTCACGACGATGTCGCTCATCGCGTATACGACAGGAATTTGGGAGGTATGGTCGCGGAAGACGACACGCGTCTCGTCGGGAAGCTTGCCGGCCATTGTGCGAAGGTGGTCGGAATACTCGGTGCGTCCCTGGTCGGAGCCGAGTATAAGGACGCCATACCGGTGGTTCCGCATCAGCGAAAGCGCCTCGATGAATATCTCCTGCCCCTTCCAGCGGGTGAGGCGCCCCGGGAGCGTGATTACCGGATAGTCCTTCTCAAAGCCGTACTGCTTTGTCTTCTTCGACTCCGCTACGCCAGGCGGCACTGCATCTGGGCGAAACACGTTCGTATCCGCGCCGCGGTGGACGAGCACGACTTTCTCGGGATCGACGCCCTTGTAGGTGGCGAGGATGTGCTGACGCACGTAGTTTGAGACGGCAATAGTCCGCTCGCCCTTGAGCATCACACGGTTGTAGGGAATCTTGAGAAACTTCGGGCTTGTGCCGTATACGCCGTGAAAAGTCGCCATCCACTTGACGCCGCACCTCTTCGACGCCCACTTTACGGCCCACGCCGGCGCACGGCTCCTGACGTGCATCAGGGTCACGCCCTCTTCCCTGCAGTATTCGGCGAGGGCAGCAGCGCAACAATGCAGGGTAACGGGGTTTTTCCTGTCCAAGGGGAGCGTGAGGTGCTCTACGCCCAATTCATCGAGCGCGTGGACGAGCCGTCCGCCCGCGCTTGCGACGGCATTGGGGATGCCAGCAGCCGTCAGCGCGGCGGCGATTTCAAGCGTACCGCGTTCAACGCCGCCCTGTTCGAGCGCCGGAAGAACCTGTAGAATTTTCATGCGGCAGGTCTTGTCCGTTGTCCATTCATATTTTGGTGATATTATACCATAATTGGCAGGCGTGCGACGAACCCCATCCAGCCAATTTAAGACACCGCCGAGCCAGGGCTTTTGTGGTATAATATGCAGTCAATGCAAAGAACAGTCTATTTCGACAACAACGCCACGTCGCCGATCGCCCCCGAGGTGAAAGCCGTAATGCTGCCGTTTTTCGGCAAACTCTACGGCAACCCGAGCTCGATGCATGCTTTCGGCGGGCAGGTGGCCAAATTCGTGGACAGGGCGAGGGAAGAGGTTGCAGCGTTCCTAAACTGCTCGCCAGAAGAGGTCATTTTCACTTCGTGCGCGACGGAGTCCGACAACTCCGCAATACGCGGCACGGCCGACTGGTTCGGCAAGGACCTCAAGGTGATAACGACGGCAGTAGAGCATCCCGCGGTTCTCCAGCCCGTCCGCCGCCTCAAGGCGCTCGGTTTCGAGACTGTGGAACTGCCGGTAGACGGCGTCGGACAGATCGACCTTGACCAACTTGCCGCGGAAATCGACTCCGCAAAAGCCGCGAGCCGCCCTGTCCTCGTCTCGACGATGTGGGCGAACAACGAGACTGGAACAGTCTTCCCGATCGAGAAGATTGCCGAAATCTGCAAAGCGCGTGGCGCAATCTTCCATACCGATGCAGTGCAGGTCGCGGGCAAGATCCCGGTCGACGTGAAGAAAGTTCCCGTCGACATGCTTGCGATGTCAGGCCACAAGTTCCACGCGCCAAAGGGAATCGGCATCTTCTACGTCCGCAAGGGAACGAAGGTCAAGCCCTTCATGCTCGGCGGACATCAGGAAGGCGGTCGCCGCGCGGGGACGGAGAACGTTCCATACATTATCGGGCTTGCGAAGGCGTGCGAACTCGCGAGACTCGGGATGGCCGACGAAGCGAAGAAGCTTACGGCGCTAAGAGACAAGCTCGCGGCGGGGATCCTCGCGTCCTGCCCGAACGTCCGCGTAAACGGCGACAAGGCGCACCGCCTCCCGAACACGCTGAACGTCTCGTTCGAGTACATCGAAGGCGAGGCTATCGCCTACCGCCTTAGCGACATCGGAATCTGCATCTCGACGGGCTCCGCGTGCGCATCGGGCTCTCTCGACCCGAGCCATGTCATACGCGCGATGGGCGTCCCCTTCACAGCGATCCACGGCTCGGTACGCTTCTCGCTAAGCCGCTACTCGACCGAAGCTGAAGTCGACTACGTGCTTAAAAAGATGCCGCCCATCATCAAGGGTCTTCGCGACCTCTCGCCGTTCGGCCCCGACAAAGACGTTAGCACATTTCAATAATCAAAAAACTTTTTAGACATGATTTACATGATTGACAGAATTAAGATGAGAGAAGTTGTAGTGAGTAGTCGTAGTTGTAGAAAGGAATTTTCACAACTCCACTCTCCAACTCCAACTCAAAACTCCAACTAAACAATCCTGTAAATCTTGTAAATCCTGTCTGAAACAACCAGTAAACACCATGAAAACCACTTTGTCTTTGATTGCGATCGTAGCCTTGGCGACTCTTTGCGGATGCCGCCGCGAAGACATCCGCGAGTTCACCGTAGAGATGCCGTCGCTGACCGAGGCCGACAAGCAGAAGGTCGTCGACGCTTTCACAATCCGCAGCCCTGGTCGTCCGCCTCGTGTCTACGAGGGCATTTTCACCGATTCGTTCAGGTTCGACTTCGACAAGAAGACGCTGACGATGAAATACGACTCAATGAAGATCGCGCAGACGAACATCAGGATGCTCATCGAAAGCAAGGGCGTCGAAGTGCTCTTCCCGTCCAACACCACTGGCGTCGCCGGTTACCTCGACGTCAAGCCGAAGTCCGTCGAAAAATAGTCGCGCTACTTCAATAGCGCGACAGCGTGGACGGCGATGCCCTTTCCAGCGCCGACCGCGTCCATGCCTTCGTTTGTCTTCCCCTTTACGGAAATCCTGCCGATGCCGATGGTCATCAGCTCGGCGAGGGAAGAGCGGATAAGCTCGACGAACGGCCTCAGTTTCGGACGCTCGCAGATTACAGTGGCATCGATATTCTCAATTGAGTAGCCGGCGCCACGAAGTTCGTAGACAACGCTCCTGAGAAGCTCGCCAGAGTCGGCGTCCTTCCAGCGGTCGTCGGTGTCGGGGAAATGCGAACCAATGTCTCCAAGCGCTGCCGCCCCAAGAAGCGCGTCTATCACGGCATGTATAAGAACATCGCCGTCGGAATGGGCCTTAAGGCCGTCGCACTCTGGAATGACAACCCCGCCGAGAACAAGGCTCTTCCCGCTCTCGAAGAGGTGTGAATCATATCCAAAGCCTATGCGCATTAGGGGTCAGGAGTCAGGGGTCAGGAGTCAGGAGTCAGTGGTTAGGAGTCAGGAGTTAGGAGTCAGTGACTGGGAGAGCCGCCATCTTGGCGGCTCTCTCGCTGTTAGCCAATTAGCTTCAAGGCTGATAGGGTCGACTTGAGCTGCGCGAGCTTAGCGTCATCCGTCTCGCAGAGCGGCAGGCGAAACGCGCGCTCAATCCTGCCCATAAGCCAAAGCGCCTCCTTGACCATGACGGGGTTGACGTCAATGAAGAGGTCGCGGAAGAGCGGATAGTATTTCGAGTGAATCGCGCGCGCTGCAACGAAGTCACCGGCAAGCGCAAGGCGCATCATGTCGCCCATTTCCTTCGGTATGACATTCGACGCGACGGAAATTACGCCATCTGCGCCGACCGACGCCATCGGGAGCGCGAGCGAATCATCGCCAGAGAGGACCGTGAAATCGGGTATCCTGTTCTTGATGGCGCTAACCCTCTCGACAGAGCCAGCAGCCTCCTTGATTGCGACGATGTTGGGATGCTTGGCGAGCCGCGCAACGACATCAACCGGAATCTCGCGTCCTGTTCGTCCAGGTATATTGTAGAGGACGACTGGTAGCCCGAGGTCGGCGACCGTCATGAAGTGGCGGTAGAGCCCTTCCGGGTTCGGCTTGTTGTAATAGGGCGTAACCTGGAGGCACGCATCGGCACCGCCAGCGGCTATCGCGGCTTTCGTGAGCGAGACGGCCTCGGATGTGGAATTGGCGCCCGTGCCGGCAATGATCTTGCACTTCCCCGCTGCAAACTCGATCGTCTTCTCGATGACCTTGTGGTGTTCATCGTGCGAGAGGGTTGGAGACTCTCCGCTCGTTCCCACCGAGCAGATTCCTTCGATGCCCGCCGCTGTCTGGCTCTCCACAAGCGAACGGAGCACACCGTAGTCAACGGAACCGTTGCCAGAGAAAGGAGTTATGAGCGCTGTAATCGTGCCTGAAAGTTTCATGGTGGTTATTATTATATCAAAATCTCGGCTATGCGTGCATATGCATCACCGTGGCTTGCGAGCATCTCGAGCGTCTTGTCGAGCTTCTTGGCCGCTTCCGCGCGCGACGCAGGGTCGCCCAGCCAGCGTTCAAGATAGCCGCGCACGGCCTCGACGGTGAAATTCTCCTGAAGTAGCTCTGGCATCGGACATTCCGCACCGGATTTCTCTGCAATGATGTTCGCAAGCCCGACGTGCTTCACGCCGTTTATCGCACGCCTCAGAAACGCCGCGAGAATGGGGCCTACCTTGTAGACGAGAACCGTCGGACAACGGGCAAGCGCGGCCTCAAGCGTCGCCGTTCCGCTCGCGACTGCGGCGACGTCGGCGCGGCGAAGAAGGTCACGTGCACCACCAGACTGGACCGTTAGCGTTGAAATCTTGGATTTGAAGCCAGCCACGATTCTTTCGATGGCGGCCCTGGCGCAGTCGTTCGCGGCGGGAATCGCCACGCGAATCCCCTCAAGAGGCGCGACGGCGTCAAGAAGCGTAGGAAGGTGCTTTTCGATCTCGCCGAGGCGTGAACCTGGAAGAAGCGCGACAAGCCCCTTCTCGCGACTTCCCTCGCCGCCGTCCGCAGTGCCCTCGAATTCCTGTGCAAGAGGATGTCCGACGAACTCGGCAAGCCCCGGGCGGAATATCGCTGGCTCGAACGGGAAGAAGCAGCAGATCTTGTCGAGAGAGCGCTCTATGCGCGGTATGCGGCCCTGGTGCCACGCCCAGACCTGCGGGCAGACCACGTGAACCGCCTTGATGCCCTTCGACTTAGCGTAGGCCGCAAGCTTCAGGTTCATGCCGGGATAGTCTATCGTGCAGACGACATCTGGCTTCCACTCGTCGATAGCGCGAACCATCGTGCGCTTCACCTTGAGAAAGAAGAATATCCGCCTCAAGACTGCCCATATCCCAAACACCGCGAGGTCGGCCGTCTTGAAACCGTAGTCGGAATAGCCACGTATCTCCACATCGGGGCAACGCGCACGTACGGCAGCGGATATCCGCTCCGCGTAGTGGACACCCGACTCCTCACCGGCGAGAACGAGAAGTTTCATTTTTTCTTGCCGTCGCGAACGCCGAGATCGCTGAGCTTCATCGAAATGACGCGGCTGACGCCCTTCTCCTGCTGGCTCACGCCATACACGAGGTCGGAACCGGCGATCGTGTGCTGGTTGTGCGTGATGATGAGGAACTGGGAGTTTACGAGGAACTCCTTGAGCTGGTCGACGAACCTGCCGATGTTCGCATCGTCAAGCGCAGCGTCGAGCTCGTCGAGCATACAGAACGGCGCGGGCTTGATCATGAAGATCGAGAAGAGAAGCGCAACGGCCGTCATCGTGCGCTCGCCGCCTGAAAGCAGCGTCACGCTCTGCGGACGCTTGCCCGGAGGACGCGCGATGATGTCGATACCGCACTCAAGCGGGTCCTCGGTGTTCTCAAGCAGCACGAGTCTCGCCTCGCCGCCGCCGAAGAGTCGCGTGAACATCGTCTGGAAGTTGGCGTTCGCCTGCTCGAAGGTCTTCTTGAACATCTCGCCCGAAGTGAGGTTCAAGTTGTCGATGAGAGAAAGTATCTGCGCCTTAGCCGCCAGGAGGTCCTCTTCCTGGGCCTTCTCCTTCGCATAGCGCTCCTCGAGCTCGCGGCACTCGTCGATTGCGACCATGTTGACCGGCCCTAGAGCGGCGATCTCGGACTGGAGCCGCGCCACCTTGGCCTCGAGCTCGGCATGCGGCGGCTCAACGCCGTCCTCCCACTTGGGATCGGGCTCTCGAAGCACCGCGTCGGCAAAAAGGCCGTATTCGTCCTGAAGGTGGTCGAAGATGTTCTGGCGGCGCATCGTCGCCTCTGCGGCGGCGACCTCGAGCTTGCCCCTGAAGTCGCGCGCATGGTCGAGCTCTGCACGCTTCGCCGCGACATCGCGGTCGACTTCGGCAATCCTCTCGAACATCGTCTGGCGGCGGGCTCGCTCGTCTTCCATCTCGGCACGGCAGTCAGCGGCCGCGGCCTTCAGCTCCTCGAGCTGCCCGAGGAGATCGCCCGACTCCTCCTTGAGACGCGCGATGGAATCGTGATAGCGCTGGATACCCTCGAGACGCCCGTCAACCGCCCTCTGCAACTCGTCGCGGCGGCGGCGCGCAGAATCGTTCTGCTGACCGACGAACGAAAGCTCCTGCTCCATCTGGCTCGTCGCTATGCGACGCTCAGTAAGCTGCTGGGAAACCGACATCGTAGAGACTTCGAGCGTCCGCAGCTCATCCTCGCTCGCGGCGATCTCGGCCATAAGTATCTCGCGCCTGTCGGCCGTCGTGACCTTTGTGCCGGCGGGCCATGTCTCGGTCTTGCCCTCGCGCGAAACTTTCGCATCTTCAACGAGAACGCCCGTAAGCGTAGTGTTCGCGATCTCGTGCCTGCGGCGCTGTACGTCGCTGCGCTTCTCGTCGATCTTCGCCTGAATCTCTGCAAACGCTGCCTCGCTCTCGGCAAGTGCATCCTTCGCGGTGGCAAGCGACTCGGTAAGAAGACGCGTCTTCTGGTCGAGGGAATCGACCTGCATCGCGATTTCCTCAAGCTGCGCCTTTGCGTCGGCTATCTCGCGTTCGTCGCGCTCTGCAAACTGGCCGTACTCCTCGATGCGCTGCGCGTTTACGCCGATGACTTCGTTGGCACGGCTGTAGGCGTTGTCCGCCGCCGCCTGACGCGACGCAAGCGACTGGAGACGCTCCTCGAGCTCGTGCACCTGGGCGTGGAGCTCCTGCTGGCCGCGCTCCGCCTCGGCTACTGCGCCCGACGCCTCTTCAATCGACTTGTCGATGTCGCGCCTGTTCGCCGCATTCTGCACGAGCTCCTCGTCGAAGGAGTGTATCTTCTGCTTCGAGACGTAGATGTCGAGGACACGCAGCTCGTCGTGAAGCTCCTTGTACTTCTTCGCCTTGCCGACCTGACGCTGGAGAGAGCCGATCTGGCGCTTCATCTCCTTGAGGACGTCGGCTTCGCGCAGGAGGTTCTGCTCGGTCTGCTCGATCTTCCTCAGGGCTTCCTTGCGATCGGCCTTGAACTTCGTGATTCCCGCCGCCTCCTCGAACACGCCGCGGCGGTCTTCAGGCTTGGAAGAGAGAATCGCGTCGATCTGGCCCTGGGCCATGACGGAGTAGGACGACGTGCCGATGCCGGTGCCCATCAGGAGGTGCTGAATGTCCCTGAGGCGGCACGGCTGCTTGTTTAGGAAATATTCGCCCGAGCCATCGCGGTAGACGCGACGCTGTATCGTCACCTCGTGGTAGTCGGTGCCAAGCTCCTTCTCGCAGTCCGCGAAGGTGATCGTGACTTCCGCGAGCCCGAGGGGCTTTCTCGTGTCAGTGCCGTTGAATACGACATCCACGAGTTTCGAGCACCTGAGCGCCGTCGGGCGCTGCTCGCCGAGAACCCAGCGGATTGCGTCAGAAACGTTAGATTTACCGCAGCCGTTCGGACCCACGATGGCGATAAGGCCAGGATCGAAGGTGAGCTTCGTCTTATCGGCGAAGCTCTTAAATCCGACTATGTCGAGCTGCTTTAGATACATAGGGGATATTTTACCAAAAATTCGGCGGGTTTGGAACCGTCACAGGGCGTTGATTCCCGCCTTAAGCTCGACCGTCTTTCCTCCGAACTCAAACGTCCCAGGAACAGGCGTAATGACCATTCCCGTCGCCTTGTCGCCGTCGAACTTTAGGTCGACCTCGATCCAGCCCTTCGGGTGGGGATGCGTCGCCTTGAGCGACTTAAGCCCTCCCGGGCACGGTGCAACGCGGACCTTCTCGAAGAAAGGCGCCGCAGGCTTGATGCCCGCAAGGCCAGTCTGCATAAACCAGATTGGATGCGCACCCCAGGCATGGCAGTCACTTCTCGACTCGTTCTGCCCGTTCTTGCCGCTGTCCGGCGCTTCCTGCGTCGTCGTAAGGCCCTTCTTTACGTAGTCTCGCCAGAGGTCAAGGCGCTTCAAGAAAAGGTCGCCGCGACCGAACTTGAAATATGTCTCGAAGAGGTAGTAAGAGAAATACACGGTGCAACGCTTGAGGTCCTTGTCCTCGACAAGATGGCGGAACACGGTCTCGGCCTTGTCCTTTGGCAAGACATCGCCAAGAAGCGCAAGCGCCTGGGCATGCTCCGAGAAATCAACTCTCGCAGGCGTATCGGCGAAAATGCCGCGCTTCTCGTCCCAGAACGCCTTGACAATCGCCTGCTTGAGCTTCTCCGACTTCTCTTCCCAGTATTTCGCCTGCTGCTCGTTGCCAAGCGCGCGCTCAACTGAGGCCGCAGAACGCATCGCAAGGTTCCAGTAGAGATTGATCTCTGCGTTGACGCCATCCCTGAATCGGCAACCAGGAGCCGTGCCGTCGCCATCCCAGCCAACGACCCAGTCCATGAAGTTCCAGCCGGGGATGTCCTCGAGAAGGCCGTCCTTGTTCTCGTAGTATTCCATTCCCGCCATCGACTTCCTTAAGCCAGGGACGCGCGCCCTCAGCCATTCGCGGTCGGCGTGGTTCATCACGTAGTCGCCGTACATCAGGAGATAGCAAAGCGTGTAGCTCGCGCCCTCCTGCGTGCCGCGCGTCGGGAAGTTGAACGGGCATTGCCCGTCGTCGCGCGTATTGAGGTCGTAGATTTCGATCGCGCGCTTGATGATGCGGTCATCGCGCGACATCGCCGAAAGGACGTTCAGCTGGACGCGCGTGTCGCCCGGATACATCTGCTGCTCGTAGAACGGGCAGTCGAAGAGCATCTCGTGGCAGCACATCTGCATCGCGCGCGCCGAGATCTCGCGTATGGCACCGAGCGACGGATCGTCGGGCGACGAGAAGACGCTCTTCATCTCGACTGGATAGCGCGACTCGATTATCGCGACCGAGTCGACCGTAAGCGGCTCGTCCTTCGTCTCTATGTCGATGCGAACCCACTTTCCGCAGCGGAACCACGGTGCGGAGAACTTCGCGCCCTTGCGACCGTCACTCACGAACGTGTCGCCGAACGCCGGCAAATAGCGTCCGACTATCAGGTCGCGTGCCTTCGGCTCGCTCGTCTTCTTGTGAGTGTCGCCGCGATGCGACGCCTCGGCGAAGCAGATCGCAAACTTTGCGTCCTTTCCGCCGGAAAGCGTCACATCGGGATAGGCGCAGTAGTAGCGGCCGAGGTCCCATGCGAGCTGCATCTTCGTGTTCGCGGGAACGGTGAACGGCTTCGAGAGGTCAACCGTCTCCTTCGCCTCGTCCTCCGTGTATACATGCTGACTGCGGAACTCGGCACCCTTCGCAACCGCCTTCACGCGCCCGGGGGCGCACGGATATTCCGTCTGATCTGGAATCTGCGACGGGAAAAGCATCCAGCCGCTCGTCCGTCCGCCGTAAATCTGCGGCCCCTTCACACCGGCACCGCCGCGCACGACCTCGGGCGTCTCCCAGCTGGAGGGATCGCCGGAATACGGGCCGCATCCCATGATCTCGAACTGCGAGCCCGTGCCCCACGCGCCAGCGTCCTTGCCGACTGGCCGTATGCCGGAAAGCCGCCCGACCTTCCACGAGCCCTTTCCTGTCGTCAGCTTCGCGTCGTATGCGCCGTTCGCCTTGAATACGAAACCGCCGCGGTACGAAAGCTGCGCGAGAGGGCCGAAGTCGCCGATCTTCCAGACAACGGCCTCGATCACGTGCGGACCTTCCGCGAGAGCGTCGACGACGTACGTCTGGTACTGCCAGTTCTCCACGGTGCCGCGGTTGGGGCCCCTCGCGACGAACTCGCCGTCGAGCGTGAGGTAGAAGCGTTCGTCTGCCGAGACGTCGAAGACGAGCGTGCCGTCGCCTTTGCCGACATTGAACTCGTTGCGGAACTTGAGGAACAAGACTTCGCCTTCGACGCTCTTTCCTTTGCGGTCGCCCTCCCAGAAATCGACCTTTCCCTGGGAAAAGCCGCTGTCACCCGGCATCCAGAGCCATGAGGCGTCGTCGATCGGCTGCACCTTCAGGATGTTCGTGTTGCCACGCGTGACGCGCGCGTCGCGGAAAACGCGGTCGGCAAACGGGACCTTGCCGTCGCCAAGCCTGCGCATGTTCGCGCGGACAGCCGCCGTCATGAGTTCTGCAGCCCTTTCGTCGGACATCCCCTCTGGCTTGTAGGGGCAGGCTTGGTTGATCTTGAATCCGAACAGCGACGCATCCCACACGAGCGCCTGGAGGTACTCGCCCTCTCCATGGTTGAAATGGAAGTCGGGCTTCGTGAAAAGCGAGTTGCGATCGGCGCAGATCTCCGCCGCTGTGCCGACTGGGATTATGCCGAATCCGTATTTCTTCGCAAATGCAGCGTAGGCGTCGTGCAGTCGCGCATACATCTCGACCTGGCCGAAGCCAAAATTCTTGAGCCGCTTGTCCCACGGCGGATAGCTCCACGTCTCCTGTACGAGAATCTTTGCCTGCGGCGCGAGTTCGCGGATCTTCGCGACAAGGTTGTCGCCCCAAGGATGGTAGGTCGCAGGATCCCAGCTAGCGTGACTCGCCTGCTGAACAGTCACGATGTCCCACTTGTCCATAGTGAGCGCGTCCGGGATGTTCGCCGTGGCCTTCTCGACGATGCAACGCCCATCTACAAACCTGTCAAAGCGATAGGGCTTGAAAGTCGCATTCGTGGCCGCGGCCTCGACATTGCGCCAGTGGCGCTCGAGCGAGCAGCCGCCGATGTAGAGCGAGGCGAGGTCGAGCTTGTGTCCGTTCGCCTTGGCGACCTGCGGAAGCTGCCGCGTACAGCTTATCGAAAAGCTGTTCCCGATCATCAGGACCTTCAATCCGTCCGCGGAACGCGACGGTTCCTCTTCTGCGGAAAAACACAACGAACCCGCGGCTATCGCCGCGCCGATAAGCAGTATTCTTTTCATGTGGTAAATTATACCAAAATCCGCCACGAAATGGGCGATCAAACGAGCTGATACGGCCTGAAGGACTCACGGTCGGCAGGCGTCGTTCCACGAACATAGGCATTTACGAGCGACTGCGCGAGCGGCATATCCGATTCCGAGACGAGGACAGGGATTGCCGCCGTCGGGCCGGGAATTCCGTTCGTCGGCTTCAGTATCGCGGCGAAAGCGCCCTTCTCGAGACGGGCGTTTTCGTTCGCATCGCGCCCGAGAATGACGGAACTGCCACCAGGGAGCCGGAAGCGTCGCCCGACAACAAGCAAGTCGAGAAGCGCACGGTTTACGGCGCCAGTCGCCATGTCGCGAATCCCCTCGTGATCCATCAGGTCCTTCAGTTTGCGGCCATACGCCTCCTCGGTCAGTTTGCAGCCACCGGCGGGCGACGGATAGTCGGTGATGCCAAACTCCTTTGCGAGCGCAATCTGGCGGTCGCGCGAACGGCCACTTATGTCGAGAAGCTTCTCGCGGTCAAGTTTGCCCTCGATTTCTGGAATCGTGGGCTCGAGCAACTTTGCAGACATCGGGCGGACAAGCCGCCCCTTGAGCCCAGAGGATTTCTCAACGGTGCAAAGCGACTGCTTGTTCTGCGACATCGGGCGCTGCCCCTGCACCTCTCCAGTCGCGACGAAATCATATCCGAGCGACGCCATCAGCTCGCCTGCGCGGCGGATCATCGTCGCGTGGCAGTCTATGCAGGGATTCATCGCTCCGCCAAATCCGTGGGGCGGATTTTCAAGAAGACAAACTTCGTCTTCTGTAAAGTCGAGGACATGAAGCTTCACGCCAAGGGCGGCGGCAGCCTTTCTCGCATTTGCAGACGAAAAGAACGGCGTCTCAAAGCAAACGCCTTCGACCTCCGCGCCAGCGCGTTCAAGCACGCGCACGGCAAGTTGGCTATCAAGCCCGCCGCTCATCAAGGAAAGTCCTTTGCAGCTCATTTTACCCTCACTTTCACGCGATTGCCTGTCGTTGGAACAAAAGTAAACACAGATTTTTTCCCAAGCGTAATGGGCACAGGATGTTCAGCGAGCCAGCGTAGCCGGAAGTCGGCCTTTGCGGAGCTGTCCGCCGTCTGAAACACAGGATTCCCGTCTACAAGGTCAATTGTCAGCCCTTCGCCGAAGACCTTGACCTTCATAGTTCGCGGTGTTGCATCGAGCGCGGCGAATACCTCGGCAAAAAAGGCGCGGTATTCCTCCGGCGTCCGTTCCCCCGCCATCAGTCGTCCCTCCAGCGGCGATGCGCCCAGAGATACTGCTCGGGATACTGCCTGATGGCCTTCTCGAGCCTGTCGTTGAGAAGCTGAGTCGCAGCAACCTTGTCGTCTGTCTTCGAGAACACGAGCGGCTTGTCTCCGACGAGGCGGTATTTGAACGGCGCGATGCGCACAAACGAACCGACGACCACCGGATACCCTGTACGGATCGCAAGCCGCGTCGCCGAGGTAAATGTCTTTGCTGGGCGGCCGAAGAACTTCAGCATCGCGCCGCCGGACGTGTGCTGGTCCATGAGGATCGTCATCGCCGCCTTCGTGTCGGTCCATTGGCGCAAGACATTCGGCCTGAAGCCGTTCTTCTTGTCTATCACGGTGACAGGCCCGCGGAAATGGTGCTTCGCCATCCACTTCGCGGCGAGCTTGTTGTTCATCACGCGCGCGATTGCGATCATCGGGCGAGCGAACGAAAGCACGTTCGTCGCCGCCTCCCATACGCCGTGGTGGGAGCTTACGAGGATTATCGGGATGTCGGGCGAGTCGAGAAGAAGCTTCACGATGTCGGGATGCGCGTCAGTGAAGTCAAGATGCTCGCGGAAGTTCTCCTTTGTGACGACACCTGGGACGAAAAGCGCTTCGCCAATGTGTCCAGCGAGATGGCAGAACGACTTCTTCGCGATGCGCTTCGCCTCCTTCTCGTCGGACGTGATGCCGCACTTCAGGATATTGGAGACGGCAATCCTACGCCTCTTGGCGAAAAACGGCCAGAGACACGCGGCGATACCCGCACCGATGTCGTATGCATGTCTCTGGATAAAGTTCATTCGAAACGGACTGTCGCGGCGCGACCATGCGCGTCAAGCCCCTCGACGGCGGCAAACGATTCGATCGTCGCCTTCGTCTCGGCGAGATCGCCCTTCGTAAACGCGACGAAGCTGTGGCGGCGGCGGAAGTCGTCGGGCGTAAGACCGTTGAACATGTTCGCTGCGCCACCGGTCGGAAGCACGTGACTCGGTCCAGCGACGAAATCACCTGCAGACTCTGGCGTCCACGGTCCTGCGAACACCGCGCCAGCGCTCCTCACGCCCTTCATCACCTTGGTGGCGTCCTTCGTCATAATCTCGAAGTGCTCGGGCGCGAAACGGTTGACAACTTCAAGCCCCTCGGCGACGCTCTTCGCGACGACGATGAGGATTCCGTCTCTGTCAATCACGCGCTTGATAAGCGCCTTTCTCGAAAGCGTCTCGGTCTGGCGAAGCACCTCGGCACGGATCTTTTCCGCGAACTTCTCGGAAGTGCAAACGCAAAGCGACTTCTCCCATCCAGAACCGTGCTCGGCCTGCGAAAGAAGGTCTGCCGCAATCCAGCGGACGTCGACAGAACCGTCGGTGAGGACGGCGATTTCGCTCGGTCCCGCAACTTGGTCTATCGACACATATCCGTACACCTGGCGCTTTGCGGCCGTTACGAACGCATTGCCGGGACCGGCGATCTTCTGCACTTTCTTGCAGGTCTTCGTGCCGAACGCCATCATGCCGATGGCCTGTATGCCGCCGACGCGGTAGACTTCGGTCGCACCGGCGAGCTTGAGCGCGTAGAGGAGCACGGGATTCACCTCGCCGGTGGCGCCCGCAGGAGTGCATGCGACGATTTCCTTGACGCCCGCAGCCTTCGCGAGCGTCACGGTCATCACGGAAGTCGACGCGAGCGGAGCGGTGCCGCCTGGAATATACACGCCGACGCGGTCCATCGGAGAGTAGAACTCTCCTAAAGTACCGCCGCGAGGCGACTTCATCGACCAGGGGCCGCGCAACGACGCCTTGGAAAACTTAAGCACGCGGCGGTGCGCGTCCTTCACGGCGCGTACGATCTTCGAGTCAATGCCCTTCTCGGAAACTTTCGAGAGATCGACCTTCAGCGCCTTTGCGTTCTTCGCCTTGAAGCCCTCGAATTTCGCGACGAGATCGAGAACGGCGGCGTCGCCGCGCGCCTTGATTTCGGCGAGCGCCGCGGCCGCGGCCTTCTCGGCCTCTTCGGGGAACGCCGGACGCGCATTGAACTTCTCGATGCGCCTGTCGCCAGTCTTGACAATCCTGATCATTTTCTTCCGTTCATCAGCATGCACTTGACCTTGGCGCTCGCGGCAAGCTCGTCGCCAACATACCCAGTCACCTCGTAGACGCCAAGCGGAACGCGCTCGCGCACTATCTTGACGACGGTGACGAGCTTGTCGCCGGGACGAACGGGCCTTTTGAAGCGCGCCTCCTCAATCGCGGCAAATGCAAACGCCGCCTGATTGCCAAGGACTCCACGCGCGACTACGGACGCACCAGCGACCTGGCTCATCGCCTCGACGAGCACAACGCCGGGAACGACGGGATAGTCAGGGAAGTGGCCCTTGAAGAAGTCGTTCTTCTCTGCAGTGAAAGTGTATTCGCCGATAGCGCCCGTCTCGTCTGCTGACACAAGCGTGTCGACGAAGAGGAACGGCGAGCGGTGCGGCAAAAGCTCAATGCCGGGGCGGTTGAATTCCTGTTTGAACTTTGGGAACTCCATCTCGAAACCTCAACTTTACACTTCAAACTTTAAACTTTAAACTTCAAACTTTCTTAAGCACCAACACACCGTTGTGCCCGCCAAAGCCAAGCGAGGTGGAGAGCGCCACGTCGATGTCTCGCTTCACGCCGACGTTCGGCGTATAGTTGAGGTCGAGAGGAGTCTCGCCCTTCGACGCGTCGACTTCGAGATCGGGCTTTTCGTAGTTGATCGTCGGCGGGACGAACCCTTCCTTGATCGCAAGCGCCGTTACCGCCGCCTCGATGGCGCCGGTAGCGCCGAGGCAGTGCCCGTGGCACGGCTTGGTAGACGAGACATTTATCTTCTTGGCCTCTTCGACCCCGAAGACGCGCTTGAACGCATTCGTCTCCATCTGGTCGTTGAGGTGGGTGGAAGTCCCATGCGCGTTGATGTAGCCGACCGTGGACTTGTCCGTAACGCCGGCGTCCTTCAGGGCGATCTCGATCGCCTTCACGGCGCCGTCTGCGGAAGGATCCGGAGCCGTGATATGGTAGGCGTCGCAAGTCGCTCCGTAGCCAGCGAGCTCGGCGTAGACCTTCGCGCCGCGAGCCTTCGCATGCTCCTCGGACTCGAGGATCAGGATCGCCGCGCCCTCGCCCATGACGAAGCCGTCGCGGTCCTGGTTGAACGGACGGCACGCCTTCTCGGGGGTGTCGTTGAAGTGGGTGGAAAGCGCCTTCTCCTTCATGAAGCCGCCGACGGTGAACTCCATGATGACGGCCTCGCTGCCACCGGCGACGACGATGTCGGCGCGTCCGGCGCGAATCAAGTCCATCGCGAAGCCAAGCGCATCTGTCGAGGACGCGCACGCAGTCGTAACGACCTGGCAAGGCCCCTTCGCGCCGAGCGCGATTGCGATGTTGCCGGCGCCTTCGTTTGCGATAAGCTCAGGAATCGCGAGCGGAGAAAGACGATCCGGGCCCTTCTCGAAGAGCGTCTTGAACGCCTCGCCCGTAACTTCAAGTCCGCCGATACCGACGCCGAGGATGGTTGCGACGCGGTCCATGTCGGGCTTGTTTTCAGCGGTGAATCCGGCGTCTGCCCACGCCTCGTTCGCCGTGGCGACGGCGTACTGGGAGAAGAGCGCCATGTGACGGGCCTCGCGCTTGTCGATAAGCCCACCGCCGATCGCCCATTCGTCGAATCCCTTGACTTCGGCCGCTACCTGGCATGTGCAGCGCGAAGCGTCGAACTTGGTAACCTTGCCAATGCCGGGCTTGCCGGCCTTGATGTTCGCCCACGACGCTTCCCGGCCGTTGCCCACGGCGGTCAGCATGCCGATACCAGTAATCATCACTTTCTTCATGTCGTATCCCCTTTTAAATCTTACAGTTCGGGCCACACGCAGTACGTGCCCGCGAAAGTGAGCCCTGCGCCGAAGCCCACCATCACGATCTTCATTCCGTCCTTGAGCTCGCCTGCGCGGACGGCCTGGTCGAGCGAAATCGGCACGGACGCGGCGGAAGTGTTCGCCGTAGTCTCGAGGTTGAGCCAGAACTTGTCGAGCGGCAGCTTCATGCGCCTGGCCGTCGCCTCGATGATGCGCCCGTTCGCCTGGTGCGCGAAGACGCGGTCAAGGTCGCCTGGAGTGGTGCCAAGACGCTCGCAAAGATCGCCGACGACCTTCGAGAGCTTGCGGACTGCAAACGCGAAGACGTCGTGCCCCTGGAGCGTCAGCTGCGGGAGCATCGGCTCCGGCTTAAGCGGAATCCCTGTCTTTGGATCGAGCGGCAGCGCCTCGCGAGTGCCGCCAGTACGCTTGATGAAGTCCTGCCCTTTGCCGTCAGCGCCAAGAATCGTGTGTGCAACCGTCTTTGTGGACGCGACGCCAGGCGCTTCGTCGTTGCCGAGCACAACCGCACCCGCGCCGTCGCCAAAAAGGATGCAAGACGAGCGGTCAGACCAGTCAAGGATGCGCGTCAGGCACTCCGCACCAATGACGAGAGCCTTCTTGTCTGGATAGAAGTTAACGAACCCGCGCGCCTGCTCGAGCGCGTAGATGAAGCCAGCGCAAGCCGCCTGGAGATCGAATGCGCCAGCATTCACGCAGCCAAGCATGTCCTGCACTACGCAGGCAGTGGAAGGGAAAGTGGCATAGTCGGGCGTCGAAGTCGCGAGGACGATAAGGCCAATTTCCTCTGGCGCGACATTCGCCATATGGAGTGCTTCCTTTGCGGCCTTTGCGGCCATCGTCGACGTCGTCTCGCCTTCCTCGGCGACATGGCGCGCGTGGATGCCCGTGTGCGAGTATATCCACTCGTCAGAAGTGTCGAGAGCTGCCGCGATGTCGTCATTGGTGACAACCTTCGGCGGCAGATAACTGCCAGTTCCTAGTATCTTGATGCCCATTTTCAACCTTTTGTGCGTTTGAAAATATATTATACCAAATTTTCGCCGCCGAATTGGGTACAATTTGCGGCAATTGCGGCGGCTGCCGAACGGAGCTGTTCGGGCGTATGGGCGCTCATAAGGGCGACACGAAGACGCGCCGCACCACGAGCGACCGTCGGGTAGCGGATTGCAGGCACGAGAAAGCCGAGTTCCTCAAGTGCCGCGCTCGCCGCGAGCGCCCTTTTCTCGTCGCCTACGACGATTGGGACGATTGCCGTCTCGCCGCGAACTGAGATACCGTGGTGCGCAAGTTCCGAGACGAAAAGCGCGACATTCTCCCGCAGCTTTGCCACGCGCTCTGGCTCGGCCACAAGGACTTCGAGCGCGGCAAGCGCTGCAGCCATAGCGGGCGCGCCTAGAGCCGTCGAGAAGATGAAAGGCCGAGACATGTTGCGAAGATACTCCACAAGAAGTTTCGACCCGCAGACAAAACCACCCTCCGACCCAAGCGCCTTGGATAGAGTCCCCATTAGGACATCAGGAAGCTCGCAGCTAAAATGCTCCGCAAGGCCGCGCCCCGTGGGGCCGACAACGCCAGTCGCATGCGCCTCGTCCACCATGGAGAACGCATCGTGGCGACGCGTCACCTCCAAAAAGCGAGGCAAATCGAGAATATCGCCGTCCATCGAAAATACGCCATCGGAAACGACGAGCCGACGGCGATGTTCGCGGCATGCTCCAAGCTTTCTGTCCAAGTCCTCCATGTCGCCGTGGCGATAGACAAGCACATCTGCACCGGAAAGACGGCAGCCATCT
The DNA here is from genome assembly GCA_045536845.1 of Kiritimatiellia bacterium. GTDB lineage: Bacteria > Verrucomicrobiota > Kiritimatiellia > RFP12 > UBA1067 > UBA1067. The sequence continues at coordinate 75,285 of JAZSOG010000046.1, read as the reverse complement.
ATGATCGAGGCATGGTTCAATTCGTCGGAAAGGACTGCATCACCCTTCCCGACAAGCGCTGAGATCGCGCCCACGTTCGCCATGTAGCCAGTTCCATAAAGGAGCGCGGCTTCCGAGCCCTTGAACTTGGCAAGCGCGCTTTCAAGCCGCACATGCGGCGGCTGCGTACCCGTAGTGAGACGCGCGCCGCCCGACCCTGCTCCAAACTCGTTCGCGGCATCCGCCGCCGCCTTGACGACGCGTGGATCGCGCGCGAGGTCGAGATAGTCGTTCGACGCAAAAACGACGAGCGCGCGACCGTCGACAACAGCCGTAGGCCCTGTCGGTCCTTCCAACGTCCGACACCGGCGAGAAAGCCCGACCGCCTCACGCGCGTCGAGCGCATCAGCAAGGCCGTCGAATCGGCGCGGCGCATTTGCCGCGGACGAAAGCGTCGGGACGTCATCGACGAGGACAGGTGTCTTTTCAAGAAACTCAATCGTCTTTGCGACTCCGTCGCGTGGGCCGCGATAGAGGAAAATGCGTCCGCCGTTTGGATCGCCCTTTTCCTTGAGAACTGTGATTCGCCTATAACCGAGTTCACGCGTCGCGACATAGCCAGTCACATAGTCAGGATCGTCCGACACGCAGATCTCGGCGATTATGTTAGGCGCATTCTGGGCCTTCGTCGCAAGGACGATCGCCTCGGCGTAGTGGTTCTTTACGCCCGCCGTTCCCTTTGCAAGCGACGCGGCATCGTCCATGTATGTCGCGCGTACGCCGCGCGACTGATCTGGCTCAAGCCGTTCGAGTGTGTCGGCATCGAGCAGCATCGCACCACGAAGCGAATGCGTCTCTGAAAACCGCGCCATGATTTCATCGGCATTGACAATTCCCGCTTCGGCCAAGAGCCGCGCGGCAAGAGCGCGGCCCTCAGTGGGCGTTGCAACGACATGCGTCTTGACGGGAAGAGCCTTGATATGAAGGACGTCTGCGGGAAGCGACTCGATCTTGACGTTGATGAAATCAGGAGTGCCGCGCTCGTGCGACAATGCGCGTTCGACAAACCGTGACGCGACCTTCGAAACAGACGATACGGAGACAATCTTCTCCGCTCCGGAAACGTGCCGCCCGCCGCTCGACGCGCGCATCTTTACGGAATACGTCTCACTCATGGAAATCACCATCCTCAGGAGGCGGACCGGGCGGCGAGGCCGCAAGTCCCATAAGAGCGAAGCCGATGCGATCGATGGTCCGGTCGTCTGCGACAAGCGGCGGCATCGAGTAGATGAAATTGCCGAACGGACGAAGCCAGACGCCGGAATCGCGGATAATGCGCGAGATATCCGACTGCGCGGGCATGCGATGCACTTCCACAACGGCAGCAGCTCCGAGGACGCGCACGTCCACCACGTTGGACAAAGCTTTGAGCGGCATGATCCTGCGGGCGAAGACGCTTTCAATTCGCTTGGCATTTGCCTCGTAGTCGCCCTTCGCGAAAAGATCGAGCGACGCACATGCCGCTGCACACGCAAGCGGATTGGCCATGTATGTTGGCCCGTGCATGAACGCCGACGGACGGCCGTTGGAAATCGTGTCCGCGACTTTACCGCTCGCAAGCGTCGCCGCAAGCGTCATATGCCCGCCGGTCAGCGCCTTGCCGACGGTCATGATGTCAGGCGTTATGCCGGCACGTGAATGGGCCCAAAGAGGGCCTGTGCGATAGAAGCCCGCGGCGATTTCGTCGAAGACGAGCAGCATCCCACGCTCGTCGCAGAGGCGGCGCATTTCGCGCAAATACTCTGGGTGGTAGAAGTTCATCGCGTTCGCCGCCTGAAACACGGGTTCGCAGATAATCGCGGCGATTTCGCCGCCGTGCTCGTCGACTACGCGGCGAAGAGATTCTGCGGCTGCGTCATTCCACTCTCCCCACGTCGGGATGGACGGCTTCTCCGCAAAGAAGTGCTTCGTCATTATCCCCTTGAAGAGCGTATGCATTCCATCGGGGTCGGAGAGCGCCATCGCAAGCGAGGTATCGCCGTGGTAGCCGCCCTTCAACGCGAGGAGCCGGTTTCGCTCTGGATGTCCAAGTGCGTTCTGGTACTGGACTGCCATCTTCGCGGCGACTTCGACGGAGATTGAGCCAGAGTCCGCGAAAAACACGTGGTCGAGCCCGCGCGGCGCAATCGCCGCGAGTTTTTCTGCGAGTTCAATGGCGGGATCATGGGTGAAGCCACCGAACATAACGTGGCACATCTTCTCCGACTGACTGCGTATCGCCTCGACGATTGCAGGATGGTTGTGACCATGCGCGACGCACCACCAACTCGAGACTGCGTCAACTAACTTCTGGCCATCGGCAGTCTCTATCACCACGCCGGATGCCGCTTTCGCGTGAAAGACTGGCGGCGGATTCTTAAGCGAGGCGTAGGGATGCCAGATTCTCGCGCTATCGTATTCGAGAGGCGTCATTTGAAAATCTCCGAAAAGTCGACTTCGGGGTATGGTCCGCCGATGTCAAAGCGAGGAACGCGCACGACAGCAGGTGAAAATCCCCATCGCGAAAGGTAGCTGCGCGTTGTCTCGCAGGAGTCGTCGTCTATTCGCGAATCCGCGCCATCGCACCAGTTCCACACGACGCCGGCAACCGTCATGCTGCGCGCCTTCGCCGCCTCGAGCGAAAGAAGCGTATGGTTGATCGATCCAAGCCGTCCGCACGAGACGAGTACGAGCGGCCACTTTTCGCGAGCGGCGAAATCGACGGAGAGGAGCTCGTCTGTGAGCGGAACGTCGAGCCCGCCCGCGGATTCAACGAGGACTATTTCGTGACGCGCTGCACATTCCCGGACGGCGCGAGATATCGCCTCGACGTCGACTGTGCGGCCTTCAAGCGCGGCGGCGAGAAGCGGAGACGACGGGAATTTGAATATCTGCGGCGCGGTAAGGCCTTCGCCGTCTTCAGGGAAACGAACGCCGCCGCATATCGCGCGATGAGCGTCAATGTCTTCCGAAAAACCGTCGTTGCCCGTCTGGACAAGCTTGACGGTTATGACATCGCGACCGGCAGCGGCAAGCGAACGCGCCATGAACCCAGTCGCCATTGTCTTGCCGATTCCGGTATCTATGCCGGACACGAAGAATACCTTGCCGTCCACCGACCGAACCTCAGTCCTCGAGAAGCTTGCTAAGGTGCATGCCATGGGATCCCTTTAGAAGCACGAGATCACCGGCAGAGACATCGACGCGAAACTTCTTCTTTAGCGTCTTTAGCTCCTTGTAGACGAGATGGCAAAGGCACTGCGACGACATCTCGCCGACGCCGATTACGAGCGGGATTTTCAGAGCCATCGCATGGTCGAAGACTTTTTTGTGGAGCTCGAGCGATTTATCCCCAAGCTCGAACATGTCGCCAAGGACTGCCACGCGCTTGCCGCCGCACGGAGTCTTCACGAGAGTGTCGAGAGCGGCAATCATCGAATCGGGATTCGCGTTATAGGAGTCGTCGATGAAAGTCACGCCCCACTTCTCGGAAATGCGCCACCGCGCGCCGGGGAGAGAGAAGCCGGCGAGCGCAGCCGCGCATCCGTCGCGAGTGGCACCGAAGCGCTCTGCGAGCGCGAACGCGAGACAAGCGTTGGAGAGGTTGTGGTCGCCTGGGAGAACTCCTTCGAGAGCTTTCGCTAGCCACTCCTGGCGAGGATCTGCCTCAATGAACTCGCCGCGGCACATTTCACGCAGGATGCCGAGACGCACATTCTCCTTGGAGACGACTCCGAACTCCTTAGCGCGTTCAAGGACAACGCCCTTCTCGCATGCAATTCCATCTTGGTCGCCGAAGAACTCGATATGCGCGGTACCGATGTTTGTAATGAGCGAGCAGTCAGGCTCTGCAATGTCGCAGAGGTGGGCTATCTCGCCGGGGTGGTTCGTGCCCATTTCGAGAACGAGGAAGTCGGCGTCTTTCGGGCAGTTGAGGATGGTGATTGGAAGCCCAATGTGGTTGTTGAAGTTACCATCGGTCGCGTGGACTTTGCCGACGGTCGAGAGGAACGCCTTGACGAGTTCCTTCGTGGTGGTCTTGCCGGCGGAGCCCGTGATGGCAACGACCTTTGCCTTGAGCGAGCGGCGGCACTCCTTCGCCACGCGGTCGAGCTCGTCATATCCGTCGATGATTCCCGCCGCGCCCTTCTCAAGAGCTTGCGGAATGTAGTCGTGACCGTCCGCCTTGTCGCCTTTGAGCGCGACAAAGAGCATCCCTGGCTTCACCATGCGCGAGTCAAACGTTGCCCCGCTGAACATCGTACAGTTCACCATTCCTCCTGCAAATGACTTTTCGACAAATGACATTTTGTTAGACACATTCTTTATCCCCGCACTCACATTTCAAGGTTTTTACACACCAACTAAATTTTATGCGAGATATTATACCAAATCTTCCAGCCCACAGACCGCCACATCATAGAAATCCACCCCCTCATGCATGTACCGCCCCATACACCGTCAAGCCCATCCCAAACAACCCCTCAAGATTTTTCCGCATAGAATTCTTAAAGATGGTAAGACCGAAAGAGGTGCGAGGCACATAGGCAACAGCAGTAAGCGACGCAAGATTCCTAAGCGGCGACGGCGCGATTTATAGATGGCGAGACCTGTTATAGTCTAAATAAAGGTTTATGCGATAAAAGGTCTGCGCCACTAAAGGTCAACGCGACTTTTGAAATCGAAATAGGACAACAACGAGGGTTTCTGTCACTCGTCCTCTGCGTCCTTGGTCTTTTCGGAAATAGCTTCCCAGCCCTCTTCCCTGATGGTCTTCGAAACGGACATGTCTTCCAGCGTAAATGTGACGCGGCCACTTTTGAGATTGAAATATAAGAATACACGCACATAATCGTTTTGGAAATCATATTGAACAAAATCATTGGCAAAACGCCTAACTCTGAGCGCTCCCTCTTTTACATCGGTCTCTTTATCATCAGCAGGAATTAGCCCCCTGTGCATGGCTATGCCATACTTCTTGTTCATTTCAAGCGCAAAATTATCTAAGCGTCGTATCGCTTCAAGCTTGTCTACATCTTTCGGAGCATTTCCATAGCCACCCACTTCGCATGCGCATAGAGTCTCATACGAACAAGCGACAGAAATTTCATCTACAAACGGAACTTGCAAATCCTTGGAATCCTTAAGACTCTTCTTCCAGTAAGAAACATTGGCATGGTCCTTCTTTTCACCATTGTCGCCCTGCGACCATGTCTCATAATGCGCCTTTGCCAATTCGTTTGTAGGCACCTGCATCGGCTTGCCGAACTCCACGCCGAAAAACTCCTTTATGCGAGCGGACTTCGCAATCTCCTTCCTGTCCGCGACAAGCTTGTTCTCTGCAGCCGCACGATCTTCCGCCTTCCGAAGTACATTGACAAGAAGAAATCTAACGGTGACGTTGACCGGCGAGTCCATTCCGCTCGCTCCTGCCTCTTTTGACGAAAACGTGTTTACGCCGCAACAAATAGACACGCACATTCCGTCACAAGTCGTCACGGAATCTGCTACAACGCTGTCAAGGTCTGTCCACAACTCTGGACCGCGACCTTCTCCGCCAACAGTGTCCGAGGGCAGCGTCCTCTGTCTGCCACCTCTTCCCCAAAAGGCAACTCGTGAAGCAGAAAAAGAATAATCGTTCAACTTGAAGCCACATTCATGCTCAACATCCTTGCGAAGCGCCTCAATTTTGCGAAGACTCTCTTCCCTCGCAAGACCTCTGCGAAAGCGTCCCCGAATCGTAAACTCATAACCGACGCCGTCTTGGTCTATTTCAACATCGGTTCTTGAGACACCCATCAGCGGCCGGGACAAGTCGACTTCTGTAGAGCGACGCTGGAATCTCGGCTCAGAGAAACGAGAAAAGTCATTCGTCAGCGTAAACAACTCAAGACTCTCCGCCGTCAGCGCGGGGACTGGGTCTCCCAGCCGCTCGCCGAGGCGGACACCGAAAGGAGCCGCCTGCCCGACAGCAAGCGACTGAGCCACCGTAAGTACAACAAGAATCCGCATAAATCTCATTTCGAAGATACCCTTCCGCCGGGAACGACCCAGCTGATGCTCCTGTTGCACGGCCTGAAGATGGTCTTTGCGACCGCCTGCACGTCGGCGGCGGTGACGGCCTTTATCTCCGCGACCTGCTCGTCCGGCGACATGAGGCGGCCGAACGAAAGCATCGTCTGCCCGTAGAAAAAGAGCTTCGACGTAACCCTCTCGTGCGAAAGCCGGAAGTTGCCGACGAGAAACTCCTTCGCGCGGGCGAGTTCTGCTGCGGGGATCTTCTTCTCGCATACCTTCTTGAGCTCGCGCTCGATCGTCGAAAGCGCGAGCTTCGCCTTGGAAGTGTCAAGCCCAGCCGTCACGGTGAACATGCCCGCGTCCTTGAAGAACTGCATGCGCGAGGCGATGTCGTAGCTAAGCCCCCTCTTCTCCCGCACTTCCTGGAAAAGCCGCGAGGACATTCCGCGTCCGAGGATCGCGTCAAGCACGGTAGCCGCGTATTTGCGGCGGTCGCGTATGCCGAACGTGCGGTAGCCGAGCGCAAGCTGCGTCTGGTGGATGTCTTTCTTCGCCGTTACGGACGGCACGACAGAGCCGAGCGTGTCCTTGCCAGTTGCGGCGCGGCGCATTTGCCGCGCCTTTAGCGGCTTGAAGGATTTCTCCACGAGCGCGAGCGCCTTTTGCGCGTCGAAGCTCCCCGCGATTACGACAACCGTGTTGTCCGCGCGGTAATGCGACTTTATGTAGCCCTTGAGGTCGCCCGGCGTAATCGGTCCGAGCGACTTTTCGCTCCCGGCGACGGGAGAGCCAAGCATCGACTTCGGGAAGAGGTTGCGCTGCAGGTTCTCCATCGCGACGGCGTCTGGCTCGTCGGCATACATCTTGATTTCCTCGATCACGACCTGTTTCTCACGGGCGAACTCGTCGGCCGGAATCGTCGCGCGAAGATACATGTCGGAGAGTATGTCGACAGCCTCGCCGAGATAGTCGTCGGGAAGATGCGCGAAGTAGCACGTCGCCTCCTCGCCCGTCATCGCGTTGAAGTTGCCGCCGCGCCCCTCTATCGCGCGAGTGATGTCGATGGGCTTTCTCGTCGGCGTCCCCTTGAAGAGCATGTGCTCGATAAAGTGCGATATTCCGGCTGTCTTCGCAGTCTCGTGGCGCGAACCGCTCGCCACAAACACACCGACGGCGGCGCTCTCGGCCTCGCACGGCACGAGCACGAGCCTGAGGCCATTGGCGAGTGTGTACAGTTTTGGTGAATTCATCGGTGATTGCCCTGCTTGCATTGAAATGACATTATAGCATAAAGCCTGGACGGCTACTTCCGCACAATCTTCGTGTTTCGGAACATCCATTCGTTTGGACTGACGCAAAGCGGCTTTCCGCTCGCTGTGCGGATATTGGAGAGAACGACCTCCTCGGTCGGGACATACGGAAACTTCTCTACATATGTCTCGTCCTTCATCTTCGGGTTGAAGGCGCCGAAGATGGTCGGACCAGCATACTTCTCGGGATGGTTCGCATCGTCGACGAAAAGTCCGTCGATCGTGACCTTCCTCGGCAGCCGGCACACATACCCGAAATCGTGCTGGCCGTCGTTCCACCCCGCAAAGACGCTGCCCGCCTTCGGCTTCCCGCCATACGGGATGAACGTGCAGTTCCTGATGACGAAGTCTCCGTCCCATGTGCTGCCATAGTCGGAACGCAGTTCCACAAGGCATTTTGAAGAGACGGTCGTGTTCTCGACGAGGAAAGTGCCGAAGCCGATCGCATGGATGCCCATGTAGCCAAGCTTCGAGTTGCGGATAGCCGCATTGGCCACGCCCATGTGTGCGTCGAAACGCGAGAACTCGCAGCCGTCGAAGAGGATGTTCTTGCAGTAGCTTGAGCCGAAGATGCCCCAATAGCGCGAGTCATTGATGTCTGTTATCTGCCGCGAGTCGATGAACGAGATGTTGACTGCGTTGCCCACGCTCAGGTCGTAGGAACCCATCGGCACTGGAACATTCGCAGACCCAATCGTCTTGTAGGTGCGGTGCCCGGACAGAACGCAGCCCCTGACCGTCACGTTCGCACAATGCGAGATGCTGATGAAGCCCGAGTACGGCGCACCGTGGTCAAGCTCTCCTGTGACTTCATGGCGAAGCCCAGACACCACGACATTGGAACGCTTTACGACAATGCCGCGGTTGTGGTAGCGATACCGCGACTCGGCCTGATTTGCAATCGTGACGAATACGCCGCCCTTTATCGTCAAAGTCGCGTCGTCTATCGGAAACGCCTCGATTGCGGTAATCTCGGGATAGTCCCAGACGAGCGGAGCGTTCCCATCTATCTCGCCTTCCTTTGAAACAATGAGCATCTCCTGCTGGTCGTGACCATTGTCCTGGTTCGGTCCAAAGCGTATGTAGCGCTTCACCTTGTCGTCAACGACTTTCACGAGGCAGGACGACGGAAGCCGCACGCCGAGATTCGTCTGCCCCTTCTTCAGCGACTTGACGCCCTCCACGGAGAACTTTGGAGACCCCGCCTCGACGCAAAAAAGCGGCGAGTACACCTTCTTTACCTTCGTGTCGTCGATGACGAACTTCGCCGTTCCGAAGTCGACGTCGGTCTTCACGACGGCAGTACCTACATCCGAGGCCACGTAGTAGGTCGCGCCGTCCTTCGCCCTGACGCTCGCGCCCAATCGGTTTGCGGCCTCGTGCGCGGCGATTATGGCCGCGCGGTCGTCGGTCTTGCCGTCGCCCTTCGCGCCGAACTGCTCGTATTCGACAGGCGCACCTGCGAAAATCGCCACGCTCCACGCGACAGCAAGAACCGACAGCAAAGTCTTCATGCAATCACTCCCCCCTGCTGACGACTTTGATCTCGCAAGGGGCAAGCGTCATTTCGGAACGCTTGCCGCCGATTTCGTACGAGAACTTCCTCTCGCGGCGGGTGTCCATGTTGAGGAAGTACATCTTGCTCTGGTAGACGGCGTAGGTGATGCAGTCCGGTGGCAGCGCATCGCCATCGCCCAAAAGGCGCACCGTCTGCTTCACTTCGGAAGCGAGGCGCCGTACAAGCGCTTCATACGCGGCGCGACCTTCCTTCGTCGCAGCGGGGAACTTGCGGCCCGTGAACAGGAAATAGCGTCCCTTGCCAAACTGCTTCTCAATGAACTCGTCGTCCTTCCCCTCCGGTGGCAAGAATCCAAACGGCGCCATGAGGTCCACGTCTTTGTAGTTGATAAAGTCGCGGTCGAGACGCGTCGTGAGCTCCGGCCGCGACATTACGAGCGTACCGCCTGCATTGACATAGCGCTCGAGCAGGTCCTTGACGTGCGGCGTCATCGTGTTCCAGCCGCCGAAGACGAGCAGATCATAGCGCTTCAAGTCGGCAATCGCCGATTCGTCGTCGATCTGCATGACGTCCACCTGACCGTAGGGAGTTCCCGCGAGCCACCCGTTGTTGAACGGCGCAACAAGGTCCTTTGGACGCGGGAAAAAAATGTCCTCGATCAGTGCCTGTGTCTTCTCCGGCGCACCGTACTTCCAAAGCGTCGAATTCGTCTTGGCGTTGTCGTGCTGGCTCCACACCGTGAAGCCGCCGTTCTGCCCAAGATATGCGTCGAGGTTGCCGAGCGCCATCGCGATCTTCGTCTCGGGCGTCCCCTTGTCGCGCGGATTCGCCTTCACCCATTCGTAGAACTTCTTCGTCACGGCGCGGTAGTGTTGCGCGACATAGCCGTCATACCCTTCCTTCGCGCGCTCCTCCTTCGGCTGGCCCTTGAAGTCCGACGTGTACTGCCATGCCTGCTTGCCCTGCGCGCCAGACTCGAGCACGATCATCGACGTGCCGAAGACGTATTCCTGCAGGAACCCGACGAGGCATGAGTCGTACTTCTGGTCGGTGCGGTAGGGAATACCGCACGTCTGCCACTCGTGGGCGTTCCACGCGCACCAGTACTCTGGGCCCCACTTGCGCGCCGCGCCGCGCGCCTCGGCCGACGTGTGGGCGACGTTCATCGCGCCAATAGCCCACTGCTCGTTGCAGATGAAGTCGATTCCGCCCGCGAGCTCGTAGCACGACAGCGCCGCGCCGCATGTAGAGAACATCCACGGGAAGTTCGACTGCCACCCAAAGGCCGCCCTCCCAACATAGCGGTCGACAAAGCGGTCGCGCGCCGATGCGAGGTCGAGGTCCATTGGTATGCCGCACTCCTTCCGACCCTGGTACATGAAGCTCGCGTATTCGCCCACGTTGTTGCCGAGATAGCGCCCTTCGTAGGCCTCGGCAAGCTTTTTCTGCAGATCCTTCCCGTCGCCCGCATAGATGCTCATCGACCACATCTTCCGTTCCTTGATGGCCTTAGCCCACTCACTGCGAATGTCTTCCGGCGCCTTGTCGGGATGCGTCTTCGAAGCCGAATGCCAGCCGACGTAGAGGTTGCAGAGATCGTCCCTGAGGATGTCGCGAACGAGGTTCGTGGCGTCTCCGTATCCGGTCTGACCGACAAGCACGAGCTCGTTGGGAGCGGGCTGCACGACGACCTTCTCCGGCCGCGCCACGGTGACGGCCTGTACGTCCTTGTCACCCTTCTTGTTCGTTATCTCAACTAACACCTTCCACGGACCCGCGCCTTTCGGGAAGCGACGGCGGAAAACCGTGTCGGTCGGCTTCGCGGTCTCGGTCTTTAATTCTGCCTCGATGTCGGGATTCGGGTATGTCACGTGCCATTCGGCTATTTCGTCCTTGTGGGCATCGGCGTAGATCCACCAGCTACGCCCAGTCCTATCGTATTTCACCGTCAGCGAATAGCGCAAGGGTAGCCCCTCCGGCACAGGAACATCGCGCGTCACCGTAAGCGTTGCGTCGTCAGGAACAGCAATCGAAGACTCGTCGAAGTCCACGCCCTTGGCAACGCGAACCTCGACCTTTGCGCCAGGAGCGAGTCGGACGAGGCCGGGGGCTATCTGCGCATTCCAGAAAAGCGTGACTACGCCGCCTTCGAGAACGACCTCGATGCGGCACTTCTTTGTGTTGTTCGTCGAAATAGGCCCGCCGACAAGAAGTTCGCCGCCTTCATGCAGCACCACCTTGAGAGCAGGCCCCCAGTCGGCTTTGGCAGGGCGTATGCCGCGCGGGAAGGAGGCGCGGCCACCGATGTCCCAGAGATTGTCTTTCATCGCTCCCGCGAGCTCGAAGTGCTCAAGGTCTGCGTTCCACTCCGCGCCCTTCGGCAGAACGACGCGCGTGTGGTCCATGTTCCAGCGGATGCCGTCCATATCGAGACGAGAGCCTGGCGCGATGTCAAAGATGCGCGTTCCCGCATCACCGAGTCCTGTCCCGAGGGAGCACCCACGCGCGAACTTGAGCGTGGTATCAGGCCCGACGTTTATCTTGCCGCCGTGAACATGCACGGACTTGGTGAATACGAGCGTTCCATTCGTCACCGAAAGCGCCTGCCCGTTCCACTTGCTCTGCCCCCACGACTCCACCTGACGCGTCGCGCCGCCGAGCTCGAGCGCAATCGGCTCTTCGTCGGTGAACTTGTCGCCCCTGTCGCTGACGGACGCCGCCACCAATATCGCACATGTCGCAAGAATAGCCGTCATGGTCTAACCTCCTTCATTTCTTTTGGTGAAAGCGTCATCTCGCTTCCATTCACGCAAACGGAGCGAGAGCCGACACAGTCGGTGTTGAGCAAATAGAGAGTGCCGTCTGGATAGACAGCCCAGTTGATGTAGTCGCAGTCCTTGCCAGTGACGCGATGCCGGCGGGGCAGGGAATCGACAACCCCAGCGATAAGCGTCTTCCAGAAATCGAGACGAAAGCCCCTGAACGACGGAAATTCCTCGCGCTCGCGCCGCGCCGCCGGATAGTCCCACGCGAGGCACAGCCAGAACGCGCCCTTCCCGTGCGCCGCACGCACGAGATACGGCTTCTTCCCCATTGTCGCAACGGCGACAGCTTTCTCCCCGAGTTCGACGTCGGCTACGCGCAGCTTCGCGGAGAGGTGCGCGGGATACGCGTCCTTCAGGAACTGCGGCGCATTTGCCGCGACAATCAGGATGTCCTCTGAAAGATAAGGCGCCTTTACGGTAACGCCCGGAACGGCCTGCACAACATCGTCGGCAGTATAGTTCGAAAACTCGCGGTCTACGCGTGAGGAAAGCTGGGGGACGCAGAGCACGACCTCGCCGCCGCGTTCCGCGTATTCGCGCAGGACGGACGCGATCTTCGGCGTCATCGTGTTCCAGCCGCCAAAGGCGACGACCTTGTAGCGCGAGAGCTGCTCAACGGTCGTGTCGTCGTCGACGTTCATAACGTCCAGCTGTCCGTGGGGTGTTCCGCCGAGCCAGCCGTTCGCAAACGGCTTCAAGGCATCCACCGGCCGCGGGAAGAACTCCTCCATGACGGCCTCCCACGTGAACTCCGGCGCGCCGCATCTCCAGTTCGCGTTCGTCGCGGCGATGTGGTGCTGCCCGAAAATCGCAAACGTGTCAAACGTCATGCCCACGTAGCCGTCGAGGTTGCCGATGAGAAGCGCTGCGTCTACTACGGGCTCGCCCTCGGCACGAGGATGCTCCTTCGTCCAGCGGTAGAAGTCACGCATGGTCTTTCGGTAGGCGCGCGGCACTTCACCGTCATACTCCTGCTTCTCGGACTTAAATTCTACCATCGTCCCGTCAGGCGGCGTGTAGGGATGGGCCTGCGTCGTCTGGGAGCCAGACTCAAGAACCATCATCGAGGTTCCCATGACCCACATTTCCTTAAGGCCGATCTCGAGAGAATCCTGCTTCTGTGCAACGCCGTAGGGAACGCGCGGCCAACATGTCTGCCACTCGTGCGCAAGCCACGCTGTCCATTTGTCACGCCCATGCCGCCGTGCGGCGCCGCGCGCCTCGGCCGTGGCGAAGGCGATATCTCCGCATCCGACTGCATACATCTCGTTGCAGATCATGTCGATTCCGCCTTCGAGCTCGTAGCAGGCGAGGGGAGAACCGCTCGTGGAAAAGATGCACGGCTCTCGCTCGTCCTCGGGGCGCGAAAGCTGCGCCTTCTTGGGGCCCGCGAGCATCGACCCAACGAGCCAGTCGCGCGCTTCCTTGAGGTCGCGGCACTTGGGCCAGCTCTTGAAATAGCTCTTCTCGTCCTGGTAGAGAAACCCTGCGAACTCGCCGATGTTGTTGCCGAGGTAGAGCTCGCCCCACGCCTCGCGCAACGCTTTCGTCTTCGGCCCGTTCTGATGGCCATAGATCGTCATCACGCGTATCCGATTCTCCTTCGCCTTCGCGAAAAGCGCCGCGTCCATGATTTTCGACTCGCCGGGGATGAGATTCCCGCAACGGCCCCACTGGACGAAAAGATTGCACTCGCCGTTCGTCACGACCTCGCCGAACTCCGGGCTTTCGCCATATCCTGTGACGCCAACGAGAATCTCTGGAGCGGCCACCGCGTCGCATACGGCAAGCGATGTCGCTAATGCGAAAATGGCCATTCTACATCTCATTGTTGTTCCTTCTCCTCTGGAAGCTCCTGAATTCCCGTAGGCCGTGAAAGCGGCTCTATGCCCATGTCCTTCAGTCGGGCGTTGACGCCAAGCCATGCGCGTTCACGCAAGCTCTCGGGGGCGCGATAGACCGTATCGAGCGCCTTTTCGCGAAACTCGCGCTCCTGCGACTGGCGTTCGTCGAGGAAGTCGAAGTACCCCACGACATCGCCGCCATCCGCGATGTATGCGCGCATATCCTCACGCATTTTCGCGACAATGTTCTTAAGCATGCGGTGCTCCGGCGGCTCGCCGGCGACATAGGCGACCGACACGTCCAGTTCCGCCGTGAACGCGGCGCAATCCGCCTCGGTCAACTCCTCCGGCTCGACGTAGCGACCCGGCTGCGCATACCGCGCGAGCTGCCGGTCGAGCGCGGAGGAAAGAACATTAGTCCACCCGGAATAGACCCCTGCGTCGATTACGGCACGATCCCCAACGAGTTGCGCGCGCGGATGCGGCCTCCTATCCTCGCGCCCGACAAGAAGAACAGCGGCGAGAGCGGTGGCGAGAAGGACGATGGCCGCGCCTGCTGCATACGGCTTCCAGTTCAACGGATCGTCGCCAATTACGCGATAGGGCCGGATGCCTGCCTTGCGAAGCTCGGCATAGGCGTTCTCGCGGCTCTTGGCATTAATCCAGCCTTCCTTGTTTTCGTTGTCTTTCGTCTGGTAGAGATAGCGGTATTTCACGGGTGCGTCCCCTTTTTCGCTATTTCGTCCAGATATGTCTGCGCAAACTTGCGAACCCACTTGATGCGCTCTTCAGTTTTATCACCATCGCGTTTTAAAACGCGATCAGCAGATTCTCGCGCCACAAGAAACGCCGCGCGCGCAGCAGTCACGTCACCCCGGCCACGATCGTAAAAAGTTCTACCACGGCAGAGAAGCAGTTCCGGATCGTCTGGATTGTATTTAAGTCCCTCATCTATGACATTTAACGCAAGCTTCTTGTTGTTCATCGAGTTGTTTGCGATGTGCCATGCTGTCGTCCATGCGTCAATATTGTGTGGAGAGGCCTTTACGGACGCCCAGAGCCACGGCATCAGCTCAACGGACTTCGCTCCGTCGAGGTGCTTGTCTATCTCGGGGGCGCAGACATGGACGTTTATCCAGCGCCAGGGATCGTCAGAAAAAGCCACGACCTCTTCGTGATCGTCGTCATGGTCGTCATCATGGGCATCGCCATGTTCTTCATGGTCGCCGTCGTGGTCGTCGTGGTGGCAATTGCAATCGTGGTCGTGATGATCGCAACCCTCATGGTCATGATTGCCGCCGTGGTCGTGGTGGGTGCGATCAGAGAGGTGATGGCAGTCGATGTCCACCCCACCATGGTAATAGCTGTCCGCCTTGTGTACGAACGCGCGGCTTATCGTCTCGCGTGCGTCTCCGAACATGACGGCAAGAGCGCCTTCGCCCTTCACGACCTGAGGCATCGTTTCACCAAAGCGCGTGACCAGACCCGCCAGCATAACAATATGCAAAACCCCCAAAAACAGGCATAGCAGAAAACAGGCGCGGACACTGGCAAAAAACTTCACCATGGCTACACCCGCTTCCGATTGAGAACGACGTCCGCCAGCAATATAACGACAAATATATACCACACTGCATAGATAAGGACTGCCATAAACACGCCGTAGTCAACTGCACCCCAACCGTGTATTAGCCTCTGCCGCATATCGAAGAACTCGGCATGCGGCGCGACTGCGTAGACGATCTTCAACGCCCACGCGAGCGCGGGATTGAGCCCTTCCGCATATTCAGGAAGGTTTCGTCCGAAGAAGAACATGCCGACGAGGATGATAGCGGAAAGCGACAGATTCGCAGACGCCGTCACAAGAAGCGAGCCGAAGAGAGAGATAGCTACGGCAAGCGCGACGAATGCAAAATGCAACACAATGGCCTGCGGCAGCTCCGCGGCAAACGACCCTCCCCTCAAGACGACGCTCCCGACGAAAAGGACATAGAAAAACGCAAGCGCCGACCATGACGCGGCAACCGCGCCGATGTACTTGCCTACGAGAAGACGCCCGCGCGAAATCGGCTTTGCGAGAAGCGGGTAGATCGTGCGCGAATCAAATTCCGGCGGGAAGAGTCGCTGCCCTGCGCCAAGCGCGATGAAGAGCGAAAATCCCCAAACGAGAAGGAGCGCCATCTCGTCGAGGTAGCGCGATGCTCCCTCAGCGCCAAAGGGCGTCGCCATCGAAAGCGGCACCATAAGTGCGAGACCAAGAAGGAGAAGCGCGAAAATGTCATTACGGCGCCAAAGCTCGATGAACGAGAGCTTTACGAGAGCGCAGGTCTGCCTTGCAAAGAGTTTCATTTCGCCTCCCCCAGCGTCTTGAGGAAAAGACGCTCAAGATTTGTCGCACCGTCGCCGGCAATGTCCTTCACTGGTCCCTGGTAGACACAATGGCCCTTCTTCATTATCGCAACATGATCGCAAAGAAGCTCGGTCTCGCCAAGTTCGTGCGAAGAGAAGAAAATAGTCTTGCCGCGTTCCTTGAGTCCACGCAGAAGCTCGCGGAAATGAATTCGCGCAAGCGGGTCGAGCCCGGTGAACGGCTCGTCGAGGACGAGGAGATCAGGATCGTTAAGGAGCGCCTGGGCAATCCCGGCACGCTGAAGCATCCCCTTCGAGTATGTCTTAAGCGGACGCTTCGCCGCATCAGCAAGCCCAACGGACTCGAGCAGCGCGTCAGTACGCGAGCGGACAGTCTTCGCGTCAAGCCCGCAGATGCCGCCGTAGAACGCGAGAAGCTCGCGCGCATTGAGGTAGGGATAGTACGTGGCGACCTCCGGCATGTATCCGATGTGCGCGCGGATGCGCGGATCGGAAGGATCGCCGCCAAGCACCTTGACTGTGCCGGATGTGGGGGCGAGAAGCCCGAGCATCATCTTTATCGTCGTCGTCTTGCCGGCGCCGTTGGTGCCGAGGAAGCCCATGACCTCCCCGGCTTTCAACTTCAGCGAAAGCCCGTCAACCGCCTTTATGCCGGCGAACGCACGGGTTACCCCTTCGAGCTGAACAATATCCGAACACTCACTCATGTTTTCTCCTTAAGGAAGCGCAGGACGTCTGCAGCCACAAGCGGATTGTGGAAAGTGAACGCGAGACGCGCGGCAGATGCGCCGCCACTCGTCTTGAAGACAAGACCGCCGGGCATCACGGAAAAAGACTTCAATTCGCCGAACGGGATGCCGAAGTCCATGTCCTTGCTAGCGAACGCAATACGGCGGTCAGTGAAATAGCAGTGCGTGCGCTGCGCGACGACGCACTTTCTCCGCATGCCGGGGAAGGCAACGTCACTCGGGCGGCCAACAGGGCGTCCTGCCTCGCGCGACAAGTCGATGTCTTCCGAGGCCAGCTCAGTGTAAAGAGTCCCCTTCTCGTGGAAGAACACCTGACCGTCAGACGATATGGACATTACTTTCGCACCCTTGCTCGCGCCTTCTCCCTTCTTCACCGGCCGAGGATGCAAGCCTTCGATGCCGCCTTCCGCCAGCCACTTCGCATAATGCTCGCGGTTCTTGGCACGGCGGCGGCGTATCCTGAACCAGACGACGATCATCGGTATCAAAAGCCAGAAGAACGCGAACGCAACGGCAATCATGCCAAGCGCATGCATAAACCACGGCTTGTCGAGATTGTCCAGGTCACGATAGATGAACCAGAAGATCCCGCCGAGGAACACAAACGCAATCAACTTTCTCAATGCATATATCACGACATAAATTATAGCATAATTTGACTGCCTGAAAAACCACCTATGAAATTAGTGCCCAAATATGACATTGACAAATATGCTGGCGATTGGGTATACTACATTTGCTTGAGATCACATGAAGGAACTCCACGTGCACGTGAAAGAAAGCAGCACAGGAAAAAAGTCGTTCACTAGGTCACGCCTCGTAAAGGAGCTGTCTTGGACTTGCGAGCTGCCTCAGACGAAAGTGAGCGCCATTTTGACTTCCCTCGCCGAGCTCGCACGGCGGGAGGCACCCAACACATTCATTTTGCCTGGCATCTGCAAGCTCGAGGTCGTCCGCCGCAAACCGCGCAAAATGCGGAATCCCCGCACAGGCGAATCGTTCATGTTGCCAGAGCGCGACGCTTTGAAGATCACCGCGCCGAGGTCCCTTAAGCTGGCTTGTGCAAAGGTGATAGAGCCAGCCCCTGCCGCGGCAACAGAACCAGCCGCCGGCTCGGAGAAACCCGTAGAGACAGCGACCGCGACGACTCCAGCCACAGAGCCGACTACGTCTGACACTACGACGCCTGCAGCAGAAGCGGCGCCGGCCGCCAAGCCGACGCCCGTTGTCGACCCGAACGTCTTTATATCGTTCCGCTGCCCCCGCTGCCATCAGGAAGTCGAGGCCTCTGGCGACATGGTAGGTCTAGAGACCGAATGTCCGGCCTGCGGCAATCCAATCACAGTACCGGCGGAATCCGAGACTGACACCATACACGCCGACGGCAACGACGGGCCGGTTCGCCATGCGCAGACCGTCTCCACGCGCGATGCGGAGTCCCTCCGCCCCGAAAAACTCAAGGGCCTTACGATTCGCATCGACGTCGGCGACCTCGGTCTGGACAAGCCGGCCGAAGACGCCAAGCCAGCAGAGCCGCCGCAGGAGCAGATGATTACCTTCGTCTGCGACGCCTGCAAGCAGGAAGTCGAGGCAACACGCGACTTGATTGGCGAAAAGCTTCTCTGCCCGGGATGCGGCGCGCCGATCATCGTGCCGGAAAAGTCAACTCCCGCCCCAACGCAAGAGGCCGCACAGGAGGCCAATCCAAAAGTCGCCCAGGCAATGAAAAACCGCACGATGAGAATTGATCTCGGCGACGACTTCTGATAAATACGGGGGGAACGCAATGCTTTTCTGGTCTTCAAAAACAAAGTCCACTCCAGAACCAGAGCCGAAACCGGCGCCGGCCGCTCCGCCGCCGCCCCCTCCCCCTCCGCCGCCACCGCCGCCCCAACCGGCACAACCGGCGCAGCAGCCAGCACAACCGACGCCTGCACCACAGCCGACGCCTCAACCGACTTCGCCGCCGCAACCAAAGGTTGACCCCAAGCCGGCAGCGACGCCATCGGCGCAAAACATGTCTCAACGCGAACTCTATCGAAATCTGATGGATGCGCTATACGATTCCATCCTGCTGGTAGACGACAAGGGGCATGTCGTCGACTGCAACACGCGCGTCGAGCATACGTTTGGGTATTCGATGAACGAAATGTGGGACATGCCGCTTCAACAGCTGATCAAGGGATTCGGGCCCATCGTCCTCGCACGACTCGCCGAGCCGTTAAGCGAAGGTCGACCTGTAATCATCAGCGGCCGCGGCATACGCAAGGATGGGGCGCTCTTTGAAGCGGAAGTCACAGCCAGCAAGGTCAAGCTTCTGCGAAACGATACCCTGCTCTTCGCCGTACGCGACATCACAAGCCGGCTTCGCGCAGTCCAGGAGAAGGCGCGTGCGCAGGCGCAGGCACAGCCGCAGCCGAAGCCCGTAAGGGTAATCCGCTGCGCCGCCAAAGCAGCGTCGTAACGGCCCCGTCAACTACCCCGCAATCTTTCTGACATGGGCGCGCCTCTAACGCGCCCCTGCAAGTCAGAGAAATTCGAAGACGTTTTGCGGCGTGATTGTGCGGCAAGCCGCCTCTGGGTATGCCGACCTGAACGTCTTTGGAAGCGGTGTATCGCCTTTGCGCGGATTCCACTTGAACTCGAACGCCCGCAGGTCGGAAGCGGACTCCTCCACCAAGTCTACCTCCTGCTGCTGCGTGGTCCGCCAGAAGAACTCCCGGGTCTCTGGTTCGTGGACAAGCCGCCACTTGGCGCGTTCCGCGACAAGATAGTTCTCCCAAAGATGTCCTACCTCGACGGGGCCGCGCATGGCTATCGGACGCCAGTCTCCGACTATGAAGTTCCTGATCCCGCAGTCGTTGAAGTATATCTTCCGCGACTTCCGAAGTTCGTTTCGGAGGTTGCGCGCGTAGCTCGTCACCTTGCGGACGATGTACGCCTTCTCGAGGATGTCGATATACTTTGCCACTGTCTTGTCGTCCGAGCCGACTGTCTGCGCCAGTTCAGAATAGACAACCTCCTGTCCGATTTGAAACGCCAGCGCGCTCAAGATGCGTTCAAGAAGCTCTGGGCGCTTGATTTCGCCCAGGGCAAGTATATCTTTGTAGAGGTATCCCTTGCCAATCATCCTCAGACGATCGACTTCGTCGCCTGGATGGGTGACGACATCTGGATACATTCCGTATGTCATGCGCTGCTCTATCCGCCGCATTTCCTCGGCTGGGGATGTCTCCGCGGCAAGCTCCGCAAACGACGGCGGCATGAGCGTGTAGTCGAATTTCCGTCCCGTCATCGGCTCCTCTATCTTGTCCGCGAGCTCTACACTTGACGAGCCGGACGCTATCACCTGTACGCCTTTTACCTTGTCCCATGCCCGTTTGAGAACGAGGCCGATGTTCGGCACTTTGTGCGCCTCGTCTATGAACATGATCTTCTTTTTGCCTATCAGCAAGCGGAGCTTCTCGGCAGAGGCGTCCGCAAGAAGCTGCTGGTCGGCAGTCTCGTCGCCGTTGAACGACACGACATCAGACTCTGCCGCGTTTGCCGCAAGATAGGTCTCGACCGCCGTGGTTTTCCCAGATTGTCGTGGACCATAGATGACAATGGTCTTGCCGCCGAACATCCGTTTGGCGAGAAAGGCGTCAATATCGCGTCTAATATGCATATTCTGCGACCTTAGAGTGTTATTTAAAGGTTTGACAACATTGTACCATAATGTTTTTCGGAACGCAATCCGAAATTATCATAATATTTTAGGGCCTGCTCTTTGCCGTACGCGACATCACAAGCCGGCTTCGCGCAGTCCAGGAGAAGGCGCGTGCGCAGGCTCAGGCACAACCCGCCGCGCCGGTAAGGGTAATCCGCTGCGCTGCCAAAGCAACGGCGTCGTAACATCCCCTCAACCTACTACTTCTTTACAAGGGCGCGTATCCAACGCGCCCTTCTTTACCTGTACTTTAAGATGCACCAGATTGCCTTTATGCCATCCTTCCAGCCAATTTTCTTGCCCTCAGCATAAGTACGACCGGAATAAGAGATGCCTACTTCATAGACTCGTAGCCCAGCACGCGCAACACGAGAAGTAATCTCTGGCTCAAAACCAAATCGATCCTGCTGAAGGCTTGGCAAGATTTCCATAAGCGACTCACGACGAAATGCCTTATAGCACGTCTCCATGTCGGTAAGATTTAAGTTGGTGAACCAATTCGAAAGCATTGTCAAAAACCGATTGCCAACCGAATGCCAATAGTAAAGAACTCGATGTGGCTCGCCGCCCATAAATCGCGAACCGAATACAACATCGGCCTTGCCATCAAGAATAGGCTTTATTACCATGGGAATTTCCATCGGATCGTACTCAAGATCAGCATCCTGAACAATAACAATATCTCCTGACGCAGCAGCAAATCCTGTGCGAAGTGCGGCACCTTTTCCGCGATTCACATCGTGATGGAGCTTGATCAGTTCAGTATCAGCATCACACGAAAGTGATTCCATCACTCTGCGTGACCCATCAGAACTACAATCATCAACTAAGACAATCTGTTTTTTACATGGCAATGCCTTTAGCGCCGCGACAACATCACCTAACGTATTTTTCTCGTTAAAGAATGGCACCACAACAGAGAGCATCATTTTTCATCTCCTTCACCCTGCTTAATATCACTCAATCCTAAAGGACTCGTATCATGCCCTTCGGCAACGACAACCTCATAGTAAGCTGCCGTAATCTCAGGCCGGGAATCCATAGAATAACCAGGGAAAAGAAATTGATCATATAAGCGTCGCACCGGATTCGGTGATATCTCCGGCACATTCCACACACCAAAAAGTTTAAGCGTAAACCCCATGCTTTCGATACGCGACTTGAAACCATTAAAATAATCTTTGTTGTAGAAATGCCCTTGCAGAAGAAAAACACGTTTGCCATCGGAGACATATTTTTGAATCACGTCTGGGCTCTCCTCGAACACATGAGGGAACGGCAAGCCACAAACCCCGGAGGCAACAAGTTCCGGAATAATCATCTCTTCCACCGATTTTGGCGTCGGAACAATATCTGTGATTTGTCTTGGCGCAGTCATGTATTTGACATAGTCGAAATCGCGACGAATCGGCAACAGGGCAACCCCTTTGCTCTTGAACCCAAAATGATCCAGCACATTTGGATCTCCTTGTTGCATCACTATCGAACCCATAGGAAGAACGGCACCAGAAATTTGAGCTTCGGCCAACCAAATCGGCCTCCCTACCGTCATATACAGATAGCGCGTAGAAGCATTGTGCATGGCAACAAAACACAAAACAACAAGCACTACACTTGTCAAGGTCCTGATAAAAGGTCCGACCTTTACAAGAAACATTTTTACGACCGCAAAGAATGCCAACGGGATGAAACATATTGTAAGCGGCAAGAAGAATCTTGTGTCAGCCCAATAGTACCCGCCATAAAGCACAATTAAGACGATGGTCTGCAGAAATAAATATGAAGTCATCATTATAAACCAACTATTACTCCGAACTCCTCCAAATCTTCCAGAGATTATCAGCAGATAGCAAATCAACGTCAGCAAAACAAACGAAATCGTAAGTAGCCCAACGGCCTCGTGTGTCATCATATATGCCACAGTATCAACATTATCAAGATTAAACATCAACTTCGGGAAATCACATGGAACAGAAGCCCAATACTTATAGCCACTCCTGAAGAAACTGCCAAACGCAAAATAATTATATGACAGATTTGCGAATATGTATGCCGCTACTGGAGCCGAAGTCAACAAGGCGCGCCCTAAGGCAAGTCTCCACCCCTTCCGCTTTATTACAAGAACTGCAAGGAACGCCAACAACATGGGCAGGCCTGTTACGCGCACCATTCCAAGCCAAGCGACCAACACCCCAGCCCCAAGGCAAAGCCACCGCGAATGGCTGCGCGCAGAAGCGAACTTCACGAAGAACAATGTTGTGGCGGCAAGCAAGGCTGTATAGGGTATCTCCGTCATCACGACCCTACTGTAAAAAACAAAATCTGGAAGGAACATTAGAAGCACTGGAGGTACAATAGACGCTCGCCCGAGGCCAACTTTCTTTCCGAACTGATATATCATTATAAGAAGCGCCAGCGAGAAGAACAATATAGCCCAATGAAAACAAAGCGGATCACCGCCACTCAGTAGATAGGCTGGCGTAAGGCATGTCAACGAAAACCATGGAGCATATCTTGATGGATACCATGCACCATTCAGAGTAAAACCAAAACGCCCGTGATCAAAAAGATTTACGAGGCATATGGAGTATTCAGACGAGTCTGGGGGTATTGTCAAAGCAGCGCCAAGCTCCGATGGAAGATATATAAGAAACGCCGAGAACAAAAGTAATCCCGCGCACACAAGGTTACGCCCGAATTTCACAGATTCAGCCATCGTCATTACAGTCATAAGCGACTTTTCATCAACTGTCATTACGTCAATGAGATTTCACTGATAAAACCAGTAGGCAAAAACAATGTGGTCACCAAGAAAACCAATACGGCTTACTTCATTTTTGATCGCCACGCCAGGGATCTTGAATGAAACATCACTAAAACCGTTTTCCGAATATGGGATTTCGGCCAAGTTCACCACACTGCCATCCACCGACACGTTAAGCCTAAGTGGATTTGCCAGGTCACAGTCAATTACATTACTTGCAATTGCCGTCGACCGCACAACCGAATGTCTTGGCCAGAATCGCGCGACAACAACTGCATCACGACCTGGCTTCAGCGGCACAGACATTTCATCGCCGCCAAGAATCACTCGACCAACGTCTACAACTTCTTTCTCCCCAAGTCTGCCGAACTGCACAAACGGATCAAACACAGGATACCCCCATCTTGTAATGATGTTGTACTTGGCAGAAGATTCATCCGCTTCATACCCAACATCCACTTTGGCAACAAGGCTTAACTCGTCATTTAAAGCAGCAGTGGAAACGGAATCAAACGCACCCCAATCTGCTTTCATCAACGTCATTCCACACGGCCCAGGAAGCACTGCATCTCCCAACATTCCAACGCCTTTCGTTCCCAGAAGCGAAATAAGGTCGGAGCACACGAGCCAATAGTCAAACCTCAAATTCGGCTTGTTGCGCAATCTCTCAATATTCTCTGGAACATCCTGTGGCGCAAATTCCGGAGAGTATACGCCTGTGAGATGCGCGAATCTTCGTGACGACATGAAATATGCCGGCGCACACGGAAACCCTCCTACAGACGCTCCCTTTGGCATTACCAAGTCGCAGTCCTTCGCAAACATGCGGCCGCTATCCACATACGCACACGCTTGATGAAAGCTACAGTGGCAATAAATGCACCCAAGCAGGCAGAAAGAAAGGACAATGGCAGATGGCAATCTACGTACTAGTCGCGGCAGCCTATCTTCAATCAGAACAAGTCCATTCGCCGTAAAAAACGCAAAAATCGGAAATATCCACACCAAGTAACGCTCCATGTTCGTCCCCTGCATACCGCTCTGAGCGACATTGGCCAATCCACCCGCAGCCGCAAGAAGGAAGACCAGCAGCCCATGCATATTATCTCGAGACCAACGGTAGCCAACAAGCCCAGCCATCAGCAAAAAACCTCCAAAAAGAGGCATTGCAAGCAAATCTCTAGGCATTCCGGGGGACAAACCAAGAATCGCACATTTCATCGTGGTGAACAAATCGGAAATCGAAGCCATAACCGCCGCAGGGAAAGACAACGTGGCAAAATGGCCTTTCCCCGATATGCTGGCGAACTGGGCATTGCCTGTCAGCATGTAATTTAATGCAAACACACCGCAAGCGGAAAACGCACCGATAATTACGGCCCAGAAGAGCGGACACATCTCCTTGTCCTTGCAGCACAAGTAAAAAAGCGCCGTCACTACAGCAAAAGAAATCACGAGTATCACCCCCTCTGGACGCACCCATGACGCAAAAGCGAGAAGAATCCCCGCCAACCAAATATACCTCCGAGACAACGCAAGTGCAAACAACCCGCTAAATGCCAGCCAGAGGCCAATATCGGTCTGAGAAAAAACAGCAAAAGCACAATGACCAGAAAGCGCAATAATCAATGACGTCAGAACCCTGACATCTTCTCGATCACACCAACCTTCTATCGCCTTTGCCCAGCAAAGCAAAAACACAAGATAAAATATCGCATTCAGCAGAAAGCCAATGACAATCATTGAATCGCCCGTAAAACCAAGCGCATAAGGAATGGCAAGTAAAAAAGGATACAAAACCGTCGTCGTTCCAGTACATACAGCAGAACCTTCAGAATAGGAAAATGGATGCCCCTCCACTATACGCCTAGCTGCTTGATAGTATAAGGGAGTGTCTGGCTGCGGTATTGATAAAACGCCCTCACAATTAGACATTGCACCAGAATACCAATATCCTGCTATTTGGAAAATACAAATAGAAAGCATCAACCGTGTGGTGCTAATACGAAAAATATCGCGCATACTGACCCACCTAGACATTGGCAGACACAATCATATAAATATACACTACTACAATTAAAATTACTAAAAAGGTGGAGAAGGTCGACCTCCTCCACCCCTTAGGCATTCTTGATGTCAACTCAAGAATGCTTATTCACCGCCGCCAGTAGAAGTAGCGACCGATTCAGGAAGAACATGCAGATCAGGATCATTTGCATTCACGCAAGTCACACCAATAGCATCATTAGCAAGCGTGATTGTATATGCGTCCGACGTTTTAGGGCACACAGGAGTTTTCTTAATATACAGTGTTGATCCACACAGATCCGTCGTTGTCGGAGCTGTAGTGCCAGGATGACCCATCAGCCACTGTTCTCCTGCGGTCTGAATCTGCTTCATATTGCTGATGCAAGAGGCGCGCTGCGACTCGTTGCGGTACTTGACGAAGTTCGGGATCGCAACAGCGGCCAAAATGGCGATGATGGCGACCACGATCATGATTTCAATGAGGGTAAAACCCTTCAGGAGGTGTTTCATGGTTGTGTTCCTTTTTTTGTGTTTGTTTATTTGTGTCGACACCATGCCGACACAAAACCTGATGTGCAAACCACATGCCAAGATTGACTATATCTAGATAAAATAGATATCATCGCGAAATACATGCACTTATCGTTTTATCTTCCTTTGTTAGCGTTTTTGCATAAATAAGAAAATTTTGCATAGGTGCGAAAACATCAGTCATCTGAAAGCTTCCTGTAGAGAGTAGACAAGTTAACTTTCAATGCTTCCGCTGCCTTTTCCTTGTTGCCGCCAGTATTGCTGAGAATTTGCTCAATATACTCACGTTCCTTTTGCTTAAGGAAAGACTTTAGCGATGCATTAGTTGCACCTTCCGCCACATTCTGTTGCGATTTATACTCTAGAATCTTTGGCGGCAATGACTCACATGTAATTTCACCGCTACGGTAAAAAGTCAAGGCATGCTTGATTGCATTCTCGAGTTCACGAACATTGCCAGGCCAATTGTAGACCGTTAGCGCTTTTGCCGCATCTGCTGATATTTCAGGGAAAGACTCGGCATTTGCAAATTCTGCGCGAATAAAGTGGCGAGCAAGAGGAATAATGTCGTCGGGACGCTTCCGTAGCGGCGGGACATCTATTGTTATAACCGCAAATCTATAATAGAGATCGCTTCGGAATGTTCCCTTTACAACAGCCTCCTCGAGATTTGCATTTGAAGCCGCAATTACACGAACATCCACAGGGATTGACTTAGTTCCACCTACGCGGCGAATCTCCTTTTCCTGTAGAACGCGCAACAGCTTACCTTGCAGAATAAGCGGCATAGAGGAGATTTCGTCAAGAAATAGCGTTCCTCCGTTGGCAGCCTCAAAGAGCCCTACCTTGTCGGCGACAGCACCGGTAAAACTGCCCTTTACATGACCAAACATCTCGCTTTCGAGAAGATTCTCAGGTATCGCAGCGCAGTTTACCGCCACCCAAGGCCGCCTCGCGCGCGTCGAGTTGCGATGTATAGTCTTTGCGATAACTTCCTTGCCAGTGCCGCTTTCGCCTACAATAAGGACTGTCGCAGCCGTGGGAGCCACTTTTTGTATCGTCTCGCACACGCTTGACATTAAAGAAGATGCTGCTATAAAGTTCTCAAAGCGGTACTTAACCGGCTGCTCGAGACCAGCGGCTGTTGTAGCAGACTTAGCTACCTGCTCCTCAGCGCGCTTGACGCATGCAATAAGGTCGTCTACCTTGAACGGCTTAGTCAAGTAGTCGAATATCCCGATCTTCATCGCCTCGATTGCCGTCTCTACACTCGCATAGGCGGTCAAAAGCACGACGGGAACATTTGGCGATATGGCCTTGATTTCACGGAAAAGTGACATTCCGTCCATCGGCGTCATACGCAAATCGGTAACGGCGATGTCGACACCCCCCTTGCGAACTATGTCAAGGGCAGCATTTCCATCGCGCGCAGTCTCGACTTCGTAGCCGTTGGCCTTCAGCAAACTTTGCAGCAGAAGAAGTATCCGCGGCTCGTCGTCGACAATCAGTATCTTCGACATGGGGAAAATTATACTACATTTTTTTACTTTCGGCAAGCGCGAGTGGCACACAATTTGCTAAAATATGCCTTGCCGTGAAATTGCAACTAACAAAAGACAAGACAATTGAGATAAAGCTCCCCTCCGGTGGCGGATCTAAATCTGCCCGCGACATCACAGGAGTCGAGCTCTTCGCCCCTGGGGAAACAGAGTGCCCCGCCATTCGTCTTATCCGCAAAAGGAAAGGATGGCATGTTGCTGCGACTGGATTTGTAAAGCCGCCCGAAGGCGAGCTCCCGATGCGCTGGGAAGACACTCCTCATCAACCAACATGGGAAATGCCGCGCGAGTTCCTTTCGCCCCATGCCGCAATCGTTGTAAACTCGCCAATGGCGACCTTTGCACAGTCTACTGCTGACGCAGTAGTGCAAGACATGACGGCTGGCCTTGCCTCACAAGACATCAAAGCCGCATCCGACAAGCCTGCCGATGGAAAAAAACGCTTTGGCATCAAGCGCGACCAATCGGTGTCGCAGCCGCAAAAGACGACCATGTCACCCGAGGTCTCTACACGCAAGGCAACATTCCCCACCGCCGGCGCACCAGTTTCAGAGAACGGCCGCAGATTCGTCGTCAGCCCGATGGCAGAAGAGAACTTCCACCTCTGCGCCTCTCTACCAGAGTTTCAGACGTTGTGGTTGTCGCGGCTTCTGCCTGAAGGCAAAAGACCAACTGCCTCGTCAATCCAGGTAGCAGAGTCTGCATTGATGGCAAGCATCCTTCTCCAACCCGAGTTTATTGCAGCCGACGGCAACGCTCTCGCGATTTTCATGAGACCCGACTCAACATACCTTGCTGGCTACAAGAAAGGTGAACCCGTCCTATGGCGGCGGTGCCCCGGCGTAAGTGGGTCAATAGCACTGCGCGACGCCGTGCGCACTACCCTTGGCCTCGATGAGGAGTTCGTTGACTCGGTTCTAAACGAGTCGATTATCGATCCACGCCCCGCTCTTGAACCATTTGCGAAACCGATCCTCGGCCAGCTGTCGCTGTCTCTCGACTACTTGACGAGCAAACATGGCCTCAAGTTCGACCATGCGTTCTTGATGGGAGCTGGCGCGGGGACTTCCCATTGGTCAATGTACGCAGAGGAGTCTTTGCACTTAAAAATTATCTCGCCAGACCCGTTTGAAGGGCTTGTACTCGGCAAGGGTATAGACGCGAGCAATTCATCGCGACATCTCATCGCACTCGGCGCTGCAATAGCAGGAATGGAGGCGACAATATGAAAACAGCCTCTTTCCACTTAAACCTTCTTAGGGGAAACGAAGTCCTTTCTTCTTCCCCTGTTCGCCTTAGGGTAATGCTCCCTATTGGTGCCCTTCTCGCCTGCGTCGGGCTACTCGTTTGGTGGGGCGTACTATTCACGCAGATAGTTATTACAAAAGCACAAGCGCGAAGTATCGAAGCTGATCTTGCTGCAAAAAACAGCGCGCATGCTGAGGCAATTCAAAAAAGAGAGCAAGCAAGAGAACTTAAGCTCCAGCTTGAACAACTTGAATATTACAAGTCTGGCGTGCGCGCCATAGGTGAACCTCTTGCAAAATTTGCAGAAGTAGTACCAATGAGAATTCAATTAAAGGAGATGACCATAACCAAGCTTCGTCCACAAGTACTTATGCCACCAGGCGCCAAGGCACCACTTTTCGGTCCTACCGAAAATGTTGAGACTCAAAAGCTTGTTATCGCCGGACTCACCACGAAAGAGACACCTGTCATCTCGCTTATGGAATCGCTTTCGTCAGGATTTGAGACGCTCGTCACAAACGAGCGAACGATAAACTCATTTAAACAGGACAACGCAGAAGTGGACGGCAAAAAGCTGCTAAGCTTTGAAATAGAGTATGCCATGCCGGGAAGGAGGTTCGCAAAATGAACGGCGGGATCTTCCAGAACATGGCTCCAAACGCGAAGCGCTCCTTCGTCGTTACTGTCACTTTCGCAGCCATCGCCACTGTAATTTATCTCTTCTGCGTGCAGCCCTCAACTGATGAGCTTGAAGCATCAAAAAAGAAACTCGAGGAGCTACAGGACAAGCAAAACAGAACAAACCTTGACCTTAAACGCTCCGGCGCTGTTGCAAAGGATCTTGAAGAGGTTGAAGCGGCGCTCAAGCCATATCGCGAAGCGATGCTCGTACCCCTTCTTGAATCTTACTCAATGAGGGCAAAGTCAATCCTCGATCCTCTTGCACTTGGCGCAGGGCTAAAGAATGTAACGTATTCAGACGAACCATTCCGCGCGCTTCCGCTACCCGCACCAATGCCGCGCCAGCTTTACACGCGTGCCGCAATTCGACTAACTGCAACAGGCAGCTATCAACAGGCCGTCTCGTTCCTATTGAGAGTCGAAAAAGAATTTCCACTCGTCTCCCTTCGGCAACTTGAACTTACAGCGCAGCAAGAACCAATGGCTCAGGCCGTGTCAATTGTTCTTGAATGGCCCGCGAAAGGAGGTCTGACTCGCAAATGAGCTCAGCATTGCTAATAGCAGCGGCGGCCATAGCCGTCAGAAACCCATTCTGGCCAATTGGTTTTGTCGGGGAACTTGAAGTCATATCAGCAGAACCAACAGTTGATGTTACTGTAGCTGCGACACCGGCAGACGAAGAGACGGCAACCGCTGGAGCCGTCGCCCGCTCGTCACAGACAATCTCTGACCGCCATTGGAGCGACGCTCGCAAGACACTTAAGACAGGCGGAATGACTGTCATAACGGGACCGGACGGCAAAAGGCGCCAGTGCATAATGATAAATGGCCTCGCCTATGGCGACGGCGACCTCATCTCCGCCAACCACGAAGGCCATCGCTTCACTTGGCGCGTAAAAGGACTTACGAACAGGGATACAATTAAGCTTGTGCGCATCCGCGCCAAGGCAATCGAAGACGACAAAGTAGACGAAAACAAGTTGAAAGAAATCTTCAACAAGAAGGAGAACAAGAAATGAAGAGCTTCCCAGCGACAATACTCGCTATGCTAGCAACTGCGGCAATTGCACAGGAACCAGCCGCCACCGTCGAAGAAAAAGCCACGCCAGCCCCAGAGGAAGCTGCTGCCACGACGCTCCAAGACGAAGGCACTGACGAAATCGACCTTGAAGAGGACGATTCTGCCTTAGCCGCAAAGAAACCGCAAATCAAAGGCGACATAAACGAAGGCACAATGTCGCTCGTCGACATTGACTGCGACGATGCAACGCTTGCCGACATTCTTCGTCAGTTCAGGAAGACTACCGGCGCAAATATTATCTCGGACGACTCTACAAATCTCCAAAGGCGTGTCTCCGTATCTCTAAAGCATGTTCCGTGGCTTCAGGGCATGACTGCGATTCTCGGCTCACGCGGCTTCCGAGTCGAGATAAGAGACAATATATATAGAGTCGTCGAGGACCTGCAGCTGATTCCAGTATCGACGCGCACATTTAAGCTTAACCACGCGTCGGCAAAGGAGCTTGCCGACCTCTTTAACGCGACATACGCGCCCAAAGACCAGAACGGAAAAATCAAGACGCAGATAGCATCAAGCTTCCCAGGCGCAAACATTGTCGTCGTCACAACGTCAGACAAGATACTTGCCGACTGCGAGGCGATCATAGCGGCAGTTGACGAAGCCGTTGCTCAGATTTATATCGAGGCACGCTTTATTGAGCTCTCCACAGAAGCGATGCACAAGCTCGGCATGCAGTGGAACTCGCTCGAAAGCTGGGGCGCATCGGTAAGAAATATCTCAGGCGGCTGGGAATACAATAGTGGACGCGCTGCAGATTACGGATCTTATTACTCCTCTGGCACCTCTACAAAAACCCCAAACAGCAATACCACAAGCGACGGCGAGAAAACGACCACAACAATATCTACTTCATCATCCGACTCCAAAACATACACAGGAATTGTTCCGACAACAATTGGAGCCGCGGCTGGCGCTGGCAGAACCGCAGAAAGCATGGCGTGGCACAATGCGCGCGGATTCTCTGGTCAGCTCTCGATAGATGACTTCCGACTTGCAATGAGTGCCTTCGAGCAGCTGTCGGACGCGAAGGTGTTCTCCAATCCAAAGATCATCGTCTCGAACGGCAAGGAAGCGAAGGTCGACATGACGACGAAGTATCCTAACGTCACAATCGACTCGAACTACACTGGCCAGAACTCGCAGAACCTCTCTATCTCCACCAAGCTCGACACAATCCCTGGTGAAGACAAGTTCATGTTCGCAAAAGAGGCGTTCTTTAGCTGGGGCATCGAGCTTTCAGTTACTCCTCGCATTTCACCTGACGGACTTATTTCCGTAGAGATTGTCCCGACGATCAGTGACTGCACCGGCTACCTCAAGGTCAACTCCAGCCAGGAAACCGATACGCCCTACACGCAGTACCCGATCATCGAAGTGAAGCGCCTCACGACCGAGTTCACGATGAAAGACGGCGCAACGGCGGTCATCGGCGGCCTTTCAAAGTCTGTTGAGGAAGACGTCGACTCTGGCATTCCTTATCTCCGCAAGATTCCCTATGTCGGGCAGAAGCTTTTCGGCTGGAAGAGCCGCCAGAAAGTTCAGAAGGAAATCCTTGTCTTCGTCACCGTCGGCATCGCAAATCCGTCTAATCTCCCAAGAGACATAGGACTCCCGAAGAACGCCATTCTCGGGCGCGAATTTGTTCGCGGGAACAAGTTTGAGCCTGGCGATCGCGAAGGACCCGGCGCACAGGTTCTCACGCTCGACATGACCGAGCTTGACAAGCGCGATGAAAAGCCTCATGGAACTGTGACCATCACTCCTGTCTCCGAGCCGCTCCAGCAGGAGCCCGCTCCCGAAGCAAAGGCGGAAGAGCCAGCATCGGCTGTAGAGCCGGCGAAAGTAGAAGAGCCAGCGAAGGCCGAAGAGCCGGTAAAAGCCGAGGAAGCTCCTGCCGCCGCAGAACCGGCAAAAGTCGATGCGCAGCCCAAAGCCGAAGAACCGGCAAAAGAGGAAGATGTTTCTGAGCTCCAGAAGCTCAACGAGGAGCTAAAGGCAAGCGCCAATCAGTGACGGCGCTCTGACATTCCCGGGATGCCCAAGATGGCACGGTACTTTGCTACCGTCCTGCGGGCGACCGGGAACCCTTCTTTTTTGAGCATTTCCGAAAGCCTGTCGTCTGACAGGGGATGCGACTTGTCCTCGCCCTCTATGATGGCGGCAAGGCGCTCGCGAAGCGCGTCTTTCGTGACCTGTTCGCCGGAGTCAGTCGTTATTCCTGAAGTGAAGAACTTGCGAAGCTCAACAGTCCCCTTCGGCGTCGAGGCATATTTGTCGCGGACGGTGCGCGACACCGTCGCGTGGTGAACACCTGTCTTCTCCGCGATCTCCTGCATCGTAAGCGGCCTCAAGCCCTTCAGCCCGTTCTCGAAGAAACCCGGCTGGGCGTCGAAGATTGCCTGCGCGATGTCGGTAATAGTCTGCTGGCGACGTTCTACCGCCTCGACGAGAGAGTTTGCAGCCGCTATGCGCTGGCGAATGTAGCGCTTCGTCTCCTTGTCGACATTCGGATCTGCAAGCATCTTCAGGTACTTCGGCGAGATATGCACCTCGGGAAGACTCCTGTCGTCCACTCTCGCCTTCCAGCCCTCGTCTGTCTTGACGACATGCACCTCGGGATGGACATAGCTTATCGACTTCCCCGCAAGGTCATACGCGCGCCCTGGGCGCGGCTCAAGCGTACGGAGCTCCCTCAGCACATCGGCGTAGCGCTCGTGAGAAATGCCAAGGTCATGTTCTATAACGGAGATGCGCCCTTCCGCCATATCCTCGAAGTGGCGCTCTATGAGGGCGCGCACGTCTTCCTGGTACGGAGAGCCGTCAAGTTTGTCCAACTGCGCGAGCAGACATTCCTGAGGCGTCCTGGCACCGCAGCCGGGAGGATCGAGCTGCATTATCTCCTTGAGGACGGCGATTATCTTCTCCTCGCTCTCGCCCGAGACCATCACGATGTCTGGGATCGAACCGATGAAACGCCCGTCTGCGTTCAGCTCGCCTATCAGCATTTCCGCGAGCGGCAGGTCTTTCTCGTCGATGTCCGACATCTTGAGCTGTGCGAGGAGATGCTCCTCAAGCGTCTCCTCCTTCGTCTGCCTGTCGAAGAACCGCTGACGCCTCTCGTCCGCATCCTCGTCCCGCGTTATCGCCGCAGCGGCACCGAACTCGGGCTCGTAGTCCTCGTCGGGGGAATCAGGATCGTCGACACTCTCGTCGCGCTCCATCTCGCGCACCTTCTCGGAGACTGTCGTCTGCTCGAGCGTCGCCTCTATGTCCTCGATGCATGGATTGCGGCTCATCTCCTCGTGAAGCCGCTGGCGGAGCTCGGGGAGACTCATCGCAAGAAGCTCAAGCCCCTGCCGCATCTGCGGCGCAAGAGTCTGGCTCTGCGTAAGCTTCTGCCGTAACTCGCCTGAAAGACCGGGCATCACTGATCTTCCGTGACGCGCAAGATTTCCTTGACGCTCGTGACGCCTGCAAACACCTTCGCCCAGCCGTCCTCGCGCAGCGTTTTCATCCCCTTCGCGAGAGAGAGATTGCGTATCTGGGTCGCGTTCTCACGGCGGACAATCGCGCCCTCGATGTCCTCGTCGACTTCCAGCACCTCGAAGAGAGCGCGGCGGCCCTTGTAGCCGGTTCTGGTGCAGACGTCGCAGCCGGCGGGCTCGAACACCGTGTTCCTCTCGGGCGGCGTGTCGAGCGAGTAGTACTTCATGTCGAGCGGAACTTCCTTCTTGCACTGCGGGCAGAGGCGGCGGCAAAGGCGCTGGCCCATCACGCCCGCAACGGCCGAAGCAATAAGGAACGGCTCAACGCCCATGTCGATAAGACGCGGGAACGCGCCTGCCGCGTCGTTGGTGTGCAGCGTCGAGAACACCATGTGGCCCGTGAGCGACGCGTTGATCGCTATTTCGGCCGTCTCGCGGTCGCGGATTTCGCCGACCATGATGATGTCGGGGTCCTGACGCAGGAACGCGCGGAGAGCCCTCGCGAACGTCATGCCGATCTCCGACTGCATCTGCACCTGATTGATGCCGGCCATGTGGTATTCTAT
Source organism: Kiritimatiellia bacterium (assembly GCA_045536845.1). Classification (GTDB taxonomy): domain Bacteria; phylum Verrucomicrobiota; class Kiritimatiellia; order RFP12; family UBA1067; genus UBA1067. Next base: position 40,980 of record JAZSOG010000046.1, on the reverse strand, counting down.
CGGGTCCTCGGCCGTCATGATGCGGACGTCGATCTTGTTGACTTCGGAAAGGAAGGAGTAGAGCGACGTCGACTTGCCGGAGCCCGTAGGTCCCGTCACGAGGAAGATGCCGTTCGGACGGTGGATGATCTTGCTGACTACCGCGTAGTCGCGCTCGTTGAAGCCGAGGTCGTCCATCTTGACGAAGTTGCCGCTCTTCGCGAGAAGTCGGAGCGAAATCGACTCGCCGTACGCGGCAGGCATGGTCGAGACACGGATGTCGATGTCCTGGCCCGCGATGCGGATGCCGATACGGCCGTCCATCGGGAGGCGCTTCTCGGCGATATCGAGGTTCGCCATGACCTTGATACGAGAGATGATCGCGCTCTTGAGTCGGTTCAACTGTGGCGGAACGTCAACCTTGTGGAGCATGCCGTCGATGCGGTAGCGGATTCGAAGCTCCGTCTCCTGCGGCTCGATGTGGATATCGGTCGCGCCCTGGCGGTCTGCTTCGGCGATGATCTGGTTTACGAACTTGACGATCGACGCCTCTTCGCCCATCTCGTTGACGTCGATCTTCGTCATCGCGCCGATATCTTCGTCGACGGAATAGCGGCCGTCCTCGATCATCTTCTCGATCGCGTCCGCGCCGACGCCGTAGTATTTCTTTACGGCCTTCTCGACTTCTTCCTTCGGGGCGAGCGAGGTCTTTATCGGGCAGCCCGCGACGAGCCGGAGGCCGTCCGCCGCCGAGGTATCGAACGGATCGGAGGTGACGATTGTAAGCGAAGTGCCGTCGGTCTTGAACGGAAGGACGTTGTACTGGTAGACTGCCGACGCGGGAAGTCTTGTGAGCGCGTCCGGGTTCGGCTGCTGGCGCTCTAGGTCGACCGTCTCAAGGCCAAGCGACTTCCCGACCGCCGAAAGGAACTCGATTTCCTTCGCGCCGCCGAACTTGACGGCGGCCTCGGCAAGCCCCATTCCAGGGTTAGCCGCGCGGTTTTCGGCAATGCGCTGAAGCTGCTCGTCGGAGTATATTCCGGCGGACTTCAGTATCATGTTTGCAAGAGAGTTCTCGCTCATAAAAGATATTGTATCAAAAAAGACAGCGTCGCCGCAAAATATTGGTGCGACTGACTGGGATTGAACCAGCAACCTTCGGCTTCGGAGGCCAACGCTCTATCCAATTGAGCTACAGTCGCGTTGGTTGAGTATTATATCAAATATCACTGCGCCGCGTTGCCGATTTTTTGCGCGCGCTCTTCCATAATCCGGTCGTATTCATCGTCGTCGTCGAAATCGGAAAGCTCCTCGGGCTTGTCCGGCGGAATCATGAGATAGCGAAGCGCGCCAATCGCGATTCGCCTGAACACAGGGCCCGACGAATTGCCGCCCTGGTGAAACTTGCGCTTCTCGTCGAAATCAAGCGTAACGAGAATCACAAGCTTCGGATCAGACGCGGGAACCATGCCGCAGAACGTAGCGCGGAACAGCGAATCGGAGTAGTGTCCGTCGACGACCTTCTGCGCAGTTCCAGTCTTGCCCGCGACGGAATAGCCGCGAATTGCCGCCCTTCTCGCAGTTCCAGCGGGCGATGCGACGCCAAGCATGATCTTCCTCATCTCGCGGGCGGTAGACTCCTTTATGGGGCGGCCCGCCGGAGTCGGCGTATGCCTATACACTTCCTCGCCCTTGTGGTTCAGGATCTTCTCGACGATGTAGGGCTTCATCCTGAGCCCGTCGTTCGCGATCGCCTGGTAGGCAGAGCACATCTGGATTGCCGTCACAGACACGCCCTGGCCTATCGGCGCGCGCGACCATGTCGCCTTGTCCCATTTTCTCCAGTCGCGAATTATGCCAAACTCCTCGCCAGGAAGTTCGATGCCCGTCTTCGCTCCAAAGCCAAACCGCGTCATGTACGTCCAGAGGTTCTTCGGCCCCATGTCGCTCCCGATCTTGCCGACGACGATGTTCGACGAGTGGACCACCGCGTCGCCAACGGTCATCATCGGCTCCCACACGTGGCTGCCGTCGCCGGGAAGCCGATAGTAGCGCTCGTCGTTCCTGTTCGTGGGATACTTCGTGTCCGCACGGACAAGCCCCATGTCTATGGCACCAGCCACCGTTATGACCTTCATCACAGAACCAGGCTCGTACGTAAAGTTCGTCACGCGGTTCACCTTCGCCGCGTCAGGCGCGCGGCCAAACGCCAGAGGATCGAAATCGGGGCGCGACGCAAGCGCGAGTATCGCGCCTGTCGCAGGATTCATAACTACGCACCAACCAGACGCCGCGCCGAATTCTTCCATCCCCCACTTTAGCGCAGACTCGACCTCGTACTGGATGTTGTGATCGACAGTCAGGTATATGTCCGCGCCCGGCAGGGGCGAAATCGTCTCGATGCGCCTATCGTAAATCTCATGGCCGCGCGCGTCCTTCATACCGCGTATCTTGCCGGAAACGCCCGTCAAGTCGCGGTTGTAGCGGAGCTCAATCCCCGCAGAGCCAACGTTCTCGGCGTTGACCGAGCCGAGCACATGCGACAAGAGCCGTCCATGGAGATACTGGCGCACCTCCGTGTCCTCGATCCTCAGGCCAGCGACACGAGTTGAATCGCAAAGCTTCTCGTGTGCCACAGGGTCTGACGATATGGCGACAAACTGATAGCGATTCGCCGTGTTGAGCGCCATCTTGCGAACCTTTATGCGGTCAATGCCAAGAGCTTCGGCTATCGTATCGGCAATCTGCCCGCGTGTGCGCGGCTCCTCGCCCTTGCGCCTGACTACGCGGTTCGTGAGCGCGACAGGGTCCATGCGGTATTCCCATATGGGCACCGACTTTGCAAGAGGATACGAACGGCCAAACGAGTCGTAGATCGTGCCGCGGCAGCCAGGAAGGTCGCGTTCGAATGTATAGTCGATGTCGGCGACATCCGGATCTACATGCGCCCTGATAAGCTTCTGCGTTGAATATCCCGCGAAAGCCAGAAGCAGGACGACTGGGACCCAGAATCGCCAGTTTTCGCCACGCATCGGGTTACCTGCGTCTGCGAGTCGTTACTGTGTTTCTCGCCGGATTCCTGACAGGCGTGTACTTCGCCGACTGAGCGGCCTTGCTGCGCTCCGTCGCGCGCGCCACCGAGGCCTGCCCGGAATACGGGCGTCCAGACTTGTCCATGCGGACTACCTGCGTCTCGGGCTTCGAATAGCGCATTGCAAGCCCATGCTTCAACAATGCCGCCTCGAGGCGCTCCGATGTCTTCATCTCGTCCCAGCGCTCCTGTTCGCGCTTCTGGTCGTTTTCGAGCTTCGCGAGTTGGCGTTCCTTCTCGCTTATGGTCTTGCTGAGCTGCTTGCAGCTCGACGAGGCCAGCATGTTGAGAATAACCATCGCGAAAGCCATGACCATTACGGCGCCAATCTGCACAGAGCGGCCGGCCATCACGGACATCTTCTTCGGCATCTTGCGATTTCTTCTCATTGTAGCGTTACTCCTTTTCTGCAGCCCGGAGCTTTGCGCTCCGCGACCGCGGGTTTAAATCTGCTTCCTCTTCCGATGCGACAACCACCTTTCCGGTCACCGCCCTCATCCTGGGCTCTTCGCCCTCCCAACGCTCTCCGCCTTGTTGCAGCGAGACCATCCTGCCGACATGCTTCGCAAAGAACCTCTTCACAATCCTGTCTGTCAGCGACTCGAACGTTATGACTGCGAAGCGCCCTCCGCTTTTCAATATCTCGAGCCCGCCTTCAAGCGCACGCTCAAGCTCACCGATCTCGTCGTTGACTTCCATCCGAAGCGCCTGGAAAACGCGCGTCGCAGGATGATGAGCACCCCTCCTGCCTACGACTCTCTCGATGAAGTCCGCAAACTCAACCGTTGTCTCGAACTTCCTCTTCTCGCGCTCCTTGACGATTGCTCTCGCTATGCGCCTCGACTGCGGCTCCTCGCCCAATTCACGGAAGATCTCTTCCAACCTCTCCGCGCTCTCACTGTTCACGATGTCGGCGGCGCTCAGGGCCCACGACCTATCCATGCGCATATCAAGGGGTCCCTCGCGCAAAAAGCTGAACCCGCGTCCGGCTTCATCAAGCTGAGGACTCGACACGCCCAAGTCCAGCAAAATTCCATCGACCTCGTTCCACCCCTTCTCATTCGCAATCTCCTTCAAGTCTCCATGTCGGCCTCGCACGGCCGTCAACCCCGCGACTTCTCCGATTTCGCGGATGGCCTGTTCGTCGCGGTCTATGCCGAGAACCATCCCGCCCCGAGCGATTATCTCCTTCGTGTGTCCGGCTCGCCCGAGAGTGCCGTCCACATATCCCCCACCAGATCTCACGGCCAGCGCATCCATCACCTCTTTCAGCAGAACTGGTATATGGCCGCCCATCTTCACATCGTCCATCCGTCAGAATCCGGCTGCCATAAGCGCCTCGCCGAATTCGGCCTGATCGACCTTGTCCTCCGGCGGAAGCGCCTCTGGCCTCCAGAGTTCGATTTTCCGAACCGCACCCACCATCGCGACCGTCGTCGTCAAGTTCGCAAACTGAAGGAGCTTGTCGCTGATGCGGATGCGGCCTTGAACATCAAGGGCGAGCTGTTCAGAGTTTGCACCGATAATGCGAAGCGCGTTCGAAAGCCTCGGATCAAATAAGGCCTTCTCGCGCAGCTTCTCCAGTCGCGCCTCCATCTCTTCCTGCGGAATGATGTTGAGGCACTTCTTAGCATTGTCGGGCATCACAAAGACATACTGCGGATCGCCAAGAATCTGCCGCCATCCAGCTGGGATAGTAAAGCGCTTCTTGGGATCCAGCGCGTGGTCATAGCGTCCGAGAAGGAAGCCCTTTCCACCGCCAGTCGACTCTGCGACACTCTGTTTGCCTACCTTTGACATTTTCTGACACCATTATACACTTTCTGACACCAGCGTGCAATAGAAACTTTTAAAAATTTTTCGCCTTTCAAAAAAGCGGAAGAATTAGCGAAAACCCTTGAAAAAAGGGTTGATTTATGCAGGGCGAGTTGAGAAAGTGCGAATAGTTGAGAATAGGCGAGACCAGGCGAGACTGAACCGCGTCAGTATTGCGTTTGAACGCCGCCGCAATCACGACCGCGCCGCCGATCGAGCGAAAAGCCGATGATTTATGCAGGGCGAGTTGAGAAAGTGCGAATAGTTGAGAAAAGGCGAGACCAGGCGAGACTGACCCGCGCCAGTATTTCGTTTTAACGCCGTCGCGATCACGACCGCGCCGCCAATCGAGCGAGATCCCATTTTGAGAAAATCTCCGCCGCGCGATGGCGCGAACATGGGAAAACATCAAATTGTTGAGAACAGCATCTTGAATGATTGCCCTTGCAGAACTCGACGCGGCAAGCGCGATGAAGCCAAAAGGAAAGCCCCCTGCAAGTTCGTTGCAAGGGGCTTGAAGTTTGATCGAACGACGACTTCACAAAGTCGGCACCCGTGTCTTGCCGGAACGGTTCGGGCAATCAGGGGCACAACTATTGGGATTGAAGAGATGCGCGCGACGATCTGCAGTGTGGACCGTTGTTGCGGGCTTGACATAGCGCGACTTGTGCTCGCAATAAAAATGGCCAGCGGCATTACGCGTGTTGGGATCGAGATGCTGACATGGCGGATAGAAGATCTTGCTTTTCATTACGGCACCTCGATCCCAGGGTTGGCGACGTAGGCGTAGCGACCCCAGTTCTGGGGCGCCTTTGCCTCGAGCGGGTCGGCTTGTCGAGGCGCTCGGCCTTGTAGACACGCAAGGCCGTGACAAGCTTCTTGCCGGCGTAGTTCTCGAGATCGGGAAGAGAGATTCCGGCGAGGTTCTTCGTGTAGCACTTGTTAGTCTTTACAATATCCCAAACGGCAAGCGGTATGCCCGTGACGGACTCGCTGAATATAACCTTGCCGGTTATGGCCGAGACCGGCGCGCTCTCGTATATATAGATATAATGGAAAAGCGGCGGCGGAGCCTTGCGGAACTCCCAGTTCTTTCGCCCTTCGTATATTGCCCTGGCATACTTCGGTTTGAGCGCCATGACAATGACCTTTGGACGACGGATCTTCCGCATGATTTTCCTTTTGATTTCGGGATGAGTTTCAAGGAAGGCAAAGTTGTAGAGATCCACATTCATTTCACACCCTCTTTCTTATGCGGCCGAGATACGCATTGAGCATGACGAGCAAACTCTTCAGCTGCTCTTCCTTGTAGTAGCCATAGCACATCTCGTGCATGAACACCGCCGGTACAGTTCCCGGCAGACGCTCGAACATCTTCGACTGCGCCATCGTGCCAACGACATACTGGTACTCGTTGCCGTCGTAGTCGGGCGACGCAGCGACGATCTTCTTTGCGGCATCGACGATGAGATGGACGAGCCGCACTTCCGATCCCTTTGAATAGGAAAGCGCGCGCTCGTAGTCGCCGCGGTCGGCCCAGATGCGAGACATCAGTTTGTCGAAGCCACCGTTCCGCGAGACCTCGCCAAGATGCTCGACGCCGAGCTCCTCCTTTAAGATGCGCTTGCGATAGACTTCGGGATCTTCGCCGACCTCGATCGCGGCCGGGCGAATTCCCATGAACAATGCCTTGCGCTGAAGTGGTGTAAGAGTTTTCATCTTTCCTCCTCAGATTGCGAGACGCTGCTGCTGCGGGCGCGGCGAACCGTGCTTCACAGCGTAGGCCGCCTCTTCGAGCGCGACATCGAACGCGACTTCGGCCTCCTTCGAGACCGCAAGCGCCTGGAGTGACCTGGTGCGGAAATACGTCCGCTGCGCCTGGCGCATGAGACGCCCCTTGTGCAAGGCGTCGAAAACGATTTGAATTACTTCTGGGGTCATTTGCTCTTCTTCTCCTGGTGGCAGTGTGGTGGTTAGAGTGCCAGCGTCTGCTGGTAGGCGTTTGGCCTGTTCTTGATATAGTCGGACTTCCGCACGAACTCCTCAAAGTAGACGCTCGCCGAAGAGCGCTCAGCCGCGCTGCCGTATCGAATGGCGCGGACGAGCTTCTCTGCGAGAGGCACGAGAACATGATGGACTGTTTCCGCGATCGGCTCCGGCGGACGCCCTTTAAGTTCACGCAGTGTCGTTACCAGGGAAAGAAACCTTCCACACTCTTCCGTGGTGCAGCGAAGGTTGACGCGCTCAGGGCGCGTGGCGCTGCCGGAATTGGTCGGCGCGAATTCTCTCTTGCGACTCCTGCGGCTCATAGTGGCGACCCTCCTTGTTAGTTCTCGCTCGGCCAGCAATCGGCGATGTCGAGGCGGATTTGACGGAAGTCCTCCTGTGTCGATCGCCTGACTTCGCAAGCGAGATAACGCTTGCCTTTCTGCGGCTTGATCGCATCCTGGAGGATCTGTTTGGCCTTGCGCCAGTCGGCGTTGTCGATCTCCATCCGAAGAAGCGACATGATCTTGCCAGTCGAGAGGAATCCCTGCGCGTTGGCCTTGAACGCCTCAGCGACGATGAGCTTCAGCGCCTGGGCGTCGTTGCCGCCGATCTTGGCGAGGACTCCTTCGACATATCCAAGCATCAACTCGCGTGCGCGGACAACGCGCTCGTCGAGAAGGATGTTGTACTGCTGCCGGATAGATGCCTGGATAAGCGCATCGAAGCTCCGCGCCTGGAAGTTGCCCTTCGCGCCGACAGACTCCTTGCACTTCGCAAGTTCGTCGAGATCGGCGATCGACTCACTGACGACCGCCTCCAGCGCAGCCCTCGCCTTGAGGAACCTCGCCTTGATGCGGCGCGTGATCTTGTCGCGCAGCTTGTCATAGGCCGAGACATACTTGACCGGAACTTCCTGGCCATTCGAGTCTCGCATAGTCTTAATTGGTGCTGCCATTGATCTTCTCCTTTCAGTGACACTTGAATCCGAGGCGCTTCTGGATCGCCCTCGGAAGGTTGCTGCGGCGGCGGACTTCGCGCCGCACGGTTTTCTGGGGGCGGGTGTTACCGCGCCTCATTCGAAACCAAGGAACAAACCTCGGCAGAGGCGCGGCCATAAGAGTATAGGGCCTAAAATGTGCAATGGTATCTGGCGGGTTCATCTTCATTTTCCTTTCTTGTTGATGGTTTTGGTTTTAGTGGTAAAGCGGTATCGACATTCAAGCTGCGTGACGCCAGGGAAGAGGACGCACTTGCGCTTCTCGTTCCACTGGCAGGTAGTGTTGTCGCACTTGACCTCGCGCATGTCACACCTCCTCGAACTGCGAGCGGTAGACCGCGCGGAAGCTCTCCCAGTTGAGCGGGTGCTTCTGCTTCGACTTGTTGTTGCCGGCGCACCAGCTCGCCGTGAGCGCGAGGCACGAGGTGAGGCGGTTCATCCTGATGTCCGACAGGATGTTCTCGACGCAAGCCGTCGAGCCGCCGATGCCGTAGGCCTTCGCCGCGAGCTCGATGTCCTCGTGCGGAATGCGGTTCGGGAGGTTCATCACCCTCTGGCACCTCTGGTCGATCTGTACGAGCCAGCCCTTCATCCTGGCGTCGTTGATGAGGTCGTCCTCAAGCGACCTGGTGCCGCAAAGCACCATTCCGCAGCCGGAGTTGTCCCAGATCTCGCGTATCCACTCGACGACCTTCATCGCGGTGCCCTTCCCGCCTGACATGACAAGCTCGTGCAGCTCGTCAATGATGAGGAGCGTATTCCGCCCGACCGCCTTCGCGACGCGCTGCCTCGCCTCGTCCACCCTGAGCGACGAGCCGACGCCCACCGCCTCGGCGAACGACGCGACCGCGAGCTTCATCGTCGGAGCCGCCGGGATCCTGACGTAGCAGACCTGCTTGTTGGACCTCCTCATGTACTCCTTCAGGCAGTAGGTCTTCCCGATCTGCGAGGGTCCCACAAGCCGGACGAGGGCGTTCCTCGTGATCGCGAAGTTGCAGAGCGCGTTGACCTTCGTCCAGATCGAGTTCTCTATAAACCGATCGGACTTCATCTTCGCCCGCTCTGCCTCGAGCTCCAAGTAGGTGTTGATATTCGACACGACCTTGTCAAGCGCGCCCTCGTACTTGCCGGCGAAAAGCCGCGACAGCGTCGTGCCGGAATACTCTACGAGAGCACCGGTCTGCTCAAAGGAGTAGCCACGCTGCTTGCCGAGGTTGAAGAGCTTGATTAAACTCTCAAGTCCCTCGTCTGTGATGCGCCCGGCGTCCACATAGATGCGGCAAGTGGCGCGCACCTGGTCTGCCGATCGGTTCATGCCCTGGCTCGGCGTTGCTGACGTGAGATCGCTCACGACCTCTGGAATAATTATGCTCATTTTGTTTTCTCCTTGTTGGTGGTTGGTTGAGTAGTTTGTTAACGCAGAGCCGCAGAGTCGCAGAGTACGCAGAGTTGTTTTTAGCCGCGCAAGCGCGGGGTCTGGGGCGGCGCCCCAGCTTCAACACTCTCTGCGCACTTCGCGTCTCCGCGCCTCTGCGTTAAAATCACAGAAAGTCCTCCTGGCTGATTGTCGGCTCGTCGCCTGGCTCGTCGATTGCGACGTCCGCCGCCTCGCCCGGTTCCTCGTCCGGATCGAGCGTGACATCCGCGCCCTCGACGTCGGCAAGTTCGCCGCGCTGCCTCTCCTCGAGTTCCCGGCGCTCGACCGGATCCTCGACGCCGAGCGCGCCGAGGTTCGCAGCTGCGGCCTCGTTGCGCTCCTTGAGCCGCGCCTTGACGAGCGGCTCGAGCTTTTGCTTTGCATCGGCAAGCGCCGCGCTCCGGAGCCCCAGCTGCTCCTGCAGCGCCTCGACGCTCGCGTCCGCATCGGCGCGAACCGCCGGAAGCGACTTTGCAACGCCCAGGAAACGCCCCTGCAGATCGCAGACATACGCCTTGCCGCAGTCCATCGGGTTGATCCAGACATGGACCTTCTCGCCCCTGGGAAGCGGCCTGCCGTCGATGATCGCTGCGACGATGTATTTCTCGCCGGTCTCGGCGTCCCGCACCGTCACCGTGAGCTTGTCGCCCACCGTGCCCACGTGTGCAAGCTCCTTGCCGAGAATCATCGGCGCGAAAGCCGGCGAGACGCGCTCGAGCTTCGCCGTCTTGACGGACGCCGCCCACGCCTCTGCCGGAGACATCTTGCGCTCGCGGTACTCCGCAGCGCCCGACGCAACGAGCGCGCGCACCTGCGCTGCCCTCTCGGGCGGCATCGCGTCCATGCGCGGCATCGAAGTCCAGTGAGGCATCCCGGCGACCTTCAGCTCGCCGACCGTGAAGCCGCACTCCTCCCAGCCCTCGAGCTGGTGATCCGTCCGCTCGTCCATCTGCCGGTGAGCTTCCTCGACCGCGATCGCGAACGCGCGCCAGGTCGGGAAGTTGAAGCGGATCCCGGATCCCGCCGTCGCCGGAAGCGCCGCGGCAAGCTTCACGAGCGCCGCGTCTTCCCTCGCCATGCCAAGCGCCTCGTGCGGCTGCACGCCCCGACCGCCGCCGATACCGCCGAAGATGATCGCGTCGGCGTAGTTCTTCAAGGTCGCGTGCATCTGCTCTATCATCCCCTTGTGGCGCGGGTTGCCCTTCGACTGGACGCCCGGCAGCCCCTTCGCAAGCGGCTCGGTGATGATCGAGCCCGCACGGAAGACTACCGGCTTCCAGCCAGCATCCTCGCGCACTGCGTTGATCGCGGCGAGCGCAGAGGCGAAGGTGTCGTCTGCAGATGCGGTACCGTGTTCGCCCTTGATGACGCATCCGCCCTCTGGAACGCCCACGACGCACAAGAGGTAGTGGTAGAGGTAGCGAACCCACGCCGACTTCAATGTGCGGCGCGTGCCGTCAGCCGCCTCGACCACCGGCTTCGCCAAATGCCCGACGACGTGCCCGGTGAGGCGGTCCATCAGCGCGAACTCCAAGACGCGCTGCGGCTTCGCGTTCCCGCCGAAGATGACCATGTGCTCATACCACATGTCGTCAACCTCGACGACCTGGCACGGCAGAAGCCCGACGCGCGTCATGCGCACCGTCGGCAGGAAGTCGATCTTCGCCTGGCCGAGTCCGATCCGCGCCGCCTCGAGCGAGCACTTGTCGGGCGAGACCATCATCAGGTTGCGGAGCGACCAGCCGGGCGGAGGCGTCGCCTCGCCCCAGGGACACGGCTCGTCGGCCGCCGGACGGTAGCCGAAGGTCGCCGCGTAGAGCTCGCGCCACGTGCCGACGCCGGGAATGGCGACGCCGTTGACGAGATCGAGCATGAGCGTACGCCACGCGGGCTTGACCTTGCGGCGGTTCAGGAGGACGCGCGAGTGCCAGTGCTCGACGAAGACGGTGTTCGCCGCGATCCCCTGGGCGGAGACGCGCCGGGCCACGCGGCGGTCGGCACACGCCCACACGCCGACCTTCTTGAACTGGTCAAGCTTGCGGTAGAGTGACTTGAGCGAAATCCCCTTGTAGCCAAGCGGCTCAAGCCGGGACGCGATCTCGGCGGCGCAGCGCTTCTTGTCGGCGGCGCGGTCGAAGACCTTCAGGGCGTCGATGAAGGAGAGCGTGCGCTGCGCTTCGTCGCTCGGCAGCAGCTTCAGCAGCTCGTCGATCTCCACCTTCGTGACAATCACCGGAGTGCCCATTACTTCTTGCTCCTCGCCTTGAGCGCTGCTGTGGCGGCAGTCGCAAGCTCCTGAAGGGAAGCAGTCACGAGCGCCAAGTCCGACATGTCGATCTTCGCGAAGACATCGCGCTCTCGCCAGGCCTTGTAGACGGTCGAGATCGGCTCGCGGATCGCCGCGATCAGCAAGGCGGGCGAGTTCGCCACCTCGTCAAGCTTGGCAGCGACTTCCGCGTCTTCATCCTTCTTCTTCCTGCCAGCGCCTTCGCGTTTGCCGCCGTGGTCGGGGTTCGCCGCCATGATACGCGTCGACTTGTAGAGCGCCGCAAGCGTGGATCCGTCCACATCGTGCGCCGCCGCCTCGAGCTCCGCGACCGTCGGCTCGACATTCAGCGCGATTGGGCGCCTCGCCTCCGCCCGCGCCTTGCCCAATGTCCGCGCATAGAGGTTCATATAGTTTGTCGCAGTCTGTTGCGAGAAGCTGACATTCTGAGCCAGCCATGCCATCCACTGTCCGTGGGCGCATGTCTCACGCGCAACCGAAAGCACCCAGCCCGCCATGATCGCCGCGCCGTTCGCGCGCTTCGACGCCTCTACCGAGTAGCCGTGTAGGAAGTCGGCCTTCTGACCCAATGTCTCCACGCCCTTTGGAAACACGATCTCGTTGAGGCGCACGGTGAGCGCGGTCGTGGCGGCCTGGTGGTTGTCGGCTTTCTTTGAAGCCTTTGCCAATGCTGTTTTATTCTGCTTTTTCATAATTAGATAGTTCCTTCATCTGGAATGAATTCGTTGGCCTCGATATATCTCTCGGCTTCCGAACGGGAAATCAGATAACGGCCATTTATGGAATTGGCCGCGAGCTTGCCGATCTTTATGTCGGCGAGGATCGGGGTGGAAGTCGCCAGCCCGTAGGCAGCGGCAATATCCGCCGGTGCAAGGAGTGGCTTCTTCGGCAGCTGTGCGATTATCGCTTGAGTTGTGGTGTTCATAAGTTCTTTCTTTTTAACGCAGAGGCGCAGAGGCGCGGAGTGCGCAGAGTGTTGTGGGGGCCTGGGGCCCACCCCCTGATTCTCTGCGCCTCTGCGTCTCTGCGTTAAGATAAAACATGTCAGGTGTGTTTGATGACGCCCACGGCATGGGCTCCGGCGGGGACGGTGCCGCGACGCTCGATGATGACGCCGTTGCGGTATATGATCTCCGTCTTCGGCTTGGGCGCAAGCGCGTCGCGCCTACGAAGATTGGCGAGCATCCGCTGGCGCGGCGAGAGTTTGCGAATGCGCGCCAGTGATTCGCGCGTCTGCCGCCTCCGGCGTTTTCTCTTGCACTCGTCGCTGCAGCAAGCTCGGTTACTGTATGTCAGCACAAACTTAGCGCCGCATTCGGGGCAAATCTTCTCTACCATTTCACGGCCCTCCTTGCCGCACGGCGGCGGCGGTTTGCCAATCGCTGCTGGCGCTTTACGGCGCAGTCGCAGCACCGCTGCGCCTTGAGGTAGCGGCTCGATATGTCGCAGCCGCAGTCTTTGCACTTGCGCTGTCTCATTTCCCGTGCCTCGCATAGAGGTTGATGCCGATCGAGATCCCGATCGCAACGCCGCCGGCGAGGGCGAGAGCGGCAAGTCCGAGGAACTGCGCGGTGGTAAGTTCGATGTTCATGCGGTCTCCTTGTTGGTGGTTGGTTAGGTGTGGTATAATTCAAGCCATGAAAATTGAAGATGTGCTTGCGGGCTGCATCGACATGATGACAGCGCACCTGCGAATGGGACCGACAATTAACTTGTTCAAGGCCGTATGCCCAGAGCCGTTCGATGACATCAACAGCATCGTCTGGAGCATCCAGGCAATCGACGACCATACTGAGGCCAAGCTTCTGGGAAAACTCGACAGAACATTCATGGACTTCGGGCACGACCGCACGACGGCGGGCGAGTTATTGATGGTTCGTCTGCGGCTCGAGAATGCGATCAGCATGCTCACCGTCCTTTCCAAGGCCAAAGTGCCTTGCGAAGTAAAGACCAAAATCCGCGAGGAGGCCTTGCTCTGGGCTTTAACGACAATGTGGACTGTAGCTGGTATCCAGTGGGCATATCGCACCGCCGTAGCATTTCTTGAAGGGCGGCCCTCTGCTCTTGAGTTTCGGTCCCCGGCCTGACAACCTTCTTCGCCTTGTCTGAGCGCTTGACTTTCTGGAGGAACTCGAAATCGCCCTTGCTGAAGATCGTGACTTTCTTGGTGCAGCGATCCCAGTCACAAACAACTTCCAATCCCATGCGGCTCAAGACCTCGATCATGCCGCCGATGCGGGCGCGGTTTAGCTTTGAGCAAAGCTCGCCCTCGTGAAGAACTGCATGACAGTGAAGCTCGCCGATCCGCTTCTCGAGGTAGTCGGCGTCGGCCTGGTCAAACTCCGCCAATGGATCTGTCGTCTTGTCGCTCATCTTACTTGTCCTCCACTTTATTCTGATCTTCGCGCTCGATGATTTTGGTCGGCTTCCCGGAAGCGATATAAGAGGTAGCAATGGCTATGGCGAGGTTCTTGTCCTTTCCCTCGTAAGCATAGAACGGAAAGGCACTGATGGAAACCATCACAGTATATATCATCTCACTTCCCTCCCTTCCCCTGGCGCTTGAGCGCCGCGCGAAGTGTGGCGGGTTCGAAAATAAGCCCCAGCTCAAGCATCTTGCGCTCCAGCATTGCCGACGGCTTGCGCTCACCCTGAATCACCTTGCGCAGATGGGTGTGCGAAACTCCGCACCGGCGAGCAGCTTCGCCAAGTCCGCGCAACTCAACAGCAAAACGAATGACAGGTTTTTTCACCTCGCACCTCCTTTGCTAAAGAGTTTGCCTTCTTCAATGATGGCCCCGAATGCGTCGTACTTCATCTTGTAGAAGTCGCGCTCCTTCCCGGTTGCCGCAAGCATGCAGATCAACTGCTTCTTGCTCAGGCGTCCGACCTTTCGCGCCCACTCGGAACCGTATGGTTCGTAATCGCTCATTTGTATCTCCCGTTTCGGTTTGGTATAATGTTCGCCGTCCTTTGAACGGTCAACGCGGACATTATACAACATATCTGTTGGGTAAGTCAATAGGGTAAAACAATTTTGTTGCAACAAAAATGATGAGTGATAAAACATGAGTGTTCTATCTGAAAGGTTGAAAGAGCTTCGCGGCACAACGTCGCAGTCGGAAATGGCTGCGGCGCTGAATATGAAGTATCAGCAATGGGCACGATACGAGAAAGGTGTCGTTGCTCCAGGCGCGGATATTCTTGCAGAGATTTGCCGTGTGCACGCCGTCTCTGCAGACTGGCTTCTCGGCTTAAGAGACGAGCGCGGCACATCTGCCGCGAATCCGCGACCTACCGTTAACCTTGAAGAATTGCGTGAGACAGCCTCGCAACTCGCCGAGGAATCAGCTGCCCTTGTCGGCACAATTAAGAAGTTGAAGAGAATGCTATGAGTAATTTTATGGATGAAGAGAAGTTGATGAAACAACTTCGGACTCCGCATAGCGTGAACAATGCATTGTTCTCACGTTTTGGCGTAGTATGTCTCGATCCACAAGCTACAGTAACAGCAATCCATGACATCCATTCTTTTCAGAATGTATGGCGAAGGGAACGAAACCCGCTTGCTAGAAAAGACAGGATGGAAAAGTTGTATAACCTATACCTGTCTATCAGCAAAACCATGTCGGCTTTCTCAATTGATCAATTTCGATACATAAAATCAATAACCCCTGGATATGAAAAGGCAACAATGTCTAATTTTTTGGATGACATAAGTGAACTGATTTCAGCGGGGATACTCATTGTGAAAACTCCGACACTTGACGCGCTGAAAAAATCGGCGCGCATGTGCGCATCTGATTCCGCGGCACATTTGCCGCGCGCGGCGCATCTGCCGCGCACGGCGAGCGCCACGACTGCATCGGCTGCCCCTACAAAGAAAAGATGAAGGAGTTTGAAGCGTTCTTCAACGCCACCAAAAAGAAAGGCAAGAAGAAATGAGGAGGAATTCTGATGGCGCCGAAAAAGATCTTTTTGCAGAAAAAGAAACGCAAGCACTATAACACGAGCTTTCGCGGCATTTCCGTCTACGGCGGCACATCTGCCACGCCAGAGGAAAACCAGACGCACGGAGTGCTCTGCTTTTTCCTTGGGCTACTGCTCGGTCCACTTGGCGTGATAGCTGCAGCAGTAGTCAGTAAGGCTGCTGGGGCTCGTTTTGCGCTTTCTGGCTTCGGGCTGTGGATTTTTATTTGGCTTCTCTTCTTCCGATAGCGCGGCACATCCGCCGCGCACGGCACATCTTCCGCGCCTGGCGACGCGCCTATGTGCGCGAAGTGCCCCTACAAGAAGAAGCTGGAGAAGTTCGAAAAACTGGCCGCAAGCCATTGAGCACCAGGCGATAATTTGGTACAATATCGGCGAACAACCACAGGAGCACACCCATAAGGAGCACATCATGAGCAACAACGAACTGGCAGAATACCAGCGCAAGCTTTACGAGTTGCTCTACACCGACTCGGAAGCTATACTCCCGAACTATAGTCAGGAACATGCCAAGTGCATCATCCGGGCGTTCCTTGACGCTGCGGAGAACACCATCGTCTTTCTTTCTGGCGATTTCGGCGCGGGCATATACAAGGGAGGAGAAATACGGGATTCGCTTGCGGCCGCTGTAAGGCGTGGAGTTGATGTCCGTGTTATTTCGCTCGGGCAGGATGACGCCTCTAAGGAGTGCCTCGCCAAACTTGACGCAGAGTTGCATCCAGGATCAGAGCCCCCCGTCAAGGGCCGGTTCAGCTATAAGCTCGGAGTTGTACGAGAGGGTGCACAGATACAGCACTACATGGTGGTGGACAGCAAGCGATACCGCCTTGAGTCTTATCACGAGATGCCGGTTCCCGACAGCGTGCATGCGGAAGTGTGCTGCAATGGCAAAGCCAAGGCAGCAATGCTTACGAACATGTTCAACACCGTCTGGAACAGGATATGACAGATCCACAGATCAAATTTGCGATACTGTTCCAGATACTCGCAGCTGTCGAAGGCTTCTCTGCATGGAAAGGAAAGTCGTTCATCGGCAGGTCCATTGCCAATTTTGACGAAGGCCCGGAGTTCGACAGGGCGGAATTCGATTCGTTCCGGCAACAGTTGACGGATTTTTCAAAGATCGGGGCAGCTCTTCGCGGGATGCTTAGGCTATACGTTAGGTTCAAACTGGATAGATTCAGGTTCCTGTTCGTAAGTAAAAGCAAACGAGTTTTCTTCTCCTTCGCCAAGATCATCCACAATGCACTCGGCTTCGTGTTGCGTTGCACTCCGCTTTTCTCTATACCGTTGCTTGCAGTTTGCTATATCAAGCAAATTGAGTGCACGAATGACAATGTGTCGTCCACATTATGCAACTGGGTCTTTTGGTTCATTGCGCTGAAGGTTGTCTGCTACGTAATATGCGCAACGCTTAACAAATACCTATTGAGAGACGTCATTGTCAAGCCTGAAACACCCGACATAACCGACATAGGGAAAGCATAGAAACACCCCCTTTCCTCCCCCTCCCCCACCCCTTGCAAGCTGCTTGCAGGGGGTTTTCTTTTACGCGGCACATCTGCCGCGCGACCCCTTCCACACCCCTGCGACCTCTCGCGCGTGTGCGCGGCTGTGCGCGTGCGCGAGGATAACGCGGCAAATTTGCCGCGATACTCTAATTCAAGATGATTCAAATTCCAAACCGTTTGGAATTTGAACCAAGTTGATTTCCTTGCGCCTCGCTCCAGACCCTCGCGCGGGGTTCAAGTTGAATACCCTCGTTTATCTCATTTAGCCCATTTAACGCATTTGTTTCATCTTGATTATCTTTCGCATTTGTCGCATATAACCTTGTCGCGCGTTTGTAAGTTGACAATACCTGTGTCATAATAATCGCGCCGCAAGGGAACTTGCTCACCCCAACGCGGCTTCTTGCGGGTGGCAGGAACCGCGTGGCCCCGGCGTTACGGGGCACCCCGCGAGGGGTTGGAGTTGGAGTTAAAAGTTGGAGTTGGCGAATGGAATGGTAGACGAAGCGAAGATAGACAGCTTGGTAAAGGCGGCGGTGCTCGCCGAGCTTGACGGCGTCGAGTTCATCCAGGACTTCGACTACGCCACGCTCTGCCGCGGCTACAACGGCATCGGCCCTGAGTGGATGCCGGCGGCGCTGCGCGAGAAGGTGTCCGCCTATCTCGACCTCTTCGCGCCTGCAGCGCTGATCCACGACATGCGATACCAGGTGAGCGACGGCAGCCGCTTCAACTTCAACTACGCGAACCTCGAGTTCTACGGCAACTGCGTCAAGCTCGCCAACGATGCCTACCCCTGGTGGAACTGGCGGCGCTACGGCGCGCGCATCGCGGCCGCCGCGCTCTACGACTTCGTCCGCTCCCAGGGCGGCTGGGTCGCGTGGAGCGAGGCCGCACAGAAGAATCTACACTAAACCCCAAAAGGAGAACCATGAAGAAAATACTCGGATCAATGTTCGAAAGCGGCGCACTGCAGCTGCTCGTGCTGCTTTGTATGATCGTGGCGGTGGCCATCGTCACCGGCTGCAAGTCGGAGAAGATGCGCGACATCGAGCTGAAGGGAATGTATGTCAACGGCTACTCCGAAGTCCTTGCGCTTGGATGGGGTCGGCTCACTTCCATCCCCGGCGACAAGGAAGCGCTCGCCGCGCACTACGAGGAAGACACCGCCTGGCTGCAGCCGAACGTGAAGACGCACAAGATCGACATCTTCCTCGTCGGCAAGAACTCCGCCGAGAACTCGCCAAAGATCATTGAAGACATTTGCAAGGCGTTTGCAGAGGTCGCTCCTGGCATCGCAAAGGAGAATGCAGAGGTGGCGAAGAGCGTCGCGACTGTCACTCCGCTCGGCGTAGTAAAGTCCGGCGGCGAAGTGAGGAAGTCGGTCGCGCTGGCGAAGGTGGCGGCCAAGGAGGTCAAGGGCAAAGTAGGGTCGGATAGCGCGACGGACGCGGCGAAAAGTTCCACGGGGAACAGCGCGACAAGCGATCCACACGCAGCCGACTGCCCAGACGGATCCTGCACGACTGGAGCTTGCACAGACGGATCCTGCAATCTCGAGGTGAAGTAAGACATGGAAGTTGACGGCATCAACCTTGCGATCGGCGGCGGAGCGGTGACAGCTATCGCCGGAGTGATCGGCGCGTGGATAAAGGCGCGGTTCTCGAAGACGACCGTCGAGCCCACGCCTCTGCCGGTCACGACGGAGAAGACGCCGAAGTATGTGACGGTGCAGGAGTTCAACAAGCATGTCGAGGACAACGCCCGCGACCACGAGAACCTGTTCGGGCGCATGAACCGCAACGACCGAGAGACGAGCGAGCTGAAGGGAATACTCACCAGCATGCGCGACGACCTCTCGGCCATAAAGCACAAACTCTTCAAGACGAGGTGACAAATGGACGGGACTGACAAGCATGTTATAAAGACCGCACTCAAGACGCTGCAGGCAGCCGGCGGCACCGGCGTGAAGAAGCAGGCGCTTCTGGATCAGATCGACCTCGCCGCGGGCGCGCCCACGACCAACGAGCAGCGCGAGCAGGCGTTCCAGATGATGAAGGAGCGCGGCTGGATCACGTTCTACATGGAGCCGATCTGGCACGACCAGCGCTGGGTGCTCACCGAACGCGGCCTCACCGCTCTGGAGGGGATGTGATGAAGAAGACCAGGACAGACGCATGGGGCGAGGACCTGCCGGAGAAAGTCCGGTGGGACATCTACGACACCGCCCGCTCGCTGCCCTGGCCGCAGGCCGTCTGCGACCAGCTCGAGGCGCTGGGCGTGAAGCGGCTGCCTACTCGCGCGGCGTGGTACCGCTTTCTCTCGCGGATGCGCCAGGCGGACGCCGAGCGCCGCATCGAGAAGATCGCGGAGTCGGTTGCCGAGGCGGAGAAGGTCGCGGACAAGCACGGCATCAAGGCGAAGGTGTTCGTCGAGACGATGAAGTCGCTTGCGATCGACAGCGCGATGACCGGCGACAACAAGAGCGCGACCGCGCTCGCCGCCGCGGCCGCGTCGATCTGGGACCGCGCCCAGAAGGAACGCGACCTCGAGCTCAAGGCCGCCCGCCAGAAGACCGCCGACGAGCAGCTCAAGCTCGCCCGCGAGAAATTCGAGGAAGAGGCCGCACGGCGCACGGCGGCGGAGGCGCGCGCGGAGAAGGCGGAGGCTGAAGCCGAAGCACTCAAGGCCACTATCAAGGAGCTTGAAAAGGCTCTGCAGGATGCCGGCAAGGTCAATGTCGCCGACCCTGCGCGGGTCGCCGCCGAAGTCGACAGGATTCTCGGAAGGAAACCTCAGCAGTGACGGAAGCCCGGTCATACTTCCTGCCCTACCAGGAGCGGTGGATAGACGACGACTCGACGTTCAAGATCGCCGAGAAGTCGCGCCGCGTGGGATTTACCTACGCCTCCAGCTACCGCATGTTCAAGAAGTGCATGACGCGCGGCGCGGACTTCAAGCAGTTCGTGTCGTCACGCACTCTGGACCTCGCGCAAGAGTTCATCCGCGACTACATCCAGAAGTGGTGCAAGCTCGGAAACGTCGTGGCCGAGGGCATGTATGGCGACAACGTGGTGGTCGTGGACCCAGAGAAGAACATCACCGCGTTCCAGTGCGTGTTCCCGACGGGGGCGAGGATCATATCGCTCAGCTCCAAGCCGGAGGCGTTCGCGGGACGCGGCGGCGACGTGTTCCTCGACGAGGCCGATCTGCACGAGCACTCTGACGACCTGATCGACATGGCCACGCCCTGCATCATGTGGGGCAACCAGCTCGAAATCGTCTCGGCCTACCGCGTCGACGGCACCAAGGACACGCCGTTCGCAAAGCTCGTGGCCGACGCAAAAAGGGACAACCCGCAGGGCGCGTCGCTCCACTGCGTGACAATCCACGACGCGGTGCGAGAGGGGCTCGTCGAGAAGATCAACGAGGCGACCGGGCGGAACAGGTCTCGCGAGGAGTTCCTGAAGGAGATGCGTGCGCTCGTGCGCACCCAGGCCGCGTGGGAGTCGCAGTTCGAGTGCAAGGTGCAGGACGCGGGCGGCAAGCTGCTGCCGACGAAGATCCTCGCTCCGTGCGAAATGCCGGCGGAGGAGATCGCGGCGATCGAGCGCCGCTATCCGGACGCGCCGCGCTTCGCGGGCTTCGACATCGCCCGTCGCCGCCACGCGAGCGCCTGGAGCGAATGGCTGCAGGTCGGCGTCACCTTCTTCCTCGTCAAGCGCGAGACCTTCCACGACATGGAGTTCGAGGCACAGCGCAAGTTCCTCGAAGCTCAGATGCAGGGCCGCACTTCCAAGCGCATCACGCGGCTCGCCATGGACGCGACGGGCCTCGGCATGGAGACTGCGGAGTGGGCCGCCAAGAAGTGGCCGGGACGCGTCGACCAGGTGAATCTCGAGAGCCACCGCCGCCACGAGATCTGCATGATGTTCCAGGACTGGTTCAACACCGCGAACGCCAGGATCCCGGCGGACCCGGTTTTGCGCGAAGACTACCAGACGCCGGTCCTGAAGACAGCCGCGAACGGCAACGTGCGCGTCGCCATCCCGGAGTTCGAGAACGGCGAAGGCGAGACTTCGCACTGCGACGAGTTCATGGCCGGCGTCCTCGCGCGTTCCGCCGCCGACACCGGCGGCGAGTACGTGAAGCCCATCACGACCAGCGCACGGACGAGCTACGACAGACGGAGGATAGACTAAATGAACATCTTGACAGACAAGCCGAAGCGCACCGCCGGGAACGCCTGGCTGGAGAGGGTCAACCCGCTCCACGGCCTCACGATCGCCCAGTCGCGGCAGATCTTCGACGTCGCCCGCGCACACGGCTCGCCCCTTCTCCAGAAGATCTACGACGAGATAGAGCTCGTCGACCCAGTCCTCGGCGTCTGCGTCGACCGCCGCCAGGCCGCGCTCGCGGAGCTCGGCTGGAAGATCTCGCCCAGGCCTAGCGCCGACCAGGTCCTCGCCGACGAGCAGAAGGACGCGCTCGACCAGTTCATCCGCGGCATCGGCAACTTCACCGAGACGGTCGAGCACCTCGACCTCGCGTTCTTCCGCGGCTTCTCCGTCGTGCAGCCGATCTGGGAGGGCAACGAGGTCCGGCACGTGTCGCTCCTGGAGTCGTGGAACTTCCTCTTCGGCGACGACAAGCGGCTCCTGTGGAACCCCGACTGCTCGCTCGACCCCGGCGCATGCTTCGAGATACCGGCCGCCGCGCGCATCGTCCAGGTTCGCCGCCGCCGTCCGATCGACTACCCGGCGCTCGCGATCCACATCAGGAAGTACCTCGGCGAGCGCGACTGGGGCCGCTTCATCGAGCGCTACGGCATCCCGCCGGTCGACGTCGTCATGGCACCGAACGCGACGAACGAGAACAGGGACGAATATGTCGAGGCAGCAGACCGTGCGCGCGACGGGCTCTCCACCGTGTGGCCGTCGGGTTCCTCGACGAGCCGCGCCGAGGGGAGCCGCGGGCAAGACCCCTTCTCGGCGTTCATCGAGCACCAGGAGAAGCTGATCGTCCTCCGCGCGACCGGCGGAACCTTGACGTCGCTTGCGCAGGCCGACACCGGCTCTCTCGCTGGCGGCGCGCAGATGGAGGTCTGGGACCAGATTGTGCAGCGCGACTCGTCGCTCATCTCCGACGCGCTCAACCGGCAGATGTTCTGGCACTTCCTCGAGCGCAGGTTCCCGGGCCGCACACCGGCTGTCGAGTTCTCGATCGGGCGCGAGCGCGAAGTCACGTCTGCGGACGCTGCGGACCTCGCCGTCAAGCTGCACGGCGCTGGCTACCTCGTCGACCAGGCAGAACTCGAGGAGGCGACCGGCTTCACCCTCGAAAAGTCCCCCGAAACGCCCCCTCAGGGCGGTCTGGGCGGCCTCTCGCTCAACAAGAAGCCCAAGACCCCCTTGCAAAACAACGGGAACCGCTTGCAAAACGCTCCGCGCGTTTCGGACGGACAAGGAGCCCCCTCAGGCGAGGACGCGCTTGTAGAGGCCCTGAGCGGCCTGTTTGAGAAGTCGCTTGCGGAAGCGGCAGCCGAGGCTGTGGAGGGCGAGGAAATCAAGGAAGAAAGGAAATAGGGCAAAATGAAAGACGCATCAGGACACGAACATGACGACAAGGGGCTATTCACCAGCTCCGGCGGCGGCGTCACGCCCGCTTCCGAACTGAAAAAGAAGTCGACCGAAGAACTGGCGAAGATCAATCCTTGGGACGACGAGAAGACCCGCAAGATGAAGATGAAGCTCGCCAAGATGCACGCCAAGAACGGCGACCTGAAGGACGAGATAGCCAGGCGCAAGGCGCACATAGCCGAAATGAAGAAAGACCTTGGCATCAACAAGGCAGTAGGCGATCTCGCTGCGGGCGAGACCGTGCCGGGCGTGCAACTGTGCCCCTTCGGCGAGTACCAGGGGCAGCAGCGCCTCCAGGTCTGCGACCGCCAGGCGTTCGAGCAGGTGATCGCCGACTGGCGCGAGGGTGGCGCGAAGGAGATCCTCATGGACTTCGAGCACAAGAGCGAGGTCGACAAGATCGACAGCGACACGCGCGCCGCCGCGTGGATCGCGAACCTCGCGATAGACGACGAGCGAGGGCTTGTCGGCGACCTCAAGTTCACCGACGAGGGCGCGGACGCCGTAGCCAACCGGCGTCTCAGGTTCCTCTCGCCCGTGTGGCCGCTCGACGAAGAGGGACGCCCGACGCACCTCAAGTCCGTCGCGCTCACCAACACACCGAACATTCCCGTCGCGCCTGTCCTCAACAAGGCGCAGCCGGGCGACACAAACGTTGAGGACACCAAGGAAAACGAGAACATGGACAAGATCAAGACTGCCCTGGGCCTCGCGCCGGAAGCGTCGGAGGAGGATGTCCTCAACGCCGTCACCGCGCTGGTCCAGAAGAACAAGGACGCAGAAGCCGCCGCCCTCGAAAAGGAGGCCGACGAGTTCGCGGAGGCGAACAAGGCCAAGCTCGACCCCAAGGTCTGCAAGGCCCAGTACATCGCCAACAAGGAAGCCTGCAAGGCCCTTGTCGCCGCCATTCCGGAGGCGAGGAAGGACGAGCCGCAGGTCATCCTCAACAAAGGGAAGGAGCCCACGAAGAAGCTTGCGAAGGCCGACGCCGTCGCCGAGCTCAACAAGTGCAAGACTCCCCAGGAGAAGATCGCGTACGCCCAGGCGCACGCGGCCGAGCTTTCCGCCGCGGAATGACCCGCGGAGGCTAAAACAAAACCAACACAACTAAAGAAAGGCAAGAAACATCATGGACGGTAGCTCTATGGTTGTCAATCCCGGTCTTGTGGTCGCCTCCAATAAGGCGATCATCCAGGCCCAGCGCGCGATCCAGCTCGCGTCGCTCTTCACGACGGACTTCTCCCCCGAGCTCAAGGGCGAGAACGAGTCGGTCTCCGTCGACGTCTACAGCGGCAACGCCTCGACGTTCGATCCCACCTCCAATGACTACGAGAACACCGACGGCAAGATCATCCCCGTCAAGGTGTCGCTCTCGGAAGTCATCAAGGCGACGTTCAAGATCTCGCAGAAGGACTTGAACCAGATCGACAAGTCCTCGAAGTACCGCAACTGCGGCGTTGCGGCCGGGCGCATGATCGGCGACGCGATCGAGAAGAAGATCTCTGACCTTCTCACATACACGGACCGCGACGAGGCGATCACCGGATTCACCGTCGCAAAGCTCGGCGAGTCCATCCTCGAGAAGATCGCGGCGCTCTACAAGCCCTCGACCTGCAACGTCATCCTCACGCCCAAGTTCTACGGCAAGATCCTAGACGAGGCGAAGGACAAGGGCGTTCTCAACGGTTCGAACTTCGCCGACGTCGCCCAGGCGCTCGGCCGCCTCTACGGCGTGAAGTCGATCCTCATGCTCTCGAAGGTCAGCGACCTCTCGGCAGCCGACACCCACAAAGGCGCAGGCTTCGTCGTTCCTGAGGACGCGATCGCCATCGCGGGCCGCGGCATCGAGGAGGCCGTCGAAGGCACCTACCAGTCCTTCACGACCGAGTCGGATCCCGACAGCGGCCTTCCCGTCACGTCGTTCATCCACGGCAGCGGCGCTAAGAACGCGGCCTTCCTCAACTCCGCGACGCAGATCGGCGTGAGGCTCACGAAGGAGAGCCACACGATCGGCGGCGACACCGTCTCGAACGGAGCCCCCGGCTTCGTCCAGCTCGTCACGGCCTAAGGAGGCGGCATGAAGAAGATGATGGCAATCTTCGTCGCGTTCGCGTTCGCGCTCTGCGCGGACGCGGCGCTCGACGTCATCACCCTCGGCCACGGCGAGAGCTTCGAAGTCGCGCGTCCGGCGAAGGTCGCCGCCATCGAGTGCTTCTCTGACCCGACGAACGGCACCTACAGCCTCAAGCGCGAGACGGTGCTGTTCGGCGAGCGCCTGGACGTGGCCGAGCACTCGTGGACGAACTTCGCATACTACGTCGTGACGACGAATGCGCTTGGCGTTGCGTCGACGAACGTCCTCCTGCGGCCGCACCCGGTCCCCTATCCCGACACGATGACGGGCTACTGGACCAACGCGACCGTGACGACGTGGTCGACGACAAACGCCGTGCCGGTGGTCGCCGCTGCGTTCACGAACGCCGTCGAAGCCGAGACCTGGCTCGCGCCAGGCGACAAGCTGTTCACGCTTGACGCGGACACCTTCCGCGGCAAGCTCAACATCTACATCGAAAACTAAGGAGGACCGCGCCATGCCGAATTGGAGAACCGTTGACGAAACCGACCTCGCCGCGACCGTGTCGCAGGGCGAGATAGACGCGTTCCGCGCCGACGGCCCGACCGACGGCTCCGACCCCGTGGCGCGGCTCCTTCAATCGACCGTCGACACCGTGCGCGGCTACATCAGCTGCAACGGCGCGGTCAGGATGGGCCCGTCGGGAACGATTCCCCGCGGGCTCGTCATCCAGGCGATGGACTACGCGATGGGCAAGGTCCTGAACCGGATAGGCGTCCCGCTGACCGAAGACCGCCGCAAGGCGCTCGAGGCGGCGACCGCCCTCTTCGAGAAGATCTCCCAGGGCGCGATCACGCCGGAGAGCTACGCCGAGGACGGCCAGCTCGACGACGACGCCCGCCCCGCAAGCGCGCCGGCCTTCGCGCCAGCGCACCCAGAAAGGCTGCTGGATTAAATGAAGAAGCTATTTGCAATCGCCCTTCTCGCCTCCTTCACGGCCCTTGCAGCGCCGTTTAAGTGGACGTGCGACTGGCCCGAGGCGAAGTCGCAGACATTCTCGCTCTACCAGGGCGAGACGGCGACGTTCGAACCGACCTTCCGCGTCAACGGTCACACCGTCACGAACGCGACGATCGAGGCCGTGTGGTACCAGACCAACGGCATGGGCAACGCCTGGTGGAAGCTCGATGGCGCCACCTTCGCTCCGTCGAACGACGTCGGCGCGGCTGCATACCGCTTCTTTGTCGAAGCCAAGGCGAGCGGCGACACAATCTACCGCGCAAACGGCGCACTGCGGATGCTCCCTTCTCCCGGTTTCACGCCGAACGTGATTTCCTTCCCCGCGCGGGCGCTCGACTTCTCCGTAATCGACTACACCAACGCGCCGTGGCTCTTGGTGGATGCTACAAACAACTTCGTCACTGCAGAGTCAGACCCCACAGTGCCGGAATGGGCGAAGGCCGCAACAAAACCGTCGTATGCCTGGGGCGAGATAACGTCAAAGCCGACGTTCGCCGCCGTCGCGACAAGCGGCAGCTACAACGACCTCTCAAACAAGCCGACGATCCCGACGGTGCCGGCGAATGTCTCGGCGTTCAACAACGACGCAGGCTACCTGACGAGCTTCACCGAGAGCGACCCCGTCTGGGAGTCGGAAAAGGAAGACTATGCGAAGTTGTCGGATCTCGACGACTATGCGACGGTGTGGGACCTCGGCGACCTCGAGGACCGCGCGGACGCGCTCGAGGCCGCGACCAACGACCTCGCGACGGCCATCGGCGGCGCGCTCGGCGAGGCGAAGTCCTACACCGACGAGCAGATCGGCTTCGTCCAAGACTCTCTGACGCCGCTGACATACACCCTCAACTCATCAATCAAGTCAGCCAGCGTGGCCTCGACCAACTACACCGACGCGGCGACAAACGCGCTTGCGCAGTCCAGTGCGGCGGCATTCATGCCGGCGTCTTTCACGGAGACCGACCCGACGATCAGCTCCTGGGCAAAGGCCGCGCAGAAGCCGACCTACACCGCCTCGGAAGTCGGCGCGGCGACGGCGGCGGACGTCTACCGCCTTATTGCCGGCACGAACGTCGTCCTTGTCGTAACGAACTACAACAGCCAGACGCACGCGCCCGCGATGAAGCTCCAGCACCTAGACACGGATTCGGGGCAGTACGTCATCTACTGGGACGAGACGCGCCGTCATGGCATGACGCTCACGAACGCGATGAACTACACCGACGCGCAGATCGAGACGCGCGCGCCGAAGGCATGGAGCGGCACCACGTCCGGACTTGGCGCTGAAGCGCCGGCGGGCGTCACCTGGATCTCCACTCCCGAGACGGTTATTGCCGGCGGCTACGAATACGAGAAGGTGGTCACGAGTGCTGGCGCGGTTTGGATACTCACTTCAAATGGACTTTCGACCGGCGCGACGACCAACTCCTTCTTCCGCGTCTCCGCGTCGGACGGCACCGAGCTCTTCTCGATCGAGAAGACGGACAGCTACCTGATAGGCGTCAATCCCGGCGGCATCACCAGGATCGGCAACACGGTCACGGTGCCAGTCAATGTCGTCGGAAACGCGCACCCCTACATCCGCGCCTCGACGAACCTGGTCGATGCCGTCTGGGTCAAGGAGGACGAGAACGGCTTCTCGTGCCCCTGGTGCACGGTCAGCTGGAGCGGAACTACCGGCGCGTATGTCGCGACCATCACCTGCTCGCAGCCGGCGTCGTTCTTCTACTTCGAGTACATGGTCGAGGGCGTCGCCAAGATCAAGAACTCTGCGAAGACCGAAATGACCGGCGGAATCATCTTCAACGGCACCACCTACATGCCGACCATCTCTGGCAACGAACTCAAATTCATCGCACAATGAACGGCGAAGACTTCAACATCGTCTCCCAGACGGCGCTCGCGGTCTTGCTTCTTTTGGGGCTTGGCCTTGCGTTCGCATGGGGGCTTTGCACAGTCTGGAGGAACTGCGGGCACAAGCCCGACAAGTTCATCGCAATTATCGCCAGCTGCGTCGTCGCGACGATTATTGCGCAGAAGGTGTCGATCTCGTTCGACCGGTTTGTGGCGGACGGCGGGACATACGCCACGAACGACGTGTTCCACGTCGCGATCTGCAACGCGACAAACTACGCCGAAGTCGACTTCTCGGCGTTCGACGTTCTCGTATACGCAAGGCAGCACGGACTCACCAACGCGACCGACTGGATCGAGCTCACGCCTCGCCGCACGTTCGCACAGCTCCCGGCGGACTACGCAATAAGCAACGCGACGAACTACGACTACATGGTATGGCTCGACTACGTTCCACCCTCTCCCGTTCACATGAACGGCGTCTTCGAGCTCCAGGGGTTCATGATCCTGGAAGGTCTCGAGCATCTCGACGCCGGCTTCATCAACTCAATGCCAGTACTCAAGGAGGAAATGTGAAATGAAAAAAGCAATGATACTCTTCTTTGCCTTTGCGCTCTTCGTTTTCGCGACAGGGACGGTGGTCGTCTCCGATGTGCCGATGTTTCCCGGGATCCTTGTAGCAACGGCATACGCCGACGAGCCGGCCACCAACGCCGCGCCGATCGTCGCGGAGACTTTGTTCGAAGACGGCACGACGAATACTTGGACTGCGGCCGATCTGCAGACGGCCTTAGGGCTCATGAACCGCAAGTACCACCGCGAGCAGGAGACCGACGCTGGCCGCGCCAAGTGGCACGGAAAGCAGATGGGTCAGTACTTGATCGACGGCGAGGACGGCAAGCAGTGCCTCGTGCAGCTCTATGAAGACGGATTCGCCTGGACGAACGCGGCGAAGCACGTCTCGCTCAAGGATCCTGAAGCAGCTGCGAAAGCAAAGGCAGCTGCAGAGGCGCGCCAGGCTGAATGGGAACGCACGCACCTGCCGCCTGATGTCGCCGCCCTTCTGCAGCGCCGGCGCGACGCCGCGAACGGAGTCACCAACACCGTCACCGTCGGCCAATAACCTTCAACCTTCAACCTTTAACCGTTGTAAATGCACCTGACGATTAAGATACCGGAGCGCGAACTGCGCGACGTCCTGCCGAGTGAGCGAGAGCTTGCCCAGGCTGCCGGACGCGCCGTATCGAGCATCGTCAAGAATCGCCTCTCTGAACGCGACCACCGCGGCAGGTCTGACGGGCTTCCGCGTACCGGCTACTACGGCGAAGCGTCGAACAGCGTCACGACGGAGATTTCCGGCAAGACCGCACTCATCACGATCCACAAGGAAGGCGTCGCCCTGCACTACTACGGCGGCGTGGTCTATCCGACAAGCGGGCACAAGGCGCTCGCGATCCCCAAGTCGCCCGCGACGGCCGGGAAGCGGCCCAAAGAGTTTGACCCCGACCGCGCGAAGCTCGCGCTCGTCTGGCCCAAGGGAGAAAAGGCCGGCACGCTCCGCGACAAGGAGACTGACGAGGTCGTGTATCTGCTCGTCTCCAAGGCGACGATTCCCGAAGACAAGACCATTCTCCCGACAGAGGATGAGATGAAGTCCGCAGGCATGGCAGCGATGGAGGCGATACTATGACCGAAGCGGAGCTCATCCTCAAGAAGGCCCTCGTCGGCTCCAGTCGGCTGGATTCCTCGCAGTGGAACCAGATACAGGCCGGCTTAAGGAACCGCGCGTTCTTCTCGTCGCGCGTCGCCAATGTCAATATCCTCGCTGCGATGCGCGACAAGGTGCGCGAATATTCAGAGGGCGAGACTGACATCTCGAAGATCAGGATGAAGATCCGCGAGGACCTGCAGACGCTTAAATACGACCCCCAAGGCGGCAAGGGGACTATCCACGATCTCTTCAGCCAGGCGCGCTTAGACGTCATCATCAAGACGAACGTCGCCCAGGCGCGCGGCTACATGCAGTATGCGGAGGGCATGAGCCCCGGCGCTTTCGCCGCTTTCCCCGCGCAGGAGTTCACGCGCATCGCGCACCGGCGCAACCAGCGGCAGGACTGGCCGCAGCGGTGGGCGAAGGCGGGCGGCAAGACCTACGGCGGAAAGATGATCGCCCTGAAGGACGATCCCGTGTGGGAGCGGCTCTCGGTCTTCGGCAACCCCTTCCCGCCCTTCGACTGGGGCAGCGGCATGGGCGTCCTCGATGTGGACCGCAAGACCGCGATCCAGCTCGGGTTGATCAGCGACGAGGAGCTCCGCGGCAAAACCGCCGCGCTCCGCGAAAAGCCGCTTCCCGACTTCAACCGCGACATGCAGGCGTCGGTGCCGAACCTCCGCAGCGACTCGCTCTGCGGAAAGATTCTGAAGCGGGCTTTCGGCGACCAGGTCGTGATTGAGAACAGCGTCGTGCACTGGCAAGGCAACCTGATTCGGGATGTGCTGGCCGGGAGCATAAACAAGGCGCGCCTCGGCATGACAACGCCAGAGGCCCTGAAGAAGATGCCGGGCAAGCTTCCCCAGGAAGACATCGACGCCTTCAAGTCCATGAACCCGTCGTTCAACAGAACTACCTTCCGGCAGCACGCTGCGAAGCACTACGGCGGAAACGAGAAGCGCCTAAAGACCAACATTCCGCTCGAGGACGCGGACTACGACCTCATGCCCGCCGTCTGGCACAACCCCGACACAATATACCCGGGAGACGACCACGGCGCGATATTCGAGATGCAGACGTTCGACGGCAACTATCTTCAGCTCGCGGTCAATGCAATAAAGGGGTTCTCCAGCTACTACAAAACGAAAATTCCGTTGGGAGCAGCGTCTGGAAATTCATCCTTTATCCCGTGAGGGTCTTAGGGCGCTCTGAACCAACGGACACGGACATAATACCATAAACCACTTCGGAAAGGCAACGGCAAAATGAAGATCAAGGAATTTCAGGAAGCGATAGCGAAGGAATTGAACACCCTTGACGAGCTTGTGCAGGGCGGCTGCAAGGCATTTGCAGAGGACGCCCGGGAAGTCTACAAGGAGTCCGACCAGTACATCCAGAAGGGAAAGATCGCCGTCGTCGTCGTGACGCCGGACCTTCAGCGCAACGGAGACACGCCGGGCGCCATCCCTGCCGAGACGCAGCTGCTTGTGCAGTGCAGCGAGAAGCCCATGGCGGCGCGCGTCCAGCCGGGCGTCATAACCGCGCTCGACGCGGCGGAGATCGTCATGTACGCGCTCGACGGCTCGCAGTTCTGCTGGCTCTCGACGCGGCAGACGATAGACCGCCAGGCGGGCGTGCTGACCGCGACCGTCACCTTCGCGACGACAATCCACCTCTCTTAACCAAACCCAAAGGAAAGGAACAAACATGGCAACTACACCAGCAACGGCGACGGCCGAGGAATACGGCATCGCGACAACGGCGACAGGGATCACGATCGAGAGCGAGACCATCACAGGGTCCCCGCTGGCCGAGCCGGTCCCGGACCAGAAGAATGCGGTCACCAAGGAGATCAAGTACGACACGCGCATCGACTTGAAGCTCACCTACCGCGGCACGAAGCTGACCGAGACTGCGGGCCAGAACGGCGAGAACTCGACGGTCACATACAACGGCGTCAAGTACTACGTCGACAGCCACGAGTCGGCGGGCAGCTACAACGGCCTGAAGCGCTACAACCTGAACGCCCACAAGTTCGAAAACGCGCCAGCGCAGTCGTAAGCCATGAGCAAGTCGAACCCCAGGAAGGCGATGGCGGCGCTTCTGCCGCTGCCGATCGGATGCGGCAATGGCGTGACGGCGAAGCCGATGACGCTCGGCATGTGGGCCGCGCTCGAGCGCATAGGCTCCCCGCTCGTCACCGGCGAGGAGCCGAAGGACGCGCTGGAGCTCATCCCGTCGCTCTACCTCCTTACGCACGATCCGCGCGAGGTCTTCCGGGGCAACGTCGTCGACCTCTCGATGCAGTGGGCCGACACCGTGCCGGTCGCGACGATGGACGTCATCCGCCGCGCGTGCTACCGCCAGATGAACGCCGCGTTCGACGTCATACCGGAGGACGACCCAAAAAAAGCGAGAAGCGCGGCAACGACGGCTGGATTGCCGCGCTCGCACACTGGGCAGCCACGACCTACAACTGGGGCTTCGAGGAAATCATGTGGACCGTCCCGCTCTCCGCGATCTGCCTCCTGCGGCGGCAGACGCAAAAGGACAAAAGCGGCAACATGACCGTCTTCCCCCTGTCCGAAATTGAGAAGATAGACGATGGCGAAGAAACTCACAGTTGAAGTAGACGCCGAGACCACAAAGGCGAAGCGCAAGATACAGGAGCTGGCGGAAACCGGCGGGTCCTCGGCGGGCGCAGACGCCTCGCCCGCAATCGACAAGGCGGCACGCGCTCTCTCCGGCGCGGCGGAGAAGACCTCTCGCTCGTTCGGCAAGCTCGACGAGGCGTCGCAGGGCATGAACCGCCAGATGCTGTCCGTCACGCGCGCGTTCGCCGGAATGGCTACCGGGCTTGCCATGAGCTACGCGTCGCGATATTTCGAGGAAGGCTCGACGGGGAGAAACGCGATGGACTACGGCGGCGCAATCATCTCGGGCGCGTCGTCCGGCGCGATGGCGGGGATGGCGCTTGGCCCGCAGGGTGCCGCTGTAGGTGCGGTCGTCGGGGGCACAGTCGGAGCGGCCAAGACATACCTCGACAAAGAAGGCGAGATGAAAGCGCATCTCGATGAATTCGAAAAATCGGAACAGACTTACCGTCGGCTGGCCGCATGGCAGGAGAAGCTTCGCGAGCTTTCTGAAAGCCTCGACAGAGACGAGCTGGTGCGAATTCTCAAGATACTGAAGTCGTCCGAAGGAGCCGACAGAGGGGCCATTATCAGTAGCATCAAGGACGGGCGATATGGCGAGGCGGCAGAAGCACAGAGGACGCTCGCAGAAGGCCGAGCCAGGCAGCAGCAAATTGAGGCACTTATACGCCGCGCCGACGAAAAGGCCGCGGCGGAGGCAAACAAGCCGAAGTCCCCAGAAATGCGCGCCTCGATCGACGCCCTCGACTCGCTCGCGCGCGTCGGCGGAAACTTCGCCGGGAGCGACGCTGGCTTCCGGGATCTCCAGCGCGTAAACGAAAAGCAGGTCGCGCTCCTCGAGAAGATCGAGGCGAAGACCGGGAAAGGATCGGGTACGTTCTAATGGCAAACTTCACACCACCAACGACCGCAGTTGCGCAGCCCGATGAAACGGCAGGCCGCGACGACGCCGGCAACCTCAAGAAGTCCTTCTCCTGGAAAGGCCCTTACACGGACCTTGAAACGGCCGGGAAAGGCATTGCAAGGGGAGATGTCGTCGCGACCGGCTGGGTCGCCTCGTCGTGGTCCGTCCGCCGCACGCCCGGCGACTACGGCGTCCTCACCGTCGAATGCACGCCGCCCGATCCGACGAGCGGTTCCGGAACCGAAGAGGACCCGACAGTTGTTGAGCCACTGAAGGACATCTGGTCAATCAAGTCCGTTCGAAACGACGTCTCGATAATGGCGTACTGCGGGCCATCCCCAGGGGCGAACCCACAGCGCGCGCTCATCGAGGCATGGATGAAGGAGCCAGACGGTGACCTGGCGGAGAACCTCCAATTCAGAAAATCGGATGGCACGGTCTTTGACATCTCGAATAGCGAATACCCTGCCACAGTCGCGCTGATTGGCAAGATACGCAAAGGCATCGAGGCCGTAATCCGCTTCTATCCCGTCGTGACGCGCACTCGCACATACGCCGCCGAGCCGCCCGCGTGCCTCGAAAACCTCGGCTTCATCGACACACCGCCCGCCCCCGCCGGGACGGCAAAGAAACCGTCTGGCCTTGCCGCCGCCGTTAATGCTCATCAATGGCTCAAGGTCCAGGACGACGCCCAGGAGCAGACCGACGGCAACTGGACGCGCACCGAGAGCTGGATGGGCATTCCCGCCGTCGACGGCTCTGGCTGGGACGCCGACCTCTACGGCGCAAATCGCTGGCCAATGCCTTATCAAATATAAACCATGTTCGACCCGATTCCAGACCCGATCTCCGGCAAGTCCATTCTCCCGTGGGCCGTGCCGGTTACGCGCGCCTTGAACGCCCTTGGCGACAAGGTCGGCGCGAAAGCCCGCAACGAGCGCGACCGCCGTCCGTCGCGACAGCCGCTGCCCTTCGAAGTGAGGTGGGCAGCAGACGAAAACAACGGCGACGGAGCATGGGTCATCTGGCTTCCGGCCAAAGCGCGCATGGTAATCCTTGGGAAGGTAGGTAATGCAGAGATAAGCTCAGGCATTGTCGCGGCAACCACCCTTTCGACCGGGTGGTTCAGACTCACCAACGTGAGCTCGACCGACAGTCAGGTTTGGCTCAATGTCTGGGACGCGACGGCGATCGGGGGCAACAGGGGCGCCGGCATCAACTCCGGCGTAGTGGGAGGTCTCGCCAACGTCATACGCTGGAGCCAGCTCGTGGCGACTGTTTCATACGACTCTAGCACAGGCGCTGCATCCGTCAAGCAAGTGCTTGATTCCGTCGTAACATTTACCTACGACAACGCGGGAGTGGTGATGCCGGATAACATTTCCACCGAGTTCATCCCAGACCCGCCGAGCGGCACGTCGCCCGACGGCGACGAGGGACAGCTTCAGATAAAGGGATTCAAGACTGGAACCCCCGCCGACACAAACACCATCACCGACTACTTGCAGGGGGTGGCAAACATCCCGAGCGGCGGCATATCGCTCGTCTGCAGGACAATCGACACCAACCAGGCGAGACAAATAATCTACATCCCAATAGCGGCTCTCTTCTCGTCGTCTTCAATCGCAGCCAACGTCTCGTTCACAAAAGTGGGCGACATCCAGTGGAACCCGTCGACCCACACCCTGCAGAAGCGAGTCGACACCGTGAATCTTAAGACAGGGGCGGTGACTCAAGGCAACTGGTCTGACATAACCAACGGCAACACCACGCCGATCTCCGACATCATATAGGGCCGACCAATGGCAGACAGGGCAGTTACCATATTACCAGCGGCCGCGGCCTCACATTGTTTCGGCTTCTGCACAAGCTACTACACAGGCGTGCAACCGCCTTCATACCAGGGCGGCGCGACTATCGAGTACACGAATTATCAACTTGTCCTGTCGGCTTCGGGCCCTTGGACTGCAAGTAAGATCGTTATAACCCGCAAGTTCACATACAACGACGGAACTACCTCAACGTCGGCGACGACCTACACCAACCAGGGGTGGGCGAATCCATACATCTGGCCCGCCGCCCAGAATTACAATGCCGCCGAGCAGCCCTTCGAGTTCGAGGAGACAGATCCGGGAACTGAGTGGAGAGCGCGAACTGCGAAGAGCGAGATAGTGGAGATCCTTGCATACTTCACTTCCTCGGCGCGCGTCCCGACGGACTTGCTTGTCAACTCCTCCTCAGTGGAGTCGCCCGCGAAGCTTGTCTACGACCCGACGACCAACCGGCTTGTAGCTGACTACTGATTTCCCTTGCGAGTGCCAGACCACCGCCAAACCCCGGCAGGCGGGCCTCTCGCAAGGGTCTTTTATTCCCCTTGCAAGACCCCGTCAAGGCGTTTGCAATATCTCACAAACTTGAATTCCTTTCGCATATCGCTTTGCGCGATACAGTATTTCTAGATCAGGCGTTTGTAGCGCCGGAGATCAGGCGTCGATTCGAGAAGTTCGAATCCGAAAGAATCGAATAAATTTTCGACTGGATTGTTCTTGGCAGTCCTCTTCCATGCTGCGGAGATTTTCTTCACTCCGCGCGATGCAAGAGCGCGTTCAACTTCGTCTTCCATCACGAACTCAATGCGACGGTTCATCGCACGACAGCTCATCACCCAGTCGACGATTTCAGCAGCGTCTCCATCGATCGTCGCATGAACGAAAGCGACGAGTCCGAGATCTCCGAACCGGTCGGAAGAATGAAGTGTGAAAATTGCGTGACGAGAATCTGACGCGAACGAACGAACGTCGTCTTCTGTCCAACGATTTGTGCAGACGTTGAACTGGTTCGTCTTCTGCGCGAGCTGCGCGATACGCGCGAACTCTTCTTCAGTGATGAGATGTATTTCGTTCTTGATGTCGAGCGAACGCAGATAGTCGTCGAGCGAAAGACGCGAGGCCTCTTCACGGCGCAGCGACTCCGCCTTGTAGTGTGCGGTTCGCATTCGGTCTTCGTCGGTCAACGTAGCAGAATGGAAATAGAGAGAGAGGTCTGGAGGAAACGGAGTGATCGTAACCTCTGGAAGAGACGCGCGCATCTCCGCACGATTACCGGGATTGTCGTCGACGAACACGAACGAGTCGACACCGACGTTCAGCTCGCGCGCGACATCTGAAAGATTGAGCGACTTCGCATCCCAGTTGACGCGCATCGCGGCGAAGTCGTCTTCGTGAAGAAGCATACGCGCATCGCGAAGCGCAGGCGCGACATCTTCTGGATTGTTCTTCGAGAGCGCGACGAGAACAACGCCGCACTCCTTAAGCATAAGCGCTTTGCGCTGAAGCAACTCGTTGGGCACGATCGCGTCTACGCCGTCTTCGCCAACGACACCCTTCCACAATGTGTTGTCGAGATCGAGCGCGAGAACCTTCTTCACCGGCGTGAAGAGCTTCTTGATTTCGAGAAGCGCATCCATCGACCATGGCATCTTCGCGAGCTTCCACATTCTCTCGTCATATGCAGCGTCGCCAAGATCTGAAAGAATTGCCTTGAGATCTGGCACGATGACTTTCGTCTTCGGGAATGTTGCGGCAAGCAAAGCAACAGCATCGTCAATACGGTTTCTCGCATCGTCTTTTGAAAATCTCTCGTCGAGAAGAATCGCGATGATGTCGGGAGAGAATGAAATCAAGTCAGCAGGCGGCGCAAGCGCGATCTCAACCCAAGCGCCAAAGCCAGGCGCAGTCCACACGGCGTGTTCATCGCCGAGCATTCGCGCCAGCATCTCTACAGTCGCATTGGAAAGTATCGCAATCTTCATCGCGGCGTATTATACCAAAAAAGCCCTTGTGAAAAGGGCATAAAAAAGCTGGCGACGTCGCGCAGGGCAACGCGCCCTTGCGCCGCCCACGGACGGACATCCGCCCGACTTTCGGACAATTCAAACATTGCACAACCATTTCCCCAACCATCCACCAACCGCTTCCCAGCCCCGCACCAACCATCGGGAACCTAAACCCATACACAACCGTCCTTAAACCCCTTGTCGGACTCGGACATGCAAAGCCCTCCTCCAACCCTCCAACAACCACGCTCCAACCATCCTTCGTGTCGAATCCAAGAACTACACGATCTCGGCCCAACCATCCTATATCATGCCCTAAAACCGTCCAATGCGCCGCCTAGTCTGCGATGCGTAACTACCGTACCTCAAAGGCTAGGACTGCCCCATGCCATCATCTGCGGCACAGATTGTTGACGCTGTTTATCTTGTCGCCGCCGACAAGGATTCCGACGAGGTCAAAAGGGTCGGAGCTTATTGATACAGCTCTATTGATACAGTAACTCATGCTAGCTTTTACTCCTGCCTCTACGCGTCGCATCAGCGCGACCGCGCGGTCCTTCTCCTCGTCGTCGGAATACTCGGGCACCTGCGCGGAAACAGCCCGCCCCGCAAGGCAGGAATACATCGCAAGCGCAATCATGCATGTCGTTCTCATCTTCGTCCTCCTATTCATGGTTCGGCGAGCTCTTCTTTTCGCCGTTCTCGAAAAATCCTATCGGCGCGAACTCGTCGTACCAAACCGTCGAGCCTCCGCCCCCCACGTAGCTTACGGCATCCACAGGCCCGATCGTGATGTCGCGCCGGATGTCGTTGACGCAGTGGACACCATACATCAAAGGTCTGCGGCATGATGACGCCCTTGCGCAAGGGCTTAAGCCCCTCAGTGCGCGGCCGACGGCGAGCGTCGATGGACGCAAGCCAGTCGTCGTGCGACGACGGGGTTATGCGCGAGTCGACGGTCATGAGGAGTTCCTTCACGTCGGCAAAGATTCCGAGGTCAACCGTGACGTTCTTGTCTATCGACGCAGGGTCGCAGTCAACATGGACTATCTTCGCACGGCGGGCGAGAGAGCCCGTCGAAGATATCGACGACGTTGCCACCGGGATATCCGAAGACAAGCTCCGCCCCGACCCTTTCAAGGGCCTCTACAAGCGCACGCGCCGGTTCTCTGCTTCGTCTTCAAATCAGCCGCAGTGGAAGAATTCCTCGACGAGGGCCTTCATCGCCTTGGCACTCTTCGTGACGCTCGCGCGGAGTGTGCGGTCGTCGAACGCCTTGAGCTCGCGAACGATGCCGTCGATCATCGTCGGAGAGAAAACGCCCTTCTCCTCGTAGACGGCGCGCTGCTTCAGAAGCGTCTCGGCCGAAGCCCAGCAGCTGTCAGGAAGCGTCGCGAGCGAGGCGAGGAGCTTCGCGTTTTCCTTCTTGTGGATGTTGACGTTGACGTAGGTCGCGTCGGCGACCTTGACGCCGTCCTTCAGCGAAAAACCGTAGCGGCACGCTACCGCGAGCGCGGCCATGAGGAGGTAGACGTTCGCAGAGGCGTCGGGCGAGCGCATCTCGACAGTCTGCTTCTGGCGGGTGTCGTACTTCGAGGCGGTCTCCTTCGGGTTCGCCTGGCGGCACATGTCGGTCTTGCCGGCCCAGCCGAGCGGGACGCGCACGAGAACGGAGCGGTTGCGATCGCCCCAGCACACGTTCGTGGGTGCCTCCTGGTGGGGGACGAGCCTGAGGTAGCTCGTCGGGTTGGAGTTGCCGAACGCGGTGATCGACGGGGCGAGCTTCATCATGCCGGCGATGGCGCGCTTCGCCGTGTCGGAGATGCGGCCGTTCTTGAGCATCTGGTTCACGCCGTTCTTCATGAGGCGCATGTGGATGTGCAGTCCCGAGCCCGCCTTGCCGACGGTGATCTTCGGGGCGAACGTCACGTCGTAGCCGTACTTCGCGCCCATGTTGCGGATCATCCACTTGGCGATCACAAGCTGGTTGGCGGCCTCGGACGCCGCGCAGGGAAGGAACTCGACTTCGTTCTGCTCGTAGACAAGGCCGTCTTCGGTGAAGTTGCCGACTTCGCTGTGGCCGTACTTGATGAGGCCGCCGGCCTGCGCGATCGCGAGCATGCACTTCTGTCGGAACTCGCCGAACTTCGCGAACGGCGCGGACTCGTGGTAGCCGCGCTGGTCCTTCGCCGGAAACGACTTGGGGTCCGCGGCGATCACGTAGTACTCGAGTTCGCCCATCGCCTGGAACTCGAGGCCGGTGTCCTTCGTGAACGCGTCGCACGCCTTCTTAAGCGTGTATTCGGGGCTCGACTCGAGTGGATCGCCGTCCTTGTTGAAGAACGAGCAGAGGAGGCAGAGCGTCGGAAGCTCGGCGAACGGGTCGACGAACGCCGTCGCATAGCGCGGGATGACGTAGAGGTCGGACGAGCTCGCCTCGATGTAGGAGAAGAGCGAGGAGCCGTCGACGCGTTCACCGCAAGTGAGTATCTCGTCGAGATACCCGTCGGAATGGATGATGAAATTGAGGGTCTTGAGGCGTCCGTCGCCGCCCGCGTACATGAAGTTTACGTGGCGGATTCCCTGCGCCTTCACGAAACGCTTGATGTCCGCCTTCGTGAAAGCCGCACGCGGCTTCTTGAGGAACGAGACGATGTCCGTCAGGTTCAGTTCGACGATGTTCATCTTTCTGGTGCTCCTTGAATGGTTTTCGTATTTCCGCAAATTATACCAAAAATAGCGTCACACATATATATAGATCAATGCACGAAAAGGATCTCGCGGTATTTCGGGAGCGGCCAGCGAGAATCGTCGACGAGGCTCTCGAGCCTGTCGACCGGAGCCAACAGGGTCCCTGTGACACAGTAAATTACCACAGTAGGATTTCCTTGTCATAGCGGCGCAACCCTTTCGATTCGCCGCCTGCCATCCTTCGTCAAGGCGTATTTCTGCTGCGGCGAGTTTGGATGCCCAGTGCCCAGGGTCGCTTCGCATGATCAACCCCGTCTCCATCAGCGGACGGAGATACGCCTTCGTGAAGTCTCCCTGCTCTTTGAATGATATTCCTCGATCAGCCGCCTGACTTCCGCTTGCGTGATTTCACCCCGAATGTTCCGCTTGGCCGTATCAATCAAGAACTGCGACACGCTCAAATGATCGACATCCTGCAAGCCGATGGCGACGCTCCAATTGCTCGCTCGATGCCGGACCTCCGGGTCGGGGTCGTCTTTGAACTCGGCAAAGATATCCCTTGCGGCTTTAGGCGCACGTACAGTTTTATGCTGCCTTCTCATACTCAAGCTCTTCCCACCCTTTCAAATGACATACGAAAAACGCCCCCTTCTGGAACGTTCCATTCCAGAATGTCGCGGTCAAAACCGCTTATCCCTTTTGTGCGTTGCTCAATCACCATTTCAACTACAATATTATGCCATTCCTGTCGTTTTCCATCCACTCCTAACGCCGTCTTCTTGACGCGGGGATTTTACCTGGGTCATTTTTGCACTGCCTTTTATGCGCATATTATACCAAACATCTCGCCTTTCGCCCATTACAAACGCTGTCTCCAGCGCGGCGGATTGAATCGCCGCCAAGATGGCATATCCACCGAGGCCGTAGGCCGAGCCGCGCAAGCGGGCGCTAGCGTGGCGCTCTCCGAGTTAGTAGCAGATTGCGCGTGGCAAGGTTAAGCGAGAAGACGGGACGTCGGCGAGCGCAGATGCTACGAAGAAAAACGCGCCTATGGGAAGGTGAGGCAAGGGACGAGGGGGCGAGTGCCGAACTGAGCGACATGCGACGACGCGGTTCGTCGGATGCGCGGTGAGACACGTCGCAAGGCGAGGAGACGGTATCCCGGCGACGAAGCATTGCGGCGCGTATCGCCGCGAAGACGACGGGAGCGGAGGCGCAGGGAGCGTGAGAGAGGCCGAGCCCCCGAGCACCGCGCCGAACTCCCGAGGGTGCCAAGCGCGGCTTTGTTTCGGGCCGAAGCCGGGCGGAACCTTCCTGGGCGCGGCGGATCCGACAGGACTGCGGCCCGAAGACATATATGTATATGCCGGGCGGTCGCAAGGACGGAGAAGCCGCCCGCTCAGAAAGGCGAGCACAGTTGCCCGAAACAAAGCCGCACGTTGTCAGGCAAACCAGCGCAGCACAGAAAACCAACACAGGACAGGCAAAGATTCCGATCTTCTGCTCTCTACATGCAAGAAGACTC
>JAZSOG010000022.1:0-4983 GCA_045536845.1 Kiritimatiellia bacterium | reverse complement strand
GTGGTATTGCATCACGCCGGACAATGCGCTTGTCGTCACTTGGCAGAACGTACTTTTCGACCGCGACACCGAGAAGCCGATCTCGTTCCAGGTCGAGTTCTTTACTGATGGAAGGTTCGTATTCCGCTACGACCTCTCGCGGCTCGACGGGGAAACGGTTGCGGACTTCCTTGCGGGCGCTTCGTTCGCGGGGAGCGAGTGGACCACAAACTCCCTGCCGACGAACGTCACCTCGATGGCGTTCTATCCGCTCTCGGAGAGCGATGCCTACGACCAAGACCCCGATAACGACGGGCTGCTCACCATCGACGAGCTTTTCTTCTACAACACCGACCCGCACAACGCCGACACGGACTACGACGGCCTTGCAGACGACGCGGAACTGCTTGTCTACAATTCCGACCCGCTCGACCCCAACTCCATCAGCGCCGCCTACTGCGATGGATTTGCCGCGAAGCTCGGCGACCTCGACCCGTTCTACTGCCCAGAGGGCTCGACGAATACCGTTCTCGAACACATCTTTTACTCTGGCACGACCAATGGCGTCTTCGCCTACCCGACATCGACGGTCGAGACGGCGGTGTTGAAGATCATGGTCTCCGGCGTAGGTTCGGGGCGGCTCGTCGTGGGCGATACCGTTGTCCCGCTCGTGGGGGTTTCTCAGACAGGATTAACAAGATTTACAGGATTGAGAGGTGGGAATAATCCTGATAATCCTGTAAATCCTGTCACAAACATGCTTTTGCTTGCTGTCGGGAAGGGCAGCCGCAAGGAATTGTGGTTCGACAAGCCGGAAGGCCTTGATGTCGCGATTGACTCCGATGACCTGCTCATAGGCAGGATGCCGACATGGTACTTGCCTCATGGCTGGCTCGCGTTCCCGCGTACCGACGCGACCTCTCCATGCATCCACGACTTTTTCTCGAATGGCAAGATAGTCTCGCTCATTTATGGCGATGAGTTCCCTGGCCTCACCGCTACTTGGACCAACAGCAACGCCGATGTCGAGATGGAGAACTTGCCACCGGACGCTGCCGAGATTCACGGCCATTTCGCGAAGAACCAGGAGCGCGCCATTTTCTATACGGTCGACCACCCTGACAGGCTGAACAAAGAGCTGCCGAGGGTCGAACAGAAGCTCCGTTTCTGCCCCAAACTCGCGGACGATGACGTGCCGCCTGGCGCGAACGACGAGGACTACGGTTCGAGTGACTGGCTAGAGCAAAGCGAAACGCCTGAAGTTGAGGACACGACAAGCGAAGAGGAGTCTGCGGCGGAGTACGCGCGCATTGCGGCGCTTCCTGCCGCGCAGGGGGTTCTCCAGCTCCATGGCGGCGTGAACCGTGAAGATTTGGTGGCCCTGTCCGTCCCGACTGGAGGGCCGGTCCGCTGTTGCGACTGCCCGGACCACTGCCAGAGCAACTACGTCGCGGCCGCGTGGATGTCTCCCCGTCTTTCGATTAGCGATCCCGACAACAACTGGTTCGACATGTCGTATGAGGACGTCATGGTGTCCGTGCGCGGAGAATATCCGAGCCGCGAGCCATACGGCGACGGCGTCCTCTTTGTCACGAACGGCGCGCCTTCGGTTGCAAGGGCATACACGGTTCTTGGCGTGGACATAGAGAACCTGTACGGCCCGGCGCTTTCGGAGTATGCGTCGCTCAACGCCTCTTTCGGCTTCCCGATTACAGTCAACACCAACCTCGACAACGCGGTGTCGCTGCGCGTCATGACCGACGTGCTGCTCACGAACGGTGTCTTCCGCCTCGCGCTCGAGGATTGCGTCGGCTCTTTCGAGATATGGGCTCCGGAGCGGACGTACGTCGACTATTCGGGCGGCGGACCGGAGCTTGTCACGATTCCCGCGGAGAAGCTTCTCGACAGCGCGGATAGCCCTGTGCGCCACTTCACCGTCCGGCAGTGGCGGCAGATGGTGTCGCGTCGTGCGGGCAGCGGACGCGACCTCGACGTGCTGTTGCTCTCCTCCGCCACCGGGCATTGCGACTTTGCGTTTTCCTATGTGTTCGACAACGGCGGCAGTGCGATCCGTTCGTCCGTCAGCCGGCGCATTTCTTCGGTAATGCCTCCGCTCCTTCCGGACTACAATGGCGACGGCATGGTCGATGCAGTGGATTTCGCGCTGTTCATGCGCCGAAAGATATTCCGGTTCTGGACAAACAAAGAGAAGGTCAAGGGGCGCTATGTCGGCGACGGGGCGCTTTCGACGCTGACGCTTAACATTGCGAACGACACGGTGGACGGAGACTACGACATGCTCAACTTCTTCCCCCTTGCTCTTGATCTTGCGCAATTCCCGCAGTCATGGAAGAGCGGTCTTTCGTTCAAGCTGAAGGCCCCTGGCTCGAGCGACGCGTCGTTCAACTACTGTCTTTCGCCGGGGGCGTGGGCCGCGGCGGGCGAGATGTACACGAATGACGTCCTGGCCGTGTCAGGTGAGACGCTTTCCGCCGCGCATGTCACGCCAGTAAACCTCTACGGAACAAGCCTTCCGATGGACAGCGTCGGCGCGTTCTCGGACGGTCACGGGCTTGTCGTCGCCGAGGCGATGCGCGAAGGCGCGTCGCTTAGGCTTTCCGTAGTTGACTCGTCCGGATACGAGTTCTACGGCTTCACGCTGCCGTCGATGATCGTCGACGTGGAGCGGATGTACCGCTGGGCGAACCTGCGGCCTGTCTGCGGTGATTCTTCTGGGGAGGGGTCCGATCTTGCCAACCCTCTCTGGAATCCCGACTCCGAGAGCGACGGGCGGCACTTCGTGTTCGTGCATGGCTACAACGTCAACGCGGAGGCCGCCCGCGTCTGGGCGAACCAGATGTTCAAGCGCCTTTGGGTGGCGGGCTCGCGTTCGATGTTCACTGCGGTGGACTGGTACGGCGACT
Source organism: Kiritimatiellia bacterium (assembly GCA_045536845.1). Classification (GTDB taxonomy): domain Bacteria; phylum Verrucomicrobiota; class Kiritimatiellia; order RFP12; family UBA1067; genus UBA1067. Next base: position 2,080 of record JAZSOG010000022.1, on the reverse strand, counting down.
CTTCGCAGTACTTCTCGCTCATTTACATGGACACGGTATCGCCCGACTACTATGCTAACGTCATGCACGCGTTTGCGACCGCCTCAAACCTCGTCGATACAGTCGCGTTGCTTCCCGGCACGAACAAGGTGATGCTCGCGCATTCGCTCGGCAACATGCTCGTATCCTCGGCGGCGGTGGACCACAACCTCCAGTACGACCGGTACTACATGCTCAACGCCGCTGTTCCGATGGAGGCGTATGATGTGGATTCGTCCACATCAAACATGGTGGACTCTGCTTGGTCTAATGTGCCAGAAAATTATCGAGCATCAGGATGGAGCAATCTGTACGATAACACAAACGATTTCAGGCGATTGCTCTCGTGGCAAGGTAGATTCGCTGGCATCGCAAACGCCGTTAACTGCTATTCGCCAACAGAGGATGTGCTGGAGAACGCTTCTGAGCATGGCTATGGTTCGTCTTGGGCCAAGCAGGAGCTGTTCAAGGGAACGGCTGTTTGGCATGGGTTGAACACAGTGCTGTTTTTCAATGACAGCGTTTCTTGCGAGGGTGGTTGGGGAATCAACACATATTATGCAGCAAATCCGAGTTACTACATTCCTCTTGTAGGGCTCGATGCTTCCGTATCAAACCTGACTCGTGAAGCCGTGATAGAACATCCTCTTTTCACGCCATTCCGGGCCGAGTCGGACGCGATGCACTCGACGAATCTCTTCGCTATTGCAGACGCTGACTACCGCGCGCAACTTCGCGCGAAGTTCCTTGGTGATGCTATACCTGCTACTTCGTTTGCGGCTGGGGCTAATGAAATATCCGGCAACGCCGTTTGTGGAAATATTAACTATGCAGATTGTAGGTCAGGCACGTGGCCTATTGGCGAAGGCAAGTGGCGTCATTCTGACATTAAAAATGTCGCCTATTTCTTCAATTGGAAACTGTTCAAGCTCATCATAAACAGTGACAGAGGAGTATCAAATGCAAATCAGCAATAGAATGCTAACCACGATACTATTCTTGGCATCGCTCCAAGTAGTGGACTTTCAACTTGTTGCGGCGACAGCTGCATATGATCTCGTTGTCGTCGATGCTGACACAAATTTGCCAATAAAAGGCGTCAATGTCGTCGGTTGGTTTAGCAACAGCAATGGATGGAAAGCATGGACGGAGTCAGCGCCTGAATATGAGGATAAAAAGATTACGGATGAAAATGGGCTTTGCCACTTGGCGGGCGAGACGAATAATGGCAGAACAGGCGTTAACATTCATTATCCGCCCAATGGATATTATCCTAATTCCTTTTGTGTTCGCCATCAGTTTACGCAAAAACCATTGTTGCCTCTTATGCACTGGCGGCCAACAGATCTAGTTATAACGGCGAAGCTTCAGCGGGTTGGGCATACGGTTCCGTTGTTTGTCAAGCGAATGGGGCGCAAGCTTGGAAGCGGTGCTATCGCGGCGAACGGAGAATCATTTGCCTACGATCTTGTGAAGGGTGATTTCATGCCGCCGTTTGGGGATGGGAACATCGCCGACATTGCCTTTTCTTGCCTTTCGCCAGAGTATATTGGGGAAGGCAAGAATAGCCGAGGGAAGGAAGCTCCTCGCTACAAGAATGCAGTCGTAGTTACGTTCCAGGGAGATGCGGAAAACGGAATGTTGGAATCGCCCGCGCCTGATGCGCAGGCGTACTGTTGGATTCGCTCCGCTCCAGAAGGAGGGTATCATAGAGAGGTTTCATTTTCCGAGGCGACATCCAGCGATCTTCAGCGGAGGGAGGGTTTGGATTCCAAGAAATGCTATTGCTTTCGCATCCGCACGGAAAGGGACGAGGTCGGCAAGATCAAGAGCTCGATTTACGGAAAGTTGTATGGAGATCCCATCTTCATTCTTGAGGGAAACGATCGCTGGAAGCAGAAGATAGGGGGGATCTCTTTCGTCTACTACCTCAATCCGACTCCGAACGACCGCAACCTCGAATGGGACAGGAAGAACAACTTCTGTGACAAGCCCGGAAATTTGGAAAAGATTGTGAATCACAATCCTACATTAATACCATGACGAATCCAATGATGAGACA
>JAZSOG010000028.1:0-66015 GCA_045536845.1 Kiritimatiellia bacterium | reverse complement strand
TCAGTCTCCTTTTCGATGTCGGCATCCCGACCGGACGTCGTGCCCGGCCATCGTGCCGAGCGGGGGAGTATAGCGAATTTGCAGAACTAAACGAGGGTCATCCCCTAGGGGATGATAGCAGGGAGATATTATGCCCCCCCCATCAATCATATACAAGGAGAATCAATGTCCTTTGCAGAACTAAACGTTCCCAAAAACCATGTTTACCTTTTCAAACCACATGCGAGAGCAGTCGCTGTTGCTAAAAGCGGCAACGGCATCGCCCGTAGTATGGTATAATATCAGGTTAATGGCTACAGACTACGGTGATAAAAGCATAAAGACTCTCGATCCGGTGACGCACATAAGGCTGCGCCCCGGCATGTACGTCGGCGAACCCGGCACGGGCGCGATGTACCACGACTGCATCTACATCCTGATGAAGGAAGTGATCGACAACGCGATCGACGAGTTCGGGCAGGGTTTCGGCAAGCGCATCGACGTGAACGTCAACTACGACACGGGCGAGGTCTCGGTCCGCGACTACGGGCGCGGCATTCCGCTCGGCAAGGTCGTCGACTGCGTCTCGCAGATGAACACCGGCGGCAAGTACGACAACGAGAACTACCAGTTCTCCGCCGGCATGAACGGCGTCGGCACGAAGGCGGTGAACGCGCTCTCCGAGTTCTTCGAGGTGAGGAGCTTCCGCGAAGGCGAGTTCTCCGAGGCCTACTTCGAAGAAGGGCGGCTTAAGTCGAAAAAGCGCGGCAAGCTCAAGACTAACGAGCACTCGGGAACCTACATCCGCTACAAGCCCGACCTCAAGGTGCTGAAGAAGTTCAAGGTGCGCGAGGAACACGTCCTCAGGCGCATGAAGATGTACTGCTATGTGAACGCGGGGCTGACGATCGTCTTGAACGGCCAGGAGATCTGCTCCGACCGCGGGCTCGCGGATCTCATTGCGGACGAGGCGCAGTTCGAGAAGCTCTACCAGCCGTTCCACGTGAAGACGAAGTCGCTCGAGATAATCTTCACGCACACCAACCGCTTCGGCGAGGAATACCACACGTTCGTCAACGGCCAGTACACGACCGACGGCGGCACGCACCTCACGGCGTTCAAGGAAGCGCTCACCAAGGCGCTCAACGACTACGACCCGAAGAAGAAGTTCGACGGCGACGACATACGCGACGGGCTTCTCGGCGCGGTGTCGGTGAGGATCATGAACCCGGTCTTCGAGGGACAGACGAAGATCAAGTTCGTGATGAACGACATCAAGTCCGAGCTCGTCCAGCAGATGAAGAAGGAGATCGAGGCCGCTCTCCACCGCTCGCCGTCCGAGGCCGAGAAGCTCATCTCCAAGGTCGAGGAGACGGGGAAGATCCGCTCGCAGCTCAACACGATAAAGAAGCAGGCGCGCGAGAGGTCGCAGGCCGTATCGGTGCGCGTCCCGCAGCTCAAGGACTGCAAGAACCACCTGAAGCTCGACAAGGTCGACAAGAAGACCGGCAAGGCCGAGGGCGAGGACACGATGATCTTCCTCACCGAGGGCCAGTCCGCGGGCGGTACGCTCGGCGGCGCACGTGACGCGATGAACCAGGCGGTATTCTTCCTGCGCGGCAAGTGCCTCAACACTTGCGGGCTCAACAAGGACGTCCTCTACAAGAACGAGGAGTTCTTCAACCTCATCAAGACTCTCGACATCGAGGACACGCTCGAGCACCTTCGCTACGGCAAGATCATCTTCGCGACCGATGCCGATGTCGACGGGCTCCACATCAGGATGCTCCTCACGACGTTCTTCATGCGCTTCTACCGCCAGCTCATCCTCGACGGGCGCGTCTTCATTCTCGAAACGCCCCTCTTCCGCGTCAGGAACAAGAAGGAGCATTACTTCTGCTACACCGACGAGGAACGCGAGGACGCGATAAAGAAGTGCGGGCGCGGCTGCGAGATCACGCGCTTCAAGGGACTCGGCGAGATCGACAAGGAGGATTTCAGGGGCTTCATCGGCGAGGAGATGCGTCTTACGCCCGTCACGTGCTCCGACGACACCGATGTCGAGAAGACGATCAAGTTCTACATGGGCGCCAACACGCCCGAGCGCAAGGACTACATCATGGAGTCCCTCGTCTGCGACGCCGCCGATTTCTGACGCGTACTACACCGGCTGCGCGACCGCTGCTAGGCATTGCCACGAAGGGCGCGATTTGATAGACTACGCGAAGAGCCGGAGTGGTGGAATGGCAGACGCAGCGGACTTAAAATCCGCGGCCCGGTAATCGGGCGTACGGGTTCGAGTCCCGTCTCCGGCACTAGACCTAAACTTCGCAAGTGTCTCGCGCAGAGGCGCTGAGAACACAGAGATGTCCATCATGGAAATATTCGGGTACGCCTTCAAGAACGCCGCGCTTCTCGACGAGGCGCTTACTACGCCTTCGTTCAAGATGAGCAGCCCAGACGCGGTCGATAACCAGCGCCTCGAATTCCTCGGCGACGCCGTTCTCGGCTTCATCGCGGCGGAGCGGCTCTACGGCTCCCTGCCCGACGCGCCGGAGGGCGTTCTTACCGTAAAGCGCACCCACATGGTCTCCTCCGCTGCGCTCTGCGAGGCGGCCGCGCGCCACGATCTTGCCCCTCGGCTCAGGCGCAACAAGGGCGCGGCACCGCTGCCGGAAAACTCGAAGACGCTCGCCGACGCAGTAGAGGCGGTGATCGGTGCTGCATTCCTCGACGGCGGTCTCGATGCGGCGCGGACGATTTTCGATACGCTCAATCTCGCCTCGATGGCCGATGCCGCCGGTTTCAACCCCAAAGGCGACCTCCAGATCCGCGCACAGGCCATGACTCCGCCACGCCACCCCGCCTACCGGCTCGTCAAGACCGAGGGCAGCGACCATGAGCCAGTTTTCACCGTGGAAGTCGCTGTAGACGGCCTTGGAACCGCCTCCGCATCGGCGCGCAGCCACAAGGAAGCCGAGGCCCTTGCCGCCGCGAAACTCCTATCTATGGTATAATATACCCCCTATGAAAATTACCGAAGATACATTCCGTCTCGTCGCAAATACCATCCGCTGCCTCTGTGCGGACATGATTGAAAAGGCCAAATCGGGCCACCCTGGCGCTGCAATGGGCATGGCCGACCTCGCTTCCGTCCTCTGGCTCAAGCACCTCAATGTCGACCCCAAGGACCCCGAATGGGCCGGTCGCGACCGCCTCGTTTTCTCCGGCGGACACGCTTCTTCCCTCGTTTACGCTCTCTTCCACCTCTCCGGCATGGGCGGCCTTTCGATGGACGAGCTCAAGACCTTCCGCCAGTGGGGCAGCCGTTGCGCCGGCCACCCCGAGCGCGGCGTCGCGCCCGGCGTCGAGGTGACGACAGGGCCGCTCGGCCAGGGCATCGCGATGGCCGTCGGCCTTGCGCTTGCCGCGAAGAAGGCGAAGGTCGCTAACCGCACGTGGGTCTTCTGCGGCGACGGCGACCTCGAAGAGGGCATTTCCCACGAGGCGGCGAGCCTCGCGGGCGCTCTCAAGCTCGACAACCTTACTCTCATATACGACTCCAACCACATCACCATCGAGGGTGACACCGCCCTTGCGATGGCCGACGACGCCAAAAAGCGGTTCGAGAGCTACGGCTGGAAGGTCTTCGAAGTCAACGGCCACGACCCCGTCGCGATCGACCGCGTCCTCTCCCGCGCGAAGAAGGTCGCCGGACAGCCCTCGATCATCATAGCGACGACGCACATTGGCTGTGGCGCGCCGACGAAGCACGACACCGCGGACTGCCACGGCGCGCCTCTTGGCGCAGACGAGGTCGCTGGCACCAAGAAGGCGCTCGGCTTCGACCCCGAGAAGAGCTTCTTTGTTCCCGACGAGGTGTACTCCATCTTCCACGCGCGGACTCTCCAGCAGCACCGCTTTGCGAACAAGGCCAAGAAGGCGGGTCCTGAGCCGACTTCCTTCGCCCTCCCCTCGCGCAAGGAGCTTTTGAAGGCGCTTCCCGCGTTCGATCCCGCGAAGCCCGTCGCGACCCGTTCGGCGTGCGGCACGGTCATGAACGCGCTTGCGCCGGTCTTTGCCGGGCTTGTCGGCGGCTCGGCCGATCTAGGCCCGTCGAACAAGACAGTCCTCAAGGGGCTTGGCGACGTCGGCCCTGGCTCATATGAGGGACGCAACATCCACTTCGGCATCCGCGAGCTCGCGATGACGGCGATCGTCAACGGCCTGACGGCGTTCGGCCAGGGACTGCGCGGCTACGGCGCGACGTTCTTCGTATTCTCCGACTACTGCAAACCGGCGATTCGCCTCGCGGCGATCATGGAGCTCCCGTCGATCTTCGTCTTCTCCCACGACAGCTACTGTGTCGGCGAGGACGGCCCGACGCACGAGCCGATCGAGCAGCTCGCCAGTCTCAGGTCTATGCCGAACGTCCGCACGTGGCGCCCGGCCGACGCGAACGAGACGGCATACGCGTGGGTCGAGGCGCTTATGCGCACCGACGGCCCGAGCTGCATCCTGACGACGCGCCAGAACCTGCCGATCCTCGAGGGTGTGACTCCAGATGGCGTCGCGAAGGGCGGCTATGTCGTCTACCAGGCGGGCAAGCAGGACTCCGAGACGATTCTCTTCATCGCGACTGGATCCGAAGTCTCGATCTGCATCGAGGCCGCGAAGCGCCTCGCGGCGGAAGGCCGCGGCGTGAGGGTCGCGAGCTTCCCGTGCATCGAGCGCTTCTACCTCGAGACGACGCCGGAGTACCGCTGCGAGGTCATGCCGCAGGAGATGAAGCGCCGCGTGATCGTCGAGGCAGGCGTGAGGTACGGGCTTGACCGCTTCCGCCTTGACTTCCGCACCACTGCGTTCGTCACGCTCGACCGCTTCGGCGCGTCCGCGCCGTACCAGACGCTCTCCGTCAAGTTCGGCTTCACGCCCGAGAACGTCTACAACGTCGCGAAGACGATCGCCTGAGGAGGATAGCCGATGTCCGCTCCGAAGACACTGAGAAATGTGTTTACTGTCGGGGCGTTCACGATGCTCTCGCGCGTCCTCGGGCTTGTCCGCGAGATGCTCCAGTCGCGCCTAATCGGCGCCGGCATGGAGCAGGCCGCCTTCACCCTCGCCTTCGCCATCCCCAACATGGCCCGCAAGCTGTTTGGGGAGGGCGCGCTCACGGCGGCGTTCGTCCCCGTCTTCAAGGGCGAGGTAGAGTCAGATTCGCTTGAGCGGGCGTCCCAGCTTGCGCGGGCCGTGATGACGATGGTGCTCCTCATGCTTGGCGCCATCGTCCTTCTTCTTATGGGAGGGCTCGAGGTCGTCGTCCATTTCCGCGATGCGCTGGGGCTAAAGGACACACCCCGTCTTCTCCTGACGATCCGCCTCATCAAGACGCTCCTACCCTACATGATCTTCATCTGCGGTGCGGCGTTCGGAATGGGCGTTCTCAACGCGCTCGGGCGGTTCAAGGCGTCGAGCTTCATGCCGTGCCTCCTCAATTTCTTCTGGATCGGCATTCTCGCGTGGCTGGCGCTTTCCGGAGTGATCCACGAGGCCTATCCCAATTTCCTCCCTGGCCTTTTCACTGACTACCGTCTCGACCAGCGCATCCACCGCGTCGCGATGGCGATTCTCATTGCGGGCGCCGCGCAGATGGCGTTCATGTTCTGGCGCATGCATAAGGCGGGCGTTTCGCCGCGCCTTTCGTTCTCCGGCTGGCGCGATTCGAAGGTCGTGCTAGTCTGGAAGAACCTCGGCATCGCGGCGCTCGGCGCGGGGGCGATCCAGATCAACTACATGCTCGACCAGCTCCTCGCGCAGCTCGCGAGCGACTGGGCGGCGGGCGTAATCGGCTATGCGGAGCGCCTTATGGATCTCCCGCTCGGCGTAATCGGCGTCGCGTTCGGCACCGTGCTCCTCCCGACTTTTGCGGGGCTTTTCGCGAAGGGCGACGTAGATGGTGCGCGCGAGGCGCTTTCGTCGTCCGTCGTCTCGCTAATGTTCGTCATGCTTCCCGCGGCGGCGGGGCTTTTCGTCCTCGCGCCGGAGATTACGGCCGTCATCTACCAGGGCGGTGCCTTTGACTCAGTGGCGACTGTGCGCGTGTCGCGCGCTCTCGCGGTCTATGCCGTCGGGCTCGGGTTCTTCGGCTTCCAGAAGACGATGGTTCCGTGGTTCCAGGCGCAGAACGACATGAAGACCCCCTTGCGCGTCACGGTCTACACCGTCATCGTCAACGCTGCGCTCAACATCCTCGCCGTTTGGCTTCTCCCCGTGGAGTGGCGGCACGTCGGCCTTGCGCTCTCGACGGTGCTATGCGCCGCAATCGGGTGCGTGATTCTCGTCGTCCTCGCGCGGCGCCGCAACGGCTCGCTCGGTTTGCGCAAGGCCTTTGGCGCGCTCGGCGCACCGGGTCCGCTCATGAAGATGCTCGTGGCCTCGATCCTCATGGGGCTTGCCGTAGCGGCTGTTCGGCCGCTTGTCGCATCCCTGCCCGCGATTGCGGCTCTTGCGGCTCTTATCGCTCTCGGCGCCGTCGTTTACGGTGTCATTTCTCTCGTCTTCATGCGCGAGCAGATCCGTGGTTTTCACTTGCGCTTTAGACGGAGAATATAGTATACTAGCATCATGATGTACAGGAAGGTATCTGTCTTTTGCGGGTGTGCAGCCTTGCTTATGGCGTCGTCCACGCCTTTCGTGGCCGTTGCCGATGACGCTGCACCTGCACCCGCTGCCGCGGCTCCCGTCGAGGAGACCGACCCGGCGCTCGAGTTCGAAATCCGCTACGTCGAGGCGCTGATCGAGTACGGCTATCCCGATTTCGCAGAGCCCGTCATCGAGGCGACGAAGAAGAAATGGCCCGAGGCCGAGACCAAGTTCTTCGCGATAGAGATCCGCGGCATGCTCTCCTTAGGCAAGTTCGAGGAGGCCGAGAAGAAGATCGCGGCGCTTCCCGACAGGAACGGCCCGAAGTACTGGGCGGCCCGCCTCGAGGTCGCGAACAACCTCTTCTTCCGCGGCAAGAAGGCCGAGTGCTCGAAGATCTACGACGAGTTTTTCAAGGCGTTCCCCAAGCCCACCAAGGAAATCCGCGAGTTCTACATGCAGGCGTGCTACGCCTGGGGCCAGATTCTCGTCGGCGACAAGCGCTTCGCCGAGGCCGTCAAGGTCTACGAAGGGCTCCTTTCGCAGATCAACAAGAAGAAGAGCGAGGACGACGCGAACACCTGGTGCAACGTCGCGTGCGAGACGGCCGAGATGTACCTGAAGCTCGCGACCGACCAGACCGACGTCAAGAAGCGCAAGCAGTTCCTCGATCCCGCGAAGAAGATCGTCGACCAGCTCCTCTGGGAGCAGGACCGTCCCGTCTACTTCGGCCGCGCCATCGCGATGAAGGCGAACATCGAGCTCCTGAAGGGCGATGTCGCGAAGGCCCAGGAGACGATCAACGAGTACATGCCGCAGCTCGAGCAGCTCCACCAGTCGATCGTCGAGTTCGACCCCGAGGGCAAGGAGGGGCTTAGGAAGTTCTCGCCGATGCCGCTCTGCCGCTTCATGCTCGCGAAGATGCTGTGGGACGAGGCGCAGGCCGAGTACAAGAAGCCGAAGCGCGACGACGAGCGCGTCAAGTCGCTGCTCTTCGGCGACAGGACGCCTGCCGGCAAGCGCAACCAGCTCGGCGCGTACAACCATGCGCTCAACGTCTTTATCCAGTATCCCGAGTCTACGTGGGCCGCCGACGCCGGCGAGATGTCGGAGAAGATAGGCGAATTCGCGCGCAAGAACTACAACGCCAACATCCAGACGAGGATCAAGCCCGAACAGCTGGCCGAGGTTCGCAAGATGCAGTTCCGCGCGCCGGCCGAGAAGATGGCCGAGGACAAGGTCGAGGAAGCGATCAAGGAGTATCTCGAGGTTCTCGCCCGCTATCCCGAGGTCAAGGAGTCGATCTACGCGGTCGAAGAGGTGATCCGCGGCCTTCTCGGCCTCATCCAGGCCAACAAGGAAGATCCCAAGGCCGCCGACTGGCGCATCGACGCCGACGCGATCGAGGGCTATCTCGCCGAGCGCTTCGCGGGGCTCACGGACCGCGAGCTGATGACGATGGCCGGCGAAGCGGTTCTCCGCCTTGCGGCGTTCGAGAAGCAGCTTGGCCAGCTCGCCCGCGCCGACAAGCTCTACGGCGAGTTCCTCAAGAACTACCGCCGCCACGTGAGCGCGCCGAACACGGCTTCGCAGCTTCTCGGCGAGGCGATGCGCGCCGAGCGCTGGAATGACGCGATAAAGTTCTGCGGCATAATCCAGAGATACTACACCAACTCCATCTACTACGCCGCCTCCTACTCCCAGGAGTCCTACTGCCACTCGAAGCTTGGCGAACAGGCCGAGGCGATAGCCACGATGAAGAAGTACGTCGAGGTCGAGAAGGACGGCATCGCCCGCGAGCAGGCCCGCATGGCGCTCGCCCAGATGTACCAGAAGGAGGGCTTCGACATTGTTTCCGGCGCCGAGACGAACGAGACGCCCGAGGCCGTTTCGGCGGCGCTTGCGTCCGGTTCTGCCCAGATCGTCCGCGGCATAAAGGAGTTCCGCGCGTTCGCCGACAAGGCCGACAAGGCGCTTGCCGACCCCTCGCTCACCAAGGCCGACAAGGCGAAGTACAATCTTCTTAGGGAACAGGCCCTCTTCCTCGTCGGCGACTGCTGGCGCCGCATGACGAAGCCCGAGGCCAAGCTCAAGATGTTCCGTGAAAACGCCGCGAAGAGCTATGAGGACTATCTCTCCGCCTATCCAGAAGGGCGCTATTCGACGAACGCCTACGTCCGCCTTGGCACGATCTACACAGCGCTTGGCGACACCGAAAAGTCGCGCGACGCCCTTGACCGCCTTTCCAAGGCGTTCCCCAACTCGCCTGAGGCGAAGAATGCGAAGCCCCAGCTCGCGAAGTCGCTCATCGAGATGGGCATGAAGAAAGAGGGCACCGAGATCTACGCCGAAATGCTCCGCACCGACGGCGCGTACACCGCGTGGCAGTTCGTCAACGCCGGCGAGGCGCTTATCGAGGCCAAGAGCTGGTCGCTTGCGAACGATGCGTTCGAGAAGGCGATCCACAAGGCCGGCACGAACCAGCTTCTTACCGTGGCGAGGGCGCGTCTCGGCGAGGCGAAGGCGCTCTACAAGCAGAAGGCCTATGTTCAGGCGCGCGACGCGCTCGACCAGTTCCTCGACGACCCGAAGATGTCGAAGATGTCGATTGCCGTCGACGCCCATCGCCTCATGATCGAGGTTGCCTCCGAGCAAGGCCGCACCGAGAAGGACTCCAACCTCCGCTCCAAGCACTTCGGCAAGGCGATCGGCTCCGTCAAGAAGCTTCGTAACTACTGGAAGAACAAGCCGCAGTGGGAGCAGGATTCCGTCGACCTCATGTCCGCCGACGTCAAGCTCCGCCAGATGGCCGCCGAAGAGTCGATGGGCCTCAAGAAAGAGGCTGAGGACTCCGGCCGCACGGCCGCATCGACGCTTCTCGGCTTCCTCCAGTCGCACTGCGTCAACGAGGCTCATCCGGTCGACAAGATGTCGGCGGGCGAGCTCGGGAATCTCGAGCGCTGTTATGCGACGCTCATCCCGCTTTGCGCGGAGCTCGGCAGCGACTTCGCCGACAACATCATGAAGTTCGGCCAGGAGTACCTCGACCTCTTCCCGAACGGCAAGGCGCGCACCGATGTGCAGAACGCCATGAACCAGGCCAAGACTGCCGGCGGAAAGGTCGTCGAGTCGGCCCCCGCTGCCGAACCGGCTGCTGAAGCCCCCGCTGCCGAACCGGCCGCTGAAGCGCCCGCCGCCGAAGCCCCGGCTGAAGCACCCGCGGCTGAGCCTACCACTGAACCCGCCGCCGAAAACTGATTTCTTAAGGAGAAGAACCAATGAAGAGATTGATGATTCTGTTCGCCGTCGCCGCAGCAACTTCGCCGCTCTGGGCAATTCAGGGCACGATTCGTACGGCGACCGACTCCAAGAAGGGCGACATAAAGTGGCAGCCCCGCTCGAAGTCCTACGCCGTCTCGTTCAAGAAGGGGAATACGATGGTCAGCGCCGAGTATCCACTCGCGGACGTCGAGGAGCTTGACATCGAAAAGCCCGCCGGCTACGACAAGGCAGTCGAGAACGTCAGGCGCGGCAACGGCGCCGCGGCGATCGGCGTTCTCACAAAGGTCGTGCAGGACTACAAGATGCTCAAGTGGGACAAGCCGGCAGGCCGCTATCTCGTCGAGGCCTACATCTCGGCGAACAACGCGCAGAAAGCGTTCGAGGTAGCGGAAGGCGTCATCAAGGACGACAAGACGGCCGAATGGAAGGGTGAGCTCGCCCCGGCCTACTGGCAGGCGCTTCTCAAGCTCGGCAAGACCCAGAAGCTCGAGGGTCTCGTCAAGAAGGCGGCGATCAGCGGCGATCGTGCCGCGAGCGCCAATGCGCTTGTCATGCGCGGCGACATGATTCTCGCCTCCGAGGGAACTTCGCCCGAGGGCTGCCGCAAGGCCCTCACCGACGCGTACCTCAGGGTCGCGCTCATGTACGCCGACGAGCCATGCCGCGAGGCGCGTATTGACGCGATGCAGCGTGCGGCCGACTGCTTCGACAAGCTCGGTCAGGCCGCCCGCGCGGAGCAGCTCCGCTCCCAGGCCCGCAAACTCTAACCCATATCAACCTTTCAACTTTCTTTAAGCAACTCAACCACTCTTAACCAACCACCGAAGGAAAAACAAAAATGAGCAAGGCAAGAAAATCACTGATGGCGTTTATGGTTCTCGTCGGAACAACCGTCGCGCCGATGGCGGCGCTTCAGTCGATGGGACAGGAGCTGACCGACGAAAACGGCAATGTCGTTGCGCAGAACACGGCGCAGTCGAGCGGCAAGAAGGGCGGCGGCTTCGTAGACATCGTCTTTGGCTCTGGCGTCGTCGGTATGCTCCTCTGGTTCGCCCTCTTCGGCGACGGTGCGCTTGCGATTTACTTCTGCGTCGACTGCTACATCCTCATCAAGCCCGAGAAGCTGATGCCCAACAGGCTCATCGACCAGGTCCAGAAGGCCATGGGCGAGGGCGACATCGTGGCCGCGATGGAAGCGTGCCAGAACACTCCTTCCGTCATGTCCAACATCCTCACAGCGGCGTTCCAGCATGTGGAAGAGGGCTTTGACGTCATCCAGGAGGCGGTCAACGCGGCGTCCGATCTCGAGCAGGAGAAGCTTATGCAGCGCCTGACCTGGATTTCGGTGTGCTCCAACCTCGGCCCGTCGCTCGGACTTCTCGGTACGGTGCAGGGCATGATTCTGACGTTCCAGGCCCTCGCGCAGGGTGGAGCCGGAGACGCGGCCGCGCTCGCGAGTTCGATCGGCCAGGCGCTCTGGACGACGGCCGGCGGCCTTATCGTGTCCATCCCGTCCATCACGGCGTTCTACTCGCTCCGCAACAACGCGAACCGTCTCATTCTCCGCATGACGGCCGTCACGATGGAGTTCCTGAACGGTCTCCGTAACGTCGAGGTCGCCCCTGAAGAGGGCGCGGCGGAAATGGCGTAAGGGACCAGAGGCGCAACAAAACCATGGGCAGAAAACCACAGGAAAACCCTCAGCTCGACATGACGCCGATGATCGACGTCGTGTTCGAACTCATCATCTTCTTTGTCGTCACGCTCGTCGAGGCGCAGAAGAAGGACGAGTCGATCGAGCTGGAGGACGGCAAGCACGGCATCGTGCTCGTGCCTGAGGAGTTGCCGCCGACGCACATGCAGATAGACATCGGCCTTCACCAGAAGGGACCGAAGAAGGGCAAGCCCCGCATCTCCATGGGCGATATCGAGATAACACCGGCGGACATATCGAAGCGCGTCAGGGACCGTCTCAAGAAGTACAAGGACTTCCCGGTGATGGTCCGCGCCGACTTTGCTGTTCCACACAAGGCGGTCGCGCAGGTCATGAACGCCTGTACCGAGGCGGGCGTCTGGAAGATTTCGTTTATGGCGGTCGGCGAGGACAAGACTCACGAGCGCAAACGGCTAAGCAAGATCAAGAAGTAGCGGAGGTACCGAAATGGCCAGAAAACCACAGGAAAATCCGCAGCTTGACATGACGCCGATGATTGACGTCGTGTTCGAGCTCATCATCTTCTTCGTCGTCACGATCAAGCAGGAGGACCTGTTCACCAAGCTGAACTGCAACCGCCCCGCCCCGGCGACGGGCCAGGCCTCCGAGAAGGACGACATCACGGTCAACATCGAGATCGGCCGCCGCTACGACGGGAGTCCCCACGGCGTCATCCTCTACAACAAGCGCGAGGTCAAGCGTACAGAGCTCGACGCCGCTCTCCGCGAGATCGCGAAGGTCAAGAAGACGACGCCGATCATCGTGAAGTGCACCGAGGACAGTCCGCACAAGGCTCTCGTCGACGTCTTGGACATCTGCTACCACAACGAACTTTTTAGCGTAAGCGTGTTTACGATGTAATTACCTGGTTTTTAGGGGGAACGAAAAAATGAGCGACGGAATGACGGAAGAAATAGTCGAGGAAGAGGTTGCCATTGACCTTGACGAGATTGCGAAGAAGTACGAGGAAAAGGGCTTCTTCAAGCGTCTCAACGAAATGTTCAAGGGGCTCGGCAAGCCTCACGACACCCGCGAGTACAAAATTGCGAGAATAGAGCTGCAGCGCCTCGCTGCCCCGCTCACGGCAATCGTCGTGCCGATCGTGTTCGGCATTGTCCTCTGCGTCGTGACTATGATCTCCGGGCAGAAGAAGGACATCATTATTGCCGACATCGCCCAGATCGAGGAAGAGCCCGAGGAGCTTAAGGAAGAGGAGGAAATCCCGCCGGACGACATCGAGCCTCCGCCGATGGAGGAAGTCGAGATCACTGTCGACACGCCGAATCCGAATCCCGTCTCGAACGTGACGCCGATGCCTTCGCCGCCTTCCGCCCAGGTTTCCGTGAAACCCGCGCCGATGGACTCGGTCGCAATTGTGAAGTCACCCGTCACCATGAAGTCCATGACCGGCTCGCGGACGCCTGGTTCGATCGGCGCGGCGACGCGCGGCGGCGCTGGATATGGCGACGCCAACACCGAAGCGGCCGTCATGAAGGTTCTCTGGTGGCTCAAGGCGCACCAGAACACCGACGGCAGCTGGGGCAAGGGCAACAACACCATTGCGAACACCGCCCTCGCGGTCCTTACCTATCTCGCCCACGGCGAATATCCGGGCTCGCCCTCGCCCTACAAGCGCGACTTCGGCCCGACGGTGCAGATGGCGATCGACTACCTGATCAGCCACATCCACACTGGCGCCGACAACGTGCCACACTTCAGCCCCACCGATGGCAACGAGTACAGCTTCCTCATCGGCACCTACGCACTCTGCGAGGCGTATGGCATGACGAAGAACCCGAACTGCAAGGAGGCGGCACAGCAGTGCCTCTACCGCATCGTCGAGAACCAGTCGTCGACGGGCGGCTGGGACTACAAGCTCAACAAGAACTCGACAAGAGACGACCTTTCCTTTGCGGGTTGGGCGATCCAGGCGCTCAAGGCCGGCAAGATGGCGGGCCTTCACCCCGAAGGTCTCCAGACGGCGATCAACAAGGCGATCAACTGCCTCAAGAAGCGCAGCTACTCGAAGTCCGGCGGCTTTACCTACACGCCGACTCCGAACAACAACGGCGGCACCACGGGTCTCGCGGGCGTCGGCACCTTGGCGATGCAGCTCCTCGGCCGCGGCTCCGAACCCGAGGCGCAGAACGCGCTTGAGGTTATGCGCGATTGGAAGCCGTCATTCGACCCAGACCAGCTTTCTGCCAAGAAGCCCGGCGGGAGCCCGCAGTACTACTGCTACTACGCTACGCAGTGCAAGTACCAGGCGGGCATGAAGGCAGGTGCGCTGAAGCAGGACGAGATAACGTGGCAGCAGTGGAACCTCGCAATGAAGAAGCTCTACCCTGCGTCCATCATCGACCTGCCTGAGAAGGTGCCGGACTATACCGGCAAGGAGCACAAGCAGGGCTACTTCGAGAACAAGGACGCGCACTCCACGCGGCCCTACATGGACACCTGCCTTGCGGCGCTCCAGCTGATGGTCTACTACCGCTACCTCCCGACTACGTCGGTCAAGGCCGGCGAGGATGACGCTGGTGCTGGTGGCGATGACGCTGCGCAGGCGATAGATAAGTCTAAGGACGTCGCCGTCACGGTTGACATCTGAGTTAGGGGTCAGTAGTTAGGGGTCAGGAGTCAGGGGTTAGTTGTGAGCTTCTCGTTTTTCCTGGCCACTAAGTACCTTAAGCCGAAGCGCTCGGTCGCGTCGGTCATTACTTGCGTTTCGATTATCGGCGTGATGCTCGGCGTCGCCGCCGTCATTATCGTGAGAAGCGTGATGACCGGCTTCGGCGACGAGTGGGAGAAGAAGATCCTGAGCTTTAAGCCCCACATCTCCATTCTTCCGGTGCGGGGCAACGTGGTTGCGAACGAGGACAATATCGCCGCGGCAGTTCGTGCGCTTCCTGGCGTCACGTGTGTCACGCCCGAGGTCGACACGCGCGTTCTCCTTTCGTACCGCGAGCGCGTGCTTGCACCCGTCCTTCTCGGCGTCGACGCGGGCGACTTCACGGCGGCTTACAAGATCGGCGCCCCGCGCGCGGGCTCGTTCGATCTTGACGGCGACTCGATTGTTCTCGGCGTCCATGCGGCGCGTGCGCTCGGCTGCTGGGTCGGCGACGAGGTTACCGTCTATTCCCCGAAGACGCTCGCCTCGCAGGACGAGGTTTTTCTACCGATAAAGTGGAAGGTCGTAGGCATATTCTCGTGCGGACAGTACGACTACGATTCCGGCTATGCGGTCGCATCGCTCGCGAATGTGCGTGATTTGATGGGGCTTGAGAAGGGCGTCTTCGCGATTCACGTCAAGACCGACTGCCCAACCGACCCCGCGAACTTCCACGCCCTCGTCGAAACGGTTGTGGAAACCGCGCAGTCGCCAAGCACCCCTCTCCGCGCCCTTACCTGGCGCGAGGCCGACCGCGAACTATTTGCCGCGCTTGCCGTCGAGAAGAACATGACGGCCGTTCTCCTGCTCCTCATTTCCCTCGTCGCTCTCTTCTGCGTGATGAACACGCTCCTCGTTCTCACCGTACAGAAGACGCCCGAGATCGGGCTTTTGAAGGCGTTAGGTTTCTCGCGCCGCGAGATAATGGGCGTATTCATGACTCACGGGCTCGTCCAGTGCACGGCGGGAATCGTCCTCGGGCTTCTCGCGAGCTGGGCCGTCCTCTCGAACCTCCAGCGCATCGTCGAGTGGCTTGGTTCGATAGGTGTGCCGGTGTTCCCCGAGTCGGTCTACGGGCTCGCGGAAATACCGCATCGCGTCATTTTCTCCGACATTCTCTGGGCTGTCGCGTTCGTCTATGCGTTCGGGCTCCTTGCGTCGTTCATTCCAGCGTTGATCGCCTCGACCAAGGATCCCGTCAAGGCGTTGGAGTAGTTCAAAATGGTTGTCTTGAGCACATTAGACATAACTAAGCGATTCAAGATCCCGGGGCAGAAGCCCATCGAGGTCCTGAAGGGCGTGAGCTTTTCCGTCCGCGAGGGCGAGAAGGTCGCGATCGTCGGGCGCTCGGGAGCTGGCAAGTCGACCCTTCTTAACATCCTCGGCGGGCTCTTGAAGCCGACCTCTGGAACGGTCTCGCGCCCTAAGAACTTCGGCTTCGTGTTTCAGTCATATCACCTGATGCCCGAGCTGACTGTTCTTGAAAACGTGCTTCTTCCGACGATGGCCCGCCGTGCCGCGGCGCTTGCGACGCGGGCAGCGAGCGAGGCGCGTGCGCGCGATCTCATCGAGAAAGTCGGTCTTGGCAAACGGCTTGACCATCTTCCCGCAGAGCTTTCGGGCGGCGAACGCCAGCGCGTCGCTCTTGCCCGCGCGCTCGTCACCGACCCTACGCTCGTTCTCGCCGACGAGCCGACCGGCAACCTCGACGCGATGACTGGTGCCGACATCCTTCGCATGCTCTCCGAGCTTTCCGGAGACGGCAAGACTTCGCTTGTGATGGTGACCCACTCGCCTGCTGCTGCGGCTGTTTGCGACCGCACGCTCACGCTTGAGGACGGCGTTCTCGTTAGGAAGGGGTAGCGCAGTGCCTCCACGCGCTGAAGTTCTCATAGCCGAAGACGAGCCGTCGGCCCGTAGGGGCTTCCGCGCGCTTTTCGAGGGCGAGGGGTATGTGGTTAGGACGGCTCGCGACGGCGAGGATGCGGTCGCAAAGTTTCGTGAGCGCCGCCCGGACGCTGTTCTTCTCGACGTGATGATGCCGAAGATGAACGGCATTGCCGCATGTGCCGAGATACGCAAGTCCGATCCTCTCGTCCCGATCCTCTTTTTCACTGCGATGCCGTCCGATGTTGGCGCGGTGCGTGCGCTTGGCCTCGGCGCGGACGACTATATCGACAAGGCGAAATCGCCCGAGGAACTGCTAGCCCGCGTTGCGGCCGTGCTGCGCCGCGCGTCCTCCGCGCGTCCGCGCGCCGATGTCCTCTCTCTTGGCGGCGTCACCGTCGACTTTGCGACGATGACGGCTTCGGGCGGCGGCATTTCCGAGGAACTCACGAAGTCGGAGTCGCTTTTTCTTCGGCTGCTTGCCTCGGAGCGCGGCAAGTGCTTTTCATTCGACGAGATCTTCGCGGCGCTGCGCGGCGAAGGGTACATAGGCGACGACAACGCAGTCCGTTGCATAGCGAAGCGCCTCAAGGCGAAACTCGGGCGCGCTGGCGAACTTATCGCCAACGCCCGCGGTGTCGGCTACAAACTCGTCAAGTGACGGCCTTTTTGCCCCGCGATAATTTGTAGTTGTCTCTTGACAACATAGGGTGTCGGGTGGTAGAATCGCAGCAGAATGAAAACGAACATTCGTATTTCTGCTGTTCTGTCGGCAGTTGCCGTCGGTATTGTCTCTTATGCCAATGCGACAATCTCGCCATGGTTTGACGCAGGCATATCGAACTACGATTTTTGGCCGACAGATGGTTCAAACGTGAGTATTGCAGGCCAAGGCACATGGTCTGGCACTACTAACGCGATGCTGGAAGCGTCGTCGCCCAAGGCACTCGCCGTCAATACGGACGGCGAGGGTAGACTTACTTTCACGGCCGAGACGCAGGTCGATGCCGCGGCATCGAACGCAGTCTATTCCGCGACGATGACTTTCCCGAGCGGTCCAGATCTCGACGCGTTGGATGACCCTGGCGAGGGAATCAAGGCGGGTCTTGCGGTTGCGACTACAAATGGCGTTCTTGTATTCTGCGGTCGTGCAAAAGATCCGGAGGGTTCGACCAACATCTGGGTCGCCCTGTCGGGCGCGACGCCTGTTGTTGATGCGTCGACGGCGGTCCAAGTATCCCTCAAGACAGAAGGCGAAGTGCTCAAGGCGCAATACGCGGTCAACGGCACGGTTCTTACTTATGAAAACTCCGAGTGGCTTGCGCTTGCCTCGGCCGACAAGATCCTGAACGGCTCGAAGTTCGCCGGCACGGGCTTCAACCTTTCCGCCCTCTCCGCAACAACGGACGACGGCATTGTAGTGACCGCGACGCTCACTCTGCCCGAGCTTCCCGAAAATGTCTCCGGCATTTCCGTTACGACCAACGGCGTTGCGATTGAAGGCGTTGAAGGTGTCTACACGGTCGTCCAGGGCGATTCCGTTACAGTCACCTTTGTAGCCGCAGAGGGCTATGCGTTCTCTGGCGATTCGTTCATTGTGCTCGTCATGGACAGCGACAAGACGCTGAATCAGGGCGACATTCCGGCGGCAGCCGCGCTTAACTCGTTTATCAAGATCAACGAGATCATGGCGTCCAACCCGTCCGTCGACAAGGGCGGCATCACGAACGGCATGGGCATCGCCGAGATGGACTGGATCGAGCTCTACAACGGTGCCTCGGTGCCTGTCGACCTCACGGGCTGGCACCTCTCCGACAACGCGAAGCCGGGCAAAGAGGACAAGGCGACGATTCTTGGCTCGTGCGTCATCCCCGCCCACGGCTACAAGATCGTCTGGCTCGACAAGATCCACGTCGATCCGTCCGAGTACGCGGCGGACGAGGCCTTCGCCGTCCTCAAGCTCTCGTCCTCGGGTGAATTCCTCCAGCTCGCCGATCCGAGCAAGAATGTCATCCAGCAGGTCGACTTCTCGACGAAGAAGCAGATCAAGGGCTACAGCTACGGCCCGCTCTCGGTTTCGTCCGGCGAGGGGCTCGTCCCCGGCGACGGACCGTTCGTCTACATGAAGACGGCGACGCCTGGCGCCGCTAACGCGACCGAGGGCTTCGGCGACTTCACGCCTGCGGTGACGTTCTCTGAGCCGCACGGCTACAAGACCGAGGCGTTCGACCTCGAGCTCTCCTGCTCGGACGACCCGACCGCGCAGATCTACTACACGCTCGACGGCACGTCTCCCACGACGGCCTCGACGCCCTACACCGGGCCGATCTCGATCACCAAGACGACGATCGTCCGTGCCGCAGTGCCGGTCGTCGGTTCCATCCTGCAGTTCGACACATCGGCAACCTATCTCTTTCTCGACGAAGTCCTCGCGCAGGAGCGCTCGACGAGTGCGCCGGCCGGGACGGTCGGCTTCCCGAACAACAGCTCCAAGCAGGCCATGCTCTACGGCATGCTTCAACTCACGGGCGAGGACCGCGAGCGCATGTTGGTGGGCTTCACGAACTCGATTCCGACGATCTCCGTCGTGACCGACCCGGGCAACCTCTTCAACAGCACGACGGGCGTCTACGTGAACGCGAAGGGCGAAGGCGTAGAGTGGGAGCGCCAGATCATGCTCGAGCAGTTCGACCCGACGGGCGTCGGCGCGGACTTCTCGCAGCCCGCCGGCATCCGCATCCGCGGCGGCAACAGCCGCCAGCCGTCCTGGGCGAAGCATGCGCTCCGCTTCTTCTTCCGCTCATCTTACGGCGAGAGCAGCCTTGCCCAGAAGATGTTCCCCGGCGAGCTCCCGAAGGAGGCCGGCGAATACGACAAGCTCGATCTGCGCTGCTCGCAAAACTTCTCATGGGCGAACGCGAAGAGCACGATGGACACCTTCGTGACGGAGGTCTTCGCACGCGACTCGCAGCGCGACATGGGCCAGCCATACACAAGGAGCCGCTACTGCCACCTCTTCCTCAACGGCCAGTACTGGGGACTTTACCAGACGCAGGAGCGCGGTGACGAGCACTGGGGCGAATCCTACCTCGGCGGCGACTCGTTGCAGTACGACGTGATCAAGGCTGCGTCGAGCTGGGCGAGCGGAAGCCTCTCCTACACGATCGAATGCAACGAAGGTACATGGGACGCCTGGAGCAACCTCTGGTGGATTGCGACGCAGGAAGGCTTCGGTGAGGGCCATTACGACAACTACAACAAGGTCCTCGGCCTCAATCCCGACGGCACCCGCAACCCGAACTATCCGATCCTGCTCAACGCCGAGAGTCTGCGGGTCTTCATGTTCTCGACGCACTTCATGGTGGACAAGGACGGGCCGACCTCGCCCTACAGCAACATCGACAAGGGCCACGCCAACAACTTCAACGCCGTCCGAAACCGCAACGACGCCGGCGACGTGAGCGGCTTCGTCTTCCTGCGCCACGACGCGGAGGTTTCGATGGGAATGGAAGACAAGGTTAAAGCGGACAAGAACCCCACCTACTGGGGTACCGAGAACCAGACGGATCCCACCGTCGGCAGCCCCGATCCCACCGGTCTCGGCAAGCTGAAGTTCCGCACAATCCCGTACTTTACGCCGGCGGAACTGCACTACCTGCTGATGCAGAACCCGGTCTACGCCCGTGAATACGCCGACGCCTTCTATAAGTTCTTCCTCAAGGAAGGCGGCGTGATGACCGTTGAAAAGAGCACGGAGCGCTACGCAAGCCGTATGGCCGAGATCGACAACGCCATCGTCTGCGAACAGGCTCGCTGGGCGCAGAACGGCCAGACGCGCACCACGTGGCTGAACGCCTGCAATACGGCGACGAACTTCATCAAGAGTCGCGTCTCCAACATGATGAGCCAGTACCAGACGGCCGGGTGGTATCCCACCATCGAGCCGCCGACCGTCGTGAACGCAACGGGCGACCGCTACTTCGACGGTGGCGAGGTGCCCTACGGCGAAAAGGTCTACCTCGCGACCACCGTGGCGGACGGCACGATCTACTACACGACGAACGGGGTGGACGATCCGATGGACGCAGGCGTCGCCTACACCGGCGGCTTCGACATCCCGGACACTGGCTTCACGGTCCGCGCCCGCCTGCTTAAGGATGGAGAATGGTCCGCGCTCGAGGAGGTCACGCTCGAGGCGGACGTCCCGAACGACCAGCGCTACGGCATCCGCATTGCGGCTATCCTGAACGCGGCGGTTGCCGATCCGGCCGACGAGTTCATCATCCTCACGAACACCCTCGATCGGGCCGTCCAGTTGGAAGGGCTCTCCATCTGGAGCGAAAAGTCAGGTAAGGCGCTTGTCAAGCTCACCGCCATCACCAACGCGGTCGAGCTTGCCGCGGGCGGCACGTTCACGTTGACGCAGCCCGACTGGATCACCGACCAGAAGTTGAAGAACGGGGAGATCTACGTGGAGCTCCGCGACTTTAACGGCAAGCGCATCCAGAATGCCCGCGTCGATTCGGAAGGATGGTTCCAGTCGGTTCCTGGCGACAAGACGACTGCCGCCTGCAATAAGACGGGCCGCTGGTTCGTCGCGCTCGAATTCCTCGGCGACACCGATAGCGGCGAGGTGACGGAGGTGACCCAGTGGGCTGTTTCGCCCGAGCCCGAGCCGGAGATTCCGCTCCCGGAGGACGCGACGGCCAAGGATGAAGTCCTCTCGGTGATCACCAACAATGCCGCCGTTGAGGAATGGTATGTCGGGATCAGCACGAATAGTGCGGGTGGCGGCGCTTCGATCACGAACTTCATCGGTGGTGCAGCGGCGGTTGAGCTTTGCTACCTGCTCAACAACGAAGTCCTTGACGCGAACGTGACGACAAATGCCGCGGTCGAGCTGAAGATCCCGTCGATCTCGTTCGATCCGACGACCGGCAATGTCATCATCGACGGCGAGCTCTTGATCCACGACAGAGAAGTGTCGCGCACGGTCAACGGCAATGTGTGGCTCTACTACGCCGATTCGCTCGAAGAGCTCAAGACTTCTACGAACCGCTTGCAGATATCGCCTCCTTCCTTCCCGGTCGAGAAGGACGCCGGCACGACGGTCAACATTCCCGCCCGCTTCTACCGCCTGAAGATCGAGGCAGAATAACTTCGCCAGTCATGTCAAAACACATTCAGCATATAGAAGGAAATAGAATGATGAAATCCATACGCTTTGCACTCGCCGCGCTTCTCTTCGCAGCCCTCGCGTTCCTCACGCCCGCGAGCGCCGCAATCGCGAACCTTGAGGCGATCAAGCCCGACGGCTTCTCCCGCGGCGTCGTCCTCACGGTCGCCGGCTACGATGCCAACCGCTCGACGCTCGCGGACTTCCCTGTGCTCGTGCGCATCTCGGAAGCCGGCATCTCCGGGTTCGACTACGACGACCTGATGTTCAAGTCGACCGGCGACGACATCTGCTTCGTCGCGGAGGACGGCACGCCGCTCGCGTTCGAGATCGACACGTGGGACACGGCGGGCGAGTCGCTGGTCTGGGTGAAGCTCCCGTCGATGCAGAACGGCACCGAGTTCGCGATGTTCTACCGTTCGTCCAAGAAGGGCAAGGTGGACGTCTGCACGGCCAACCCGTTCTCGGACTACGTGGGCGTGTGGCACCTCCGCGAGGGCGGCGACGCGGGGGTTTCGGTCTACGACTCCACGGACAACGGGCTCACGGCGCTCGCCTCCGACAAGTCGCTCGCGGTTCCGGTCGGCAAGATCGGCGCCGCGCGCACGATCACGACCAAGCGCGAAAAGGCGGACAAGGGCATGAAGGTCCAGACGACGAAGGGGACGGAAATCGCCGCGCTGAACACGCTCGGCACCAACTTCGTCGTGTCGTTCTGGATGCGTCCGCTGGGGGTCATTTCGACGGGCGACGCCGGCGTCCGCTACGACACCGTCATCGGCCGCAAGCCCGGGACGACGACCAAGGCCTGGCACCTGCAGCTGGCCGCCAACAGCACGGACCTGCGCGTCTGGTCCAGCGAGACTTCGGACAGCGCCACGTATCTCACCACCACCGCAAAGGTTCTCCCGCTCGTCCAGAACGAGTGGACGAAGCTCGACGTCATCTACGCCTACGACAATCCGGCGTATCCGAAGACCGGGACTGGCAACGTGGCGACCTACGCCGTCTACGCCAACGGCGCGAAGGTCGCCGGCGGCGACCTGAAGAACATTCCGGAGCAGGGCACGTCGACGCTGACCATCGGCGGCGGCTTCTCCGGCGGCGAGCGTCCGTTCTGGGGCGACATGGATGAAGTGCGCGTCGGCCCCTTCACGCCGAGCGCCGACTGGGTGAAGGCCGACTACGACCAGGCCGCGACGACGACGTTCCTCACGGCGGGGACGGTGACGCAGTTCGCGGAGGCCGCGAATCCGGTCGCCTCGTTCTCGCTCGACGACAGCGGCGCGGCGTTCGCGCAGTTCTCCGGCTCGATCTCGGTCTGCGGCGGCGCGGCGACGGCGTGCGACATCCTCGTCAAGGTGTGGCCGTCGGCCGGCACCGAACCCGCCGCGTGGGAGACGCTCGCCCAGAGCGTCGGGGAGGGCGCCTCGTTCGCGGGTACGCTCGTGGACCTCGTCCCCCAGACGGCCTACTCCTACAAGATCAAGGCGGTCAACAACCTCGCCGAACCCCTCGACTCCGACGTCGAGTCCGGCACGTTCACGACGAGCGGCGCGGGCGAGGTCGGCGCGGGCGGCGACGCGAAGCGCGTCGGCGACAGCATGGTGCACACCTTCACCATCGCGCGCAACGGGACGGACACCTACGAGTTCGTTCCGCCCTCCTACGCGACGAGCGTCGAGGCGCTCGTGGTCGGCGGCGGCGGCGCGGGCGGCTACCGGCGCGGCGGCGGCGGCGGCGCGGGCGGCCTTGTCTACAACGCGGCGCTCGGCGTCACGGGCGGCGCGACCTACACGGTCACGGTCGGCGCGGGCGGCGACGCCTCGGCGCAGGCCGGCGTCTACGGCGGCGACGGCGGCCCCTCATCGATCACCGGCACGGGCGTCAGCGTCACGGCCGCCGGCGGCGGCGCGGGCGGCAACGGCGAGCTTACCGGAACCGGAAACCTGCTTTCCGGTCGAGACGGCGGCAGCGGCGGCGGCTCCTCGCAGGACGGCACGGCCGGCGCCGGAACGTCCGGACAGGGCAATGCCGGAGGTGTCGGTCTCAAGAAGGACAACAATGCTTTTTACGGCGGCGGCGGCGGCGGCGCGATGGCGGCCGGCGGCTCCGTCTCGACCGGCAACACGGTTTCCGCCGGCAAGGGCGGCGACGGGCGCGAGTATTCGATTTCGGGCGTCGCGACCTTCTACGCGGGCGGCGGCGGCGGCGGCGGCACGCGATCCCAGAAGGACAGCAGCTTCGGCAGCCCCGGCGACGGCGGCAACGGCGGCGGCGGCCGCGGCGGCCAGCGCATCGACGCCCTGGACAACACGCCCGACGACACGCGGGCGGCGCGGAACGGCGTCGACGGCCTCGGCGGCGGCGGCGGCGGCGGCGGCGACACGACGGGCTTCTATCAAGGCGGCGACGGCGGCAACGGCGTCGTGATCGTCCGCTACAATGTGCAAGGAAACGGCTCCGGCATGACCGATCCGGCCGTCGCGCTCGAAAGCCTGGACCGCGCCGCGAACGGCGTCACGACGGTCGGCTACCGCGTCGCGTGGGCCGGCGACGGCTACGACTACGCGGACGTGAAGGTCGTCTGGGGCTTCTCGAAGGACAACCTCCCGAATACGAACGCGATCGCGTCGTCCGCGATCGGCCGCGGCACCGGCGAGTTCACGCTGGCCGACCAGACCAAGACGGTCTACGTCCGCGCCGTCGCGGTGAACGCGGGCGGCTTTGCCGCCGCGTCTCCCGAGGTGGTGACGATCCCGTTCGTCGACCCCGCGGCGCCTGAGGTCGAGCAGCCCGTCGTGTCGGGCATCTCCAGCACGGGGGCGTCGTTCTCGGCGGCCGTGGTCGGGCTCGGCACAGGCGCGGCGAGCGTCCAGGGCGTCTTCCAGGTCTGCACGGAGGACGACTTCGAAGGGACGGTCCTCTCGTTCCCGGCGGCGCAGACGGTCACGGAGGTCCCCGGCTCCCTCACGGCCAAGGCGACGGGGCTCTCCGTGAACACGCTCTACTACGTGCGCGTGTCGGCCACGAACGACGTGCCGGCGGTCTTCGAGACCGAGCCGATTCCGTTCCGCACGGGCGTGCCCGGCGCGCCGAACGGTTCGGTCGTCACGGACCCGACGCAGGTGCAGAACCCGCCGGCGGAGTGCGCGGCTCCGGTCGCCACCGACACGACGATCACGGCATGGGGCTACCTCTTCACGCCCGGCAGCAACGGGGCGACTTCCGCCGACCTGCGCCTGGAGGCGTCGACGGACGCGAATTTCCAGACGGTCGCGGCCTACTCGGCGACAGCAGCGGGCGTGACGGAGCGCGGATACCGATCCTTCACCCTGACGGACCTTGAGCCCGAGACGGCCTACTACCTCCGCCTGTGCATGGAGAACAACGGCCGCGTCGTCGCCTATTCCACGATTGTCGGC
This sequence comes from Kiritimatiellia bacterium, assembly GCA_045536845.1. Taxonomy (GTDB): domain Bacteria; phylum Verrucomicrobiota; class Kiritimatiellia; order RFP12; family UBA1067; genus UBA1067. The sequence goes on along the minus strand of JAZSOG010000028.1, from coordinate 41,242 downwards.
CCCTACACGACAGAGAGTGAGCCTCCTCCTGCCAGCGTCATGTTCCTGATCTACTGATCGGCGGTCGGTAGATAACTGCGCCAAACACGAGCCGCGGCGAATCCGCCGCGGCTCCGCATTTTCTACACATTCTACATTTTCTACACGGCTATAACCACCCATCTCCCACTCCAACTCTTCACTCCAACTCCAATTTCTTTGTTGGGCTTGTCGCAAGGGGCGTTTTTTGCTATAATTCCATGCAAAGATCGTGACTTAGTGCGCGGAGGAAATGTGGCCATAAGATTTCGTTATCTTTTCTTGGCAACGTTGCTCGGCTCGGCGTGCTGAGCTTATAAACACTAACACTGTAATGAAACCTGTAATGAAACGAATCATAGTCATCGTTGCTCTGTCTGTTGTCCTTGCCCCGATCTTCTGCTCGGGCACCGATTATTATGTCGATTCGCAGGCGGCATCAAGCGGCGACGGCACGCAGGCGTCTCCTTTCGCGACGATTCAGGAGGGCATTGATGTCGCCGGCGCGGGCGATACGATCTACCTCAGGGGCAGCCTGTATGTTACGAATGCGTCGCAGTGCGTCGTTATCTCGGCCGACAAACCCGAGCTGACGCTCGCCAAATGGGGCGCCGACCGGTTCTCGATCGAGGTGGATAACGATTTCATGAAGAACATGGCGAACATGCCCTCCACCAACATCATCACCGTCTGCGCCCAGAGCAATACGATCAGCGGCATCGAATTCATCTACCATAAGACCTCGCTTGGTCTGCAGTATTACGGCAAGGGATCGTTCATCTTCTTTCGGACGAATTACCAGACCGTCGCTGGCTGCCGTTTTTACCGGCCGGGCAACGAGGCGGCGCCGGGATATGACGGCGTCGACAAGTTGGTTGACGGCCTCCGCTGGGGAGGCAGCAAAAATGACGCGAACGGCCAGAGCTACATGACGATCCGCGACTGCGTCTTCGAGAATACATTCGGCAGTCGCGGCGACATGCACAAGTATCCAATAGGCGTCGGGGATTACGCGACAATCGCGAACTGCGTGTTCTCCAATTGCTGGTCGCTCGCCACTTCAATCCAGAACGGGAAGTTCAACAACCACACAATCGTCTCCAATGTGCTGATTCTCGCCGCGATGGATACCTCAAAGTATCTTGCACCCGCCCAACAGCATGCCGGCGTGTTCACTTCGGCTTTTGGCGGAATGGGCAAAGGCGAAATCGCCTACAACGTCTTCGTCGGGCGGAACCGTGATTTCCCGCTCTTCAACTATGGCCGCAACGACGGCTTTAATAGTGAAACGGTTTCTTTCCACCACAACACCGTAATCGGGTTTGCCTGTCTTTTCTCTGGAGGGAAAACCGATAAAGGCATCTATGGCTCAAACGCGGCATCGTTTAATTTCTTCGATAACATCATCGATGCAAATGTTCTGTTTTATGAGAATGCGACTGATGAAAATCATCAGGCTTCCGCAATCAAGGGCGGATCGGTCTTATGGAACAACGCCGTCTGTCTCACGAACAACGACGTGATCGCAACGGGCGCGGCGGCGAAAAGCGCGATGTACAACCTGTTTGACGAGCTGTCGATCTCGAACAATGTCTTTCTCGCGAGCTTGCCGGAGTTTGTCGAGACGAACGACATCTACAGCGCCGACTTCTATCGTCCTAAATTGCGGCTTGGGCAGGATGCTGATCTCAGGCGCATCGGCTGGACTGGCGAGAACAACGAGTACCCGCGCTTTGTCGGCGCTCGCGAGCCCATTGCTCCGGGCTCGTTCACAATTCATCTACGGTAAAATGCGGTACGAAAGGATAATATGAAAATTAAACACGGTTTTCTTTTCGCATTGGCTGGATTGGCGTTTTCTGCGGTTGTTCCGACAGCAGACGCCGCAGTGTATGTTCCTGGCCTTGCTCAGGCGCAGTTCGATGGTTCCTCAACCGACAAGACGAGCGACATCGCCTCGGCGGCCAACCTGACCTACACGGCCGGGCCAATCATGGCCAACACGTCCGGTTCGGCCAAAGATTGGGACACTACCTCTTGGTCTTGGGCTGACAACCGCGTCTTCGGCTACATCGGAGAGATGTGGGTCGAGGAGGGGACGACATACACGTTCGGCAAGTCGGTCGACGACTGGACGTACATCGTTGTGAACGGCACGACGATCATCGACAACGGCACCTACAACGCCATCACCTTCGGATCCTACACGGCCACCGAGACGGGCTGGGTTCCCATCGAGATCCGCGTTGGCAACGGGGGCGGCGGCGCGGGTCGCGCGAACAGCGCGAAATACGGCGTCGCCTACAACACCGCCGGCAACACGGTCACGGCCGACTTCACGGCGGCCGAGAACGGCTGGGCCGCGCTCGTCGACCCGGGCGACTGCTCGCTTCTTCGCGTCGCCTGCTCGAACGCCGATATGATGACGATCGACGGTGTTGCTATTGACGGGAACGACCTCGTCGTTACCGCCTCGTTCACGGGGCTTGCCGCTGCCGGGACGCTCACCGCGTTCTACGGTGCGGGCGACGGCGAGACGACGCCAGGCGATTGGGATTCAAGCGTCGTCGTCGCGACGCCGGCGGCTGGTGACACTGCCTCCACGCAGTATCGCATCTCGGGTGCCGGAAGTGCGGCGTTCGTCGCGTTCCGCCTTTCGGCTTTCGTCGGCACCGCGACGCCAATCATGCAGTGGACGGACTCCTACGCGCTTGCGCTTGCCTCGCCAGCTTTTAAGCTCGTGAGCTCCGATGTCGGCTACACGAACCTCTCCTACGCCGCCACGTGCATTGGTCTAGGGCAAGGCGCCTCTTCGGTCGACATCGACGTTGAACTTGCCACGGACGACGCCTTCGCGAATGTCATCCAGACCAAGCGCCTCGCGCTGACAGGCCTTGGCTCCGAGGCGGTGACATTTGTCGGCCTCACGACCAATACGACCTACTACGCCCGCGTCGTCGGGACGAACGACAAGCATGAAACCGGCGCGTCCTCCACGGTGTCAAAGACGACGCTCGACCCCGGGTTCGCGGCTGGGACGATCGCGTTTGTGTCTGGCGGATTCGCTTCGCTGTCCTTCACGGGCGTTGTCACGGACTGGGGGCCTGGCTCGTTCTCTGCCGACCTGACGCTCGATGTTTCAACGTCTGGCGAATTTCCTGTCGGCTCGACGCTCTCGTTCCCCGCTTCGGAAACTGCGGTAGGATCGCTTCCCTCCATGCAGGCACTGATGGCCACCGGGCTCACGGGCAATACGGCGTACCACGCTCGCCTCCGCCTCGTAAACACGTGGGGGCTTGAGACGATCATCCCGCTAGCAACGACATGCTCGACCCTCGCCTCTCCCGCGAAGATGTCCGCCCCCTCTGCCACTCCCGCCGGCGACAGCGTCGAAACGCTCGGAATTTCGTGCCTCTCCCTTGAAGTCGGCGCAAGCTATTCCGTCTCGCTCGCCGTCGATGGGACCACCGTCAAGTCTTGGTCAGACCAGACGTCAGCCGCCGACTTTGCACACACATGGTCGGGTCCTGCGGGATCGGGGCACTCCGCCGTCTTTACCGTCTCTTCGAACCTCGACGGCACCCACTATTCCGAGACGTATCCGTTTTCGTTCACCGTCGGCAGTGCCGTAGCGGCTGTTCGGGACCTCGTCGATCTCGGTTCCATGATCCTGCGCGTTGGTGATACTCTTGTTGTGCCTGCGCTCGAAGCCGGCGAGAGTCTCGTTTGGGATACCAACGCTGTCGTCTCTGTCGAGGGAACGACCTTCTTCGCGCTTGAGCCCGGCGCGAACCGCATTCGGCGCTACGGCGCCGACCCGGTGACGGGCGAACCTACGCTTTCGCAGGATGGCGTCCTGATTGTTGCGCCAAAGGACGAGGACTTGCATGGCGGGCTTTTCGTGAGTCGCACGGCGGCGAACGGGACAATCAACTGGTGCAATGCATCCTCTTGGCAGAAGATCTCCGGTCCCGATGGCAAGGACTGGCCCGACGGTCCGGGCGACGTCGCGCTCATCTACTTGCCGCTCACGCAATACACCGTCACGGTCGACCTCGGCAACAACGCCGTGACGGTCGGCCACCTCGGCCTCGGCTCGACGCACAGCGGCAACCAGGTCTACCTCTCCAAAGGCACGCTGACGTTCCAGACCGACGACGGGAGCGAGTCGCGGTTCCGTATGGCTGGCCGCAACGAGGGCGCCGGCAACCTTACGATCGGTGCGTCGATCGTCCTTGCGAACGACCTCGTCGTGGATGGCATGGGTGTGAAGGACATGGGGCTCACGTTCAATGGGTGTGTCAATGTCGGGGATCACGTGCTGACGCTGGGACGCGTTCCGTTCCGTTCCTCCGGCGACCGCTATACCGATGGGCAGATCCAGTTCAACGGGGACGTGACTGGCACGGGCGAAATCCGCCTCCGCGCCGACTCAACAGCTTCCCTTGGCGGCTGGCCGGTCCGCAAGAGCTTCCAAGGCACATGGAACCCTGCTGCCTGCAACCACAACGGGAACTACGGCGGGTCGGCGCTCTTCTTGGGCAGGTCCTACCTCGGCGCTGCGGCCTCCGAGCTCAGGGTGTCCGGCGCGTGGATTGCCGACAAGGACAACCGCAAGGGGGCTTCCGTCCGTACGGGTTGGAGCAACAGCTACCAGTTTACTGCACCTACGAACTTCTGGCGCGGCGGCGTCATGCCGCCCAAGGTGACTCTCGACGGCGGAGAGCTCAATCTGATCACGCAGGGGCCGTTGGACGTGAAATACAAGGACGACGTTCGCGAAGACTGGTACGAAATCGGCGAATTCCGTCTTGCCGCCGGCCCAATGGGTCATCTCTGGTCTGGCATCTCGACATGGCACAACGGCGTCTATCCAAACACACACACAGTCATCACGAATTTCGTTGCCGAAGCGGGCGCGACTGCGGCGTTCGGGCTCGACACGTCCGCGGACAAGGGAGCCGGTGTCATCTCCAATGATTTCCATATCGTGAACAGCCCCGCCGCCGCATGGGACTCGGGCAAGGGCTACGAAATTCTGCCGTTCTTCTTCCCCAACGCCGAAAACCAGGATCGGTCTGTTGTCGTGCGCGACACTGCAACGGGTCGCGTGACGAAGGTCGAGCCGGACGGGGACGCCTCTGCGACGGGCATCCGCCAGCTTGGCAACAACGGAAGAAACGACCCGATGGAGGACGGGGCGGAGTGGGAAGCCGTTGCGGTCTATCCGTGGGCCTACTGTTACTTCGCCCAGCCGAATTCAACCGTCCGGATACTCTCCGGCTATCTCAACGTCGTTTCAACGCCGTTTGCTCCGCCGGACCATGCCAACTCTGCATCTTCGACGGTTGATTTCGGGAACCGCACGGCCTACGTCTACGTCAACCAGCAGAACAGCACCGCCGACATCGGTTGTCGCGTCGCCGGCACGGCTGGCTTCGTGAAGAGCGCGGGCGGCACCTTGCAACTCCATCAGCCAATGGACGGACTCTCCGGCGGCGTCTGGGTGGGCGCGGGCCGGCTTTCGCTCCTCGATGATGCGACGCTCGGCGACAATGACGTCGCTGTCGCGGCTGGTGCCAAGCTGCGCATTGCCGGCGTCAGTCCCTTCGGCAGAGATGCGCGTCTTGATCTGGAGGACCGTGACTGGATTTCGACGAACTCTCGTGTCGAACTCGACAATGGTGCCGAAAACCGCGTCCGCCGCCTCTACGTGAACGGCGTCAACCAGAAGCGCGGCACATACGGCGCGACAGGCTCGGGTGCGGAGTTCGTAGACGACAAGCACTTCTCAGGAACAGGCACGGTGCGGGTCCTTCGCGACGACCTTGCAAATCCGCTCGTAATTCGCATGAAATGACATGTTCAAGGCAAAGCAAAAAGGCAACATGAAAATAACATATTTCATATCGGCGTTTCTCGCTTCGCTCGTGACATTCACGGCACAGGCATTGCCTGGGCCTACATCTGCTACATTCGACAAGGGCGCGCTTTTCACCGTCGCCGGCTATACGGGCGCGTCAACGCTCTCCGGCTTTCCGGTGCTCGTCCGCATCGCCGAGAACTCGCCGTCCGGATTCTCCTACGACAACCTTCAGTCGAAGTCCACGGGCGCGGACATCGCGTTCGTTGACATGAGCGGCAACGGCCTCCCCTTTGAAATCGACACGTGGAATACGGAAGGTGAATCCTTGATCTGGGTGCGGCTTCCGACGATGGCGAACGGAACACAGTTTGTCATGTGCTGGGGTTCGGATTCAGGCGGCAAGGATGTCTGCAACGCCAACCCGTGGAGCGCCTACACCGGCGTTTGGCACATGGGCGAGACGGGAACGCCGTCCGATTCCAACCCTGTCACGATCCACGACTCGACGGCCAACGGACTTGACGGATCCACGCCGGTCGGCGGGGCCGCGTCCGGCAGCATGGTCGGCGGTGCCTGGCTCATCTCCCCGGACAGCAACCACGACCGCTCGATCCGCGTGCCCGTTGGGGGGGAGCGCGGCGGACCCTGCGAAGAAAGCGGCCGCCGATGCGCTCGGCACCGACTTTCACGCATCGTTCTGGATGCGAGCGAAGGGCGTGGTTCAGTGGGCTAATCTCATCTGCCGCCGCAAGGGCGACCAGGGCACGGGGTGGGGATTCTCGTTCCACGAGAACAGCGGAAGCACCCCCAAGCTGATGCGCGTCTACGCCGGCTCGACGACGCCCGCGACGACGTCCGGCACCTACAACCTCGGCGCGACGCTCAGCAAGACGGACGATGTCTGGAAGAAGGTTGATGTCGCGTGGCGTTACGACGTCGGCAACGACAAGCAGTATGCTGACATCTACCTCAACGGCGTCTATCTCGAAACCGTGACGTGCACCGAAACGGTAAATCAGCAGGACACGGACATCGGCATCGGCTGCTCGACGCAGGATGCCTACAATAAAGATCAAGCGGACAAGAAGGGCCGCCGCGTCAACGCCGAGATGGACGAGGTTCGTCTTGGCGCGTTCGTGCCGTCCGCCGACTGGATCGCGGCGGACTACGCCACGCAGTCGAGTTCCTCCTTCCTGACCGCCGGTGCGGCGCAGCCCTACGGGGCGTCCGCCGAGCCGCAGGTCGGCGTGACTGTTTCGGACGTATCCTATACCAATGCGACGTTCGTCGCGGCCGTCAGTTCGCTCGGGATGGACGCCGGGATGACGACTGCCGCCTCGTGGGCGGACCTGCTACTCCTCGTCGGGACGGATTCGTCGCTCTCCTCGCCGCTCTTCGCCGTGCCGCTTGACCGTGTGTCTACGGCTCCCTCGTCGGTTTCGAAGTCCCTCGTCGGCCTCTCGCCGAACACGACCTACTACGCACAGGTCCGTGCGACGAACTCCCTCGCCGTCGCAGGCGAATCGATCGTCGCTCCGTTTGCGACGCCGAATCCCGCCCCCGTGTTCACCGCGAGTGTCAACATGGCCCATCTCGCTCCGGAAATCACGCTTACGTTCACCGGCACAGGATGGGGCGAGGTGATAACCCGGATCACGGTCGACGTCTCGACCTCCGACGATTTCAGCCAGGTGTCAACTTCCAAAACCTACACGGTGAATCTCGCCACTATGCCGGCGAACTTTAGCGACTTCGTCCTGGTCGGCCTCCCAACCGCGTCCCCTCTGTACTACCGCTTCACCGCCGAGAACGCGGGCGGATACAGCCGATCCGTCGAACAGTCGGCATCCTCCACCCTCGCCGAAGGAGACAACGTCTGGTCTGGACTCTCCGAGGACATTGACGACCCCAATGCCTATGTCTTCGAGGGCGGGCTCCCGACGCCCGACAAGACGCTCTACTTCACCTCGCCCGCCGGATTGAGCCCGGTCATCAACCGAGATGTTGCCATGCCGTCATTGCGCTTCACGGACGGCAAGACCGAGACGGTCGATGCAGCCTATCTGGGGGGCTATCACAGCTGCGGATACGACTTCTCGGGCTCCGGCGTCCTTTCCTTCACCGCCGAGAAGCCAATTGTTCAGGCTTCGTACGGAACCAACGTGATACGCAACCCGATCCGTTTTTCACGATCCAATTCGCAGACCGTTGTAATCTCGTCCGTTGGAGAAGACAATGCATGGCTGAATCTGAACGGAGAACTTTTGTTGCCTGACGGGGTCTCAAACACAACGATGAAAGTCACCGGCCGAGGTAACACCATTTTGGGCGGCGCCTCGCCGGACTTCATGGGTCAGCTTAGCGTCGAAGGCGGGCGATTGACGTTTGCGAATTCCTGCGCCATGACGAATGTCAGCAAATTTTATTTTACGGGGGACCCTACCTCCATATCCAATGCGATCGGCGCGCCCTTGGTGTTCCCGCGAATGTCGTCCATCCGCATGGACAATGGTTGGCCAGGACGCAAGTTGCATGAATACGGGGCGCCGTTCGTTTTTCCCCAGGCGACGTTCGAATGGGGAATCCGCGACTACAACCAGTCAACGTTCGAAGCGGATTGGGTCGTATCCAATGTCGTCGTCCGCAAGCATGGGTCGAATAGCACCGCCGTCGGCGACAAGACGGGGTATGGCGCATTCATCGTCAAAGGCGAAACCACGTGGTACGACCCCTCCGTCAAATCGTATGTCCGCCTCTATAGGGGTTGCTTTTATCCGGAGACCGCAGCCGGCCTGCCCCCGAGCGGCGAGTTCTACCTCCCGAACGACCATGTCTGGCGGAGCACGCTCGGCTTGAGCGACGACTTCAGCCCGATGCTCGATGGGTCCTCGACGCCGCGCTTCTTCCAGTCAAGCAGGCTGGCCTGCTGGGGCTTCACGGGCTTCGGCGGCGAGCGTACCGTCTGCTGGAACGCAGACCCGATGCTCAACCTCACCAACACCACGAGCGGCTCCGTGGAAATCCCGCTCGGGGATGCCGCGCACACGAACGTGGCCGGCAAGGCCTACAGTGACTACTATGCCTATCCCCCGTATTTCATGTTCGGCAACCGATCGGAGTTCGCTGACGGGACTATCCTGTTCATGAACCCGATCCGCTACGAGCTCGGGCAGAACTGGGACGCGACAACCAGGTTCGAAAGCACGAACCACATCGTCGCCGCGCGTCTTCGCGGCTCGCTCAAGCTCGGCACAAGCGGCAAGACGTGGAACTTCTCCGGGAACAGCTTCGGCGGCTACCTCGCGCTCGAGGCCGACAACTCTGACTTCACCGGCAAGGTCAACGTCTGCGATAAGGGAAATCTTCTCGTGAACTCGAACCTCGTCGCCCGGTCTGTCACGGTCCAGTCGGGCTCCGGCCTCGGCGGCACCGGAAGTCTCTCGACCTTGGACGGCATGACAGTGAAGAGCGGTGGCGCGCTTTTCGGCGGCGAATGGAACAAGGGCGGCGTCCTGACACTCGGTGGCACAAATACTTTCGAGAGCGGCTCCGCGCTGCGCGTTGAGGCGGGCTCGTCAGACGACGGCCGAGGGTGCGTGAAGCTCGCCGCTGGCTCGACGCTAAAGCTTACGGCGCCAATTTATGTGGACGTCGACACCGATCCCCGCGTCTCGCCGGTCCGCGGCGCGTCTTGCAAGGTCCTCGACTGGAGCGAGGCGACCTTCGAGTCTGGCTCCGCGCCGACACGCAGTGACTTCGTGGCGCGCCCCGAAAGTAACCCCGACCTCAGAAAGATAAGTGTTTCCGTTCGAGATGACGGGCTCTACGTGGGGTATGTATCTGTCCGTTGCCCGCAAGTTTTTAGAATAAACATCCGATAGGCCCTCGCATATTTCATGAAACAACTTTGTGTTTTGCTGCTCCTTTTTGCGGTCGGCTTTACCGCTGTCGCTGGAACGGACTGCTGGACATACACGCCGCCGCCTGCCGGAAAGACGCGCGGGTCAATCGCCTGGACGGATTCGTCCGGCTTCGAAAACGTGATCAAGGGCGTCGTCCTCTCGGGTGGCCAGATTCGCATCATTCCCGGCGAGAACAAGAACAGCACGACGCTCCGGAACGCCGACTTCTCGGTTCCGGTCCGCGACGAGGGCGGGAGCGAACTGGCCTACTCGCCGGACTTCCTTGCCGGCAAGGACAACACGGGTCAGTCGATTCTCGCCTATATCGACGGACTCACCAACGTCGTGATGAACGCGAACGCGACGAGTATCGGCAACTACGCCTTGAAGAGCAACCCCAACCTCGTCCGAGTTCGGCTCAACGGCGGTCTACAGTCAATCGGAATCCAGGCGTTCTACCAGGACACCGCGCTGGTCGTGATCGAAGACTTCCTGCCGGATTCCGTCAAGTCGTTGGGGAACGAGGCGTTCCGCGAATGCAAGGCGCTTTCCGGCCCCGTCGTGGCGCGCGGGCTCGAAACGATCGGCAACCGAGTCTTCCACACCGATTCGGCCCTCGAGGGTGCCGATCTGGGCGGCTCGACCGTCGAGACGTTCCCGGAATATGTGTTCTACGCCTGTCCGAAGCTCGGGAGCGTCGTCCTCCCGGAGACCACAAGGGTCGTCGGCATCGGCTGCTTCGACGGCAACTCCTCCCTGACGAACGTGACGCCGTTGCTTCCTCCTAAACTCGAGACCCTTGGAACGGATTCGACCCCCGTCTTCATCAACGATCCCATCCAGGGGCATGTCGTGTCGCCGCCCACGCTGGAGCGGATCGGGACACGGGCCTTCCGTACATCGAAGATCGAGACGTTCACGGCGTCGAAGAAGGGGCTTAAGTCGATCGGCCAGTATGCGTTCTTCCAGAACCCGAACCTCACGAACGTCGTCCTTTCGGCCACGATGGAAAGCATCACGGCCAACTGGATGGAGGGGTCCGGGACGACCGGCATAGAGCAGCATGTTTGGTTCCGCAACCTTCCAGCGTCACTTCCCTCAGGACTGTGGGCTGGCACTAAGACGCAGAACATCATGATCCACCTGCCGTGGAGCCAGCGGGACGCCTGGCGCGAGTGGGTGGCGTCCGGTCCGTCCGGCCACACGTTCAAGTTCGCCGGCGCTACGAAGACCCTACCCGAGAAAATCGACGACGTCGGAACGTGGCTCTCCGGCGTCACGCAGAACGTCACCTGGTGGAATGATTCCGAGCGGCGGTTTACAATTACGGTTAGATAGGGCCTTGAGACCAGGCCAGTTATGATTTCCGCGTTTTCGCCAAAGACCGCGCTGCCGCTCGGCGCTACGCAAGTCGAACGCGTGGTGTTTCTCGGCAATGGCGAGTTTGGCGCTTTTCGCGGCGTATACGCCGAGTCAGGCTGGGAACTTTATGCGGCGTCGATCCGCGCCGACGGCACAGGGCTTTCTTTTACGACTGAAGGAACGTCGGACAAGTTTGTGATAGGCATAGCGGAGACCGTTGGTGGGCGTTACTATGCCGCATTTGCAGCAGACTCACTCGATACGCCGAGGGATGAATGGGTCTGTGTTGGGTGCGAGCAGTCGGTCGGCGACAATTCCCCTGTCGATCTTCCATGTGGAACTACGGACTCAGAAGGGCATCAAGTCCCCTCGAGGTTCTTCATGATATTTGGTATGGACAGGCACATCGACCTTGGCGTTGCCTTTGGCAGCGTCTCACCATCCAGCAATTGAACATCTGCCATGCAATTTCGTGAAATTATGAAACCGTCAACGATGAAATGTTCTCCCCTGTTTCTCATTCCCTTGGCGCTCTCCTTGTCCGCCAGTGCGGCTGCGCTTGACACTTCAGTGTTCGGAAAGTCCGTTACGATGTCCGTCGGCGTTGGCAAGTATTCCGGTGGAGAACTTGCGAATTTTCCTGTTCTCGTCCGGCTTGACAAGGCGAAAGGTTTCAAGTTCGGCGATTTTGCGACGCCAGTCGACGAGCTGCGCTTCGCCGATGCGAACGGCGTCAACCTCGACTTCGAGATAGACACATGGGATGCCGACATGAACGCGGCGCTTGTTTGGGTCTCGGCTCCGACGCTTTCTTCTGCCACAACCATTGTTGCCTACTTTTCCCCAAGATCCGAAGCAACGCTTCCTCCCGTGTATCCGACCAACGTCTGGACAAGCGCCGGATATGTTGGCGTATGGCACTTCGCCGCGCAGAATGCCGACAACTCCTATCCTGACGCTTCCGGTTGCGGAGCGAAGGCGGTACGCAGTGCGGGCGGGAATACGCCCAATGCGCCCACCGCTGCAACGCCGCTCGCAAACGGAACGCGCTACCATGTGGCTAACTCTGTTCTTGCAGTGTTGCCGGAGCATACTGCATCGTGGGCTTTTTCCGCAACGGGGTATTCGGTTGAGACATGGCTTGTTCCGACAGGAAAATACAATCGAATGTTCGTTCAGGCATCTAGCATGAATGGTGGAAATGCTTTCGCATTCGGACCGATTGAAATCTACCAGATGTCTGGTGAGTTTGGATGTTACGGCAATTGGCCGTCAGCCGTGGCGAACCAAACGGACTGGCGGTTTGTCACGGCTGTTTGGGCTGATTCCGTGAAAAGCTTTAAAACCCGAACATGCGTCAATGGATCGCACAAAGCGGGTGAAAAAGACAAGGTCGCGGTTGATTTCTCAACCACAGGCATGGCGCTTACGGGGCGGAATGGGACAGACCAGGGAAGCACAGTCTTGAATTTTAATGTTGACGAGATTCGCATTCGCCGCGGGGACACCTCAAGCGACTGGATGGACGCTAACTATTCTACACAGTTTGATGCTGACTTCTTTTCATACGGCAAAGTCCAAGACTTGGCAGGCATGGCAGAAGGCTCGACGATACTTCTTTATTGACAACAGGACAACCATAAGCCCTGGATTGGCAGACTGCATTCGCTTTCAGCATGAATCATGAGTAACATCATGACGAAACATAAATACACATTTGCAGCTCTCGTGGCCTCTGTGCTGGCGGGAAACTGCGGAGCGGACGTCAACTACATCTGGGCTAACACGTCGTCCGACATGAACAGCGCGTCGAGCTATTTACTTGCAGATGGCACGACTGTCTCTACCGCTGTTCCGACTAGGAGCGACCGCATCTTTTTCGTCGGGACGCCGCAGGCCCAGCCGCACCTTTCTTCCACGCTCGAGGTCCGCGCGATCTGCTTCGGTCCGATCGGTAGCAACGGCAGGACGAACGCGCCTGCCGTCGCGACGACGGAGGTCATGGTGTTCTTCGACGCCGAAGACTACACGTCCGACAGGCCGAATGACGCGCTCCGCGATCTCTGCAACTTGTTTCACGACGAGGGCTTCGTCGTGCACATTGCGCTCGCCGGATATCTTGCGCACGAGATAGAGCGCTACGGGCGCAAGGACGTCGTCGAGGCGATGCGTCCGCACCTGATTGGCACGCAGTCCATGTACCACAGCCTGCATCCGAACATCATGGAGATGTCGGATGGTGCTGACTATGCCGCTGCCTATGCGCGTGTCTACAAGCAGGAGAAGGAGGCGATCGAGCTCATCCGCCGCGTCACGGGACGCCGTCCATTCTTCGCTGTTCCTCCAGGGGCCTCGAAAAGCTACGTCGCGATGGACGTCTATTCCGACCTCGGCATAAAGTTCTACTGCGACACGGTGTGTGCGCGCGACGAGGCGGGTGGCGACTGGTTTCAGGGCATGCGACAGTTCCCGTACTCGAATACATTCTGGATCGAGGCGCTTATCCCCGGGCAGGAAGGCGGCATCGCTGGCTGCAAGGATGACGTGCTGGGCATCAACTGGACGAAGGCGCTGAACGAGCTGGCGTCTCGCCCGCGCCAGATCATATTCCTGCATCCGTGCATGGCGGTAAACGCGGAGTTCTGGGATAGCGTCAACTTCATGAAAGGCAACTTCTGCGAGTTCGGCAAATGGAACGTCCCGCGCCGCCGCAGCGCAGCGGACACCGAGCTCTACTACGCCCGGATCCGCGAACTGCTGCGGAGGATCAAGGCAGACGGGCGCTTCGCGCTGACGACGCTCTCGGAAAAGGCCGCGGCCGAGCGGCATCGTTCGGCCATCAAGCGGAACGACATGTCTGGCTTCGGCGCTCTGAGGTGCACCGGGGTCTATTCGGTCGCAGACGTGTTTCAGGCGGCCGTAGCGTTTCTGCGCGACGACTCGCTTCGGGAGTTCCGCCCGGGCAGGACGTACGGATTCCTCGAAAAGCCGTATGCAATCGACCGTTCCGTCGCGCTCAAGACCATTGATCTGCGAGAGTCGGCAGGCAGGATCGATCTCTCTCGCCACATCCCCGCGTCGATAGATGTTGGCGGAACGCGTATTGGTCCTGGCGATTTTCTTGTTGCCGCGCTGAAGGCGCTGAACGGAGGACCTGCGCCCTCCAAATGCCCGGAGTCGGTGACCATCTCGCCGTCCGATCCGCTCGCCGATCTCGACCAGTTCCCAAGGCTTCGCGATTTCCATCCAGCGGGAACATGGGTGTTCTGGCCTGAGTACAAAGACGAGTTCACGTCCGATCGCCTTCGCTGGCAGCTCTGGACATGGCGCCGTGAATGACCCTGCGCTGGCCCGTGGCCCTATCGCTGCTGCCGCGCGGCCGAGGAAGTGGCCTTTAGGCGGCGCGGCTTAGAGCGCCGCGCCGATGAGCCCGCCGACAAGCGCGCCGAGAAGGGCGCCAAGGCCGGTCTCTTTAGACTTTCTTTTTTGTTGTTGTGCAGGAGCCAATCTCCCGCTTACGACAAGGTAGGTGAAGCCAATTTAGGTTTCTGACAGGCGAAATTTCGGGTGATGCTCGTTGATGACCCTATTGATAGTAGTGTCAAGTTGCTGATTTTTGGTATAATGTTCCCATGAGAAAGATGATCTGCCCGATCGTGGCGCTCTGCCTCTCGGCTGCGGCGTGTCTGCTGCCTGCAGACGCGAAGCCGCTTGTCGTGGGAGTGAGCGACAACTGCAGCCGCCCGCCCAACGTCGCGTCGACATACTACCTTGACGCGCTTGCGGAGGCCGGACACGTTCCGGTGCTGATCGCGCATTGCACGGACGAAGCGCGGCTCGACGAGGTTCTTTCGCGCGTAGACCTTCTGCTTATGACGGGCGGCGAGGATGTTGACCCTGCGAGATACTCGGAGACAAACTCCGCGAGCCACGTGAACGCCGAGAGGGACAGGTTCGACTTTGCGCTTATGGCGTGCGCGGTGCGGCGCCGGCTCCCCATATTCGGGATCTGCCGCGGGAATCAGCTCGTAAACGTCTTCTTCGGAGGATCTCTCGTCCAGGACATCCCGACGCAGTATATGCCGCCGCAGGGCGTCGCCGCATGCCGCCACCGCGTCGGGTCGTGGTCCGAGGACGCTGTGAATCCTCCTGCTCACGCCGTGACGATAGAAAGCGGCTCCCGCCTCGCGGCTGCCATCGGAGGGGCGCCGCTGGCCGTGAACAGCCACCACCACCAGTGCGTTAAGCGTCTCGCCCCGGGTTTCCGCGTCGCCGCTCGTGCGCCAGATGGAGTCGTCGAGGCAATCGAGTGCGACACGTATCCCGCGGCGGGCGTCCAGTTCCATCCCGAGTCGCTTGTCGCCTGCAAGCCCAAGGACCCGAGTTTCGAGATTGCCCGGCTCAGGCGCGTCCTTTCCGAAATCGGCCGTCTCTGCGAGAGCCCCGCGACGAACTACGTGTCGTCCGCCGTCTCGGAGCGCAGGATAAGCGAATGACTAAATAAAGCACAATACACATTCAATCAATCCCTCAACCTTCACCTTTGACCAACTAAACAAAATCTAAAATTGCGTTTACTCTGGCAAAGCACAAACATGAAAAATTCGGTGGAGTGATACCGGATGTGTCGATTTATGGTATAATTGTCATGAATGGAAAAGGTCGCCACAGACATCTACACGTTCTCGTTCTCGGAACTGCGAAGAGGCGGTTTCGCGTACGTCGACAAGACGGGCTTCCTGCGTGAAATGGCGTGCGGGGAAAGCGGGCGGCACTTCTTCATCGCCCGCCCCCGCAGGTTCGGCAAGTCGCTCGCCGTCTCCACCCTCAAGTCGCTGTTCGAGGAGCTGCCGCCGCAGTTGAATTGAACAACTAATCAAGGAAAGGCAAACAACCATGAAGAGATACATTGACATAATCACGGGGGGGGGGCGGAAATGCGCACTTAGCGCGCTCGCCTCGCTGCTGTTCGCGTTCACCGCGCAGGCGGACTGGACGCTCAATAGCGGCATTGTCGGCGACACGACGATGACCGACGGAACGGCCACGCTCAATATGACCGTCCTTGACGCCGAAGCGCGCACGCTGCGGCTTGGACAAAAAGCCGCGGACGCGGCCTTCGAGAAAGCCACTGGTGATGCCATGGGTGGCTCCAAGTCGTGGACAATCGACCTCTCGAAGCCGATCACGCTCTCGGGTTCGGACGAAACGTGGACGATCGTCGAAGTCGGTGCGATGGCATTCTGGAACTCTTCAGGATGGAGCCACCCGTCTGCCGGTCTCGACCTCACCTCGGTCACCAACATCGGCACGGCGGCGTTCCAATACAGCAAAGGCGCGCTGAAGAAGGTCCTTCTTTCCTCGAAACTGCAGCGCGTTGGTGACTGCGCGTTCAACCAGACGGCATCCTTGGCGTCATACGACCCCCAACTGTCGCCTTCGATAAAGACGATCGGTGCTGGCGCGTTCGGGCAGCACACGGAGTGGGATGGCGCAACGACCTATCCTCTTTCCGGCGATATCGAGCTTCTCGGCGTCGAAACGATTTGCGGCGGTGCGTTCCACTTCCTGCCGGGCATCACGAATATTGTCATCGGATCTAAACTGTCATCCATCACGACAGGCGGCACGATTTCAGGAAACTACGCCGCCGATACGACGAAGGTCAATTTCAGCCCGTTCAAAGGCCTCTACAATCTTCAGACCATTACCTTCCTCGGCGACGCGCCGGCATCGGTTCCGGCCAAGTTGTTCAGCCACAAGTATTGGCTAAACAAGAACGAAAAAACCCCGTCATCCTACACGTCGCCTGTCTGCTACTTCTACGAAGACTACACCAACAACTGGGTGACGGTGCTGGCCGCTTCCGGCGGCACGATCGCCGATTACGCCGATCCCGACAACGAGAAGGTGTTCGCGAAGTGGGCAGACGGCAACGACGGCCGCACGGTCTATCTCGCGCTATTGGACGGCCATCCGGCCTCGGAGACCGAGCCGCAGTTCGACCTTGCTCCGATGCTTGCGAAGTCCGGTTCGTCGCTCGTCTTTACCGGTTATTTTTCGGAAGGCACCGCCGCGCTCTCCGCCGTGTTCACGGCGACCGATGGGACGGAATACGCGTTCCCGCTCACGTCTGGCAACGAGGTGACGGGCGACGCGAACGAGACCGCCTATACGCTCGCGTTCGATCTTACGTCTGGCGCGACCGGTCTTCCGCAGGATGCGACTTACACCTTCGCGATCCGCGGCACGAACAGCCTGAACGAGAGCGCCACGAAATACGGCTCCGGCACTTTCTTCTTCGGCGAGGTGGACGTCTCGGTCTCGGCGACGTCCGTCTCGGAGAACGGCGGCTCGCTGACCTACACGGTTTCGCGCACGGGAACGGACGGCGCATTGACCATTCCGCTCGTCTATTCGGGCACGGCGGCGGAGTTCACGAACTACCGCGAAGTGCCGCACTCCGTCACGATCTCCGACGGAGACTCCTCTGCGTCCATTACTGTAACCGGCGTCATCGATCTGGATACGGCGGGCACGACGCTCACTGTCGCGGCGGACACGACGGCGCTTCTCTTCGCCGGCGACACGGCAACGGCGACAATTGCCGACTGGGACGAACCGCTTCTCGCCGATTTCTCGTCGTCGATGGATTTCACGGCGGCGGGCTGCTCGCTTGCGCAGGCAGACGCCCTTGAAAACTTCCCCGTCCTTGTGAGGATCTCGGCGGATCAGGTGTCGCAGATCGGCTCGTCCGGCGCTCTGGCGTTCTTCCAGGACGGCACGCTCCTTCCGCACGAAGTCGATACCTGGGACGCCTCATCCGGCGGTCTCGTCTGGGTCGGCATGGACAGCCTCTACAAGGATGCCGTCGTCACGCTGGCATACGGGAACGCGAACTACACGGCGCCGAATCTCGCCTACGACCTCTGGAACACGGCGGGCTATATCGCCGTCTGGCACTTGGGCGAAACGGCAGATGGCGCAATCACGGTCGCCAACTCGACCGTTCAGGGCTCCGTGTTAGATGGGGCGGCGAACTCGGTAACGGCGGCGAAGGCCGACGGCATGGTTGGCGCCGGACGCACGATTTCTACTGGCACGTCGAGCAGGGGCTGGATCGATATGCCATGCCCGGACGGCTATCTCACTTCTCCGTCCTCTTTCACTGTTTCGTTCTTCGCGAACCATGACGTGACTGGCGCCGAACGGAGCGAATGCTTTGCGGGATCCTATCTCTTGGCAAGCGAGGCCACGGGCGGATGGCTTCTCCGCATGGACGCATCAGTTTCGGGAACCGACAATTTTTATTCAAAGGCTCTAAACTCAGGGACGGCTGAAGTCAAGCCCACGTTTTCGGGCAACACCTACGGCAAGTGGACGCTGCTCTCCGCTTCTTTCAATGGCGGAAGCTATCGAATGAGCAGGAACGGCGAGACTTATGACAACAACAACCATCAATACTCCTCCCTTGGCAGTGCCTACACGTTCGGCAACATCGCCGGACACAATCAGAACGGCCTGACCGGCGCGATGGATGAAATCCGGTTGCGCAACGTGATGAGCAGCGCCGACTGGCTTGCCGCCGAATGCGCCACGGTCTCGGACGCGAAATTCCTCGTCACGGGCGACGACGTGGCACTCTCGGCGGATGCGGACAAGGTCACGGTCACGGTCGGCTCGGTCGCAACCCTGCCGCTCCAGGTTCAGCTGCTGGGGGCCTCGGCCAGCGCCGCCGGGTCGATCACCGTTGACTGGGGCGACGGTTCGACGACCGTCACGAACCTCGACATCACCGCCGCCGGCCTCGCGGTTCCGCTTACGCACGCCTATGCGGCGGTAGGAAACTACGCCGTGTCGGCAACGGCGACAGTCATGGCGTCGGAACGCTCCGACACGGTTTCGGCTCGGGTCGGCGTCCTTCCCGCTGAACTTTCTCTTGGCTCCGACGATTCCTTCACCCGTTATGCGCTCCTGCACACGAAGGGCTACGCCGGTTCCACCGCGCTTGCAAACTTCCCGGTGCTCGTGCGCATCTCGGAGAGCGCCATCGACGGCTTCGACTACGACGAGTGCGCGACGGGCGGCGCGGACATCTCCTTCTCGCTTGCGGACGGCACGGTCCTCCCGCACGAGATTGAGTCGTGGGACACGACCGGCGAGTCGCTCGTGTGGGTGAAGCTTCCGACGCTCGACGGCATCGCCACGGCGTTCTACCTGCGCTGGAAGGACGCCGATCCGCCCGCGAACGACCCCGGCGCGGTCTGGTCGAGCTACGTCGCGGTCATCCACGGCGGCGACGCGATCACCAACGTCGTCAATGGCGGCGTCGCGGCGGCTGCCGGCTCCGCGTCGGTCGCGGCCTCGGCCTCCTCCGGCTACGTCGGCGGCGGCGTGAACAAGGCCGAATACAAAACCATCGGCCTCAACCTCGCCAACCCGCACGCGTCCCTGACCGCCGGAAACCAGTATTCGGTGTCCGCGTGGTTCAAGCGCGACGGCAACGGCGGCAAAAACAACGGCACGCACATCCTTGGCGGCAGCATTTCAACGTGGGGCGGTTCCGACGGCTTCCTGCTGATCCAGGAAGGGGGCAATTATGTCTCCGTGGCGACCAAGAGCGGCCACAATTGGTCGTATGGCACCGCGCTCGCCAACCAGGTCTGGGGCCATGTCGGCTTCACCTACGACGGCGTCGCCGGTTCGCTTGTCGGCTACTTCAACGGCGTGGAGTTCCAGCGGAAGACGGGTCCCGGCTCGATGGTCAACGCCGGCGCCAACTACTGGACCTTCGGCTCCTACATGAACACGGCGAGCGACGACTCCTTCAAGGGCGACATGGACGAAATCCGCGTCCTCGACGGCGCGGCCACGGCCGACTGGGCCAAGGCCGAATACGACTCCATGGCCGAAGCCGCGTTCCTCGGCTACGGCGCGGCCGAGGAGGTGAGTTTCGCAAGCGACAAGATCGTGGCGACGTTCGCGGTCGATTCCGAGACGCTCGCGACGGACGCCGCGACGATCACCGGCACGCTCACGACGGCCAGCACGAACGGCCTTGACGTAGCCGATCTCTATCTTGCCTACGGGCCGTCTTCCGAAACACTGCCCGCGCTCGTCTGCTACACCAACGGCTGGGAGCAGGGCGATTCGATCGCGATTCCGCTCTCCAATCTCGCGACGGGAACGACATACGCCGTGTCGCTCGTCGTCTCGAACGCGAACGACGCGACGGCGCATTACAGCCTGAGCTTCACGACGAAGTTCGGTCCGCCCGACCTACGCATCAGCGAAGTCGGCTCCGCCGTGGCCAATCCGTGGGGCGACACAACGAGCTTCATCGAGATCTACAACAAAGGCGGGCAGGCCGTCGATCTCGATGGCTACACGGTCAAGCGCTACCAGAAGAACAAGTTCGGCAAGGTGGACATCGTGTTTCCGTCCTACACGCTCGCTGCCGGTGCCTATGCAGTCGTCTGGTGCAGCGACGACTTCGGCTACGACGCGGCGACAGTGCTTGTCGAGGGCAATGTCTTCCGCAGCGGCGCCTACAAGTGCAAGGCGGACAACACGCCCAAGCTTCACCTCTATGACGCCGACGGCAACGAGCTGGACACGTTCCAGGTCCTCGGCGGACTTGCGGACGGACAGTCGATGGGTCCGTCGGCCGACTTCGACGGCGTGAACCTCTACTACTTCTCCAAGAAGAAGATCACCCCCGGCGCGGCCAACAACTACGACGGCGCGACGGCCCTCGGCGCGGCGTTCGTCTCTGAGGCGCACAGCGCCGACGAAGTCGCGCTTGACGCCGACCTGACCGTGACCTCCACGTGGGAGCCGCTTCCCGGCTCGACGATTGCGGGCGTCAAGATGTTCTACCGCCTCGCCTTCAGCAACGAAGTCGAAGTCGCGATGACCGACTCCGGCGACGGCCTTGCCTGGACCGCGACCATTCCCGCCTCGGTCTACGCCGACGCGCTTCCCGGCTCGCTTATCCGCTGGCGCTTCGTTGCGACCGACTCTGCCGACCGCACGACGAAGGAACCCGCGTTCGGCTCCGCCGACGGCTCGCCCGAATACTACGGCACGATCACCGCGCCGGGCTTCACGAGCGACCTCCCGGTCTTCCACCTGTTCGTGGCCGCGCCGAACGTCGGCACGGACCTCGCGGACGATCCGACGGACGACCCGCGCAACCTCGCGGCGATGGACATCGACTCGGACAAGCTCGCAACGGCGTCGAGCGGGGCCTACGCCGACATGACGATCGGTGCGCGTTGCTCGATCTACTACAACGGACACCTCTACGACAACGTCACGATCGACCTCAGGGGCAACACCTCCGCGAACTTCCAGAAGAAGTCCCACGGCCTCAAGTTCAACAAGAGCGACAAGCTTGCCTACGTGAACCCCTACACGGGCGAGTCTGGAACGGTTCGCAAGACGAGCTTCACCAGCGAGTTCATGGATCCCTCGTTCCTGCGCCAGAACGTCGCGTTCCAGTTCATGAACGCGGTCGGCGTCAAGGCGCCGTTCCACTATCCGGTGCGCCTCCAGCGCAACGGCGAGTTCTACCAGCTCGGGTTCCACTCCATCCGCTTTACGGACGAGATCGTGGACTACTACGGCTGGGACGACGACTGCGAGCTCGTGAAAAACGCGGGTTCCCTGCGCAAGACATCCTCAACAGCCGGCTTTGAAACAAAGATTCCGGAACAGGAGAACGAAAGCCAGGCGACGGCCAACTTCCAGACGCTCGTCTCGAACCTCAAGTCGTCCGACAAGTCGGTTCTCGCCTGGGACATTCTCAACGTCCCGATGTGGATCAACTACATGGCCGCGACGCGCATCACGCAGGAAATGGACGACGTGTGGGGCAACCTCTGCGTCTATCTCCACAACGAGACCGGTACCTGGTGGCCCGGCGCCTACGACATGAACCTCTCCTTCGGCCAGTATTATGTGGAGGGCGGATGGACCAAGGGCATTGTCGCCAGCGACGACCAGCAGAAGTCCCACCCGCTCTACGGCGGCTCGCAGGTGCGCATGTACCAGAAGGGCAAGACTGATCTCTTCACGGGCGGAGGCGGTGCGGACGCCAACTACAACGGCGCGTTCGACGCGATCTACGGCGACCCGCTCCTGCGCGGGATGCACCTGCGGCGTCTCCGCACGCTCATGGATGCCTACCTCAAGGCACCCGGCACCGCCCCGGCCGATACACCGATTTGGCAGATGTTCGCCTCGCAGACGAACGCCATTCACGAAACCGCGCTTCTCGACCGCGCCAAGTGGACGGGAATGGGTACTGGGAGTGCAATCGACATCTGGACGAGTGCCCAATGGAGTGCCTTCCGCGCAGAGCCGGCAAAGGGAGCGGATGAAATCTGGAACGACTACATCGTCCCGCGCCGCGAGCACCTCTACGTCACGCACAGCGCGGCCAACGAGACGTTCATCGACACCAACACCGTCTTCACGGCGGTCGTGGACGGGGCGTTTGTGAGCTACAACGCCGGCATCCCCGACGCGCAGAGCGCCGGGCTCAAGGTGCGCGTGTCGCGCCGCATCGTGGACGCCGACGGCACGAACACATACGTCAAGGTGGACAACCCGAACGCGATCTTCCTCGACGTCTCGGGCTGGACGGTCTCGGACGGCACGACGACGGTGACGCTCGAACCCGGCACGGTGATTCCGCCCGCCGGAGCGCTCTACCTCGTCGCCGACCGCAAGGCGTTCACGGCGGCGCATCCGCGCGCACAGGTGCTGCTGCAGGGCAATATCAAGGCGGCGCTCGTCTCGTCCGACGCGACGATCACGGTGACCGACACGGCCAGTTTCGTCGCGGCGACCTACGCGAAGGCGGCTGTTGCGCCGGGCGAAGAGGCGATCAGCGAGGCGGCCGATCCGTTTGCCGACCCGACGCAGCCGGTCATCGGCTCGCGCACGGGCAGCGACGAACTCATCGGGCTGTCGATCGAGCCCGGCGAGAACGAGGGCGATCCGAGCGTGCTCGTGATTCCGTTCGCGGCCGAGGCCGGCTTCACCTATACGCTCAAGACCTCGCAGAGCCTGCTCGTTCCTGTCGCGCAGTGGACGGCGGCCTCGGGCGTTGACACGATCACCGTCGACACAGACAAGGACGTTGCGTTCCGCGTGCCGATGACCGGTACCGCCGCGTTCTACGTGATTTCGGTGGAGTGATGCCGGATGTGTCGATTTATGGTATAGTTGTCATGAATGGAAAAGGTCGCCACAGACATCTACACGTTCTCGGAACTGCGAAGAGGCGATTTCGCGTACGTCGACAAGACGGGCTTCCTGCGTGAAATGGCGTGCGGGGAAAGCGGGCGGCACTTCTTCATCGCCCGCCCCCGCAGGTTCGGCAAGTCGCTCGCCGAGCCGTCCGACGTCGCGCGGTTCCTGCGTGTTTGCGAGGTGATGTCCGTCCCGCCGGGAGGTGGCGATGAGGGCGAGTATGTTGTCGTGACGAACACTTCCGACTCCGTGACGCTCGAACTCGCCGGCATCTCGATGTCGACGGCAAGGACTACGAAGGGCCGCTTAACGGAACGCTCCATATGGATATGTGGAGTGTGCTCCGGGGCGATTCTACGGAGACGAACCTGATGCGCAAGTCCGTGTCCGACCCAATCGTGTTCCCGTCCGGAGACTGGCGTTTCTTCCGCCTCAAGATCAAGTGATGCTGCAACGACATCTTCTGGCAGTTGCAATTGCGGCCCTGCAATTTTTGATATAATGCACGGGTAGGAACGCAAGAGAGACAGCTGAATGAAGACTTTCGTATGCGGACACAGGAATCCGGACGTCGACTCGGTCATGAGCGCATATGCGCTTGCCGACTTGAGGCGACGTACCGGAATGAGCGATGTCGAGGCGATATGCGCTGGACGTCTGCCGCCGCGCGCAAAGTGGGTGTTCGAGCACTTCCGCCTTAAAGGCGTCCGGCCGAAGCGCGACGTCTACGTGCGCGTCAAGGATCTCGTCGACGCGTCAGTTCCGATGATCGAAGCTGACATGTCGCTTGTCGACGCGCTAAGAGCGCTTGAGAAGTCTGGAGAGTCGTCGCTTCCTGTGAAGGACGCAGCTGGAAAGTTCGTTGGCATGCTCTCGCCAGCGAAGCTCCTCTCGCTCTTTATCGAAAAGGCCGATCTTTCGATTCCAGTGGGCAAGGCGCCGCTTCACCAGTGCAGTCAGGTTCTCTCTGAAAACGACCGCGTCCACGACATACGCTCTGCCGCCGTTCGCAACGCGCACAACCATTTCCCCGTGGTGGACGACAAAGGTGTTCTCGTAGGAACAGTCCTCAAGCGCGCGTTCGCAGAACCGCCGCCCGCGAGGATGATTCTCGTTGACCACAACGAGACCGACCAGGGCATTCCGGGACTCGAGGAAATTCCAGTAGTGGAAGTCGTCGACCATCACAGGATCTCGTTCGCCGCGACGAAGGATCCGATAAAGTACACGGCCGACGTCGTGGGCTCGACTTGCACGCTTGTCGCGCGGATGTTCCGCGGCGCTGGCGAGCGGCCGACGAAGGAAGTCGCTGGAGTCCTTATCGCGGGAATCGTTTCCGACACGCTCCTCTTCCAGTCGCCCACGACGACCGACGACGACCGCGCGATGTGTGCATGGCTTGAGAAGCTCTGCGGCGAATCCGCCGCGTCGATAATGGAAGGGCTCATGTCCGTCGCCTCTCCGCTCACTTCGATGTCTGCCGACGAAGCAGTTGCTGCCGACGCGAAGCTCTACACCGAGGGTGGCCGCAAGTTCGTTCTCGCGCAGATAGAGGAGTCGCATCTCGCGGTCTTCCACCGCCACATGGCGGAGCTTGCCGCGGCGCTTGAGAAGACGAAGAAGGAAAACGGCCTCGACTTTGCGGCGCTTATGGTGACCGATCCCGTGCGCGGCAATTCCGAGCTTCTCTTCAAGGGCGACGAGGCAGTTCGCCGCGCGCTTCCCTACCGCCGCGCGGAGTCTGGCGTCCTCCTGATGCCAGGCGTCCTCTCGCGCAAGAAACAGCTTCTGCCGGAGGTACTGGCGGCGCTGGCGTAAGATTTAATCAGAAAGGGAAAATTGACATGAGATCATGCAAGGAAATGCGTCAGGATGCATGGAACATTTTGACTGGTTCTAAGTGGGGATGGAAAATACTTCTTAACGGCATAGTACTGTATGCAATTCTGCTCGCCGTCATGTTCGGGCTCAATTTCATCTTCGAGGCCGCCGGCATCCAGACCTTTGAGTCGTTCAGGGAGGCGCAGCGTGAGGCCCAGCGATCGGGAGTTACACTCACCATCGCTTCTGGCTACGAATTCCTGCGGATGACGTTTGCGAGCGGCTTTTCGACGTTTGTCGAGTATCTCTTTCAGGGCATTGTCGTATTCGGCCTCGTCACAACGCTTGTCAAGTGCATCAAGGACGATCCCAATGGCTGGTTCACCAGTGCCTTCGGTGGTTTCAAACGCCCGTTCGATCTCTTGTGGATTACTCTCCTACTAGGGATCAAGGTCGTCGCCTGGGCTCTTATCTTCGCCTTTGTCGGTGGTTTTATCGGTGGTATCGTTTCGGCCGTCCTTCGGGTGTGTGGCGCGGTGACTGAAAAGCAGATGGGAGTATTGCTCGGCTGCATGTGCGGCATCCCCGCCTGCATCGCCGCCATCATCGCAAGCTTCCGCTATATGCTAACATGGTATGTCAAGGTAGAGAATGTTGAGGTTGGTGCAAATGCCTGCATCAAGCGGAGCTGTGAATTGATGTACGGTCGCAAGTGGAAGCTTTTCTTCTTCTGGCTGTCCTACATCGGGTGGTACATTCTTTTGATCGCGCCTCTTGCCATTGCATCAGGCGTTACGGGCGCCTTGTCGGCTGCAGGCGCTGGAGTAAGCGAAGACGCAACGGCAGCTGTAGCTGACGAATCGTATTCTGTCGTCATGATCGGCGCACTTGTCGTAACGATTTTGATTGGTGTATTTGTCGTTCTTTACACCGCAATCGGACAGGCAGTATTCTACCGTGACGCTAAGGCCGAAGTCGACGCAACGAAAGAAGCCGATCCGTCGGAAGGCGTGTCTGCATGAGCGGCGGCATCAACAGGCGGACGGTCGTCCTCGCGACGATGATGTTCCTCGAGTACATGGCCATGCCCGTGTGGTTTGTGCCAATGCTCCCCTACGTCAAGTCACTGCAGGGCGGCGAGAACTGGACTCTCTGGTGCGGGCTCATAATGGGCATCGGCACTTTTGCATCTCCTCTCGTCGGCATGTTTGCAGACCGACGTCTCAACGCGGAGAGGGTTCTCGCGATCTGCTACTTTGCGTCTGCAGCGCTGCTCGCGGGTGCGTTCTTCGTAACCTCGCCCGCGCTCCTCTTCGTCGTGCTTCTCGCGGCGATGCTTTTCTATATGCCGACATGGGCGCTTACGGCGACGATAGCGATGGCTCATGCGAGCAAGGATGCATTTCCCCGCATCCGCATATTCGGAACTCTTGGCTGGATCGCCTCGTGCGTATTCTCGCTCGGGGCCGCTGCAGGCGGCTTCAAGAGTTTTGACTCGTCGCCCTGGATATTCGCTGGCGGCGCAGCTGTAGCTGTTGCCGCAGGGCTTTTCTCGTTCGCTCTTCCGAAGACGCCGCCGCAGGCGAAGGGAACTCGGATATCGGTGGGCGATGCGCTTGGGCTAGGCGCGCTCGTGCTGTTGCGCGACAAGTCGTTTCGTTCGTTTGCGATCATGCTCCTTCTCGCGATGATTCCTTTCCAGTGGTACAATGTCTACTGTGCCGCGTATCTGAAGGAATCCGGATACCAGTATCTCACTACGACGATGAACATCGGGCAGGCGGGGGAGATATTCTTCATGCTCCTCATCCCGCTGATCTTCCGCCGCATCGGCTACAGGCGCTCCCTCGTTCTCGCGCTTGTCGTTCTCGCGCTCCGCAACATTTTCTTCGCGATCTCTTCCGCGTACGGTTTCGCCGCGCTCGACTTCTGCGGAATCGTCGTGCACGGGCTCATCTTCGGCCTTCTCGTAGTTGGCGCGCAGATGTTCGTCGACGAAGTCGCGCCGCCAGAGCTGCGCAACCAGGCGCAGGGGCTCGTGAACCTCATTCTCGCAGGGGTCGGCGTCTTCGCCTCGAACTTCATCTTCGACGCGATTCTCAAGTCGGCCTCGCCTACTCCGTGGACGACTGCCTACGTCGTCGCCATCGCGATCTCGCTCGTCACCGCGGTCTACGGACTTGCGACGGCGAAATCCTCCAAGTGAGCCTGCTGGCGGGCCGCGATTTGGTATAATATCCGCCAATGAAGAAGTTTTGCATTTTCGTGGCGTCTGGGTTCGGCATCGGGCTCTTCGCTCCGTTTGCGCCCGGGACCTTCGGATCGATCCCGGGAGTGGCGCTCGCCTATGCCGTCTCGGTGCTTCCGCTTTGGCTCCAGATGCCCGTCTGCCTCGGCTTCACTCTTCTTGCGATTCCTTTCTGCGACTTTGCGGAGAAGGCGTTTGGGATAAAGGACGACGGGCGCATAGTTGCAGACGAGTGGATGCTATATCCGATCGCCTTCGTTGGAATTCCGCTCCTTGAGATTCCGTGGTGGACGATGATCTTCTTCTTCTGCATCGTCCGCGCTGTTGATATCATCAAGCCGTGGCCGTGCCGCGGACTCCAGTCGATCCCAGGAGGGCGCGGCATCGTCGTCGACGATTTCGTCGCGAACCTCTATTCGCTCGCGATCAACTGGATCGTCTACATTCTTTTCTTCGCCAAACTATGCACCGCGAATTGATTGGCGAAGCGCCAGGGGCGCACATAATCCGCGCAATGGATCCTTGCAAGCCGCTTGAAATCGACCTCTCGCGTCCGCTTGAAATCGAGGTTGGCTGCGGCAAGGGCCAGTTCCTGACGCGCCGCGCTGCGGAGAACCCCGACTGCAACTTCCTCGGCATCGAGCGAATGCTCGAGCGAGTGCAGCTATTCGACGGCAAGTGCCGTAGGGCGAATCTCGCCAATGCAAAGGTGCTGCGGCTCGAGGCGCTTTACACGTTTCACTATCTTCTGCCCGAGCACCATGCGCGTACGGTCTACGTGTTCTTCCCCGATCCGTGGCCGAAGAAGAAGCACCATTCGCACCGGCTTTTCGGACCGCTCTTCCGCGCTGCGCTATGGAAGCGCCTTGAGATCGGCGGCAAGCTCGAGTTCGCGACAGACCACAAGGAGTATTTCGACGAGGTGTGCGAGGGCTTTGCCACTGACGCGCGCTACGAGCGTGTCGAGCCGATGCCGCGTCCGAAGGAAGTGTGGACTGAATTCGAGACGATGTTCCGCGAACAGGGGCTCCTGATATACAACGCCGCGTGGAAGTCGCTTCCCGGCGACGACGCCCCGCTCGCCCCGCTGACAATCCCGCCAGAGGCCGAACCGCGAGAGGGAATCGTCCGCCGAACCTAACATATCCAGCACTCTGCTACTCTGCGCCTTTGCGTCTCTGCGTTAACAACAAGCCGATAAAAACAGACCAAGAATTTAAAATGAACGCTGAAATACTAAACCGAATGGTAACGGAGGTCGGTGCGAACGCTCGCCAGATCTCCGCAGTCGAAAAGCTTCTTGCCGAAGGAAACACGATTCCGTTTATCGCGCGCTACCGCAAGGAAGCGCACGGAAACCTCGACGAAGTCGCTATAGGAAAGATCAAGGACCGGCTTGAATACTACACCGAACTCGAGGCCCGCAAGGAGACTGTCCTCAAGTCTATCGACGAGCAGGGCAAGCTCACCGACGAACTTCGCGCCGCAATCGCCGGGTGCTTTGTTAAGTCTCGCCTCGAGGACATATACCAGCCCTACAAGCCGAAGCGCCGCACTCGTGCACAGGTCGCGAAGGAGAAGGGCTATGAACCGCTCGCGGACGCAATCTGGGAAGGGCGCTCGCTCGAATGGAACGGCGGCGAACCGTCAGACGAAGACTTGCAGTTCGCGCGTGACATAATCGCGGAACGAATCGCCGACAATGCCGACGTGCGCGGTTTTGTGCGCGGCGAATTCGCCCGCCGCTCGCGCGTCAAGAGCGAAGTCGCAAGCCCTGCGCCGAAGGAACCGACTAAGTACGAGCAGTACTACGACTTCGAGGAGCCAATTGCGACGATTCCCTCGCACCGCTATCTCGCGATTCGCCGCGGACAGAAGGAGGGCGTCCTGTGGGTAAAGCTCGTTCTCGACGAAGACCCTGTCGTAGAGCGCATTGTCGAAATCGTGTCGACGGCGCGCGGAGCGCGGCGCAACGAGACGTGCGACGAACAGCTTGAGCTCGCCGCTCACGACGCCTACAGGCGGCTTCTCGCGCCGTCGTGCGAAATCGACGTGACGGTAGACAAGAAGGCAGAAGCCGACCGCGCGGCTGTCGAGGTGTTCGCGGAAAACTTGCGCCATCTTCTCCTTGCCTCGCCGCTCGGCGAAAAGGCAGTCCTTGCAATCGACCCTGGTATCCGCACCGGCTGCAAGGTCGCGATGCTTGACTCTACTGGCAAGTATCTCGGCAAGACAGTAATCTTCCCGCAGCAGAATCCCCTTGAGGCGGCGAAGGCCGTCGCGATGATAGTCGCGAAATACCATGTTGAGGCAGTCGCCGTCGGCAACGGAACGGCGGGGCGCGAGACGGAGTCGTTCGTGCGTGACACGCTGAAGAAGCTCCACGCGCAGCACCCAGAGATTCCGACGCCGATTGTCGTCTCCGTGAGCGAGGCAGGCGCGTCTGTCTACTCCGCGAGCGAAATCGCCCGCAAGGAATTCCCCGGCCTCGACCTCACAGTGCGCGGCGCGATCTCGATTGGCCGCCGCCTGCAAGACCCGCTCGCGGAACTCGTGAAGGTCGACCCGAAGGCGATTGGCGTCGGCCAGTACCAGCACGACGTCTCGCAGCCGATGCTTGGCGCAAAGCTCGACGAGGTCGTCGTCTCCTGCGTGAACGGCGTAGGCGTCGAGCTCAACACGGCGTCCGCGCCGCTCTTGGAGCGCGTCTCCGGAATCACGCCGATGCTTGCGAAGAGCATCGTCGAATGGCGCAACGAAAACGGCAAGTTTTCCTCTCGCAACGACCTCAAGAAAGTAAAGGGACTTGGCGACAAGGCGTTTGAGCAGTGCGCGGGCTTCCTTAGAATCCGCGGCGCGGCGAATCCGCTCGACTCGTCTGCGGTGCATCCCGAGCGCTACGCGCTTGTCGGAAAGATGGCCGAGGACGCCGGGCTTTCGGTAAGCGAACTCGTCGGTAATTCCGCCGCGGCGAAGAAGATAGACGTCAGGCGCTACATCACGAACGACGTTGGCGAGCCGACCTTGAAGGACATCGTGGCGGAACTCGTGAAGCCGGGGCGCGACCCTCGCGCGACATTCGAGCCGCCGAAGTTCCGCGATGACGTCACCAAGATCGAGGACGTGAAGGAGGGGATGAAACTCGAGGGCGTCGTCACGAACGTGACTGCGTTCGGCGCGTTCGTCGACATCGGCGTCCATCAGGACGGTCTTGTCCACCTCTCGGAGCTTTCCGACAATTTCGTCTCCGATCCCGCGTCAGTCGTGAAGGCGGGCGACCGTCTTCAGGTCACCGTGATCGGCGTCGACCGCGCGAGAGGGCGCATTTCCCTTTCCGCGAAATCGAAGCCGACGATAGGCGGTGCGGCGGCGCCCGGAGCGCCGCGTGCGAAGCGCGAGCCGCGCACTTCGTTCGGGCCTTCGTCTGGTTCGGGCGGATTTTCCTGCAACCCGTTTGCCAACCTGTAGGCAAGCACGTCAGGAAATATGACGCGTCGACCGCGCCGGGAAATTCTCGTGCGCGGGATCAGCGGAAGGCGCGGCGCAGGAACTCGAGGATGTAGTTGAGCGCGTCGTCGTCGGTCAGCGCGAAGATGCGTATCTTGCCTGAGCCGTCAGAAGGCGAGATCTGTATCTCCTCGATCGTCTGCCCCCTTTGCTGCATTGCCGCCGCTCCGCGCGAGACCTTCGTCTGGCAGTCGTAGTGGAATCTCTTCCTGAGTCCTATGCCAAAGACGCCCGCGAAGTACTTCGCCTCGCCGCCCTTAAGTTCGAGGACGCGCTTGCCGAACAGCATGAAGAGAGATGCGCAGACGAGAACCGTGGAACCAATGAGAAACGGGATGCCGAAGAGCGACTGCTCGAGGTTGAACTCGCCTTTGATTATCTGGGAGCCGTAGATGCCCATCATCGAGAAGCCCGCCCAGACGCAGGTGAACGGAACGAAGAAAAGCGCCAACGGGGAAATCTTCTTGTACGTTATCGTCGTTCGGCGCTCGGGGTCCATCGGATCCGTCTCGATCCTTAGGTGCTTCGGCGGCGGTTTCACGAGCACGCTTTCGTCGCCAACTTCGTTTACGGCCTCGGCGAACGAAGATGTCTCGCCGCAGCTTTTGCAGAGCATGAGGTCGGCCGACACATTGATGTCGCTCAGCGGAATCTCGGCTCCGCATTTCGGGCAGAAATAGCTCTTCATGGGTTATCCTCTTGTAGGCGGTTCTGTAGTCGGTTGCTCTGCGGCGTTCAGTGCACGAATCGCGTTCGTCATCGGTATCGTCGTCGGCTTCATGTCAGTTGCTGGAATAACTGCCGTAGAGTGTCTGCGAATCAAGATCGAAGAGAAGGATGGTGCCGCCGTAGTTTCTGTAGCCGAACCAATAAGAAACATAGTTCTTCGGATGCGGGGAAGCGCCGTCGTCGTTGACGAAGAGCCATCCCCCGATCTGGTCCAGGGTCATTTCGGCAGGATACCTATCGCCGTCGACGATTTCGACATTCGCGTTTCGAAAGACGTTCGTCGCAAGCGGATACTCTTGTTCGGCGGCAAAGCGCATGAAGTCCTCTTCCGACACCTTGCAGCGGAAATTCGCGTATGGGAAGCCCAAGAAACCGCCTCGCTGTCCGAAGAACCGAATCTCCGTCGCCGCGGGCGGCACCATCGTGTCGACGAGGGATGCCATTTGCTTAACAACGCGGTCATTGTGGAGCTCCGACAGGTTGGCGAACTCCCCCTTTGTCTCCTGTACGCGCATGTCCGCAAATGCGCTCACAATGATGACGGCGGCAACGACGAGTCCGACGCAAAGCAAGATGCCAAGCGAACCGAATACGCCCGCGAAGGCAACGCGCCATCCGCGAGGCGGCGTGTCAAACCGAAGCGGGCAGGCGATGCCCAGAAGAATCGCAATGGGCAGGGCGGCAAGCGTCAAGCATACGGCGGCGCTCAGCAACAAGGCGCAAAGCGTCGGGGAAACGCTGCGGAGCGGCAAGGACAGCAGCTTTAATCCAAGGATGGCGATGGCCGCACAGCCAAGATTCCGAAAGACTGAATACCAGCGATGCGGAGCCGCCATAGGTCGTCAACCTTCGCTCGGAGCAGGAGTTTCGCCAGTCGTGGCGCTTGCTTCGCCTTCGGCGGCGGGTGTGGATTCCTCTTCCTCGCCTTCGCATACCGAGACGGAGACGAGCGTCGCGCCCTCGGAGAGACGCACGAGCTTCACGCCCTGCGCCATGCGTCCCTGGACGCTGAAGTCCGAGACCGCGCTTCTCACCATCTGCTGGTCGCTCGTGATCGAGATCACGCTTTCGTCGTCCGAGACCGCATGCGCAGCGACGACCGCGCCGTTGCGGTCTTCGCCCTTGATGCCGATCATGCCCTGCCCGCCGCGGCCGTGGCGCGTGAAGTCCTTGAACTCGCAGCGCTTGCCGTAGCCGTTCTCCGTCGCGATGAAGAGCGTCTTCGTGTCGTCCACCGCGTCCAGGGAGACGACGCGGTCGCCTTCGAGAAGCCGTATGCCGCGGACGCCCGTCGCCGTGCGCCCCATGCGCCTCACGTCGGACGCCGCGAAGCGCATCGCGCGCCCGTTCTTCGTGAGCATGATGACGTCGTCTTCCGGCTTCACGAGCCGCACGTCGACAAGCTCGTCGCCTTCCTCGATGTTGACGGCGCGTATGCCGCTCTTGTTGACGTTCTGGTAATCGCCGAGCAGCGTCTTCTTGACGGTGCCGAGCTTGGTCGCGAAGAAGACGTCGATGTCGCCTTCGAACGAGCGTATCGGCAGAAGCTCCAGGACCTGCTCGCCTTCCTGGAGATTGAGCAGGTTGATGAGCGGCCGCCCGAAGCTCGTGCGCGGCGCCTCTGGGATCTGGTACGCGTCCTTGAGGAAGAGCCGTCCCGTGTTCGTGAAGAACATGAGCGAGTCGTGCGTCTGCGCGACGAAGACGAGCCGGATGAAGTCCTCCTCCTTCACCTGCGCGCCCTTTACGCCGTGTCCGCCGCGCTTCTGCTCGCGGTACTCGGTGAGCGGCACGCGCTTCACGTAGCCGCGGTTCGAGAGCGTGATGACGCACGGCGCGTCGGGAATGAGGTCCTTCATCGAGACCTCGTTCTCGTCCGCGACGATCTCGGTGCGGCGCTGCGCGTCCGGCTTCGAGCCGTACTTCGCCTTGAGCTCCGCGAGGTCCTGGCAGATGATCGCGTAGACCTTCTCCGGGTCCGCGAGGATCGCCTCGTACTCCGCGATCGCGGCGAGCAGCTTCGCGAGCTCGTCGGCAAGCTTGTCGCGCTCGAGCCCGACGAGCTGGTAGAGGCGCATCTCGAGGATCGCGTTGACCTGCAGGTCGGTGAAGCCGAAGCGCTCAAGGAGCCGAGACTTCGCCTCGTCTCGCGTCTTCGACGAGCGGATGATCGCGACGACCTCGTCGAGGTTGTCGATCGCGAGGAGGAGGCCGTCGATGATGTGCTTCCTCGCCTGCGCCTTCCTGAGCTCAAAGCGCGTGCGGCGGGTGATGACCTCGAAGCGGTGGTCGGTGTAGCAGCGGCAGTAGTCCTTGAGGTTCAGGATCTTCGGCCGGCCGCCGTCGATCGCGAGCATGATCGCGCCGAACGTCGTCTGGAGCTGCGTGTGCTTGTAGAGGTGGTTGAGCACGACCTCGCCCATCGCGTCGCGCTTTATGTCGACGACAATCCTGATGTCCTTCTTCGACTCGTCGCGTATGTCGCTTATGCCCTGTATCACCTTGTCCTTGACGAGGTCGGCCATGTGCTTGATCATCTCGGCCTTGTTGACCGCGTAGGGGATCTCGGTGATGATGATGCGCTCGCGGCCGTTCTTCTGGACCTCTACTTCTGCCTTGCCGCGGACGCAGAGCTGGCCGCGCCCGAGCTTGTACATCGCGGCGATTCCGTTGTAGCCGCAGATCTGCGCGCCAGTCGGGAAGTCGGGCCCCTTGACGAACTGCATGAGGTCGTCGACGGTGCACGTCTCGCGGTTCTTGACGTAGTAGTCGATGCCGTCGCAGAGCTCGTTCAGGTTGTGCGGCGGGATGTTCGTCGCCATGCCGACGGCGATGCCGGAAGAACCGTTGAGAAGGAGGTTCGGGAGCTTCGCGGGAAGGACCGACGGTTCCTCGAGCGTCTCGTCGAAGTTCGGCATCATGTCGACGGTGTCCTTCTCGAGGTCGTCGAGAAGTTCGTCCGTCACGCGCTGCATCCTGACTTCGGTGTAACGCATTGCCGCCGCGCCGTCGCCGTCTATCGAGCCGAAGTTGCCGTGACCGTCGACGAGCGGGACCCTGAGCGAGAAGTCCTGCGCCATGCGGACGATCGTGTCGTAGACCGAGGAGTCGCCGTGCGGATGGTACTTGCCGATCACTTCGCCGACGACGCGCGCCGACTTCACGTGCTTGACGCTCGCGGTCGTGCCGAGCTCGTGCATGGCGAAGAGGCAGCGGCGGTGGACGGGCTTCATTCCGTCGCGGGCGTCTGGAAGTGCTCGCCCGACGATTACGCTCATTGAGTAGTCGATATAGTCGCGGGACATCGACTCTTCTATGTTGATGTCCTCAAGTGCCGCTGCAGCCGCAATATCCTCTGAAACCGCGGGTTTTTCGTTCTCTTCGCTCATGCGTATATTATACCAAATTCGGCCTGATTTTTGGTATAATTCCGCCATGAAGAAGATAGCGCTTCTTGCAGTTCCCGTGCTCGCGGGATGCCTCGGCTCCGCGCCGAAACCGCCGGTCACATGGACCATCGACGTCGAATCCGACGCAAAGGTCGCGTTTGCCGCCGTCTGCGCCCCCTACGGCGGCCAGCGCTTCGCCGTGCTGCGCTCCGACGGCTCGATCGCCTTCGACCCCCGCAACTCGTTCGCCGCGGCTCCCGGCTCGATCATCAAGGATGCCGTCGTCGGTCGCGGCGGCGAGGGCTCGCTCTTCGTCCGCCGCCTCGCGCTCGACTGCCGGGCCGAAGGCCGCCGCGATGCCGTCGTCTCGCTCGAGATCGTCTCGGGCAATCGCGCCTCGAAGGGAAATGCCGCCGAGCCTACGGCCGACGGGAACTACTCTGCGGCCTTCTCCCACGCGTTTTCCAAGGCGTATGCGAACGCAATTGAAGGGCTCAAGGCAGGGAAATGAAACCCTTTGAGGCACTTGGCCGCCGCGCATGTGAATTCGCGGAGTCTACGCGCGAGAACCTCGCGTTTCTCGGCGAGACGACGGTCTGTGCCCTCGGCATGCTTGTGCACCCCGGGCGGTTTCGCCTGCGCGACGCGGCACTTGCGTTCGAGCGCGCGTCGTTCGACGCACTGCCAGTCACGACCGGCATCGGCTTTCTCCTGGGGCTCATCCTCGCGTTCGAATCTGCCGCCGCGCTCAGGATGTTCGGCGTCGAGGTGTATGTCTCCGACCTTCTTGCGATAGGGCTTTTCCGCGAACTAGGCCCTCTCGTCACGGCCATTGTCCTCGCCGGCCGCACGGGGAGCGCGTTTGCCGCTGAAATCGGCGCGATGAAGGTGGACGAGGAGCTTGATGCGCTTACGACGATGGGCCTCCCGCCTGTCCGCTTCCTCGTCATGCCGCGCGTCGTCGCGGCGGTTGCGGCAATGCCGGTGCTTACGATCTTCGCGGAACTCGCAGGGCTCATCGGCGGTGCAATAGTGCTTAGCATGATGGACGTGCCGACGCCCGTCTTCTGGCGCCATGTCGCTGACGTCTCGACAGTGTTCACGATTTCGTTCGGCATCGTCAAGGGCGCGTTCTTCGGCGCGCTCGTCGGGCTTGTCGGCTGTGCGGCGGGCATGCGCACGACGACTGCCGCGGACGGAGTAGGCCGGGCGGCGACCTCGGCCGTGGTCGGCGGGATCGTCTCGATTGCGGTCGCCGACGGTCTTCTTGCATATCTCTGCTACCTCTGGAACATCTGATGGCGGAAAACATCATAGAGCTTGAGCATGTCGACGCTGGGTATCCCGGCGCCGTGATCCTGCGCGACGTCTCGTTTGAAGTGAAGCGCGGCGAGGTGTTCATTCTCCTCGGCGGGTCCGGCTGCGGCAAGTCGACGATAATGAAGCACATGATCGGGCTCAATCCTATTCTCGCCGGGACCCTCCGCGTCGCGGGGATGGAGTGGTCGGCGAAGACGCGCGACGAGCTCTTCCACAAGATCGGCGTGATGTACCAGTCGGGCGCGCTCTTCGGCTCGATGACGTGCCTCGAGAACGTCATGTTGCCACTTGAAGAGTTTACGCGCCTTAAGCGCGCCGCACGCCGCGATCGCGCGATGGAGCTCCTTGCCGACGTGGGGCTTGCGGACGCGGCTGGGAAGCTCCCAAGCGAGATTTCCGGCGGCATGCGCAAGCGCGCCGCCATCGCGCGCGCGATGGCCTTGGAGCCGGAAATCGTCTTTCTCGACGAGCCGAGTGCGGGGCTCGACCCGATTTCGTCGTCCTCGCTCGACGATCTCGTGCTGAAGCTCCGCGAGACGAAGGGCATGACTTTCGTCGTCGTCACGCACGAGCTCCCGAGCATCTTCAAGATCGCGGACCGCGCTGCTATGTTCGACAAGGCGCGGCACGGCATGATAGCGCTCGGCAACCCCAGCGAGCTGCGCGAGAAGTCCGAGGACGCATTTGTACGCAAGTTCTTCAACAGAGGGGAGTCACATGGCTAATCAAGCGAACTACGCGAAGATCGGTTCCGCCGTCGCCGCCGGCGCGGCGGCTATCGTGGCGACGCTCGTCTACCTGGGCGGTGCGCTCGGAAAGGGCGACGTCATATATGCGGAGACGTATTTCGACACCCACGTGTCTGGGCTTTCGGTCGGAAGTGCGGTGAACCTGCGCGGCGTGAAGGTTGGCGAGGTGCGAGCGATATCCTTCATTGGCGCCGAATACGACGACGCCCAGGGAGATGACGTCCAGAAGATATATGTCCTCATGGCGTTCACCGAGCGTACGCTGCGCAGGGTGTCCTACGAGGATTCCGAGGACCATCTCCGCTACCTCGTTGGAAAGGGGCTTCATGCCACTGTTTCGCCGAGCGGAGTGACGGGGCTCTCGAAGGTGGAGCTAAACTTCCCAAAGGACGATATCGCGGCGCCGTCAATATCCTGGCGCCCTCGCTACATCTGCATACCGCCCGCCCCGTCGATGTTCGAGAACTTCTCCGACACCATGGCGAAGCTCATGCGCCAGCTGAACAGCATGGACTTCGTCGCGGCCTGGAGCAACGTCGCTTCCGTCGCGGAATCGTCGGCAAACATCGCGGCGAACGTGGACGAACTTGTCGACGACGGCAAGGCCGGCATCGAGTCGATCGTGCGCGACATGGAGGAGGCCGCGACGCGCGTGAGGGAGCTTGCGGCGGACCTGAAGGAGAATCCGTCGCTTCTCCTCCGTGCTAATGATCCGGATCCGCTTCCAGAGACGGCGCGGTAATCGTCGTCTTTGCGGAAAAATTTTGTAAAATACCCCCTTGCGCGACGGGCGCGGGTTATGGTATACTACACTCCGTTTTCGCGATGCGAGGATAACTCAGTTGGTAGAGTGCCACCTTGCCAAGGTGGTTGTCGCGGGTTCGAGTCCCGTTCCTCGCTCCAAAAACCAAGGTGAATGGGAGCGTAGCTCAGCTGGTAGAGCAAGTGACTCTTAATCACTGGGTCCAGGGTTCGAATCCCTGCGCTCCTACCATTCAAACCTTGAACGATCGTGGCTAGGTAGCTCAGTTGGTAGAGCAACGGACTGAAAATCCGTGTGTCGCCGGTTCGATCCCGGCCTTGGCCACCAAATAAATCCTTTGAAAACCCCGATAAAACGGCGGTTTTTTTTTCGGGGGATCCCCACCAGATTTTTTACGATTTAAGATTAGATTTAAGATTCGTTTGGTAAAATGGTCGTGAGCTCAACGACATAGAGTGATACGTGTAGACTTGGAATCCCCGTGGCGCTTTCTGGCGGGGTTGCGATTTGGTATAATAAATAAAATTCTTAGGAGCCGAAATGTTGTTAAAGGAGACATCGTAATGGATGGCGCCATGTATGCTCGGATTGTGCGCCTTTGGACGGCAGGAACGCGGATTGCGTGTTTTCTTGCCGTGGCGATGCCTTTTGCCGCGCTTGCCCGGACAATCCTCGTGCCGACTCAGCCTGTGTCGCCCTATCTTGACACCGAGGTCTCGACGAATTTCGCGCTGCATGCAGGGCGCACTGACACATGGGGGTTCGACCTCCGAATTCAGATAGCCGGTACGCCCACAAACGACCTCGAGGTCGCCTTCGGGGTCGATGTAAACACGAACGGAGTCCTCGAAGTCGAGGAGATTGAGACGGTCTACGGCTGGCGGGGAGGGCGCTACTTTGTCGAGAACGTCCCCGCATGGGAGCGGATCGAGGTAGAAGCCATCACGAACGTCCTGTGCGGCGTTTGCGACATCCACTTGGAAAACAATGCTTCTGTAGTCCCGAAGCGCTTCGCGGCCACCTGCGGGATATCCCCCGAACGAAGTGAGCCGCGTCAGCGGTCGCTAGAGGGGTGCGTGGCGACGTTCCCTGAGCTGGCGACCACGCCGCCTCCAGCGTGGTTGTTTAGGCGCGAGTGGGACATGGTTTGCGTCGTGCGGCGCGGCGCGGGGATCCCGTCGGAGTGGGTTCGCTGCGACATCGAGTACCAGTCGTTCTCCATAAGGCTGAGGTGACGCCATGCTGACGAAGGTGTGGACTACGACGATTGTTCTGTCGGCTGCAGCGAGCCTTGTCGCATGGGTCTGCGTTGCGGCGCATGCGCGAGGCATTCGCCCGCTTTGGGCAATTGCCCGCTTCGCGCAGAAGCTGTCGCTTGCCGGCGTCGTAGTGTTCGGACTTATGGCCGCGCCTCTCTACCGAGCGGGCAGCACCAAGGTCGGCGGCGGAACGAACAACGTGCCGCCAAACCTGAATCACCCCTTGCCGCAGATGCAACAGGGAGGCATTTTTTCTCAGGCAGGATTTACAGGATTGACAGGATTTGTAGGAGAGGGTAATCTTGTAAATCCTGTTAATCCTGTCCAAGACCCGATCACCTCGACGAACACGACCCGGACGCTGGAGGTGGCGGACTTCGAGCGCGGATTCGTGATGACCCGCATCGGCACTGACGAGGAGTTCGACTTCACGCCACCGCCCAATGCGACCATCGTCTCCGACTGGCGCTCGTTCGGCGCGGCGACGGACTGGGTTTATGTCGCGCTGACAAACTGGATGTTCACGGTCGGCACAAACGAAGTGGAACGGTTGCGCGTCTATTCCTTCGGCAAGGTTGCTCCGCTTGTCCGCGATGCTGCCGGGACGATAGCCACGGACAACTGGTTCGCCCCGTTCATGGCGACTCTCGGCGTCGTGCCCGAGGCGAGCTGGGGATTGCTCGACGAGGCAGACGCGGGCTCTTGCGACCGCTTCGCGGCTCGCGCTTCGCGCTCGGCCAACCTGATCGCTACGCGACAGGCGCATTTGCCAAGCCAGGTGTGGTATGCAGTGACCCAGGACAACACGCTTGTCGTCACCTGGCAGAACGCGCTTCTTGACCGCGACACCGGGAAGCCCGTCTCGTTCCAGGTAGAGTTCTTCACGGACGGCAGGTTCGTCTTCCGCTACGACCTTTCACGGCTTGGCGGCGGGGAGGCGGCAAATGTCCTCGCGGGCGCTTCGTTCTGCGGCAACGAGTGGACCACCAACTCCCTGCCGACGAACGTCACCTCGATGGCGTTCTACCCGCTTTCGGAGGACGATGCATACGACCAGGACCCCGACAACGACGGGCTTCTCACCATCGACGAGCTTTTCTTCTACAACACCGACCCGAACAACGCCGACACGGACTACGACGGCCTTGCAGACGACGCGGAACTGCTTGTCTACAATTCCGACCCGCTCGACCCTAACTCCATCAGCGCCGCCTACTGCGACGGATTTGCCGCGAAGCTCGGCGACCTCGACCCGTTCTACTGCCCAGAGGGCTCGACGAATACCGTTCTCGAACACATCTTTTACTCTGGCACGACCAATGGCGTCTTCGCCTACCCGACCTCGACGGTCGAGACGGCGGTGTTGAAGATCATGGTCTCTGGCGAGGGTATGGGGCGGCTTGTCGTGGGAGATGCTGTCGTGCCGCTTGTTGCGCCGCCTCCAATGCGGAGTGGAGCGCAGACGAACACATTGCTTCTTGCCGTTGGGAAGGGAGTCCGAAAGTCGCTATGGTGGGACAAGCCCGATGGGCTTGACGTTGCCCTTCGTTCTGACGACTTGCTCATAGGCAGGATGCCGACATGGTACTTCCCTCATGGCTGGCTCGCGTTCCCGCACACAGACGCGACCACTCCCTGCATCCACGACTTTGTTTCAAATGGCAAGACTGTCTCGCTCGTGCATGGAGAGGAGTTCTCTGGCCTCACCGCTACTTGGACCAACGGCAATGCCGATGTCGAGATAGAGAACCTGCCGCCGGACTCTGCCGAAATCCATGGCCATTTTGCGAGGAACCAAACCCGGCCCATTTCCTACACCGTAGATCACCCCAGTCGTCTCAACGAAGAGCCAGTGGCGTTTGCGCAGACGCTCCGCTTCTGCCCTCAGCCCCCGGAGGCGGAGGAGCTCGACGATCCACCTGACGACGAGGTTGACCCATATTACGACTGCAACTGCGGCTGGAGCGGGACATGCAACTGCTGCACGGGGGAGTGGTGCCATTGCTACTGCTGGGAGTGTCCTTGCAACGCCAACCAGTCGCCGACGC
>JAZSOG010000019.1:0-14118 GCA_045536845.1 Kiritimatiellia bacterium | reverse complement strand
GGCGTCTCGCCCTCTCTGTGCGCGGCAAAAGTGCCGCGCCCGCCTTTGGCGGTGCGATGGCGAAGAGGCGGGTCTGGGTAGGTTAGAGTCGATTGGGGTCGGCTCCGCAAGACGCGCGGAGCGCGGGAAGATCGAGAAGGCCGGCGGCTCGGTCGCCTAAGCCATCTCTTGATCCACGAAAAAAGCGCGGGCGGCAATCGTCCGCGCTTTTCGTTTTTGTTTAACTTCGAGGGTTGAGCCGCGCGCGGAAAAAGGGTATAATACGCGGCAAAAATTTGGGAAGGCGAAATGACTCTTGCAGAACTCGAGAATGCGAAGGCGGAGAGCCTGAAGGAAATCGCCGCGGCGAACGACGCCGCTGCGGTCGAGGCGCTTCGCGTAAAGTATGTCGGCCGCAACGGTTCGATCCCCGCGCTCATCAAGGCGATGAAGGACGTTCCGAAGGAAGAGCGTCCCGCGTTCGGCAAGGCCGTCCAGGCGTGGCGCGCCGAAGTCGAGGCCGCTCTTGCGGCGAAGGGCGCAGGCTCCGCTGGCGAGAAGGCGGTAGACGCCGATCTCACGCTCCCCGGCCGCTGGTGGGGGCTTGGCGTCAAGCATCCGCTCTCCCGCGTCATCGAGGAGACTGCCGCGATCTTCGGTCGTCTCGGCTTTACCGTCGCCGACGGCCCTGAGCTCGAGACGAAGTTCAACAACTTCACCGCGCTCAACACGCCAGCGCACCATCCGTCGATGGACAGGAGCGACACTTTCTGGTTTGGCGAAGACTGCCTCCTGAGGACGCAGACCTCGCCCGTGCAGATTCGCACGATGATGGCGAACAAGCCGCCGATCCGCGTGATCTGCCCCGGTCGTACCTATCGCCGCGACACGACTGACGCGACGCACTCCGCGAACTTCCACCAGATCGAGGGTCTTTACGTCGACACCAAGCCCGTCTCGCTCGCCGACCTCAAGTCGGTGCTCGCGTACTTCGCGAAGGAGATGATGGGCGACGGCGTGACGGTCAGGTTCCGCCCCCACTTCTTCCCGTTCACCGAGCCGTCGGTCGAAGTCGACTTCACATGCCATGTCTGCAAGGGGAAGGGCTGCAACGTCTGCAAGCAGTCCGGCTGGATCGAGGTCGCTGGCGCGGGCATGGTCGATCCGCGCGTCTTCGGGCACGTCGGCTACGATGCCGAGAAGGTCTCGGGGTATGCGTTCGGCTTCGGCGTCGAGCGCATCGCGATGATCAAGTACGGAATTCCGGATATTCGCTGGCTCTACGAGAACGACGTACGATTCCTCTCGCAGCTCGCGTAGGATTCGGCAACTGGCAACCGGGAAGGGGGTGCGATATGATGACGATCTACCGCTGGGAGAACGGAGGTCTCAGGGAGACTTCGGACTTTGCGCCGTCCTGTTGGATCAACCTCGTCGAGCCAACCACGACCGAGCTTGAGCGCGTCCTGACGCACACCGGCGTTCCGCGCGACTTCCTCACCGACCCTCTCGACGCCGACGAACGTCCGCGTTTCGACTACGACGACGATTCGTCCATTCTCATCGTCCACGTTCCGTATGCGGTCGAGGACGACGAGGTGGTTCCCTACCGCACGGTCCCGCTCGGAATCATCCTCGTGCGCGAGACGGTCATCACGGTGTGCAGCGCGCAGACGCCGGTCACTACGGCGTTCCTCGACCAGATACGCCGCGTCTGCCCGCCGTCCGACCGCTACCGCTTCGCTTTTCGTCTGCTGTGGCACGGCGGCGTCCTGTTCCTCAGGTATCTCCACGACATCCACCAGCGCTCGCTTGCGCTCGAGGACGAGCTCCACGAGTCGATCTCGAACGAAGTGCTCTTGAAGCTCCTAACGATCGAGAAGTCGCTCGTCTACTTCACGACGTCGCTCAAGGCCGACACTATCGCGCTTGCCCGCGCGAACACGGCGCGCCAGCTCGTGATGAGCGAAGACGACCGCGACCAGCTCGAGGACGCTATGGTCGAGTACCAGCAGGCGCTCGAGACGGCGACGATCCACGCGAACATTCTGAACGGCACGCTCGATACTTTTGCGTCGTTGATCAACAACAACCTCAACAACGTGATGAAGTACCTCACGGCGGCGACGATTCTCCTCGCCGTTCCGACGCTCGTCGCGTCGATCTACGGCATGAACATTCCGCTGCCGTTCCAGCAGCATGGCAACGCGTTTGCGATAGTGATGGGCGTCTCGTGCGTCCTCGCCGTCCTCATCGGCGCGCTCTTCGTTATCCTTTCCCGCAACCGCAAGTTCTGACTTCGGCGGTGGAGCCTTCGGCTGCCGCCGAACGGTGCATCGCTGGCGATTATTGGCGAGTGCTTGCGAGGGAGGAGATGCGATCTACATAGGTGGCGTATATCTTCTCCGCGTCGAGCTCTGATAGAAGCGTGGCGAAGTCGGGCGTTGACGCTTGAACTTTCTTTGCCGCGGCCATGAACGAGTTGGGATTCTTCGCGTCGTAGACTGCGCCTGCGCTATGTTTCTCGAGAATCGCGGCGCATTCGCCGCGGAGCGATGTCACCATCTTGAGATTGTGCGCCGCATAGTCGCCGAGCTTGTATGGAAGCCCAACGAATGTATTGTCGGAAAGCGGTATGATGCCAATCGACGCGCTGTCGAGAAGCTTGTCGAGTTCGTCACCGGAGAGATAGCCATGAAAGCGGATGCGCGGCGAATGTGCCGCGAGCGCACGCCACTCGGCTTCTCGCTCTCCAGCCCCTGCGATGTCGAGCGTCGCGTCTTCGTTTTCAAGAACTGCCTTTATCGCCGCCGAGAGATCGTAGCCGCGGCCGAAGTTCCCCGCATAGACGAACGAGAGCGGCTGGCGTTGCGTGTTTGCGCCGCGCGCTTTGCTCGTGTCTATGCCGTGGTAGAAGCGCGCGTACTCGCGCGCACCACTCGCGCGCGCGATGTCGCCGTAGGCGTCACATACGCCTGTCACGAGATCTGCGCCTCGATACGCGCGCTTGGCGGCGCGACGAAGCGGAAGCAGCGCAATTGCAGAAAGGAACTTTAGTGGCGCGGGGAAGATGCGTTCGAAAGTCTCGGGCCATGCGTCCATTACATCGACAACGATCTTCGCGCCGAATTCCTTTTTCATCGCAAGCGCGGCGTCTGCCGTCGATAGCGGAGGCATGGAGATTATTATGATGTCGGG
Organism: Kiritimatiellia bacterium; assembly: GCA_045536845.1. Lineage (GTDB taxonomy): Bacteria > Verrucomicrobiota > Kiritimatiellia > RFP12 > UBA1067 > UBA1067. Next base: position 10,941 of record JAZSOG010000019.1, on the reverse strand, counting down.
CTTTCCTGATTCTTTCGCATCGGCGCGGGCATCGGCAAGCCAGTTTGCGGCGTATGCGCGGTGGCTCGAGATCCTCTTGAACGATACGTTGCCTGAATAGGGCGGCGTCTTGATGAGCTTGAGGCGGAAGGGCGCTTCAACTTTTGAAAGAGTGCGCGGCGTCTTCTTCGCGTGGGAGAAGTCGCTTGTCCACAATGTCACGTCGTGCCCCGCCTTCGCAAATGCCTCGGCCATGAGCCAGTACCGCTGCGGGCGAAAGCCCTCTGCGGGAAGGTTGTCGAAGGGGTTCTCTATCCAAACTGTCATCTGCGCGTATTATCCTAAAAAGGAACTAAGTAAGTCAAGGGGTCAGTAGTCAGTAGTTGGAGTTCAGAGTTGGAGTTGGAGAGTGACTGACCCCTCTGTACTGACCCCCTAACCCCTAACCCCTGTTTTTGGTATAATACTCTCCAGGGAGTCAAAGATGAACGTCGTATCACTCGTAGGCAGGCCCAACACGGGCAAGAGCGCGCTTTTCAACCGCATCGCGAAGAAGCGCGTCGCCATCGTATTCGACCAGCCGGGCGTGACGCGCGACCGCGTGACGCGCGAGGTGGACGTCCTCGGGCGCAAGATAATGCTCGTCGACACAGGCGGCATTGCGTTTGACCGTAGCGTCACGAACGACCCTCTCGACGAGGAGACGAAGAGCCAAGCCGCGCTTGCGGTCGAGGACTCTGCCGTGTGCGTAGTGGTAGTGGACGCGCGCGCCGGCATCACGCCCCTCGATTCCGAAGTCATTCAGCGCGTCCGCAAGTCTGGCGTTCCGTGCGTCATAGCGGCGAACAAGTGCGACACTCCCGACGATGACTGGCGCGCTGCGGAGTTCGAGAGGTTCGGGCTTCCCGTGTTTGCGACGAGCGCGGAGCATGGCCGCGGCGTAGAGGCGCTCGTGAAGGATTTTATTTCAAAACTTCCGCCTGTCGACCCAGAGGAAGAGTCTGGCAAGCGCCCGCTCAGGGTTGCGGTGGTCGGCCGCCCGAACGCCGGCAAGTCGTCGTATATCAACCGGCTTCTGAACGCCCCGCGTGTCATTGTCTCGGAAATCGCTGGCACTACGCGCGATGCAGTCGAAGTTCCTTTCTCGATCGGCACTGGTCCCGAGGCGCGGCGCTACATGCTCGTTGACACGGCTGGTATGAAGCCGCATACGAAGATGTCGAAGACTTCCGTTGACAATTTCTCTCTCTTCCGCTCGGAGCAGGCGATCGAGGAAGCAGATGTCGTGATCCTTCTCCTCGACCCGGTGATGGGGCCGACGATGCAGGACAAGCGTATCGCGGGCAAGATCCTCGACGCGCACAGGGCGTGCGTCCTCATGCTCAACAAGTGGGATCTCGCGCTGGAGAAGGGGATAACGAGCGAGAAGAAGGCGGCTGAGGCAGTCCGCAAGATGATGCCGTTTCTCAACTTCGCGCCGATTGTCTTCTGCTCCAACAAATCTGGCTACAACATCCGCCGTACTGTCGAAGCAATCGACCGCGCCGCCGCGTCGGCGAGCGAGAGGATCCCGACCGGGATGCTCAACAACTCCATCGTCAAGGCGACGAAGAAGACAGTCTCGCCGATGGTCAGGGGCAAGCGCCTCAAGATATACTACGGGCTCCAGGTCTCGACGAACCCGCAGACGATACGGCTTTTCGTGAACGACCCGAAGCTCGTCACTCCCGCGTACCTCAGCTACATCGAGAAGAACATCCGCGCGCGCTTCGGGCTCGAGGGTGCGCCGCTCAGGATCTTCATGAAGGCCCGCACCCGCAAGACCGCTGCCACCGCCGGCCAGCCGGAATGAGGCGACCCCCTTGCGCGGTCGGCGGGAATATGATATACTTTTCTTTCCTATGCGAGATCGGGGGCTAACCGGTTTCGCCTTGTAAACCGCGGACAAAACCCTGGGAAACGGGCACAAATCCGCAAAAAGGAAAGAAAAAAGAAGATGCAGAAGAGCTATCGTGCTCCGAACCCTGGCGACAAGCGCGCCTGGTTCATCATCGACGCGAAGGACGTGCCAGTTGGCCGACTCGCAGTCGTCGTCGCAAACAAGCTCCGCGCGAAGGATCTCCCCACGTTTGATCCTTCCGTCGACGCAGGCGCCTTCGTGATCGTCACGAACGCCGCGCTCGTGAAGCTCACGGGCAAGAAGGAGGAGCAGAAGACCTACCAGCGCTACAGCGGCTACAGGGACGGTCTCAAGGAGTTCACCGCCGCCGAGATGCGCGCGAAGCATCCCGACCGCATGATCAAGGAGGCGGTCTGGGGCATGCTCCCGAAGAACAACATCGCCCGCAAGATGATGACTCGTCTCAAAGTCTTCGCGGCCGAAGCCGACAAGGGGACGCTCGCGGCCCAGAAGCCCGTCGAGATCAAGCTCTAAGGGAAGGAATTTAAGAAATGGCTACTAAGAAAGCTATCTCCGCCGGAACTGGCCGCCGCAAGACGGCGACCGCCCGCGTGAACCTCGTTGAAGGCAAGGGCGTCTGGACGGTCAACGGTGTCGCGATCGAGGAGTACATCCCCTCCGAGGCGCTCCGTGACTACCTGAAGCAGCCCGTCGCTATCTCCGGCTACGACATGGAGAAGGTCGACGTCGTCGCGTTTGCGAAGGGCGGCGGCATTTCCGGCCAGGCCGGTGCGATCCGCCACGGCCTTGCCCGTGCGCTCGTCGCTGCCGACGAGACCACCCGCGCGGCTCTCAAGAAGGCCGGCTGCATGACTCGCGACAGCCGCATGAAGGAGCGCAAAAAGCCCGGCCAGCCCGGTGCCCGCAAGCGCTTCCAGTTCTCCAAGCGCTAATCGCACAAACGCTGGGTGCGGGAACGGCGGCACGTTCGCCGCCGTTCTCGCTGTCAGTTTCAGACATGGCATTTGGATTTCTGAAGAAAATTGCGCAGGCGCTGACCGGCAAGAAGCCGGCCGAGTCGCAGGATGGTGCGAAGAAGAAACGCCGCCGCGGCGGACGCGGACGCGGCAAGGGCGGCAACGGCCAGCAGCAGCAGAACGGCGGCCAGCAGCAGAGGCAGAAGAACGGCCAGCAGCAGAAGCCGCAGCAGCAGGGTCAGCAGCAACAGGGCCAGCAGAAGCGCCAGCAGCAGAGGGGCGACCGTCGCCAGTCCTCGCGCCGTGGCGATCGCGGGCGTCGCGGTCCCGCTCCCGTGAACACCGCCGCGAACGAGATGCGTCCGGGCGGCGAGATTTCCGCCGAGGAGCTGAAGGCGCGTCAGGAGGCCCACGCGAAGTGGGATCCCGCGAGCTTCGCCGTCGAGCCCGTCGAGAACAAGAAGCGTTTCCACGATTTCGACCTTCCGTCCGAGGTGATGCACGGCATCGCAGACCTCGGTTTCAAGTACTGCACCGAGATTCAGGCGCTTTCGCTTGAGCAGGCGCTCGCCGGGAAGAACATCGCCGGCAAGGCGCAGACAGGTTCCGGCAAGACTGCCGCGTTCCTCGTCGCGATCCTCACGCGCTACCTCCGCACGCCAGAGAACCGCGCGAAAGAGGGCGGCGCTCCGCGCGCGCTCGTCATCGCGCCGACGCGCGAGCTCGTCATACAGATCTGCAAGGACGCCGACGCAATCGGCAAGTACACGGGGCTCAGGTCTCTCGCAGTCTACGGCGGGATGGACTACGACCGCCAGCGCCACGAGGTCAAGTCGGCTCCCGTCGACCTTCTTGTCGCGACGCCCGGCCGTCTCCTCGACTTCGTGAAGTCGCACGTCATCGACCTTTCGCACGTCGACACGCTCGTCATCGACGAGGCCGACCGCATGCTTGACATGGGCTTCATTCCCGACGTCAGGCGCATAATGAGCTACCTGCCGCCGAAGCAGCAGCGCACGACGATGCTCTACTCCGCGACGCTGAACGACACTGTGATGCGTCTCGCGATGAACTGGATGGAAGCGCCTTACAAGGCCGAGGTCGAGTCCGAGACGAACGCGACCGACACGGTGAAGCAGGTCGTCTACGTCATTCAGGCGAAGGACAAGTTCACCGTCCTCTTCAACCACATCGCGCTCCATCCGGAGGCGAGGACGATCGTCTTCTGCAACCGCAAGTCGACGACCGAGGACGTCTACGACTCTCTCCGCGTGCGCGGTGTTTCCGTCGAGATGCTCTCCGGCGACGTGAACCAGAACAAGCGCCTCAAGGTGCTCGACGCGTTCCGCGACGGCGAGGTCAAGATCGTCGTGGCGACCGACGTCGCTGGTCGCGGCATCGACGTGAAGGGGCTTGAGTACGTCGTCAACTTTGACTTCCCCTACGAGGCCGAGGACTACGTCCACCGCATCGGCCGCACGGGCCGCGCAGGCTCTACCGGCATCGCGATCTCCTTCGCCGACGAGTACGAGAGCTGCCAGATTCCCGAGATCGAGGAGTACATCAACGAGTCGCTCAAGTGCACCGTCATCGGTCCGGACGATCCGCTGATGAAGCCGATTCCCGCTCGCCACACGAAGCTTGGCGAAGTCGACGCCGAGGCGAAGGCCGAGGTCGACGCTCGCGAGGCCGCTGGCGAGGAGGAGAAGGCCGCCGCCGCCGCTATGGTCGGCGCGAACGCCGTCACGGGTGACGGCAAGCCCGCGATCCTCAAGATGGACGCTCCAGAGCGCGAGCTCCCCAAGTTCGAGCATGCGCTCGACCCGAAGGCTCCGCCGCCCGACGAGTCCAACATCTACTCGAAACCCGTCGAGCAGAGGGACAAGCACGAGGAGTGGCAGGTGTGATTGACGTTTGACGTCCGCACCGTAGTTTCTGCCGCGCTTGATTTTGGCGCGGCATTTTTTGTCTTGCACTATAATGTGCAAATGGCATATTAGGTCGCCGTGCTGTGCTGGTTTGGCTATCAACGTGCGGCCACGGTTCGGGTAACGGTACTCCCTGTGCAGGGCGGGCGATTTGCGCGTCCTTCGACCCGCTCGGCGTATGCATATACGCCGTCAGGGTCGAGTCCTGCGCAACTCGCCTCCCCCTGCTTCGGTCCGTTCCGCTAACCGACCCGAACCGTGGCCGCGCTTGGCACCCTCGGGAGTTCGGCGCGGTGCTCGGGGTCTCGGCCTCTCTCACGCTTCCTGCGCCGCAGCTCCCGTCGTCTTCGCGGCGATACGCGCCGCAATGCTTCGTCGGTGGATACACCTCCTCGCCTTGCGACGTGTCTCACCGCGCATCCGACGAACCGCGTCGCCGCATGTCGCTCAGTTCGGCACTCGCCCCCTCGTCCCTTGCCTCACCTTCCATAAGGCGCGTTTTTCTTCGTAGCATCTGCGCTCGCCGACTCATCGTCGGCTCGCTTAACCTTGCTCGCGGCAAATCCGCCGCGCTTTTTTTGCTATAATATTCCCATCTCGCGAGGCGGTCGTCGCGGCGCGGGGTCATAGTCCGGAAAACGGGAAACCCGCCGGGCGCTTAATCAATGTAGCATCAACGCTACACGTCGTTCCATAGAAATCTACCACATTTCAAGACACGAACGGCATGTAAGTGATGATGCGTCCAGCTGGGCGCATTGTTTCTTTCTGTATTCGTGTCGGCCTGTGGTAGGGCCTCTATGGAGTGCATGGAAGAGACATGCGCTCTTTTTCATGCATGCGAGGCGGTCTCCGCGGCGGTTTTAAGCGCGGGATTACAAACGAGGCGTCGTCATGAAACGAGTGCTGCTGGTCTGCATGTTGTCGATGTCTCTCGGAGGCGTGACAATGGGTGACACAAAGGCGCTGCAGGAGGCGAAACGTGCGAAGAAGGACGAGTTCTACACACAGCGCGTGGACATCGAAAACGAGCTGCGGCATTACAAGGCGCATTTCAAAGACAAGGTGGTGCTGTGCAACTGTGACGATCCGCGCCAGAGCGAATTCTTCAAGTACTTCGTCGAGAACTTCGAGAAACTCGGTCTCAAGCGCCTCGTCGCGACGTGCTACAAGTCTCAGGACGTCGATCTGTTCTCGCAGGGCGACTGCGAGCGGGCGATCTGTCAGGTATACGAGGGTGACAAGAACGGAAACATGACAATGGACGATGATGAGATCGGCGTCCGAGAGCTGAAGGGCGATGGAGACTTCCGGTCCACCGAGTGCATCGAGATTCTGAAGGAGGCCGACATCGTCGTCACCAATCCGCCGTTCTCGCTCTTCCGCGAATATGTCGCGCAGCTGATCAGGTACGACAAGAAGTTCCTGATCATTGGCAATGTCAACTCACTTATATGCAAAGAAATATTTCCGCTTGTAATAAACGGACGAGTGTGGCTAGGAGCCTCAATACATAGTGGTGATCGAAAGTTTTGTGTCCCAGACAATTATCCATTAAATGCAGCCGGGTGTGGTGTCGACGAGAATGGGCAACGCTATATACGAGTCAAGGGAGTTAGATGGTTGACAAATCTAGATTATGCGCAGAGACATGATAAATTGCCGCTTTATAAGCGATACACGCCAGAGGAGTTCCCTAAATATGACAATTATGATGCGATCAATGTTGATAAGACGGCAGATATCCCTTATGATTACGATGGCATCATGGGTGTCCCTGTGACGTTTATGGATAAATATAGCCCAGAACAATTCGAGATAATATGGCAGGCGAGCGGCAACACCAGAGCTTGCGCACCAAAGGATGTTCTCAGTGCCCTGGGATATAAAGCTCATAGTGAAGATCGTGGCGGCTGTGGAGTTCTTAAAGGAAAGAGGCTGTTCACACGAATCTTTATTCGTCGGAAGAAATGAGATAGGTGCGCCTTTAACAAGGGAAGATTTGGTACAATATTCCGTGGGTGATGATAGCTGACTTCGAATCATTGCGCGAGATGTTCGGCGGCTTGCTTGCGCAGGTCTGCCTGTCCGCGCTTTTGCTGATTGCGTGCGTAAGCGCAATTGCGAAACTTTCAAAGGCAACTGGCAGGCCGCTCGACGGGCTTTGGCGAAAGTCGCGCGCGATCTTCATTGCGCTCGCGTTGCTCGCGTGCTGCACGACGCTCGACGCGCAGAAAACGAATACGATGCTGCGCGTCATCCACAGGCTCGTGACGTCGGCTCAGACGGTTTCTGAAGACGACATCGCGCGCGGCTGGCGGCAGGAGGGTGCGACAACCAATGCCGAGCCGTTTGCCGAAATGCCGTCAAATGCGATTGAGTATACGCAGTGGGTTAGGCGCGGCGGACGCGAGACGAGTTTCCCGCTTGACCTCGGCGGCTTTGTCTTCCCGCTCGGCACGAACCGCGTCAGCCGTTTCGACGTTCTTTCCGGCGGAGCGGTAGAGCCGCTTCCGCGCGGCACATCCGCCGCGATATATGCTGCCCGCGAACAGGCGTCGCTTGTCCCTGGCGTGAGCCGGTTCTGGAGCGCGGACGCGGACGGCGGCGCGAAGGTGTTGCGCTGGGATCGCGTGTTTGCGGGCCGCGACAGCACGGGCGAATACACGGCGGAAATGCGGTTCTTCCAAAACGGAGACTTCACGACACGGAGCAACGAGGTGGAAACCGCGTATCGCCGCGTCAATCCCGATGATTGGGACGGCGATGGAATAGCCAATGAGCGAGACTTGAATCCGCTCGTCTGCGATGGCGACTTCTATGGAGTTGCGAACGCTCTGCCGTCCAATGCGAACCCGAACGCCTACTACTGCCTTGATCTTTCAGTGACTGGGCTTCTCGATTGCGCGACGATCCGTGTCACATGCGACGGGCCGAGCGACCTCGGTGACCATGTGATAATCGCCCTCACGAACCAGGTCTGCCACATCCCGCTTCTCGCCGGCGCGACATACACGGTCGAAAGCGACGTGCCGATTGCAGATTCAGAGGTGTCTACAGAACATGCGGAAATCGCGACCAACTCGGAAACAAGCCTGACTGTCTCCCTGCCGCTGGAGCTGTCGTTCGAGCGCGTGCAGACACGCGGCGGGTCCGACCGCTACATCGCGCACACCACGCCAATAGACGTCGGGCCGAGAATGCTCAATGTCACAGGCGGTTGCTGCTCCTGTGTGACGAACGATTTTGGCTTTTCGTGGGATTGCTTTCCACAATGTGGCTGCGGAGGTTCGGGGCATTCGCTTTCGTGCGCCGCGGAATGGGAAGGGTATTCGCATCCGTTCTACTGGTGGGGGAGATGTCATTGCTATTACGAAGACCAAGCGGTCATTGACGAGATTGAAAGCCGCGGCGTCAGCCTTGAGATACTTGATGCTTCCGGCAACGCCATCGAATGGAAATATCCCGTGCTTGTCGGGGAGTCGGTCATAGTCGAGGCGACAGTCGGCGGGTCCGAAATGACAGTTTCGGACTTTGTCGGTCTCTTCGGCGGGCGAATCAGGCTCAAGGCGTATCATGTCGATTTCGATGGAGCGCATAACATAGCCGGAGCGTCGATTCCCATAAGCGCGGCAACTGCGACTTCGCAGGGGCGGAATGTCTTTCGCGTGTCGGTCGCGGCCGGCTGGCTCCAGTCGAACGGCATCGTCCGCAACGCCGACGACGGGATTGTCGCCAAGACGTCTGTCGATATGGCAGATGGTCCGGACGGAGGCAGCGACAGGGTAGACAGCGACTGCTTTGACACGCACGTTACCGGTCGTCTCTACGGTCGGGCCAGAGGGCGGTGGGGCGGAAACGAGGATGCTGCGATACCGGAAGGTGAATTCAATCTAAAGACCGTCCAGGCGGCCGGGACGGCCTGCCTTGTCGCGTCGTGCGGAACATCGAGTTCTACGAAGAAGCAGTGCCAGCAGCAGGCCGACGTGTTCTACTATTCCGGGCATGGCGAACATGACACTGGGCGGCTGTACGGCACTGCGGTGCCGGCGGACGTGACCAACCTCTGGCGTGATGTTGACACTGTCGTTTTTGCCGGATGCGCGGTTCTTGATATAGGCGACAGGGGGAATCACTACTCGAATCCGGCAAGCCATTCGGCAAGCCCGGGGGTGAAATGGGCCGCTTCGGCGGGCGCAGGCGCGCTTCTCGGATATTGCTGGAAGGCGCCGCTTGACAACCAAGGCAGCGTGCGTATCCTCAATGACTGGTGCGCGAACAGGAGTTCACTTGGCGATGTCGCAGCATGGATGCAGGCGAATGCCAACCGAAATGGACGTAACGCCTGTGCAATACAGCACATTGACGACTCTCATTGTCGATATTGGTATTTCAAGCGAGAAAAGGGATATATCTACAATTCATACTCACTGACAAATTCAATTGAGGCAATAACAAGATGAACAGGATAACTATTGTGCTGCTTACTGCGATGTGCTCGGCCGTTGCATTCTCTGGCCCAGTCTCTTCGATTTCTGAGATTGTAGGCTTTATGTCGACAAATGACTATCAGCAATGTTTTGCGTTGACGAACGACATCGATTCTTTAATGGCATCGACCACAGGAGTTCTTGAGCGTTCTACTTGCAAGCTGTTAAAGGCGTCTATATTGCTTGATCATTCGGAAAACATGGCAAGTGATGATTCTTTTGTCTGTGCCACAAACCTTTGTCGTGAAATAGAGTTGGAGCTGTCTGACATGATGGCCTGGCAGCGGATAGGCGCGCTGTGCAAGTTCACGAATGCAATGATCGAAGACGGGCATCCTGAGATTGCTTTTGCCGCATCCACCAACCTAATATATGCTTTTCAATATAATCAGAATGTAGAGGCCGATACGAATGTATGGAATGCATTGTTCAAGTCTGGCGGATTGGATATCATGCCAGTCGTTGGGTTTATAAATGCTAACGCGGCAGCATCTCGATTCAGGATGGATCCTTGTGCAGACCTTTCTTTGTACACGAACGGACTTCCCCGTGATGTGATTCGGGAAATCATTCGGGAATAAGAGGCGAAAACGGATATGAAAGCCGAATCTACGTCTGCTGCGAGCTGCCTTCGCATGAAATGTCAGAAGAATCGTGTAAGCGTTCGGTTTTTTGTCTACTTCTCTTTTACCTTAATTGCGCTCAGTACTTTTGCGCATCAGATCCAAATTACACCGGAAATGGATTTGCCACGGGTAAACAGCCGGGATCGTTCTGGATGGGTTTCCGTCGACTGGGGAGGAAAATGAAAAATATAATTCTATATCTTCTCGCCGCGTCCTTCGCCGTGCCGGAGATGCCGGAGGCGGAATGGGACGACACCGAGGTCGTCACGAACGCCGCGCTTCCGGCGGCGCGCGCCGATTCGCGCGTATTCGCCTTCTCGCTCGAACTCGACGCGACGGCGAGCAACAACGTCGAGGTCGCGTTCGGACGCGACGCGGACCACGACGGCGTTCTTTCGCGAGCCGAGGCGGATCTGCTCGTCGGATGGGACTGCGGCGAATGGAAGGTCGTCGACTGCGCCACGGGCGACGTAGTTCACGAGCAGGGGGTGGAAGGACGCGCCTCGCTTGAATGGCGGCTTGTGTTCAACGCGGCAAATGCGCCGCGCACGCTTTCGGCCACTACTGACGGACGAGCCGCGTTCGCCGCGCTCGCGGCACATCCGCCGCGCTTCCTCTATTCGCCGGAATGGGACACTGTGCGCGTCGTCTGCCGGGGCATGGATTCTCCGAACCCCGTGATCTCGGGCTCCGTCGAGAACATTCCGCTTGCCATAAGAATACGATAGCTTCACCTCAAACCTAATCCTGTCAAAACACCATGAAGATCGAACTGCACAAGATAACGGTGCGCGAGCTCGTCGAAGGATACGTCGACGACGCGGAGTCCGGAGTAAGGGGGTTCGGCGGAAGGCTCGACATCCGCCCCGCATACCAGCGCGAGTTCGTATACGGCGAGAGGGAGCGCAACGCCGTCATATCGACGGTGATGAAGGGGTTTCCGCTCAACGTCATGTACTGGGCGCGGAATCCCGACGGGACGTTCGAGGTGATGGACGGGCAGCAGCGGACGATATCGCTGTGCCGGTACTTCAACGGCGA
>JAZSOG010000010.1:0-20530 GCA_045536845.1 Kiritimatiellia bacterium | reverse complement strand
AAGTAGTAATGATGTAATCAGCAAAACCCCTTTTACTCTGAACATGTCAGTTATGCCCCTCAACCCTATCTGACAACGGCTTTGCCTCGCCCTTACTCGACTTTCGCGGGTGGCGGCAGTTCCGCCGCGTGGGACGTGTTACACAATTCATCCGCAGAATACGGAATAGCCGCGAACGCAAACAGAGCGCCGAGGGTCGCAAACCCAATCACGCCCCTTGTTATCGGGTACGCCCGCTCGGTCTTCGACTACCCTCAAAACGGACTTCGCCGTTTTTCGGCGGCTACCCCTCATCGAACCGTACGTGCAGTTTTCCCGCATACGGCTCTCCGTGTGGGACTGGTTTCATCGGTTTCGCTCCCCTTCGCCTCTCGGCTCCGTTTCACATTGATTCCAATGGATGCTCCTCCATATGGACGAGCGGTTTCCGACGCGCCGCCACATAGCGGATTGTCCCCTATTGCAGTCTTTCGACATTATTGTTCTCGCCATTTGATTTGCATCGTCCCTTTTACACGCAGAGGCCCTTCGCTCCACGGGCGTTGCCCCGCTTCCCCGCTACTATGGCCTCGTCCGACTACTGCTTTCGCTTTCGCTACACGCAGTCCTCCCGAGTTCCCTTGCTGAACTTTCCGAACACGCGACCCTCCTATGCCCCGCCGAGTTTCATCCGCCCAAGACAGTTCGGCGGAATCCTGTTGGCTTCATGATGTCAGAACACTGGCCACTCGGGATTTAAGTAACGAGACTTCACGAGAGAGGTTCACTTGCGTTGTCGCTTATTCGTTTGTCTGGCGAGACTCGCGCACATCGGTCACCCTCTGCACGCCTCACCGTCCTAACTGTATGCTGACTTCTTTACAGTGCAGACTCCTTTCATTCTGCTAGTTCAACCGAGTTTTGCTCGGCGTACCTGACCCCATAGTATTTTCTCGCGCATCTCCACAAGGTCGTTTCCCGCAAACGCCGATGTGGCAAACGCGAGAGCCAGGGTAGATGTCATTATTTGTAATTTGGCATTCATTTCATTCATTCCATCTTAATTTTTACAAACGCAGACGCGGTGGATGCGGACAGCCGTTCCTCCACGAGCGGAAGGAGCTATGCGCAGGCGGACATTGTGCGGGCCTTCGTCCAGCCCGTCGGCAATCATGTGCACGTATGGATAATGCAGAGCGCCATAGTCCGCCCGCAGCCTGCTCTTCACGAACGGACCGTCGTCAACTGACGCCTCGATGTCTCCGGCGTCTGGCCCAGCAGTCAGGAAAAGCCCCGCAGCCGTGCCACAGAACGAAAAGTCCAGTTCTGCCCCAAGACGCTCACTCCACAGCGCCGGCCCTTGCGTGAAGTAGCTGCGTTTGCTACCCGCTATCGACTCCCAATTTGGCCGCGAAAGTTCCCACCCTTCGCCGCGACGGACTTCCTCAAACGACAGGAAACGTCCACCAAAATACGACTTTGAGTCGATGGGCGGCGGCATAGTGCGGGGCTGCGCGGGACGCAACGGGTCGAACGCCTGCTTAACCGCCTCCATTACGGTCTTTGCGCCAAGTTCACAGCCAGCCGGCGACGGATGGCAGTCGCGGTATTCCTCCCAGCCCATTCCGCCAGACTTCGCAGACGCCGCAAGGGCGGAGCCCACGTCGGCAAGCGCGACGCCATAGTGCCTTGCGACTTTCGCGTGCGCGGCATAGTGGCGCGGCGTCTCGCCGCGCATAAGCGCATCGAACTGTCGGCGGTTGACCATCAGCGCGATGACGACGGCACATGAAGGGTTCTTAATAAGCGCGTGTCTGACAATCCCCTCCATTCCCCTGATGCTGTGCTCCTCCGTGAAGTTGCCGTCCTGGTCGTCGTTGACTGCGGCATCCACGACAAGAAGGTCTGGAATGCCCTTCGAGAATACGTCCTCTTCCATTCTGAACGCACCCGCGTCGGAACACGTGGACGATAGCCCTGCGGCAATCTCCGTGAAATCGACATCTGGATGCCTTTCGCGGAGCGCCTTCATCACAAGCGGGCGGAATCCGTTCATCTCCGTTATCGAGCCGCCGAGGAAAGCAACAGTCCTCTTGGCCGCGCCAGGCCTGGCCGCCACGCTGGCCGTTACGTTCGCTGTGCCTTTTTTAGGCTCAAAAAACGTCCCAGGGCCATTTTCCCAAAATGCGGCACATGAGAATGCCGCAAGAAACACTACGAAAAGAACTCTGGTTTTCATTTTATGGCCTTAACCCTTGCGCCGCTATCGGCATGCGGCGGGGAACGGGCGTCCAAAGGCCAGTCGGCTTGCCATGTTCAAGGCGTATCTCCTCAAGATGACCCTGAACCTCCAGGGGGACAAGGATCTGGTCGGCCTTCTCTCGTGGAACTCCAAATGTCCTTCAGCTTCCAGACGCGGGACTCGTCCGGCAAGACTGCGCCAGACGTGGTGACCGAGATGTCTCGCCGTTTCCCGGCGGGCCGTGCCGTCGGATCAGGGAGAACCTGGAAGCCGTCCTGAGAGAAGACCTCGAGACCAATGCGGTCAACATAGGCGCGGATGGCGAACCTCCCGTTCTCGACTTTCCACGGAACCGACACTTCGTCGCCGACCGAAAGCGTCCCCTTTGCCGCATCGTAGACAAGGCACACGCCGCGCAAGTCGAAGACTATCCGTGCGTCTTTGCCGACAGTCGCCGAATACTCGACTTCGGCAAGCTCCCCGTCAAACTTCTCAAGCGGGACGGCTTCGCGCTCGCGCAGGCTTTCCAGCTCCTTAACGGGCAGGAACCTGAGGCGCAAGCCTTCCGGCGTCCGCACGAGGGTGAATTCGAGAGGCAGACCGAGCCCCTGCGAGAACCGAGCGCCCTTCGGCGTCTCAAGCTTGTACCACGGCATGTATACGACACGACCATCAGGCGCGGCGTTGAATACCTGTCCCGCATAATACGGCTTGTAGTAGGCGTTTCGTCCATCCGGCCCGATTCCCTGTGGGAACGGCGTTACAACCTCAGTCTCTGGCGTGAAGACATGGCCGTCGAACTGTCCAAGCCGATAGGCCATCGATCCGCCGGAGATGAGCCAGCGCCGCTCGCCCGTCCCCTCGACTGGAACCTCCACGAGAACAGGGCACTCGTGCAGGAATCTGCGTTGTGGATTCCCAGGCGCATCATAGCAGTCGCCCTCGACATACGACTCGTGATGCCAGCTGCGCAAGTCCTTGGAAGACAGTATCTCCAAAGTCTGAACCTCGTTCGTCTCGATGAACAGCGCCATCACCCACGCTTCCGTCGGCTTGTGGTAGAAGACGAACGGATCACGGTTTCCCGGCGTCCGCTGAGGCAGAACCGTCCCGCACTTGGAATAGTCGACACCGTTCGTAGACTCTGCCACAGCCTGTTCCATGAAACCAGCCCAGCCGCGCCGCGTGTAGACCAGCACGTGCCTGTCGCCGCAGACGACGGCGCTGCCGCTCCATGCCGCCGCGATGTCGTCGGCCTCGATCGCGGGCTTCAGTTCCTTCCAGTGAACGAGGTCGTCGCTGACGGCATGACGCCAGGCATTCGACGGACGCCAGAGCGTCGAACAGGCGACGCTTTGGTAGAACACATGCCACTGGCCGTTGTAGTAGCTCAGTCCATTCGGATCATTGCTCCAGCCGTACTTCGGCGCGAAATGGAACTGCGGGCGGTACGGCTCGCAGTAAACGTCTTTCGGCAAGTCAGCCTCGGAGCCCATGCGAAACCCGGCGAACGGCTCTTCGCCGAACTGGTCCGCGCCGTGAAGTACAAGCTCAAGTCTCTTGCCCGCGTATTTCGAGAGGTCCATAGGCGAATGCCAGACTACATCACCGCCCGTCGTGTCCATGGTGAACGAGAACTCGTTACGCCCGTCAAGCATGACGTCCAGACGGTCGAAGCCTATGTTGCGCTCTAAATTCGTGCATGCAACAGGCGACTCTCGGCACGGCACAAGAAGAATCGGCTTCTCGGCGCTCACGACGAGGCCCATTCTTGCCACAACATCGTCGGCGCTGCATCGGCGATCTGCCGAGACGACGGGGCAGCCGACGAAAAAGGTCATTGAAGCGGCCAGCAGTGCGATATTCGCAGCGACTATCCTGCAAACACACATCGTCTTTTCTCAGTTGCCCTCTTCTGATCAATCATAGAATCCAATCTCGGCGAGCTGCTGGGGACAGCCCCCAATTCCCTTATTACTTAATCTCCACGGGGGTGAAGAGGGACGTGTCGTGGTAGCCGCAGCCGCCGACGGAATAGACGTGCTCCCAGTGATTCGGCGTCAGCTCGTCCTTCACGAAGCGGCAACGGCCGAACAAGACGCGCCACTTCTCGCCAGGGACGAACGCGTGCATCTTCTCTACGGGGATGCGGACCTCGACGACATAGCGGCCCTTCTCGATCCTGCCCTTCGCCTCGACCCCGAAGTCGTCCTCCACCTTGTCGCCGGGCCAGCTCGCGTCGAAGACCGTCCCCTTCGCGTTGACGCAGACCTGGTAGTAGCGGCAGTCGATCACTGGCGGTGCGAACATGAACTCGAAGTGGTCGTCCTCCCAGACTGGGCCGTCATGCTGGTCGCAGCACTTGAGCTTCTCCGTCGCGGGCTCCATCGCCGTGCAGAGGAAATAGATGTTCTTGTCGTCGCGCAGAACCTTCACTTCGGTCTCGAGCCCGCGCGGAATAAGGCGGCCCGGCTTGTCCTCGCCGTGGGTCGTAGAGCGGAATTCAGTCTGCCGCGGCGCGTCCTTCCATGCGTCCTCGTCGCCTTGCCCGTCAATGACGATTCGAAGGTCCTTCGTCTCGGCGAGGCGGATCGCCCGCGCCTCCTCCTCGCGGATGCGCGCGTTCGGCAGAATCCAGTACTTCTCGAGCCACGCGCGGTCCTGACGGACACGGTTCAGCCGCAGCGCGTCGCCGGCGGCGAGCTTCTCCGCGTCGTCGAGGAACGCCAGCAGCCTCTCCTTCGCCCCTGGCTCCGACAGGAGCAGCGGACGGCGCGAGTCGCCGCGCGGATAGCCCATGCACGGCCCCGGCTTCGCCCACAGGCGGCGGCGCTCGGCGTGGTACCCGCGCATCGCCGCATACGCCGCCCCGTAGTACTTCGACTCGGCGTCCGCAAGAAGCGCCGCCCAGTCCTCCTTCGGGTCCCAGAGGAGATGGCCCGCCACATAGAGCCACTGCCAGTTCGAGGGGAAAACCTCGGGATGCCTGGAGTCCTTCGCGTCGTACCTCGCGTCCGTAAACGGCGCCTCGTTCTTCCATCCGACGAAGCCCATCCTGTCGTAGAGCCGGATGTCATGCGCCTCGACCGCTTCGTTGCACGTGTAGAGGTTCGGCGTGCAGGTGAGGTAGTCGTAGAAGTATATCTCGCGGCCCGGCGTGTGCCACTGCTGGATCTCCCTGAATATCGCCGCGTTGTCCACGCAGGCCGGATCGTCCAGCGCATGCGCGTGGCAACGGGCGTGCGTCGTGTACCAGATTCTCATGCGCGGATCCTGCTCGACGCCCGTGTAGCGGCGGTAGGTGCTGTAGGCCCAAAGCGAGAGGTCGGCCTCGGGGCACGCCCTCCAGACGCGCGCGGCGACGTCCTTGACGAAAAGCCCGAACGAACGCGAGACGTCGTCCACCGACGCATCCGCGCCTGCGGCTTCGCGGCAGCGCGCGCAGGCACAGAAGCCGTGCACGGAATCCGTCTGCCCGAAATGGTACTGACCGCGCCCGCCATCCCGTCCGAACCGGGCAATGATGTTCGACGCCGTGAGCGTCGCCACGTCAGGATTCGTCAGGCAGTAGAAATGGTCTTTGCGCCTCTTGCCGTCTACGAGCGCGAAGTATTCGGGATGCGTCGCGAAGTACTTCTCGGTGGGGATTGCGTCGGAGATCGTCGTGTGCCCGCCGCCGTGGTCCTGCAGGCGGTGCATGATGCGCGGGCCGAAGAAGGCCCCAGGCTCTGACTGCGGCTTTTCGAACGGCACGCGTCCTCCGTAGGCGGGATATGTCTGGAAGCCGAGGCGATTCGCCAGCGTCATCCCCTGCCGCGGGATGCGGTTCCCCCACGAGCCGGTCTGGTCGAGGCGACGGATGGGGAAACGCGGCGCGCGGCATTCCGAGAAGTCCTCCAGTTCGATCGTCTTCGACTCCGGCACGTAGTCCCCTGGGTCGTCCTTAGTGGCGACCTTGAACCACCGCACGCCGAGCTTCGACTCGAGGAACCGGTACGCGCCACGCAACTCGCCCGTGTCGTTCTTGCCGACAATCCAGAGGTTACCTCCGTCCGTCCCGATCCAGAACGCCTCCGCCTCCGAACGGGCGTCAAGCGCCATGCGGATCGCCGCGGGGACGTCCGCGAGCGTCGCGAGGGTGCCGACCACGACGGACGGGGCCGTCCGACGCCCGACACCCCTTTTCACCGACATCTGTTTTCCGCAGATGCGGAAAACGTAGTTGGTGAGCTCCGTCACCGCCAGAACCGTACTCGGCTCGGCGTTCTCGGGTACGACAAGCGACGCGGACTCGTTAGTGCCTACCAGCACAAACGACGCCAGCAGCAAACATATTCCTGTCATAATTTTTCAGTCCTTTCCCTTCGATGGCCTTAACCGATTGCCATGGTTTCAGTTTTCTTGTCCATATCTAATGTCTTTCCCGACTCAGCGGACTACGAGGCAAAAGCCACGCGGAGACGTCACGTAGCGTAATCTCCTTGTGTTTTGTGTCTTGTCCCCGAAATCAAACTCACCCTTATCTCCCGAGCGCGCCATTCGACTTCTTACGCCACCTGAACGGCGAAGCGGGATACCCCTGTTTGTTCCTGAGCGTAGCGCCTACGGGGAAGTTGTCCCACGCATAGCGAACCTCTACGGGCGAGGGGACTTCGGCGGAGGAAACGACGAGCTCTTCCCCGTCGACTACGGCCTCGGCCTTTTTCCAATCGCCCGTCTCGCCGCGCATGAAGACGCACGTTACGGGCGCATCCGCCACCAAACCACCATCGGCATCGGTGAAGCGGACTCTGACCTTCCCGTCCTCCCTGACCGAAGCGCCGAGGAAGCGCGGACCCGTGAGCGCGCCCACCTTCTTCCCGTAGACCGCGCCCAAGGCCCAGTTGCAAAGTCGGTTTGCGACCGCTATTTTGTTTTTGGGATGGATGTTTTCCCTCTCGCCGACGTCGATCGCGGAGACCATTCCGACGCCTGGCACATTTTGCGAGACGCGCAGCTGTGCGTCTCGCACCTCGGCCCACCGACACTTCTCCTTAAAACCGTCCTTCTCGCTGGAACCATAGCCGGCGAGCTGCACGACGCAAAACGGCATATTCGGATTGCCCCACAACTGCCGCCAGCTGGCTATCAGGGCGGACAGCATCTCTTCGTAGGAACAGGCCATCTCCATCGTATCCATCGCCTCCGACTCGCCCTGGTACCAAATGGCTCCGCGAATCGGGAACATCGTCACGGGAGCAAGCCACGCCTCGAACCATTCGTATGGCCTGAAATTGCGGTCTGCACCGAATCGATACATCCTGCGCGGAGCCGGCCACGGCGACTTGTACCCAGACTTCTCGAGGCGGGAGCGCTCGGGCTCGTCGAACTCGAACGCCGGCGGCTTCTCCCACCTGTCGGCATCGCCCTGGTGCATCTCGAAGTCGTCGCACCACTTGCGCGCTGGCGGACACGAGCGGACTGCGCCACGCGGCATCCAGCACGCGGCATAAGTTCCGCCGACGGCGAGGTCGAGCACACCGACCGCGCCGCCGCGCGCGCGCTGCAGCGCGTCGCCGAAGAACGAGCCGATGGCGCTGTGCTCCGCCACCGCCGACGTCTCCATGACGTCCCACTTGCTGCCCCTGAATACGCGCACGAAGTCGTTCTTGCCCTCATATCGCGGAGAGGCGTTCTTCATCGCCCACTGCATGTTGCTCTGCCCGGAGGCAAGCCACACTTCGCCGACCATGACGTCATGGACGACGAACGTCGCCCCGCCCGTCTCGTTCGAGACCACCAGCTCGTACGGCCCGCCCGCCTTCAGCGGAGGGAGGAAGAACCGGAAGTCCCCCACCTGGCTGTTGGCATACGTCCAGACGGTCTTTCCCGCGATCGAGCAGCTCATCTTGCGATACGCCACACCGCCGCTGCCCCACACGGGAATGACCTCGCCGGCCTGCAGGACGGCGTGGTCGGAAAGCACCGGCGCAAGCTTTATCTGCCCAAAGGCAGAAAGCGACACGGCTACAGCCGTGACCACGACCAAATTGCTGCATACTTTACTCATAGTATTTCCTTTCATAATTTGTTTAAAGAATCTTCCAGGTGTAGCCGCCGGCGGGAACCGTCACCTCGACGGTCTTTCCCGTCTTCTTTCTGGTAATCTTCACCTTCGCGTCAAAAGCGTGGTCGATGTCGTCGTCTTCGAAGGCGAACTTCTTCACGCCCTTGTTGTTTAGGAGCCACACGAGAAGCGATCTGTCTTCCAGCCTGTTGACGCCCCACTGAATGTCGCCCTCGACCGAAACGGGCATCGCTTCGCGCTGGACTTTGCGCAGGAGCTCGCGCTGTATGGGGAACGTGACGCGACCCGCGACATATTCCGGCTTGATACCGAAAAAGTCGTCGATCGGCAGCTCCTTGTAGTGCTTCTTGCGGTCGGACAGTATGCGCGGCACTCCCTGCACAGCCGTGACAGTCAGCACCTTGCCGCGTCCGCACGTATTCTCCCAGACGACGACGTTCCCGTTCTCGTCCGTGTAGAGCGGCTTCGCCGTCGTCGGCTTGCCGACGTGCAGCTCGTAGTCGAGCGGCGCCGTGCGCATTCCGTGATAATCCCGCTTGAACGTCTGCATCATGTCGTCGGAGGCGACGCGCTTCGCCGGCGCCTCCACCAGCTGCCGCCCGCACGTGACGACCGCGTCGCCGAAGCGCACGCCCGCCATGTTCGCGGAGACAAGCCCGTTCGTCACGTAGTCGACGCTCGTGACGAGGGTTCCGCCCGCGTTCACCCACTTGAGCACGGCGCCGCGCTCGAAGTCCTTCTCGTCGTATGCCCCCATCATGAACGCCCACTTGTAGGGCGCAAGGGCTTTCGCGAACTCGCCCTTCTTCTGCGCGGCGTCTGGGGTCAGCACATCGCATATCTCGCCGAACTCCGAGTTGAACATTATGCCCTGGTCGCCGTTCTTGGGGTCGCGGTGCTTGTAGCCGTCCTCGCTTAGGACGGGCACGAGCGTGAAGAAGAACGCGTCTGTCCCGAAGCCATTGCCGCCACAGCGGTCAAACGGCTTGTAGACCGAAGTCAGGACGGCGACAGGCGTAAGGCAGATGCCGCGCGGAGTCTTCTCCGCAAGCTGCATCACCTCCTCGAAGTCGCGGCCGTACTTCGAGAGCTTGAGATGGTTGTAGTCGAAAATGTCGCCTTCGTAAAGGCATTCCTCCGCCTTCTCGATGGCTATGCCGTTCGCGCCGGCGAAATAGCCGTAGACAAGAGCGCGTTTTATCGTGGAGCGCGCAGTGCCCACGTCCTCCTTCGCCTTTGGGCGAACCTTGCGGCAGAACTGCTTGTTTGGATGCCACCATTCACCGACAACATGCGTCTTCCCGTCGCGCGTGTACATCTCGATGAGGTGCGCGGCGTACCACGACCACGGAATCTGGTACTGGCGGCCGACGCCGCGGACGTGTGCCATCGAGAAGCGCCAGGGGCCGCTCACGACCTGCGACTCGTTTTCGTATATGAAGAACTTGAAGCCGTACTTCGCGAGTGCATGGCCCCACTTTGAGTTGCTCGAGTAGAGGCTCGAGAAGTCGTCCGAGCCGAAGTACATCGCCCGCTGGCGCTTCATCGTCCGGTCCAGCCAGTTGACGCGGTCGCGGTACGTCTTCGCCGGCGGGAAGGCCGCATTGATGTAGGCCTTCACCTCTTCGTTGGTGGACTGCCTGTCGATGTTCAGGCCGCTGAAGGCGCCGTCCGACTCGTTCATCGTGGTGATGGCGACGAAATTCGTGTGCGCCTTCTTCCATTCGACGAAGCTCTGGGCGTCGCAGTTGTATTCGTCCTTCATGAACCATGGGAACCAGCTGTCCAGGAAACCCATGACGAGAATCGGCACATCGGGGCGGTTCTCCATCAGGTACTTGTCGCGCTCGCGCGTCTTGTGGTATGGAACGCGCGCGCCCATCAGGTCGTCGGCGACGTATGGGTCCATCACGTCGTAGTCGGTGCGCTTCCGGTTCAAGTCAGGCGGCGGATTCATCGCGTTGAACCACTTGACGGGGTTGAGGCCCCTGTACTCGCCCCAGCCGCCGACGATCTGAATCATCGAACGGTTCATCGCGGTACCCGCCCCGCCGTCGTGCATGGAGTAGAACGTCTTCTCCTTGCCGAGTATCTTCACGGGGCGCCACCGGTCGTAGACGCCGGCATCGGCGTCGCCGCACCCACTCAAAACACTGCATGCGACGACGAATGAAATCAGAAAAACCGAATTCCTCATGTATCCTCCTTGTCCTTAGCGCATCACAATTTCAAGGCAGTCGTACGCGGCTTTTATTGGCTCGGGCAGCGTCTTGTTGAGGACGGCCTGCTCTGGATGAAGCGTCTTCGCAAGGTGGTTTATGTACACGCTCTGTCCCGTCGGGGGCTTGTAGGCACCCGATTTCGTAAGCGACTTTACGGTGTCGAGCACCTGCTCCACGGTGGAGTGGTTGAAGATGCGGTAGTCGTCGACCTTCCCCATGCCGATGGTGGCCTCCATGATGATCGCCGTCAGGGGCTCGACCTCCCTGTGGGCGTCGAACTTTCCGAAGCGCGTCGCCGTCCCCATTATGCCGCCTGTGTCGGTGGCGTAGAGAAGCCGCGTCTTCCCCTTCTGGACGAGGTAGATGCAGCTGAGCTCGTGGGGGCGGCTCGTCGCGTGGTTAGCGGGCAGCGGCATGAACTTCATCCCCTCCTCCTCATACCACTCGCCAAACTTCACGGCCCTGACCTCCGGCGGCTTCGCACCCGCCTTCGCGGCGGCGTCCGACATCTCCTTCACCGCCTCGGCATGCCACGTCTCGTGCAAGTAGACGCGCTCAAAGCCCATCTTGACCGCGGCGGCCGGTTCGTAGTGGTCGCGGTGCGAATGAGTGTAGAAGCATATCTTCGGCGAATGGCCGGGATGCTTCGGGTCTGCGACCACCGACGGATAGTTGAAGTGGGTGAAGTCGACCAGCACCTTGTTGTCGAAGAGCGTGCTCGACCAGCGGCGGAACTCGCCGTTCGGTCTTGCTGAAAGCCAGTCCGCCGCGCCCGTGCCCATGAAGCGCACGAGTATGCCGTCAGGCACCACCCCATAGGCGTCTCCGCCGCCAGCGTCGCCAAAGGCCGTCGGCATAACCGCCGCCGCCGCGCCCATCGCAACAAACTCTTTTCTCGTCATTGTCATTTTATCCTCCTCCTTGTTGCACCGCTGCTGCATCGTCCGCCAAGCGCGACAACCAGCGTGAACGAGCGTTCAGCGGCAATAGATCACTAATCCGGTGCTTGACACGATTCTCGCGACTATGTTGCCCTCTCCGTCCGCGTGGAACGCCGCCTTGCAGTCAGACGATACATTTGAAGAACGCCACTTTGCAATGTCTGGCGGCGTGGAGCCGGTCCACCTTGCAACGACGAACGACGCGCCTTTCTGCTTGAGCGAGTCAGGGGCCTCGGAAAAGTCGACAAGTGTCCTCCCCGACATATAGAAGCCATTTTCCGCATCAAGCGTTACAGGCGAGAAACCGTCCGCCACCACTATGGTCAAGCCTTCGCAGTTGGCGCTCTTGACCGTGCCGCCCGCAGCTTGCAGCACAATCCCAGACGCGCTCCCGCCTTCCAGGTCAAGTGTGCCCGCGATGCGGAACACACGCCCGGCAAGACTTGAGGCGGCGCCTTGCGCAATGGCGAGCGTGCCAGCCCTGACGTCCGTCACGCCTGTGTAGGCGATTGTCGGGTCGTCCGTCGACGCTCCCCTGGATATCCGCTTCACGAAGCGAACCGTTCCTGCGCCGTCCTTGACGATTCCGCCGGAACCTGCGATCGAACCGGCCCATGTCCATGTCACGCCTTCCGCCGGCGCCAGCCGAAGCCCGTCGCCGGTCACGGTGGTGGTGACTTCAACGTGCGTCGCGGGCAGCGTTACGTCGGAATCCCCGGCAAACCATTCCGATGACGAGAACGAAAACTCGACTGGAGCGGCCACGTCGTAGGTTTCAGTTAGCCCCACAAGGCCCAAGCAGCTGAAATATGAACCATTGCGGAAGTCGAACTTTGCAATCCGCTGGCCAGAAGTCCCGCTCATCTGCAACATGATCTTCTGAACCGAATTGGTATTGACGAAGTATACTTCATAACGCGAGCTGTCGAACTCCAACTCAACGGGGCCAATGCAATAATTTTGCCCCTGGTCGACAACAAGTCGGGAATTGTTGCGGAACACATACCTGTTCGTGACCGAATAGCTGTTGCATGCATTCATAGTAATGCTTTTCGTCTCCAAGACACCACCATTGGCCAACACAAGCGGCTTGAGACCGGGCACAGTCGTCGAATCCGATGCGACAAACATCCATGCTGAGATCTCGCCGCCATTCGTTATGCAGATGGACGGATCTCCCGCCAAATAGTTCTGCGCCGTGAGGAGCGAACCAAACTCGAATTCTTGGCCTTTTGCAGAGAGCACGACCCCGTCAACCGTCAGAGACGGGGCGACCGACGCCGAGGAACTCGGATAGCCAACATACACGCGCTGCCTGGCGCTGCCGTCCGCGGCCTTTGCGGACATCGTCAGCGTCGGCTTGCCTTGCTCTGAGCGAAGCGCCAAGGCGCCCTCGACAACGTTTATAGACCCACGAGGCGAGTCCGGGGCAGATCCGTCCGCCGGGAACGCCACGTCGTGATCCTTGGTCAGCGATGTCGCCAGCGCGGAGGCGAAGTCGAACGCCACGTTGGAACTCGCCAGAAGCGACAGCTCCCCGGCGCCGCGCTTGAACAGCGACGCGCCCGACGCGCCCGCCAGTCGAAGCGACGCATCGACCTGCGCGTCCACGACGACGCCGTTCGCCGGCGACACAGACGACTCAAACCAGACCTTGCCGCCGGGAATGCCGCCAGATTCGTTCCCCGCGAGTTCAAGCGTTCCATCCGCCACCACCGACGGCGCAGAACCAGCCGCCTCGCCGCCAAGGGCGAGAGGATCGGAGGCAGACAAGATTCCGCCGTTGACGGCAAAGCCCTGCGGCATGACATTGCCGTCGTTCCCAAGAACAAGCTTTCCGTCGCCGGTCTTGTCGATGCCGCCGCCCCGCACACGGCCAGAGATTTCCAGCGTCGTGTCGGCAGCGACATAAACCTCGGCGCGCGCGTCAGTGTACTCGGTCAACTGCACTCCTGAACCTACCTCCGCCGAGCCGTTCAACACCTCTATAGCAGCCCCGTCATCAGACGTGCGCGTCAGACTTAGGGTTCCTCCATCCAATGTGTACCCGTCCTCTGCAAAGCGCACCGCCGCCGCATTCGCCGAGCCGCTTATTGTCACCGCCTTGGGCGTCGAGCCATCGAATACGGCGCGCTCGGTCGCAGAAGGCACGGCACCGTTCCAGTTGCCGGCGTCGTTCCATGCCGCGCTCGACCCGCCGCCGTCCCAGCCGTTGTTCCCGGAGATAGTCGGCATCGACGACGAAATGACGACTTGGAACTCAGTCTCCCCGCCATTGTCCACCGTCTTGTACGTGACATACGAACCGTCTGGGATTCCGCTTATCGAGAACCCGGAACCAAAACTCCAACTGTCTTTTTCCTCCGACGTTGCCTGTGTGGACGTGAACACGGTATGCGTGCCGACTGCCAATGTCGAAGAATAGCTGAATACGCCATTGGTGAAGGCGACAGGGCCTTCAATCCTAACGGTGTCGGTTGCATCCAGCTCGAACGTCGCGGGATTACCGAAAGCTCCGCCGAGAGTAAGCCCGCGAAGCGTTGCGGAAGAGGCGTTGTCCATGATCGAGAAAGTCGCACCGCCCATGACGACCAGGTGCGAATAGTGGTTCGCCCCAGAGCCAAGCTTGACCGTCCCGCTCGCGACTACAAGCCGCGATTCGGTGGATGCAGATCCCGTCAAGGTGTATGGCTTGGTTGGATATGGAGTACGGAAGCGCAATTCGCCGGCCTCGCCTGGCATGTTGGAGAAATTCTGCGACACAGTGTATGACTGGTTCCAATGCGCGCTCAAAAGCGTAAGTCCACGAGAACCCAGGGCGACGGTTTCGAATCCCGAAATGGGGGCTCCCGACTTTGTCGTCGTAAGCGTCATGGTCACGCCGTTCATTTCACATTCCGGCAACAGACCGGCGATGCCACCGCCGCATATTGCGCCCTGCGTGCCGGCAATGGAAACGTCTGTGTCAACGAGTGAGAGCTTGCCAGAATACATCGTAAAGGACTGGTTTCCGGCGAGCTTCAGCGTGGCGTTCGTCAAGCCAATCTGGGTGTCATTGCCGACGGCGTTCGCGGCGGACTGCGCGCCGAAATATGGCGCATACGAAAGATCCAGGGTTGCGCCGTCCACAACCGAGATTCTCACCACAGAGTTCGAATAGTTGCCGGCGCCGAAATTCCAAGTCGCCTTGACTGTGGAACCAGCCCCTGACACGTGCATGGCTAAAAGCCCCGGGTTGTCAAAAGAGAACGTCTTGAATGTGAGGCTGGCTCCGTCCGCGACGGTTACCCGGTGTACTTTCTCGTTCGAGAATTTCCTATTCGCCACGTTGTAATATCCAAGCGTCAGGTTGTCCATGTAAACTACGGCTCCGTTCGTCACGGCAATGCCGATTTCCGAGAACCCAGCCGTATTGCCTACGTTGTCCTGCGCCCGCATATTCCCGAGAGTGTGCGTTCCGCCGGCGAAGGTGAGGCGGTTCGTCTTCGACGAAGAACCTATGTACGCCCCGCCCAACGTCAGGGACGTCCCATCGTGCAGGATTAGTTCCGCAAGTCCGTGCATGTCGCCGCCGACCGTGTCGTCGAAGAGCATCATCATTTGCGGCGTGAAATTGAGTTCGCCCTCGTAAACGTCGAGGCGGGTTCCTGACGCTGTGCTAGAGTGGCAGACAAGGAAGTTCTTGAAATAGCCGCGGTCCACCGCATCCTCCATTTCGTATTTGATGAAACGCCGCGCCGTGTCCGAAGAGCCGCCATCGGCGTAGAACGAGAAGTTCTTGCGGTTTGACACGCCGTCCGTCAGCGCGGGCATGTTCCAAATGGTGTTGGTGCCGATGAACCACGTCGACTGACCTGTGCCTATGCGCGACTGGAATGACGAGATGTTGTCCACCTCGCCATCCGGGAACGTGACACGGACTTCTGTGTTCTCCACTCGTGGAAACACGGCAAGCTGGTTGGCATTCACTGTGACGCCGTCCGACTGGCCGGGATACCCAGTCTGCGCCGGAGTCCAATGCGCGGAATCGGCAAACGAACCGTTGTAGCTGCCGTCAACCGCTTGCCACGTGTATGTCGTATACGTCGCTGCGTCAAGCGCAAGCGATGCGCCAAGCAAAAGAGTCACCGCAACGAGTCGGCGCATGCCCCCGTTGCAGAATATATTATTCATACGATTTCAGTCCTTTCAATGCCTTTGATTGGTTGCTTTGCGGGCATTATACCATACCGCAAGCAACCAGCCGAAATTTTCCCGACAAACCTGTATAATCAGGTTTCACGGACGGCCCGACAAGATGGACCAGATATCGCGTCAATGCCGCGCCTACGCCGACACGCGCTTGACGAGCGTCGCCGAGAGAAGTATCTCGCGCGGGGGCAGGTCGCGGTGGAGGATGCGCTCGACCAGGGCGCGGATGGCGACCTTGCCGATTTCCGCGCAGGGCTGCCGCACGGTCGTCAGGGGTATCCTCGAGCGCCGCGCATATGTCTGGTCGTCAAACCCGGAGACGCGGACGTCTCTGGGGACGTTGAGTCCTATCGCGCCAAGCGTACGGATGGCAAACGAAGCCGTGCGGTCGTTCGCGCAGACAAGTGCATCGGGCGGATTGCGACTCCGCATTATGTCTGCAAGCGCATGCGCATCACCAATCTTGATCTCGACCGCACTCCGCCAGTTCCAGTGCAGCCCCGCATCGACAACAGCCTGGGCAACGCCGTGTATGCGGCGCTGGACAGTCGGCGCAGACCCGATGAAGCTAAGAAACGAGATGCGCCTTGCGCCAGAAACTACCATCATCTCCCCGAGCTGATACCCTGCGGCGAAATTGTCGATGCCCACGAGGTCGTACTCGCTGCGACGCCTATTGTCCGACAAAGCGTCGCGGTCGACGAGGACTACGGGTATGTCCATCTCCTTCAGCAAGGCGAGGATCTCGGCCGTCGTCTCGTCCTTGCCAGGCACGAGCTCTATGGGCTCCATAACAACCCCCGCGACATGATTTGCGATGCAGCGGTTTGCAAAGGCGATAGCAGCGGACTTGCGCGTCTCGGCGTCGCCCTTGAGAACGCCCCCGGATATGACAGTGTAGCCCAGCTTGCCAACCTCGCGCTCGACGGCCTTGCAGATTGGCTCGAATATCTCGCTGCGTCCGCGGCCAGGCACGATGAGCCCTATGGAACCCTGGCCCTTCGCAGCATGCGTGACGTATGCTCCGCTGCCTACCTTGGTGCGAAGCAGCCCATCGCGCTTCAATTCCGACAAGGCGTACGAAACGGTCGCCCGAGCGACCTTGAAGCGCCGCGTCAGCATCTGCTCGGACGGGAAGCGCTGGTTAACCGCGTATTTCCCGAGGATGATCTCGTGGCGTAGCGTCTCGGCGATCGCCGAACGCTTGTTGCATATCGAATTGGCCTTTGCGTCATGCCGATCCATTACATACAGCGCCGCCCCCCAAGCCGCCATCTCCACAGCGTCGGGGACGACGCATCGCACGCGGAAGCGCTTCTCGACCGCCTCCCTGAGGCAGGGGTTCAGCCGCAGCGCGTTGCCGATGCCGACGACCGTCCGGACGCCTTTCATCTCCATGCCCACCGCGAGGTCGTCGACGATCTCCGAAATACACTTTACGATACGAGGATGCGACTTCGCCTCGTCGTTCATGCGCGTCCATGAATAGCCGAGGGACTTGCGGAGCTTTGCAAAGTGCGCCCCTCCCAAGCGGGATGCCCTGCAGACAAGCGTCTTTCCGCCGGGGTAGGGGCGAATGCTCACCTCCGGCGAAACAGGGTCCTTCACCGCGTCGACCACCCGCGAAAGCTGTCCGCTCGTTCCGAGATTGACGACTGCCGCGCCCGGCTTGACTCGCTGCGCCGCATATACGCCCGCCTGGTTGTCGCCAAGCATCATGGAATCGCCCGTCTCGGGCAGCCATTTCACGAAGCGGGCAAGACTCTCATCGGGCCCCATCGAGGCTCGGAAGGTCGAGTCGACGATGCAACGCCCCGTCCGGCGGGCAATGACATAGCCGGGAATCGTGAGCACTAGATGGATGCCCTTCACGCCGCGTCGCTTCCAGTCCGCCATGATGCCGCAGCCAAGCATCGGCGGCGCACAGCGCCTGTCGCGCCAAGTGACGAACGGCGTGACGGCGTGCTGCTTCCTGTCGACGGCGACAAGCCCGTGCATCTGCCCCGTCCAGCCGATTTCCACGATCT
The DNA here is from genome assembly GCA_045536845.1 of Kiritimatiellia bacterium. Taxonomy (GTDB): domain Bacteria; phylum Verrucomicrobiota; class Kiritimatiellia; order RFP12; family UBA1067; genus UBA1067. The sequence goes on along the minus strand of JAZSOG010000010.1, from coordinate 2,861 downwards.
TCAGCTTCAGCGTCCTGACATACGCTTCGCACTCTGCGACGAGGTCGTTGACGACCTTGAGGATTGCATTGGCGTCCTGCTCGTGGCGTCCGTCCTTTGTCGGCTCACCCGCCGAGGGATTGGGGATATTGAAGCTTTTCAGGGCCTTTCCGCGGCAGTCTACGACGACGGCCGATATCGAAGTGGTCCCGATGTCAACGCCGAGATACGCCTGCGCATCCCTTCTCATGCGATGTCCTCCAGCGAACGGCCCTTGGTCTCGCGGACTATGAAGACGACCCAAAGCAGGTGGAGGACCATCATGACGCCGAAGAAACCGAAGATCGATGCCGGGGCGAAGCGCTCGGCGGCAATCGGGAAGAGAAGAGCGACAAGCGCGGCGAAGACCCAATGCGTGGACGCGCCGAGGGCCTGCCCCTGCGCGCGGAACCGCTGCGGGAACGATTCGCTTATCAGAACCCAGATCACGGTGCCCTGCCCGACTGCATGCGAGGCCATGAAAAGGAATATCGTCGCAGCGGAGAGCGGCCCGTTCCCCACCGCGAAAAAGACCGCCGCGGCAAAAAGCGAGACTATGTAGCCGACGCCGCCTATGAGCAGCAGCGTCTTGCGGCCAAGGCGGTCGATCAGCCACATGCCGGCGAAAGTGGAGGCGAAGTTGAGGATGCCGAGCCCGAAGGACGAGAGGAACTGGGAATCACGCCCGAAGCCCGCCATGCCGAAGATGCGCGGCGCGAAGTAGTTGATCGCGTTGCATCCGCTCATCTGGTTGAAGAACGCCACGAGAAACGCCAGCATAATCGGCCCGAGGTTGGCGCGGGACCAGAAGCCCGCGGCGCCCTCGGACTTCGCGCCGCCGGAGGCCTTCATCGCGAGATACCTCGGGGATTCGACGAGGAACGGCGTGAGCCCCACGAAGACAGCGGCCGGGACGCACTGGGCACCGAGCATAAACCGCCAGGCGTTGTCTCCAAGGTTCTTCAGGATGAGATTCGACGTAAGCGCGACGAGAACGCCGAAGACGATGTTGAACTGAAAGGCCGCCGTCATCTTGCCGCGCGACTCCGCCGGCGATATCTCAGCGATGTAGACCGGTGCGGCAATCGTCGAGACGCCGACGCCGACACCGCCCATGAGCCGCGCCGCCATCAACATCCACGGCCCCGACGCCAGTGCGCTCCAGAGGGCGGATATGAAGTAGACCGTACCTATCGCGCAAAGAGTCGGCTTTCGCCCGAAGCGATCAGAAATCCACCCGCCAGCCAGCGCGCCGACGACCGTTCCCCACAAGGCCGACGACACGACCCATCCGTGCATCGTGCCGGAAAGACCCCAGAGTCGCTGGATGTCCTGTTCCGCGCCGTTTATGACAATCGTGTCGAAACCGAACAGAAAGCCGCCCAAAGCGGCTACCAGGGCCATGAACCATATACTGCCGTTCTTCATGCTGTCCATGTTGTCCTCGTTGATTAGAATTGCATACGGCACTCAGGGAGTGCCAGATACACGATATTGTACCATACATCCCGCCGAGCGAAATGCAGCGGCACCAACAAACCCGTCTATGCAGGTTCCGCAAGATGGCAGAGCGGTCATGACACCATTGCCAGCAACTTCGCAATCTCCTTCGGGTCGCGGGTGGTGTAGGATGTGACGCGGCGGCCAAGGCAGTTGATGGACGAGCCGAGCCCGTGCAGCTCGACGTTGTCGATAATGAGAAATCGGTCGTGGAAGTCGTCGGAGTAGGTGACGGCGAGACCCTTGTACTGACGGTTGAACTTCGCGATTTCGGTCGGCGTCGGCTTGCCGCGATCTTTGCAGACGAGCCGCACCTTTACGCCAGGCCGCTTCTTCGAAAGGACCTCCAGCGTGACCGCATCAGAATAAGGGTCGATGAGCAATATCTCCGATTGCGCGCTTTCGATCAGACGCGAGACATACCGCATTGAGTCAAATTCAGACTCTGCGGGCAAAATACCGTTTGGGAGCAGATTACCGCGATCAAGAGCGTCAAACACCGTGTCGATCCGCTTGTCCGTTTCGAGCTGTTTCAGTTCAATAGCGCCAACACGCTGAACAAGACCCGCGTGATCATACGCAAATCGACGCATGGCAGTGAATGCTCGCATGATACGAATGTTCACATTAATTGCTGTTTCTGAACGTAACACACTGCTCAACATCGCAATCCCATTTTCAGTAAAGGCATATGGCAAATACTTTAGATGCGTTCCGCGCCTTCCGTTTAAGGTCGCAATTTGCGACCTTAAACAGTCTTCCTTGCTAAGCTGAAACATAAAGTCAGCAGGGAAACGGCTAAGATTACGCTTCACCTGTTCGTTTAGCCGTTTCACTGGAACACCGTAAAGTTCGGCAAGATCCCTGTCAAGCATTACTTGGACATTTCGCACGTACTTGATACGCGCCTGTATAGGTGCCATAACCGATTCGTCAACGACTGATAACTGCTTGTGCTGATTTTTCATGCTGCCTCCGGGGTATAGTAAACCTGTCTTAGCAGTAACCCCTCGCGGTTACTCCCCGCTGGTTATATTGGCCCTGCCACGCCCGCCCGTTGGCCTCGCGGATTCACGCTTTCAACGCCTTAGCTCCGGCATGAGTCGCCCGCGATTAAATCAGCATCATTTCCGATGGCCCTCCTGCACGATTTTTTAGACCGACATCCTCTTCGGAGAAAGCACTGAAATTATACCAAAATTTCCGCCGCTTGTGGGTGGTGGTTGGAGAATAATGGATGTGGGTGTGGTTTGAAAAGGTAAACATGGTTTTTGGGAACGTTTAGTTCTGCAAAGGACATTGATTCTCCTTGTATATGATTGATGGGGGGGGGCATAATATCT
>JAZSOG010000008.1:0-15952 GCA_045536845.1 Kiritimatiellia bacterium | reverse complement strand
CGACATCGATTTCGCGGTCTTTCACATTTTGCCAGTGCCGTCGAGCCTGTCGGCAAAATGACGACGCGTCGAAATCGGGTCGCTTCCGTCTTTTTCGCCGTCGCTTCGCATGCCGCCGAAACACCCCCGCCGCGTCCGCGCACCAATGCGCTATCCACCGCGACGCTATCCGATTCTAATTACACCCTAGTCGACCCTAGTCGACCCTAATCGATCCTAATTGACCCTAGTCGACTCTAATCGACCCTAACTGCCTCATGTATGATTTCGTCCGCACCATACTCTCACGAAGTCACGACCGTCGGCTCGGCACGGCTAGTGCCTTTTATCAAGAAGTCGGCATTTGTCGCGAGCGGAAGGTCGAGCAGTTTGGTATAATATACGCATGAAAGGCAATGCCGAATGAGTGACATTGAGAAGGAATATTGTTTAAGGTGCCAAATTGACACCTTAAACGGGAAGCGAGGAGGCCTACTTATCGCAAATTGCGATAGGTTCAGGATAATGAAGCACTCGCCCTCTCGCATGTATGCATTTACAGAACAGGGTGTTGCAATGCTTTCAGCCGTCCTTAAAAGCGACATAGCCATTCGCGAGAGCATCAGGATGCGGCAAGTTCACGAAGACCATCTGCGGCATCTGCCACGACCGCTTCATCATCGTCGATCAGAAGGAAATCTTCTGGAAAATGCGCCGAAAAAACGCACATGCGTTTCGCAGGGGAGATTCGCCATAGGCGAACCCGAAGGGCGCACAAGCGTCTGCGGCGCGTCGCTCAAGGACGCATGCTGCCTGACCTTCGCCGCCGCGAAGATGGGAGCCGAAGTCATCCTTGGGCTTCTCGATTTAATCCGTAAGGTAACGTCAGGACGGCGGGAATACGGTAAAAGCACGAAAGCGATTGCGAGACCAAAGGAGGTTGAATAATGCGTTGGAGATGGGATCAAGGCAGACTTGACTACTTTCAGTTTGAGAATATAGTCAACATTGCTCGCGTTTTGTGTGAGATTGATGGAGTCTCGCTTAACACAAAAGTAGACTTGTTGAGACAGCCTTTAGAGCACGGCACTGGGCTGCCATTTGCACCTTCTCATTACAAGGTATGGCGAAATTACGCGCGGACTTTTGCCTGCGCTATGCTCGCCACAAGAATCAACGATAAATTGTTTGTGACCGATTTATGTAGAAAGCTCGCGGCAAAGCCTATTGAATTGACTAGTGATCAGTATTTCAGTTTTGTTTTTTCGCGTTTCGCATTGCCATATCCGGCGTTTGACGGTTACAATGCAAATCTAACAACGGCTTTCCCATTTGTGGCTATTGCGAAGTTTGTCCTTTCAAGACCGATTGGTGGCGTGTCTCTAGACGATGTATTCGCATATGTTATCGGTAATTCCTGTTCTGGGCTTGAGGACATTGGATTTTATTCGTTACTAAAGCCAACAAACCGGAGGCCGATCGGTGACGAGTTGCGTCAAGTGCGCGAAATGCTCGTGTTTATGGGGCAGGCGTCATATTTCAAATGGTTCGACAGAAAATTATATGCCGATTCAAGCGATGTCGCCGGAATCCTTAAGGCAATCACACCTGCTGTAAGAACAACTCGCAGAAGCATTGCCGCCGAAGAATTCATCGCCATTACGACATTGGGTAACGAGAAGGAGCGAAGAAGGCTTGATGTCATCTTGGCAGATAGAGGTGTATCGGTCGTCGGGTATGAAGAAGGGAAGCGAGTGTTTGGAACGCATGGCAAACTAGAGCGAAGTCCTTTGGTTAGAAAACATTTCTTCCGCGAGCATCCAGAGCTTGTGTGTGACGCTTGCACACTCAACGTGAAGACGCGCTATCCATGGACGGAAAACATTCTTGAATTGCATCACGTTTTACCGCTTAGTGCGACAATAAATGTGAATGGTACGACTACACTCCTTGAGGACATGGTGCCGCTCTGCCCCTCGTGCCATAAAAGTATCCACATCTACTACCGTCAAAAATTGACAGAGTGGGGCGTAGAAGATTTTGGATCAAAAAAGATGGCTCGAGATGTTTACAACCTCGCCAAGATGGAGATTGCAGTATGATACGGCTTGAATATTCTGAACAGAAACGTATTCTTGCTGATTGCATTGCCAACAGGGTTTCACTTGCCGATGCATTGCCGAAGAAGGGATGCGGCTACGATTCTCTGGTTTATTCGGACGAGGCGAGCTTCGACTTGATAAACGACTTGCCTGATGTTGTTCCTGTGGATGAACGACCGAGAATTGCAAAAGGAATCCCATGCGTAAGTTTCTTTTCAGGGGCGGGAGGCCTTGACATTGGATTTGAGTGTGCTGGGTTTAGGACAGTTGCAAATGTAGAGATAGTGCCGATGTTTTGTGAGACATTGCGAAGAAACGGGCACAAGAATGTCATCGGACCTCCATTCGCGGAGGGCGACATGTCGAAACCTGATGAGGTCATTCGCGAACTGGAGAAGCTCGGAATCACGGAGAACTTCCCCGGAGTCTTCCATGGTGGCCCGCCGTGTCAATCTTTCAGCATAGCGGCAAACCAGAGATTCAACAAATCTGGCGAGAATTTCAAACGTACAGGCTTCCATCATGCGCGGCTGGGGAATCTTCTTTTTTGCTACATAGAGGTTATTCTCCATTTCCGGCCAGAAGTCTTTCTGATTGAAAATGTTGATGGTCTCCTTACGATTGATGGTGGAGTGCAGGCCAGTCGCGCTTGCAGAATGCTGCGCGAAGCGGGATATGACGTCGCAGAACCGAGAGTGGTCAATGCGGCAGACTACGGCGTTCCGCAAAAGCGATTGCGGGCGCTCATAATCGGCAGTCGCATCGGACATTTCGAATTCCCATCTGCGCTTGCGGAACAACTGCCAGCCGGATGTGCGCTTAAACGCAGCGTAGATGGACTGCCCAATCACGTAACGCGGGAACATGCAGCCGAATCGATTTCTCGCTACATGGTTCTTTCCTACGGCAAGCGAGATAAGTTAGGGCGTGTTGACAGACTCGATCCTTTCAAACCTTCCAAGACGATAATAGCTGGAGGAACAGGGGGCGGCGGAAGGTCTCACCTTCATCCGTTTATCCCTCGCACAATGTCTGTACGCGAATGTGCAAGATTGCAGACATTCCCGGATTCTTATGTTTTTACCGGACCTGTCGCCCGACAGTTCACCCAATGCGGTAACGCAGTTCCACCCGTCTTAGCCTATGAGATGGCTTGTGCCATATGCAAGTCGATATACGCAAAGTGCGTAAACTCAAGCCAAAAAATCCATCGTATTCCAGTCGTTGCTTCTGTAGTTGGAAAAACTGTCAACTTCAAATATGAGAGGCACATTGAAAAGCCCGAACAGCTGCGTCTCGCGCTCGAAAATCGAAAGCGCAAAGTGGTCAAGAGCGCAAAAGGAACGAAGAAGATAGTTGGGAAGCCGGCGAAAAGCACAAAGTCCGTCAAGAGTCGCTACAAGAGGAAACTTGCGGATGGCTGAGACCTTGAAAATAAAAGACCTTCCGCTCGAATCGCGGCCAAGGGAGGCGTTCATGCGCTCTGCGAATCCGCAAAAGGAAATGTTGGACGCTATGTTGCTTGCGATCCTCATTCGCACTGAAAAACTTGGGGACAGGCCCCGCGGAATGACTGAAAAATAAGGGTTTCTTGGGGTCTGTCCCCACCGGGGGGTCAACAGGGTCCTTGTGACACAGTGCCAGTGACACACTAACGTCGCGGCAAATCTGCCGCGCGCAGGGGCGCAACGCCCCAGCTCTCGCTTCTCAATCCTGTCAATCTTGTAAATCCTGTCTAAAAACCTGCGCCTAAAATCTCTCGTAAGCGGTTGAAGAGTTCGAAGCGCAAGCCGAAGTGGTAACGGAGGCCTTTTGCCAACCGTTGGAGTTGAACACTCTGCGCTACTCTGCGCCTCTGCATCTCTGCGTTAAAAGATAGAAATAGCCGGGAACAAGCGCCGCGAGCCGTGGCTGTGGCCGGATGCTGCGGGAAGAGTGCCCAAGGAATTTTTAGGCGAATTTTAGCCACCGGAGAGGGCGGAAAAATGGTATAATATTCCTATCCAAAAAGGATGGGAAAAATGGCTGAAGAACAGGGCAATTACAACGCCGAAAACATACAGGTTCTCGAGGGCATGGAGGCCGTCCGCAAACGCCCCGCGATGTACATCGGAGACACGGGCGAACGCGGCTACCACCACCTGGTCTACGAAGTAGTAGATAACTCGATCGACGAGGCTCTCGCTGGCTACTGCTCGATGATCGACGTCATCATCAACCCTGACGGCTCTCTCACTGTCCAGGACAACGGCCGCGGCATCCCGGTCGACATGCACCCGACCCAGCACAAGCCAGCAATCGAGGTCGTGCTAACGATTCTCCACGCCGGCGGCAAGTTCGACGGCTCCAACTACAAGGTCTCCGGCGGTCTTCACGGCGTCGGCGTCTCGTGCGTCAACGCGCTTTCCGACTGGATGAAGGTCGATGTCAAGCGCGACGGAAAGATCCACCACATCGAGTTTTCGCGCGGCCATGTCACTAAGCCGCTCGAAGTCATCGGTGAATGCGGAGACGAGACTGGCACTAAGGTTACGTTCTTCCCCGACCACACGATCTTCTCCTGCCGCGCTTTCAAGTGGGAGATTCTCTGCGCGCGTCTCCGCGAGCTCGCGTTCCTCAACAGGGGCGTCACGATTCACTTTCGCGACGACGAGGGCGATGCGCATCACGAAGAGACTTTCCACTACGATGGCGGCATAGACGAGTTCGTCGAGTATCTCAACCAGAACAAGAAGCCGCTCTCGCCCGTCATCCACTTCGAGGGCGCGAAAGAGGGAACGACCGGCATGGTTCAGGCCGAGATGTCCCTCCAGTATACCGACAGCTACTCTACGCTCGAGCAGACCTACTGCAACAACATCCACACCATCGAGGGCGGCACGCATCTCTCCGGTTTCCGCCGCGCTCTCACTTCGACGATCAACAAGTACGGTGCGGACAACAAGCTCATCAAGGAGAAGGACAACCTGACTGGCGATGACATGCGCGAGGGCTTGACAGTTGTAGTCAGCGTAAAGGTTCCTCAGCCGCAGTTCGAAGGTCAGACAAAGACGAAGCTCGGCAACGGCGAAGTAGACGGCATCGTCGGCTCGATCGTGGCCGACAAGCTCATGACTTTCTTCGAGGAGAATCCCTCGATCGCCAAGATTGTCATCGAAAAGACGCTTCTCGCAGCGCGCGCCCGCGAGGCCGCGCGTGCCGCCCGCGAGTCGACGAGGCGCAAGGGCGTGATGGACGGCCTCTCGCTTCCTGGCAAGCTCCGCGACTGCTCTGAGCGCGATCCCGCGAAGACAGAACTCTTCCTCGTCGAGGGTGACTCTGCAGGTGGCTCGGCGCAGACTGGGCGCGACCGCGCGACGCAGGCGATCCTCCCTCTGCGCGGCAAGGTGCTCAACGTCGAGAAGGCGCGCATCGACCGCATGCTCGCGAACGCCGAGATAAGGACTCTCATCACTGCGATTGGCTGCGGCTTCGGCGAAGAGTGGGATGTTTCCAAGGCGCGCTACCACAAGATCGTCATCATGACCGATGCCGATGTCGACGGCGCGCACATCAGAACTCTTCTTCTCACGTTCTTCTATCGCAAGATGCCCGAGCTCATCGAAAAAGGCTACGTCTATCTCGCGCAGCCGCCGCTCTACAAGGTCGAGCGCAAGAAGAAGATCGAATACGTCCTTACCGACGGCGAGCTTACGCAAAAGCTCCTCACGCTCGGTCTTGACGATTTCGAGGTGAAGGGCAAGGACGGCACGGTGCTTGACGCCGAGAAGGCGAAGGAGTTGATGATGCTTCTTGCCGAGATCGAGGCGACTTGCAAGATGGTCGAAGAGCGCGGGTTCAGGCCCGAAGAGCTCGTGCGCGACGAAACCGCGACAGGTTCTGGCGCGTCGATGCTCAAGAAGGAGTTCTCGTCGCTCTCCGCATACGGCTATGGTCCTGACGACTATTTCGGGCCGCCCTCGATAACTGGAACTGCGCCTGCGAGCGGGGCTCTCAAGAAACTCCTCGACGACGTGCGCGCGCACGGCAAGCAGGGCCTTTCGATCTACCGCTTCAAGGGTCTTGGCGAAATGGACGACACTGAGCTCTACGAGACGACGATGAATCCGGCGACGCGGCACATGCTCCGCGTGAAGCTGAACGACGCCGTTGCCGCAGACCAGATGTTCTCGCTTCTGATGGGCGACGAGGTGGAGCCGCGCCGCAAGTTCATCGAGGACAACGCGCTCAATGTCCGCAACCTCGACTTCTAACCGCGTCCTTGTCCTTGGCAAGGGCTCGAGCGGGAAGGCCGCGGCGGCGCTTGCCGAGTCGCAAGGCCGTCAGGTCGAGTTTGCAGACGGCGTCGGGCTTGTCATAGCGAGCCCAGGTGTTCGTGTCATGAGCGAGCTTGAGTATGGTTGCCGTGAGTTGAAGCGGCTCGGCGTCAAAATGCTCGCGGTCACCGGCTCTAAGGGCAAGTCGAGCGTAGTGAAACTTGTCGCCGACGCGCTCAATCTCGCGGGGCTTCACGCGACGCCGTGCGGAAACTACGGGCTCCCCGTTTCAGAGCTTGCTAATCAACTTTCGGCTTCCAACTTTCAGCATTCAACTCCGGTATGGGCGGTAGTCGAGGTGTCGTCGTTCATGCTGGAGACGACAAACCTTCCGCCCGGCACGTTCGAAGCCGCGGCGATACTCAACCTCCAGGAAGACCACCTCGACCGCCACGGCTCGGTCGAAGTCTACCACGCGCTGAAGCAGCGGCTTGTTAATTTTGCGAAGGTTGGGTTTGCACCGGGCGACGCACGATGCGACACGGCGGCTGTTCCTAAGGGGTCTTACTTCGACAACGATGTCCTGCGCGTCAACGGTGCCTATGCCGTGGCGCTGATGCGCGCAGCTGGGCTGGATGACGCGGTGATTGAGCGTGCGTTCAGTGAGTTTGAGCCGCTGCCGCACCGTTTCCAGACGGTTGCCGAAGTGGACGGCGTCAGATATGTTGATGACTCTAAGGCGACCTCCGTCGCGGCGCTTGTCGCGGGAGTCACGATGTCGGGCGGGAAAACGCGCCTGATCGCGGGCGGGCTTCCCAAGGGTGATGACCCGAAAATCGCCTTGCCCATCTTGACAGAACGGGTCAAAAAAGTGTATCTTATTGGACAAAGCGCAGAGTTGTTCTGCTCGGCCTGGAAGGATGCCGTCGACTGCGAGGTCTGCGAAACTCTTGACAGGGCCGTGGGGGAGGCGATGCGCGAAGCGGAGAAGGGCGATACGGTGCTCCTTTCGCCTGGAACCGCTAGTTTCGATCAGTTTCAAAGTTTCGGGGAGCGCGGAGACGTCTTCGCGTCACTCGTAAAAAAAAGAAGGACAAAAAACAACATGAACAAGCTCGGCATCGTTCTCGGAATCGCCGCGGTCGCTGTGATCGCCGGCTGCAAGGATCCCAACTATCAGCGCAAGGCGTCGAATGACGAGGTTAAGGACATCGGGACGCAGGTCGAACAGCAGCCCGCGCCTGACACGCCAGTCGTGGTCGAGGAGAAGCACTGCACTTGCCCTCCCGGCGCGAAGCATACCGAGCCCTGCCAGTGCGGCGCGCCTGACTGCCAGTGTGTCGTCGTCAAGAAGGATGTCAAGCCGCTTCCTCCTCCGGAGCCCGAGTACACCGTGTACATCGTCCAGCGTGGCGACTATCTCGCGAAGATCTCCAAGAAGTACAACGTGACGATCAACTCGATCAAGCGCCTCAACAACCTCAAGGACGACAACATCCGCCTCGGCCAGAAGCTCAAGCTTCCCGGCAAGATCGAAGTCGGCGAGCAGAAGGTTCCCGAAGGCGCGTTTGCCAAGGATCCCAAGGCCACTGCCAAGAAGCCCTACGCCGCCTACACTGGCGCGACGAAGGAGTATGTCGTCAAGTCCGGAGACACGCTCGGCGCGATTGCGTATGGCAACGGCATCAACATCCGCCAGCTCAAGGAGCTCAACGGTCTCACGTCCGACTCGCTCAAGATCGGCCAGAAGCTGAAGATCCCCGCCGAGAATGTTGTCGCCGCCAAGAAGGTTGAGGCCAAGCCGGTCGAGAAGAAGGCCGCCGAGCCCGAGATCAAGGCGCCCGCAGAGGCTCCTGTCGAAGCTCCTGCTGCGGCTCCCGTCGAGGCTCCTGCCGCAGAGGCTCCTGCCGCAGCTCCTGCCGCGGCTCCTGTCGAGGAGGCCGCTCCGACTCAGACCTACACGATTCAGGAGGGCGATGATCTCACCGACGTCTCGATTCGCTTTGGTGTTAGCGCCGCTGCGGTGCGCGAACTCAACAATCTCGGCGAGGGCGACAAGCTCGTCGCTGGGCAGATACTCAAACTCCCTGCCGACGCGCAGCAGCAGTAACGCGAAGTGCGCAAGTCCGCACTATTTGCATTTGCCCTGGTTGTCGCGGCTCTCGTGGCGCTGGGGCTAATTGTTCTCTCCAGCGCAAGCGAGGCGAACGGCGTACGGCTCCACAAGGACGCCTACTTCTTCCTGAAGAGGCAGTTCATCTACCTTGGTGCCGGGATTATCGTAGCGGCGGTAGCGGCTGTCGTAGACTACCACAGGTGGCGCGATGTCCCGGGGCTCGCTTGGTTCGCTTACATTGCAGTAGCAATTCTCCTGCTGTTCGTGTTCCCTCAGCTTGGCGGGCGAGCGATCAACGGGTCGTACCGTTGGATAAAGCTTGGCCCTGTCAACTTGCAGCCGAGCGAGTTTGCAAAGCTCATGACCGTCATCATCCTTGCCGTGTGGCTTGATCGCGCGGCATGGCGCGTCGAGCTTTTCGTAAAGGGGCTTGTCATACCATGCCTCCTAATCGCTGTCTACGCAGGGCTGGTCATCAAAGAGCCCGACTTCGGCTCTGTTATGGTTATCGGCGCCGCGGGTGGGCTCGTGATGTTCGTCGCGGGTGTGCGGCTTAGGCACATAATCCCCGCGGGGCTCATTGGCGCCGCTGCGGCCGGTGTCATCATGTGCTTCAACAAAAACCGCATGAGGCGGATTATGGCGTTTGTCCATTCCGTCTATGGTGGCGGGCAGGAGGTTGTGGAGAAGGTTACTACTGCGAATATGGATCCAGCCGCCTATCAAGCCCACATGGCGCTTGTTGCGATAAAGAACGGTGGGCTTTGGGGCGTGGGCTTAGGCGAGTCGATGCAGAAGCAGGCCTATCTCCCGGAATGTCATACTGACTTCATCTTCGCCGTCGGCGCCGAGGAGCTCGGGCTTTTCTTCTCCATAGCCGTAATCGTCCTCTTCCTTGCGTTCTTCTGCATCGCGATTTATATTGCGCGCAATGCCTCCGACAGGTTCGGGCGTTTCCTCGTGATCGGCATGGCGTTTATCATTTTCTTCCAGGCCGTATTCAACCTTGGCGTCGTATGCGAGGCGCTGCCTACGAAGGGCATGGCGCTTCCGTTCTTCAGCTATGGCGGCACCAACCTCCTTAGCGCGTTCTTCGCCGTCGGCACAATTCTTTCCGTCGGCATTCATTCCTATCGCGACAAGAAGCGCGTCCTCGCGCGAAGCGTCCTCATGAGGTGACGCCATGCCGTCCGCGCATCCTGAATTCACAGTCTCGTCTCTTACGTCCGCCCTGAAGCGCACGATAGAGAGCGGTTTTTCCAAAGTCGTCGTCGAGGGCGAGGTAAGCGGCTGGAAGCGCTATCCGTCTGGTCATTGTTACTTCACGCTCAAGGACGAGGGCGCGCAGATTTCCGCTGTGATGTTCGCGGGGCAGTACGAATCGAGCTGCAAGCGTCATCCCGAACTCGCCGCCGGGCTAAAGGACGGCGCCAAGATCAAGGTCTTCGGCAACGTTACCGTCTATCCGCCGCGCGGCAACTACCAGATAGTCGTCCTTTCCGCAACGCTTGCGGGTCTTGGCGACCTGATGCAGAAGTATCTCGAGCTCAAGGCGAAGCTCGAGGGTGAAGGGCTGTTCGACCCTGCGCGAAAGCGCTCGCTCCCCGCGATGCCGAGGCGAATCGGAATCGTCACGAGCGAGGCCGGCGCCGTGATACACGACATGTGCACTGTCCTGACGCGAAGGTTCCCGAATCTCGAGATACGGCTTTTCCCCGCGCAGGTGCAAGGCGCTGACGCGCCAAAGACGATTATCGCCGGCATTGAGTACTTCAACCGAGAAGACAGCGACTTCAAGCCCGACGTGCTCATCGTCGCGCGCGGCGGCGGTAGTTTCGAGGACCTTTTCTGCTTCAACGACGAAGCGCTCGTCCGCGCCGTCGCGGCGTCGAAGGTCCCGACGATTTCCGCCGTCGGGCACGAGACCGACTACACTCTCTGCGACTTTGCGGCAGACGTCCGCGCCGGAACTCCGTCGATCGCCGCCGAGATCGCTGTTCCCGTTCTTGCAGACCTGCGCACGCAACTTGCATCGTTCGACGCGCAGCTTGCAAAGGCGCTTCGCGCGAAATACGAATGGTTCGCGCAGAGGACGGACCACCTTTCCTCCGCGCTCGTTCCCGCGCTACAGGCGAGGGCTGCCGATGTCGCGCACCGAATAGACTCGCTGTCGAACGCGCTCGGCTCTTCCGTCGTCCTCGGCTTCACGAGGCGAGAGGCGGCTTTCGACAGGGCCAGGGAAAAACTCGCGCTCCTCTCGCCGTATTCGGTGCTCGACCGCGGCTATTCTCTTACGACGGACAAGGATGGTTCCGTTGTGAAGTCTGCGGACCAGGTCTCTCGCGGAGACGTGCTGCACACGCGCCTCGCAAGCGGGGAGATTGTAAGCGAAGTTCGCTGAGCCACTTCCATGCCGCGTGTGGTTTTGATAAAATATCCAATACAAAAGCATTTAACCGTGCAGAGCTTGTAGAGAAATGCTGCATGATCTACGCGTACTACACGGCTAAAAGGTTTTTGCAACAGACCAAAAGGCAAAGGACTGAATCTATGCAAATCACTAAACGCGAATTTCTGAAGAAGCTCGGGCTTGGCGGCGCGGCGTTTGCGACTGGCGCGGCGTTCGGCGACGAATACGTGCCTGACAAAAGCCGCCTCCCCGAAGGCAGCTGCGGTGATCCGCAGAACGTCTGGTTCGGAAAACACATCTTCCCGCTCGACCATACGATGACAGATGTTCCGAGCGCCTTCCTGAAGGACGGCAAGGTCTTTCAGCCAGCGCGCGAGCTGCCGATTTTCCACGAGACTGACGTCGTTGTCGTCGGCGGAGGTCCTGCGGGCTTTGCGGCCGCAGTGTCGGCCGCGCGAACAGGAGCGAAGGTTGCCCTCGTGGAGCGCTATGGGTCGCTCGGCGGACTTTTCACGAACGGCATGGTGCTGATCGTCCTCGCAACTAGCGCGTGCAGGGGCGGCAAGTGGAATCTTGTCACTCGCGGCGTATGCGAGGAGTTCATGCTTCGCGCTGGCAAGCTCGGGAAGATCTTCTGCAACCCGCCGGAACCTACGTATCCCAAGAAGCACTGGCTGCCGACCATTGATCCGGAGGCCGCCAAGGTGATCATGGACGAGATGATCGCAGAGAACAAGGTGGAGATGTTCTTCCATTCCTGGGGCGTTGATGTAATTCAGGACGGAGACGTTGTGAAGGGCGTCGTGTTCGAGTCAAAGCAGGGCCGTCAGGCGATTCTTGCGAAGCAGGTCGTCGACTGCACTGGCGATGCAGACATGCTCTTTCTCGCTGGCGGCGACTACAGCCAGGTGACTTGCCCCATTTCGACGGTGTTCCGCTGGGCGAACATGGATACGATCAATCCGCCGCAGGGCGCCAAGTCTAACTTCCCGCTACACGGTAACGAGGGAAATCCCGATGCGCGCTGGGGGCATTGCGGCATGAAGACTGGCAACGGTCTTTCAGTCAGAGACCTCTCGCGACTCGAGGTCGCGTTTCGCCGCAAGAACTGGAACGATGTCCTTGAAATGCGCAAGACCCCTGGCTGGGAGAACGTCTACACGTCGAATTCCGCCTCTCAGATCGGACCGCGCCAGTCGCGGCTTATCGCGGCGGAGTATGTCATGGGGCGCAAGGAGATCGTCGAGGAGAACGACAAGTTCTCCGATTGCATCGGCTGGTGCGGCGCAGACGGTCCCCACGGGGCGTTCCGCGTGTCCTATAGGCAGATACTGCCGAAGAAGGTGGAGAACCTGCTCTGCGCCGGGCGTTGCCTCGGGAAGGGCGACTCGATCGACACCTTCCGCCTCATCGCGCCGTGCTTCATGACTGGCCAGGCCGCTGGCATAACGGCTGGGCTTGCGGTGCAGAAGGGCGTTACGCCGCGCTCGCTCGCGTATTCCGATATTGCCAAGGCCCTCGACGCGCAGAGCGTCTATCACGAATAGGCCAGGGCTTTTCCCAAAATACAAAAGAAGAGAGGCGTCCGCATGGCGGGCGCCCCTTTTCTTGTTTTGACCTTGAAAAATTCTTAGGCCTTGGGTTTAGTCTTCTTCAGACCAAGTCCGCGGCTGCCTTCCTTCCATTCCCCGCGCTGCTGGAGGAGGTCTACGCGCTCGAAACGCTTCAGGACGTTGCGCTTCGAGACGATCTTGCCGGAACCCTTAAGAGATGCATGCTGGCTCATTTTCTGCTATTCCTTTCGATTGCAGGAAAGTATATCATTTCTCGGCGGCGGTTTCAACCGCCTTTTGGGGCTCTGCGGCTTTTTCCGGTTCGGCCGCCTTTTCGGGCTCAGCAGCCTTCTCGGGCTCAGCTGCTGGGGCCGGCTCGGCCTTTGGCTCTTCAGGCGGCGGAAGCAGGTACTTGTAGTCATCGGTCGTCTTTATTTCAGCCTTGCGGAGCAGCCCGATGAGGAATTCAGAGACCTGCGAGCGTTCGGCGCGGTCCTTGAGGAACTTCACGACCTCGGCTTCTTCCGGCACCTTCTGGGCCTCTCCAACCTTGACGAGGATGTGGCTCGCCTTGACCGACTCCGACTCGGCGGGCGTCTCGCCCTTGGCCTCGACGGCCGGCTTCTTCTCGGTCACGAGGATGAGGTGGTAGCCGAACTTCGTCTTGACTATGTCCGAGATCTTGCCGACGGGCAGCTCAAACGCCGCCTTGTCGAATTCGGGAACCATCTGGCCGTGGGGGAAGAACCCGAGATCGCCGCCCCTGGACCCAGACGGGCAGTCGGAATTCGCCTTCGCGAGCTCCGCGAACTTGGCGGACTTCTCGGCGTCAGGCGTCGCGTCGATCGTGGCCTTGAGTTCCTTGATCTTCTTCTCGGCGTCGGCGTCGGAGAGCATCTTGGCGTTGTTCTCCTTGATGCCGTCGATGATCTTCTTCGCCTCGGCGGAGTAGTCGGTCTTGTTCTTGGACGAGATCTCGCCCTCGATCATCTTCTCGATCAGCGCCTGGTTCTTGAGCTGCTGGAGCACATAGTCCTTGGGGAAGGGCATCTTCTCAGCGAACTCCTCGATTGTCTTTGGCGCGTCGGGGCGACCCTCGAATCTCTTGAGCGTCTTTTCGTTGTACGCCTTGAAATCGTCGTCGCTGACCTTGTAGCCGAGCTCCGCCGCCTTGACGGCGATGACGTTGTCCATGATGAAGCCCTGTGCCACCTGCGCGGCGATCATGCGCTTCTGGTAGGCGAGCTGCTCTGCGGGGATCTTGTCGCCGTCCTTTGCGATAGCCGCATCCACCATCTTGGCGACTTCGCCGCGGGTGAGGTTCTTCTCTCCGATGGACACCACCACCTCGTTGGGGTCTTCGGCGAGCGCGGCTGCCACGTCGGGGGTCGTCGCGTCAGTGGCGACTTCGGTCGTTTCGTTCTTCGAGCATCCGGCGACAAGCGCCGCGGCGACGAGCGCCGTGCCTGCTATCTTAATCTTGGCCATCTTGTTTTCCTGTTCCTTCTTCGTTGTTGGAAATCATCCTTAGGACTGTCCGCCTCGCTTCCGGGGCAGAATCCAGGTGGAAAGAATAGAATACACCAATTGCCCTCGCCGCGTCTAGTAGAATCTGCTTATTTTTTTCGGATTTCGGGTCGTCTATGCAGCGGGCAACTTCCTGAGAAATCGGCATTTGCCGCTCTCCACGCAGGGAAAAAGAGCCGGCTTCGGCTTCGACTTCCGGCGAAAGCCCCGAAAGCGAGAGGATTTCGAGCTCGAATCCGAGTAGGGCGGCGACGAGGCGGCGCGGCGAATCCGCCGCGCCAGCGCACAGCGAGTCGAGCGCGTCCGCGAGGGTTGCGTGCCACGACGCCGATTCGCCGCCGTGCGGCGCGAGCGTCGCGACCTGCGCGCGCATGTGCTCCGCTAGGACGAGGGCGCGGTAGTTCGAGCGCAGTTTTTCCCTCATTGAGAGGGGGAAGCATTCGCGAAGGGCGTGGAGCTCGCCCTTTGCGCGCGAATAGTAGACGATCTCGCACGTATAGTTGAGGTCGTATTGCCCGAGGAACGCGCTCTTCGGTCGCACCGCGCCCTTGACTACTGTCGTGACGGGTCCGTCTGGAGTCATCCAGCGCACGACATGGCTCGTCCTGGACCATGGTCGTATGTCGAGGCAGATAGCCTCGGTCTTCGTCGTTTCTCCGGCCATTTCAGATTGCCGTCCCGATGAGCTTGTGGTCTTTTGACTCGACTATGCGAACTCGGACGAGCGACTTGCGCGGCTTGTGTGCGTGCGGACACGAGCACCAGAGGTATTCGGAGGTCCATCCGGAGCAGGTGTCCTCGTCTTCTACGACAATTTCCGTCGTCTTGCCTATGAAGTGCTTTGCAAACGCACTGCGCTTCTTGTCTGCTATCGTGGCCAATTCCTTCGCGCGGGCCTTGCGGATCTCGGGCGCGACTGCGCCGTGCATTGACGCGGCTGCTGTTCCTGGACGCTCGGAATAGGGAAATACGTGCACGCGCGAGAACGGATCACGCTCGAGCATGCCCCTCGTTGCCATGAAGTCAAGGTCGCTTTCGCTCGGGAAGCCGGTCATGAGGTCGCACCCGATGCCGGCGTCGGGGACTTGCCTGCGTATCGCTCGAACGAGCTCGTCGACGTCCTTCACGGTGTAGGGCCGTTTCATTGCGACGAGAATCCTGTTTGCCCCGGACTGAACAGGAATGTGCATGAAGCGGCAGACGTTCGACTTGCCGGCCATGACCGCGACTACGTCCATCGCGACTTCGGACGGTTCGAGGGAACCGAGCCGGATGCGGCAGTCGGGCGAGAGCGCAGCGAGTGCGTCCATGAGCTCTGGAAGCCGCTTGCCTCCCGCGGCGTAGAGCGAGAGGTTGCAGCCGGTCACGACGATTTCATGGTAGCCGGCGTCTATGAAGCGCTTTGCCTTGTCGAGAACGGCGTCGAAACCCACGGAAGACGACTTGCCCCTGAACTTCGGGACTATGCAGAAGGTGCAAGTTCCCGAGCATCCGTCCTGCACCTTGAGGTATGCGCGTGCCGTTCGCGTGGGGATGGGAGCGTTGTCTGACGCATTTTTAGGGGCGACATGGGGTTGAGGCGCCACGATCTTTGACGTGTGGGCGGACGCAAGACAGCCCTCAATCAGAAGTCGCTTGTTCGGATATTTCTTCCTGATGTGTGCGATTAGTTGTTCGCAGTCGCGTTGTGCGCGGCGCGTAACGGAGCAGCCGCGCACTATTATCAGGTCTGCGTCGGAATGGCTGCTTGTTAGGTTCCAACCGACGGCGAGATACTCGGCCTCCTGGTCAAGCGCCTCCGCGCGGTTCAACCTGCAGCCGAACGTCTCGAAGCAAACTTTCATGGTAGAAATTATACCATATTTTTGTGCCGCTTGCAAAAGTAAACATGGGTTTGCAAAGGTAAACGTGGGTTTGAGGCCCTGAGGTACGATTACTTTTTCAGAACTGGCCGCACAGTGTGTGCTGGACGCACAAAAGCGCGGTCCGTGAAGAGGTGGCGCGGCGTT
>JAZSOG010000038.1:0-131710 GCA_045536845.1 Kiritimatiellia bacterium | reverse complement strand
GTGGACGGCCGCGGTGCCGCGCTGGCCGACGCCGATGAAGCCGACGCGGACATTCTTGCCCTTGAGCTTCTGGAAGGCGTAGTCCTGCATCTGGCCTCCCTGGCCGAACCCGAAGCGGTTCATCTGGCAGCCGGCGGCCATCGCCGCGGCGCCCATCCATGCAGTACCCTTGAGGAAATCACGACGATTCATGTTTGTCTTCATTTTTTACCTCGGATGTTTTGGGTTACTCAAAGTCCTTGATTGCCTGCGACAGCAGGTATTCGGCACGCAGCCGCTGCACTTCGAACTTGAAGTTGTGCCATGCAGGAAGCGCGGTCTTCGCGAGTTCGTCGACAGTCTCGTCGTCCATATCCGCCGAAACCCGCGCTGCCGCCGCATCCAGCTTCTCCACGACCGGCTTCAGCTCGCTTTCGTAGAACGCGGGATCGCCGACCTCGGCGTTCTGCCAGCGTCCGTATGCGCCCGTCGGGCGTTTCTCGGCCTCATACGCCTTGCGCGCAGCGACGATGACGGAACGCAAAATCAGACGACGTTCGGCGTCCGTCAGCGCAAAGCCCAGATGACCCCACGACGAACGACCGTGAATCGTCTTGAGGCCATTCCACGAGCAGTTCCCCTTGCGGCCCCAGAACATCGGCTCGAAATCCCAAACCGAATTCGCCGTAGGGATGCGCGTCGCGTAGGTCTTCCAGGAGACAGCAAAGTAAAGGACGACCGACTTGTCGGCGTACATGACTTCCTCGCGGCAGTTTGCACGGTCCTTCTCGTCGATCTCGCGATGGTGCGGCTGGCTGTATACGGGATTGTATACCGACATCCCACCAGTCTCGAAAGAGTGTATGAACGCATGGTATGGCGTATTAGCCCCTGGCGCGAGATAGGCCTCAAGCGACCCCGCGGAGCCAAAACCCTGCGCGATTTCCGCGGCCTTCTCGTCAAAGACCTCAAGACGGAAATGAAGCCCCCAGTCATCCGCCATCGCCTGCCACTCGGGTGCGCGTGCGTAGCGTTTCTCAGCATCGGCGCCAACCGCCCCGCGCTGGGTCGCAACATCCGTCCAAAGGCACGAGGCATCGCCACCGTAGCCACGATCAAGCTTCTCAGTCCCTGGCTTCACAACCTTCGCAGCCGCATCCCAGCTGCCAAGGCCGAGAATGCGAACGGGACTCATGCGGACATTATATGTCTTGTCGGGAAGGCTCTTCGGCGTCTCCTGCCCTTCACGCGGCCCCTCCTGAACCCACGAAATGTCAGACGGCAAAGGCGTTTTGTATACCTGGGATTTTGAATTAAGATTGTTTGACTCACCCACTCCCAACTCATAACTCCCAACTTTATTCTTTCTTTTGCCAAGCGCCGCGCGCAACCGTTCGATGAAACCGATCATTTCGCCGCGTGCCGCGTTGAGGTCGCCAGTCTTCTTGTCAAACCGCGCAAGAAGAAGCTTTGCCTTGCCTGCGAGATAGCGCACCTCGATGTCAGCAGACTTCTCCGCCTCACGCGCAAGCGCCATCATCAGAGTCGCATAGCGGATGTCGTCAATGCCCTCGCGGAAACCCTCCCACTGAAGCGTGTCGATGACACCATCCGCAGTTCCATACACGAAGACCATCGGCTTGTAGGTTTCGGAAACATCGTTGTACGGTCCCAGGTGGTGGGCGTAGTTGCAAAGCGCGGAATAGCCGCTCAGGTAGGCGGCGAGTCCGTTCTGACGGCGGTTGAGCTCGGGATCCTCCGCGCCGACATGCTGGTTGGCATACCACGCGCAGTAGGTGTTCGTCCCCATCTGGTTCCAAACGGACGGACTGGACGCGTCCGCAGGGTTGCGCGCGGCGTTGTGCCAGTCCCAGCGGTATCCCGCCTGGTCGAAGATGTGCCCGTGCGAGGCAATGATGAACTTGAGTCCTGCGGCCTGGTATGCGTCGAATACTGGACGGTTCTCCGGGAAGAACCTCACCCCCGGTTCGTCGCCGTATCCGCAATAGACGTTGTGGTGTCCGTACTTCTTGTCGTAGTAGGCGACGATGCGGTCTGCGCGTTCGCGTGCGGCCTTGGCGTCGCGCTCCTGCCACTTGTAGTCGACAGGACCTACAAGAACGTCCGTGCGCATGCCGACCTTCTTCATCAGCTCGATCGTGCGCTCCGCCTCTTCCGAACCCGTCTTGCACCTGACCCACTTCATGTCCTGTCCGTGCGCGACGAAATTCGCGAGAATCGCCTCCATCTGCTTCCACATCAAATTCTCGTCGCCGCCGTTCAACCCCAGGATATGACTCTTTCCAATATAATCGTAGGAGCAGATGCGGAAATCCATCTCTGGATGGATGTATGCCATCGGCTTCGGCAAGTCGAAATCAAGGACCTTAACGGCGACGGGGATGGAGAAAGCCGAAAACGATATATTGCCGCGATAGATTCCGGCGGGGATGCCGGAAGTCACGTGCACGGTCAGGATGAACTGCTTGCTGACGTTCTTCTCGAGCGCGACGGGCTGTATGGTTTTTGCATCCGCGAAACCGGGTCGCATCGAGGGGAATGGCTTCTTCTCCTTGAAAGACGGGTTTAGCCACCACTCCGCAGTCTTGCCGTCCGCGCTCGTGATCCGCGCGTAGTTCGCCTCTTTCGCCGTGTCGACGCGAATGAGGTCCTCGTCGTGGAGAAGGAGTTCGGGGCAGAGTTTCATGCCTGTGTCGGCGAAATAGCTGAACCATCCGTTCTTGTTCTGATACCAGACCTTGACGACGACGAGGTCAAGCGCATCGGCAGGAAAGACGTCGCCCTTCTCGTTCACAAGCTTTCCCACGACAGGCTGCATCTTGCCGAGATCGACGTCGGAGCGAACGACAAATGAGCCAGGCTCGTATTCGCCGCGCGCGGCGACGATCCTGACTGTCCCTCCCTGTTCGCCGTCGCCGGGAATCGCATCCGGCAGACGCTGGACGCCGCTCATCGCCGGCACAGACCACCAGGCCACGTCGGCCTGCGTCGGAACGGCGGCCAAGACAACCAGAAGCGAAAGTCCAAAAACTCTGCATTTCATAGTGCCGCACTCCAATTACAGTCTTGTCGGAGAATAGCTCGTCTCCGCATCCTTGTCCACCAAAGACCTGAATTTCTCGTATCCCTTCGACTCGCCGCCGGCGTATTGGACGAAGAACACGCGCGCGACGCCGCTCTCGCGATAGGCGCAGCCCCATGTCGACCAGGCGCCGCCGTGCGACATCATCTGCCTGTCTTTCGACACTCTCGCGCCGAACGAATAATCCTCCTCCACACACTCCGGCGTCTGCTTCTCGAACCAGAGCGCCACTGTCTCAGGTTTCAGGACGCGCTTTCCATTAAGTCCGACGCCTCCGTTTGCGACCATGGCGAAGAACTTGATCATGTCCATAGGGCTTCCGAACAGCCCCCCGCCCGCCTCAGGATAGCGGCTATGAAGCGAATACGGATACTGGAACTGATTGACAGCAACTTCTTTCGCCGACTTGTCGTCCGTCAGCACATATCCTTTTGCCATACGCGAGCACTGCTCCTCGGTCGGGAAGAAAGTAGCATCGCGCATGTCCAGCGGATCGAGGATCCTCTCCTTCAAGAGCACCTCCCACGGCTGTCCCGTCACCGCCTCGACACATGCGACAGCAACGTCGATTCCCCAGTTCGAGTACTGGTACTTTTCGCCCGGCGCCGCCACGCGTTCGCTCTGCGCGGCAAGACGCGACAGGAGCTGCACAGGGCGCCTGTCAATTGGCATCTCGGGAAAGAACTTAAGCCCCGACGTATGCGACATGCACTGCCTCAGAGTCGGGACATTCTCGCCCTTCCATTCGGGCAGATAGCGGGAGACCTGCGCGTCCAAGTCGAGCTTCCCCTCTTCGACATACGAAAGCACAAGCGCGCACGCAATGGCCTTCGTGTTAGACGCGAGCCATCCTACCGTGTCTGCGGTCATCGGCGTCTTCTCTGCGACATCCGCATAGCCGAAGCACTGCGTCGTGAGCTTTCCGTCGACACATCCGATCACGACTGCACCTGGGACCTTGCCGGGGCCGTCTCCAATGTAGCTCTCGTAAGAACTTGCGGCAACAGCCAATTGCCCCGCGACGCCGGCAATGATGAGAAGTGCGTGTTTCATACCTTGTCCTCGCTATGTTCTTATCGTAAGGAAATGATCAATCTGTTCGGAATGAACACCGATTCCGTCGCACCGATATCAATGTCGGCTACGCCCTTGCGCGAAACATTCTTCACTCTCGGCTGCCCGAAGAAGTCCGTCGCTGCCAGGAGACGGTCCTCGTAGCCAACAACGCTACCCTGACTCCTGCCCGGCGTGCGCTTCTCGAGATAGAGCGGTTTTCTCGCGTCGAAGACGGGGCGAGCAACAATGCATCCCACGCTCCCCTCCGGCGCCGCGTCAGACGAGAGGCAGTACGAGAACGATGCGGCGTTCCCGAAATAATTGGTTTCGGCACCGACCACGTTCAGGTTGCCATCTATAATGCAGTTACGAACGACGGCCGAGGCGTTCGCCGCCTGTACGCCACCGCCATAATCAACCCCGTTTTGATCAGTCGCTTTCCCCAGGCGATTGTCGAGCACCGTGCAATTGAGCACCACGACAGGGCCATCGAGATAGAGGCCGGAAGCATTGGCCCCGGTGAACGACAGGCCGACGTTGTTCGTGATCACGCAGTTCTCGATGCGTCCAGCCGTCGCATGAATGCCGCCGCTTGTGTTCTGACCGACCGTATTGCCGGTTTCCATCATCGTATTGCCGTCGATCAGACACCGTGTCACCAAAGCGTCGCTCCCCGTCATTTTTACGGCTCCATGCACACGCCAACAGCCGTTGTTCGAACAGTCCGTCACACGGCAGTCCGCCATCGTGCCGCCATTGTCCCCGATCAGGACACCGACTGGCTCCCCCTTCCAGCTTTCACTCATCCGACCATGGGCGACCGTCACGTCCTTCAGCAGGGCGCCCTGGCCATTGATGTGGACGACCGGGTAGAACGGCTGCGTCGCGTAGATGGTCGTCTTGTCGCGTCCGGCTCCGCGGACCGTGACGCCATTCGGGATCGACACAGTCTCGAAGACCTTATGCGTTCCTTCGTCCAATACGACCGACATTCCTTCAACAGCCGCCAGAAGCGCCTCATTCAGATTTGTCGCCGCGGTGCGCAGGTCGCTGTACGGATACGCGCAATATGGATTTGCCGCAGACGTAACATAGATCGTCTTCTCCATGACGACGACCGTCGTCGGAGTTGCTTCGACATATCTGTGCAATTGATAGCTCTCCACCGAAAGATTAACCTCGTATGTTCCGGCGGAAGTCGGCTCAAACTCAACCGCCGCCCCCGTTCCAGCCACAGGCACCACAAAGCCGTCCTGCGTAACCGTCCACGTGTAGACGATGTCGCTCGCGCCGTCAAAACCGGAAACGGACGCTGTCAGCGTCACGGTCTCCCCAAGGTACACAGAATCCCCGCTCTTCACGATCGAACATGCGACCAGGCTGGGATCGAACTCGGCGCAGCCGATATCGACATTGATCTCCAAAACACGGTCAAGCCCGTAGAAATCAGACATCCCCGCGAGATTGTCAAGCCCAAGAACAGTCGCGGCCATATACTGATCACCGGCATTGCGCGCGGGGGAGCCTGACTGCAAGTGGAAGTCTCCCGTTCCGGCGGAGACGAAGAGCGGATCGCCTGTCTGTGGATACTCACCGTATTCCTCCGTCGGACACAGGCAGTTGAAGAAGGTCGCGTTCCTACCTGCTTCGTCGCTGAAGCTGAAATAGAGATCTGCACCGCTCGGTGCGGCGTTGCCCGCAATGATTGTATTGACGACCACAGGACCGTGGAACACGTTGCCGGACCAAGTGTAGTCTGGTTCGTCCGCGAGGCCGCCGCCACGCGTGGTTGCCGTATTGCCTACGATCGTGCAGTTGACGACCTTCTCGGGCGCCCAGGGGTTCGGCTTGAGGCTGACGCCTCCGGCGTTCACGCCGGCATTGGCCCAGACAAGGCAGTTCGCCATCGTGCCGCCGCCACCCATGATGCGGACGCCTCCGAGGTTGTTACCGCCCGTCCCTTCGTTGTGATCGATCATGCATTGCGTCATGACGGCATTCGAGCCCTCCAGCGTCACGCCTGCCGTCCGTCCACCGGCTGGCGCCTTGCAGGCCGTCACACGCGCCTGCGTGAGCAGACCTGATTTAATCTGGGCTCCGACGCCAGTATAGTTGTACCACGTGGTCGTCGTTATGTTCGAGATGGTCAGCATCTTGACGCATGCGTCTGCATGGTCGACGACAAGCGCCGTCGAAAGCGGCGTTGAATCATCGCCCGCCAGAATACACGCGTCGCGTCCGGAACCGGTCAGCGTCACGCCGTTCGTCACGTAAAGAGTCTGGTTAAACGCATACATGCCGTCCGCAAGCGTGATGACTTCGCCCGGCTGCGCGTTGTCGATAGCCGACTGGATGTCGGCGATCGTCGACGTGTTCGGCAGAACAACGTCACCCATCGAAACGAAAGACGTTGCAACAATCAGTGCCCCCAATATCGTTTTTTTCATAGCCAGTACTCCGTGATGTAAGATTTTGGGTTACCTCTCTGTAACCGTCAAAATTATACACCCAATACCTCGATATTGAAAACCCCTCCAACTGGAGGGGAGGGTTTTTGCGTATTTAACGCATCGCTTCCACTGATTCACGGAGGCGCGCGCAATCAGTAAACAATCACGATTACACCATTCTTTCGTTCTGCATGCCCGACTGCCTCGATTTCGGCATAGTATTGCGCCACGTTGTTCGGGTGGCCAAATGTAATGCGGAGTGCCGTTACGTTCTTGGCGAGGAATCCGTTCTCCGCGTCCGCAAGCGTCGCGAACAAAGCAGTGCCAGCCGTACCGGTGCCAGCGTATTCTATCGTCTCAACGCAAAGGTTTACCCAGGCATCGGAAGCAGAGGTCTTAACTTCGATCTTGGTGATCTTGATATCGTCATACCAGCCGCTCCCGGCGGTATAGCAAGTCGTGAAGCGGATTTTCTCCAATGTCTCCGGGATATCAAATGACCAAGCAACCGTCAGATTCTCTCCGAATCCGACCGTTTGCTTTGTCTCACCAGAGACCTCGCCGTTAGTCAGCAAATCAACACTCCCGCCATAGCCCGAAAGATTGCCGCCCGACACGGTGCCAACCTTGCCTGCAAGCAAATTGTCCACAAGAGGAGAGAAGTCACTCGAAACACCTTCACTCGTCGTCCACGCTGCGGTCTGCGCATCGGCGGCCAACGTCGTGAACTCGCCGTTCTGCACCGCACCCTTGGCCGTAGAAGCATTATTGGAAACAGAAAGCTCGTAGGCATAAGTCGTCCCCGCCGTCAGGCCTTGAACCTGATACTCGAACGAACCCGTAATGCTCTCGGCAATTTTGACCGAAGGCGCATTTCCAACCGAGAGGTAAACGTCGCATGCGGTCGCGTCCGTACCGACATCGACAATCGTGCCTGAAAACGTCGCCTTGGTTTTCAATGGAGCAACATCAATTGCGTCAAGAACGGGACCTGTCGCTTCCGCGAAACCGACAGCCTCAATCTCGGAATAATACTGCGCCACGTTGTTATGCTGACCAAATTTAACGCGCAACCCCGTAACGCTCTCGGCAATGTGCCCCGCCACCGAATCCTCAAGCATCACATAAAGCATAATGCCTGCACCATTGCTACCCTGCCACTCAACCGACCCACACCCAAGGGAGACCCAGTCTTCCGAGCCAGCTCTTTTCACCAAGACATCGGCAATAGTGATGTCATCGTACTGACGTCCATCGGTAATGTCGCAGGTGGTGATACGAATCTTCTCGAGTGTCTTTGGCGTGACAAAATCCCATTCGACAGTCGCGTCTTTTGCGAACCCAAGCATCTCGGAATATGAACGAGACGTCGGAACCACGCCATCCGTGATTCTTGTGATATTGTTGGCAACCGGTGTCAGGAACGATATCGTTCCTGTCGTTGTCCCCGTTTTATTCAACAGCAGATTATTCGAGAGCGGCGACCAATCGCTTGGAACCCCCTCGACCTTTGTCCACACCGGTTCGGCATGGAGGTTCAGAGTAAAGGCGACTGCGAGCGCAAGCAGCATGGAACTCATAATGGTTTTGCTCATTTTTATCACTCCTTTATCTAGGCATGACAGTATAGAGTTCGTGTTGTTTGTTCGCTTAAATTATACACCCACACGCCCGCCACTGAAAACCCCTCCAACCGGAGGGTATATGATTTGGACGGTTGCGCAACCCTGCTACGCAACCGTCCAACTTGTTATCTTAGCTTTTCGTGTATTTCGTGTATTTCGTGGTTACCTCACAACTCCATCGCCGCCTTGAAGAACCGCGCGTTCGACACCTGGACGCTGTACACTCCGTCGGCGACTTTGGTCGTCACAAGGGCGCTGTACGTACCATTGACAGTCTCACTGCCCAGAATCGTGATTGTGCCGCTAGTTGAGGCCGTCACGCCAATCTCCACCGTATCCGGCTTGACGGCTATTCCCGTAATCGCGATTTCCGCCTGCCCGCCCCAGCTCGTCCCGTCCCATGTGTATGTGACGCCCTGGACGACAATCTGTTCGCCTATCGGATTCGACCCCATGTTGATCTTCGCCGTGCAGTCCGCGAGCGACATGTCGCCTGGGAATTTCAGCACGGTCGCTCCGCTCGTCCAGAACGAGCCCGCGAACACCAACTGGCTGCCGGCGAGGGCCGACAAATCCAATGTGCCACCCTGCACATTCAATGAGGCTCCCGTGATCGTGAAACTGCCGGAAGGCTTTTGCGAATCGACCACCGTGACGGTTGCAGGCCACCATCCGCCCGTTACGTTAACGTTGCCGCCGCAAAGGTCGATCGTAAGCTCTTTGCCGACCGTTCCGGAAATCTCCGCATCCTGACCGACGATAATCGTATCGCCGTTCTGCGCCGCGGCATACGCATCCGCCCAGCTGTCATATCCCGTCTCGCCGATGTAGAACATCTTGTCGCCCACCGGCGGCTCCGGCGGGTCCGGCGGTTCCGGCGGATCGTCGGGCTCTCTCCCGTCAAGCGCCGCGGCAAGTACGCCGCGGAAATGCGGCGAGAGCCACACCTCGTGATATTCCGCGGAAGGATGTCCGAACGACGTCTCGCCGGGAATGATCGTCGTGGGGCAGTCGCGCGTGTAGCGCTGCGCGAAGGACCCTTCCGCCGTCGGATTGTCGGCGATGTGGTGGAAGTCGAGCGGGTCGTTCGTGTCCTCGGTTAGCCAGTCGTAGAACGCGATGCCGCGCTGGGCCGCGACTGCGCGGAGCGTCTCGTTTGCGCGGACATGCGCCTCCGTGACGACGTTGTAGTAGTAAAGACTTCCGACAAGGACGAGCTTCGCGTTCGGCGCCTGAGCCTGGACGACGTCGATGGCCTTGTTCATGTAGGCGGCAAGCGTCTCCTTGTCGTCGGCCAGAGTGTCGGTCGGATCGCCGGCATCGGCGGCATTGCGAACCTGTCCCCAGTCGTTCACCGAGCCGAAGATCGTGACGACATCGACGTCGGACGGAAGCGGATTCGCCAGCAGGCGCTGGTAGAAGCACTTGCCGCCGTCAACGTCGTACTTGTTCTTGTAGCCAGTGCTGCCGACTCCGTTGGTGTAGACAAGCTGAATGCCTGTATCGCGGGCGACGAAATTGTAGTAGTAGTTGCCGATTCCAGGGGCGAGCGTCGGGTCGGTCAGCGAATCGCCGATCACCGCCCACTTGTATGCGGACCAGTCGGGACGCACTTCGCTGGTCGTTGTGAACGTGCCGTCCACCGTGCAGCTTGCAGGCGCAGCGGCATCGTTCAAGGCCGTGAGTCGGTAGCTGTAGGTCGTGTTGAGGGAAAGGCCTTCGAGCTCGTAGTTGAATGCGGCAAGACTACCGGAGTAGATGACGGACGGCGCACCGAGGTGGTCCGAATCCGGTCCATAGGCGAGCGTCACATCGCACTTGCTCGCACCTGAACCAATCGACGCGAGCGAACAGCGGAATTCCGCCGAAGCGCCCCAAGGAATGACCTTTGGAGTGGCGAGAACCGGCGAAGCGGCAGGAGTAGTGCCGCTCCTCTCGCCGACAGCCTCGATCTCCGGATAATAGTCCGCAAACGCCTCGGCCGTCCCGAAAACGACCTTGAGCTTCGTCACGTCAAGAGCCAGATAGCCGAGACCTGGATTCTCGACGAGCGCATACTGCGCGCCAGCGGACGTCGAAAGTCCCGACTTGGAGAAGGACGCGCCAAGCGAGACCCAGGCAGACGAATGCGAGGTCTGCACGAGGACATCGGCAATCCTGATGCCGGCGTAGATCTTCTTGTCCGGCTCCTGCAGCGACTGAAACCGAAGCTTGCGAACGGTCATCGGTTCGGCAAAAGTCCAGGCGATTTCAGCCCCCACGCGGAATCCGACGAGATTCGCCGAATTCGCCGTTTGATCCACCACGCCATCCGTCAGCTTCGAGAGATCGTCGCTCGCAGCAAACGATATCAGCGACGCATCCGTAGCCACCGCGGTCAAACCGGCGAGGATATTGTTCTCAAGCGCCGTCCACGAAGCCGGGTCGTAGTCGCCTGCCGTCCACACTAGTCCCGGCTCCTCCGGCGGAGGGTCGTCCGGCGGGTTGCCCGGTTCGGTGTACGTGTAGGTCGCGGTCGCGACGGCGCTCGCGTTCATCCCTTCCGCAAAGGCGCGAGCCTTCACCGTCGTCGTGGCGGAAAGCGCGATCGGTGCCGTGTATTCCACGCTTGACGAGGTAGGGTTGCTACCGTCGAGCGTGTAGCGGATCATCGCACCAGCCGTCGTGCAGGAGAGCGCCACGTTGGTCGTGGGATAGAAGCTGCAGGCAGCGGGGCTGAAGGTCGGCATCGCAACCGTTGCGATTGGCGCTCCCGAAGAATCATATCCGGACGCCTCGATCTCTGCGTAACGGCATTTGCCAAGGTTATTCGGATTGCCGAACGTCATCCGCAGGCCCGTCACGTTCGTCGCAAGACATCCCGTAACGTCATCTGCAAGCGAGACATAGAGCGACTGATCGGAACCATACGAATTTGGTCCGTTGAAAGCGATGCTGACGCCGATCTGGTTCCATTCTCCATTCTGGAGGACCTCGACGGACTCGACGAGGATCTTGTCGTACTTGTACATGTGATTATAGCCGCATGCCGTAAGACGAATCGTCTCAATCGTCTTCGGTGTCGTAAACGACCAGCTGAGAATCGCACCGCTGCGGATGCCGATGCCAATCGTATCGTCGTCGAGGTTCGAGGAGACGCTGCCGTCCGTCAGACAGACGACGCTACCGTTCCAGGGATCGAGCGAGTTGGCTCCATAGGAGGTGGTCAGACCCGCCAGGAGGTTATTCGCAAGCGGAGTCCACTCGGCGAATTTGTACATGCCCGACTCCCAAAGCGGATCCGGTTCCACCGCCGGAGGATCGCCGAGCGTGTAGGTCGCGAAGACGATGTCGCTCGGATCCTTGTTCGCGGCGAAGGCGCGGGCCTTCACCGTCGTCGTGGCGGAGAGCGCGATCGGCGCCGAATAGGCCGCGCTCGACGCGGTCGGCTCGGTGCCGTCGAGCGTGTAGCGGATCGTCGCGCCGGAAGTCGCGCAGGAAATGGTCACGTTGGTAGAGGGAGAGAAGAAGCAGGAAGCGGGCAACAGAACGGGATCCGCAACCTGCGCAGAGGATGACGCGTCCTCGACCGTCTGCGGCGCGACGGGCGACATCGGGAGCCCTGCCTCGTTGTAGAGATTCAGGCGCTGGCCGTCCTCCAGCAGGGTCTCGCGGGTGACGCACCAGTAGCCGTAGTGGAACTTGGTCGGAGCAGGAACACCGTTGGCGCGCAGGACGATCGTCTCACCCTCGATGGTCGCATCGGCATCCTTCCAGACGTTGTCGCTGCCGCAGAGCGCAAAGCCGCGGATAGGGTCTGTGCCCTTCTTGACCCATTGGCTCAACGAGACCGACGAAGCCGGCTTCATCCGCCCCGCCGTAAGTCCCTTCGCCGTGCCGGACTTGAAGAAGACGCGGACGGATCCGTCGGACTCACGCACCGCGCGGGTGAAGACCGGACCCTCCGCCTGAAGGTCAGTCTCGCCGTAGATGTCCCGACGCGCGAGGAGCGACAGGCGACGTCCCACGAAATTCTTGTCGGTCGGGTGAAGGGATCCAGTGCTCAGACAATCGACGCAATCCACGATGGTGACGAGGCCGTGCGTGCCCGTGTCGGACATGTTCCAGAGCCGTTGCGCCTCGCGGACACGAACGTAGTTGTGGCCGACGTCGTCCTCGGTCGGGGCCGGATACTGGTCAAGGCCGATAGTGCCGGAGGCCGAATTGTAGTTTGGCGCGCCGATCTGCACGGCGTAGAACGGCAGGTCTCCGTTTTCGCCCCAGCGGTCGCGACGGTCCTTCACGAGGACGTCCATCAGCGCCTTGTAGTCGTCCGCCTTCATCGCGGCGTCCGTGCAGCCCTGGTACCAGAGAACGGCACGGAACTTCGCGCGGAGGATCGGCGCCATCATGTTGTTCCAGTACCAGCCGTCCGAAGAGCCAGTCGATCCGAGAGAAGGAATGCCGTTCGCGATGAGGACCGACGGGGCGATCCACTCGCGGATGGCCGTGCCGCCGGACGAGGCATGGATGATGCCGATCGGGATGTCCTGCCCCTTCTCCGCGTTCGCCCTGCGGATGTAGTGGGCGAAGTTGAGGGCGACGCTGCTGACATGGCACTTGTTGCTTGCCGCCCCGTCCATCGTCGCCGGAGCCCAGTCGAATCCTTCGCCGAAGTACTTGACCGTGTCGTCGACCGGCTTGATGGGCGGCAGGTCGAAGAGCTTCTCGCTCGTCGCGTTCTCGGCGCTGCGCGCGATGCGGAGGAAGCGGATGCCGTCGTCGTCGCGGCAGAAGTCCTTGACAGACTGCGGCTCGTGGAAGTCGTTGTAGTCGAGGCGGCGGTCCATGTTGCTCTGCCCGCCCGCGAGGAAGACGTCGCCTACAAGGACGTCCGAAAGCGAGATAGACTCGTTTGCGCTGTCGGTGATCGTCAGCGTCTGCGGCGTCGCAGAGAGCGCGAACGGCTGCACGAATGTCGTCTCCCAGAAGCCGTCGGAGCCGGTCGTTGCGTTCGCGGTCTGCCCGGCGAACGAGACCGTCACGGTGCGGCCTGCGGCGTCCTTGCCCCAGACGGTGATCTTCTTTCCGCGCTGGAGAACCATGTGGTCCTGCCAGTAGGCGGATACCGCGAGGTCTCCCGCTGCCGCAAAGCCCGCCGCCAGAGCGCCGAGCGCCATCGCCAACATTGTCTTGAGCTTCATATCGTGTCCTCTTTTTACGTGTGTGATCGCTGCATCACCAGCGTCGCCAAAATTATACACCCGACCTCTCTTCATTGAAAACCCCTCCAACTGGAGGGTAGTGGATTTACTGTTTGCCGCATCAATATATGATATAATTTTCGGCATGAAAAAATGGACACAGATGCTTTTGTGTGCAGCCGCGTCAATCGCGCTTGCCGATCTTCCTGGAGCCGTGACGAATACGGAAATCAGGTCCATGATGGGCATCTGGGACAGCACTACGCCGGGGACGCACAATTTTTTCGCCCTCACGGGAACGGTCCATACAATCCTGTCATCCGCGACGGAAACGACTCCTGCCGCGTCCTTCATCGTCGACGACGGCGAACTGCTCATCCCCGTGTTCAACAGAGCGCCATCGCCAGTCGCGCTGCAGCAGGGAGACCGCGTTTTCATCTCCGGCATCTTCGGCCTCCAGAAACACGACTACGGCAACGAGCCCTACGCGGTCGCACATGAAATCCAGATTCTCGGGAGCGGCGCCGAGGTCAAGCCAGTTCCAAGGAAGCTCCATGACCTCTCGAGCATCAACGACAACCTGCGGCTCATACGGACTACTGGAACCGTCATCGACTGGCGCACAAGCGAAGACGACCCCAACTTCATCTGCCTTACCCTCAAAGACGGTCCGACGACCATGCCGGTTCTCCTCCCTTCAGTAGCCCCGGACGCCGTCAACCAGCTTCTGGAGTCCCAGGTGTCTGTGGTCGGCACGTTCAACTGGGCGCTTCCGTCCGTACGCCGCTACGCAAGGCCCTTGATCGTGTCGCAGATCGAAGGCATCAAGGTTCTCTCCCCGCCGCCCCCACCGCAGAGCATTCCCTTCCTCGAACGCAAGATCTACCAGACGCCCGAGAACGTCCGCTCGCTCGGCAAGCGGAAGATAATCGGCGAGATCATCGCCGTATGGCAAAAACGCAATCTTCTACTCAGGGACTACGACGAACGAATCGTCCGCGTCAAGCTTTCGCACCGCAGCGAGTCGGTTCCGCGCCCCGGCCTGTACGCGACGATATGCGGATATCCTGAGACGGACCAGTTCAACATTATTCTCGGCACGGCGACGATTTCCTCGTCCGCGCCCGAGGCCTCGCCGCCGCAACCCCCTGTCCGCCTCATGTCGCTCGCAGACGTCATCGTCAAGAGTCCCTCCGGCTCCATCACCTTCAAGCCCTCCTACTACGGGAAGCTCATCACCCTGGAAGGCACGATCCGCAATCTGCCCTCGCTCGGCAACGCGGAAGGCCGCATCGGGCTCGACTGCGACGGGCTTCTCATCCAGCTCGACACAAGCTCCTGCCCCGAGGCGACCGAGGGGCTGGAACTTGGATGCCAGATCGAGGCGACGGGAGTCTGCCTTCTTGAGACCAACGACTATGACGCCCAGGCCGACATGCCCCACATCAGCGGACTGACGCTGATACTGCGCGGGAGAGACGACATCGTCGTCATATCGCATCCGCCATGGCTGACTTCCACGAGATTTCTGTTCATACTCTCAGCCATGGCGGGCGTGCTTGTCCTCTTCCTCATCTGGAACGCCTCTCTGCGCGTCCTCGTAGAACGGCGAGGCCGGGAACTCGCGCGGAAACAGGTCGAGACGGCACATGCGAAGTTCAAGGCTATCGAACGAATGCGCCTCGCGACCGAACTTCACGATTCCGTCGTCCAGAACCTGACAGGCGCGGCGCTGGAGATCCGCGCGGCACAGGCGGCGTTGCCCGCGGCAAGCGAAGACTCGGCCCCTCACCTTGACATAGCGCTCAAGACGATCAACTCCTCGCGCGCAGAGCTCAGGAACTGCATCTGGGACCTCCGCAACCAGGCGCTCGAGAAAAACGACATCGACGAAGCCATCCGCATCACCCTTCAACCGCACATCGTAGATGCAAAGCTGCATGTGCGCTTCAACGTGCCGCGGCGGAAAATACCAGACAACGCGTTTCACAACATCCTCTGCATTATCCGCGAGCTCGTCATAAACGCCGTGCGCCACGGCCACGCGACTACGCTCAAAGTCGCGGGAACCATAGACGGCGACCGACTTCTCTTCTCCGTCGTGGATGACGGCTCCGGGTTCGACCCTGCGACCCGTCCCGGCATGGAGCAGGGCCATTTCGGACTTGAAGGCGTGATGGAACGGGTGAAGGCCCTTGACGGCACAGCCGACATCACAAGCGCACCTGGCAAAGGAACCCGTATTGCAATCAATACACCACTTCCCGAAGAGACCTGACAATGAACAAGATTTCCATACTGATCGCAGATGACCACAAGATAGTCCGCATGGGGCTCAAGTCCCTCTTTGCCGCGGAGAAGGACCTGACCGTAGTAGGCGAGGCCGACGATGGCGACGTGACCATCCGCCAGGCGCTCAAGCTCAAGCCAGACATCATCATCATGGACCTGAT
Source organism: Kiritimatiellia bacterium (assembly GCA_045536845.1). GTDB lineage: Bacteria > Verrucomicrobiota > Kiritimatiellia > RFP12 > UBA1067 > UBA1067. The sequence continues at coordinate 115,861 of JAZSOG010000038.1, read as the reverse complement.
GATGCCGAAGATGGACGGCGTCGCCGCAACAGCCGAAATCCACACCAAGCTGCCGAACACCAAGATCGTCGTCCTGACATCTTACCCCACCTCGGACACCATCACAGCGGCGCTCGCAGCTGGCGCATCGGGCGCAATCATGAAGTCGGCGGACGACAGCACACTGCTCACGGCCGTCCGCACCGTCGCCACCGGCAAGAGATTCATTTCCCCGGAGGTAAAGGGGATCCTCGCGTTCGATCCTCCCGCACCGGCGCTTTCGCCTCGGCAGCAGGAGGTTCTCGCTTCGCTAGTCAAGGGCTTCAACAACACCGAGATCGCCAATCAGCTCGGCATCAGCAAGACAGTCGCGAAGGAGCATGTCGAAACGCTGCTCGTGAAGCTCGACGCCGCCAACCGCACGGAAGCCGTGGCCATCGCGCTCAGGAAACGACTCGTGCAGACTTGAGCTGGTCCTGGTGGCTTGCGCTCTGGCCGTCAGGTTTTGGAGTGGTCTTGCCGCGCTGCTCGTCGATAAGGCGCTGAAGATGCTTTAACTCCGCTTCGCGCGGGCCTCGCCGTTCGTATGTTCCGTCAGCCATAAGGTGGTCGCTACTCCGTTCGTTCCGCTTCGCTCACTCGCTCCGTAGCTCCTTTGTTCTTTAGATAGACAACCCCTACGGCAATGCGCTCGAAATACATTACGCATGCGAGAATGGGGTGGCGAAGGAGGCGCTTCCACTTTCCCTTCTCGACGAACACGCCAACAAAACGATACCACGGCGAGAACTGCCTCTTTACCGCCGGATGGCCCTTCCACTTCGCCTGGTACGCGGCAAAGCTCTTGGTGTAATATGCCTTCTTCTCAAGCATCTTCTTGAGCGTCAGGCGCTTCTCGTTGTGTATCAGATGGTTCTTCAGGACCTCGCACTTCGCGCCTGTCTCGAGAACGCGGATATCGAGTTCCCAATCCTCCGGGCCCGCTATCAGGTTCTCGTCATAGCCACCTGTCTTTTCAAGGATTTCCTTCGAGAAGAGTCTAAGCGCATCTATGCAAGTGCCGTCATAGAAGGACCGCTCGAAATTACGCGCCTTGACGCGTATCCCATTGCCCGTGCGAACCTCTGGAATCCAGTAGGCGGCGATACCGTCGCCGCGTGAAGCGCAGGCAAGCATCTCCTCAATCGTCTCGCGCGGCATTATCATGTCGGCGTCGAGAATAACGACCCATCTCGCCGCGGCCGTGCGCCAGCCGAGGTTGCGCTGGGCGCTGCGCTCTGGCCCCTTGTCAAAGACCTTCGCACCGAGAGACGCAGCTATTGATTTCGTGTCGTCGGTGGAAGCGTTGTCGACGACGATGATCTCGACGTCCTTGCGAAAACCGTCAAATGCACGGATGCAGTTCGCGATGTTCGCGGATTCGTTCCGCGTCGTGATGACGACGGAGAGAGTCATGACAAGTTTAAAGTTGAAGGTTTGAAGTTTGAAGTCAGGTGGCGGACGGCGTATCGCTTGTTGCTTGCGGCATGACTGCGGGCTGCACAGCTGGTGCAGCGGGAACGGGCGCGGGCGCGGAATCGAACCGCGTCGGGTTCTTCGCCATAAACTCCCATGCAAATGCCTTGTATGCCTCGGCGCCCTTGGAGCGCGGATCGAGGAACACGACGGGGGTTCCCATCGACGGCGCCTCGGAGACGCGAACGTTGCGGGGGATAAGAGTTTCGTAGACCTTGTCGCCAAAATGCCCCCTGACCTCGTTGATGACGTCCTGCGTCAACTTGGCGACGGAATTCACCATCGTGAATACAATGCCGTTGAGCTCAAGTGCGGGATTCGCCGCGGAACGGATTCGCTCTATAGAGCCCGTGATGAGGGCGAGACCGTCCATCGCGAGGAACTCGGCCTGAATCGGAATAAGAACGCCGTCGGACGCGACGAGCGAGCTCGTCATCACAATGCCGAGAGACGGCGGGCAGTCGAGGATGATGTAATCGAACGCACCAGACTCCTTCACAGGCGCGAGCGCGTTCCTGATGATTTCAAGCCGATCGTCGCGCATCGAAAGCTCAAGCTCCGCGCCTGCGAGGTCGACCTCAGAGGGAATGACGTTGAGGCAGCTCCACTTCGTCGGCTGGATAACGTCCGCGATCTGCTTCTCGCCGAGAAGGACAGGATAGAGCGACACTCCTTGGCATTTCTCAAGCCCAAGGCCGAGTGTCGCGTGCGCCTGCGGATCAAGGTCGACGACAAGCACAGTGCGCTTCCTCGCCGAGAGGGCAGCCGCGAGATTCACGACCGTCGTCGTCTTCCCTACGCCGCCCTTCTGGTTCGCGATCGCAATTATCTTCGTTCTTCTTTCCATAGCCGCCTCCATGTTCCCTAAAACAGCTTTCCGTTTTCGTCGAGTTCCTTGACGTTCTTTGAAAAGCTCTTGTCCACCTCGCGCCGCCACAGCTCGACGAGCGCGACGTCCCACGGCTCGTCAACGCCCTGCAGCACCGCGGCAAATCCGTCGCGCGACGCCACGACCTCGCTCTTCACGCGCTCGGTGACGGCAGCAAGCGAATCTGTGACGATCTGCTCGGAAAAGTTATCCGTCTTAAGGCAATATCCGTAGCGGAGTATCCTCATGCTCTCCTCGTTCGCCTTGAGCCACTCGACGTATGCCTTCGCCTCGTCGCTGAAGCCCTCGGTCGTCACTTCGGTAAAATGCGGCGCGATGACGAGCGGCTGATGCGCCTCAAGCCGCCCTTCGCGAACGCGAATCTTCCCCGGATGGTCGTCGAGCTCGGAAATGAGATGGTAGTTAACGAGCGTGTTGCCGAACGTCTCGAGGCGGTGCGACGGTGAAAGGAGTATGCGGACCTTTCGCGCGGCGTACCAACGGTCGTAGTCGGGATTCGAGCTCATGAAAACTCCTTTCCGACGTCGATCTCCGAGAGATCCTTCACGCGCCACGTCTCGCCCTTGAATGTCTGCGGCACAAGCGCCGCGCGATCAAGCGCGATGACCTTCATTCCGGCGGCAACGCCCGCCTTCACGCCGACAGTCGAATCCTCGACGACTACGCAGTCCGCTGGCGCGACCTTGAGAAGTTCCGCCGCCTTCAAAAAACCGCTCGGGCTTGGCTTCCCGGCTTCATACTCTCCCGCGCCGAGGACGAGCGAGAGCCGGTCGTCTATGCCGCAGAGCTTCGCTGCTGCGACTACATCGTCGTGCGGCGAACCCGAGACTATCGCGCACGGCGCAATCTTCGAGACGGCGCGGAAAAACGCTATCGAGCCCTCGATGCGCATGGACGACGGATTGTTCGCGTAGGCGTCGTAGAACCTGCGAAGCTCCACTGCATCCTCCATCGCAGACGACTCCCCGATTTCGGGGAACCTATCGTGCAGAGAGCGGTCGATGTCAAGCCAGTTGCGCCCGATTACGGACGGCAGAATCTCCTCATACGTCGTCTTCCCGCCACGGGAGACGACAAAATCGACTATGGCTTTAGTCCAGAGTGCCTCGGTGTCTACCAAGGTCCCATCGAGATCGAAGAGAAACGCCGCCGGCTTCAAATCACGAGCCCTTGCCGCAGCACTTCTTGTACTTCTTGCCGGAACCGCAAGGGCACGGATCGTTGCGGCCGATCTTCGGCTCCTCGCGCACCGTCGGCGTCTCGCCTACGAGCTCGCCGTCAGCAAACTTCCACTCCTTGCCCTGGCGCACGAACTTCGAGACTTCGTGGTGGTTGCAGAATTCGCCGTTAGCGGTATAAAGCGCGCGGAACTCGACAATGCCTTCTTTGTCCTTCGGGCCGCCCTTCTCGGTGGAGATGATCTCGAGGCCGTGCCATTCGGCGGCCGCAGACCACGCCTTGGAAGCGGCCTCGTCAAACTCGGCCTGGACTTCCTCGGTGGCGCTGGACTTCAAAAACAGCACATCGCCGGTGACATAGGACGAATACCGCGCGCGCATAAGCGCCTCGGGAGTCTCGGCCTTCTTTTCGCCGGAAATGATAGGACCGCAGCATTCCCCAAAGGTCTTGCCGCTCTTACATGGACATGTATCTTCGTTTTTCATAGGTGTCTTTATATTTTACCAAAACCATCGATAGGATGAGAAGTGCAAATGAGACGGCGAGCGGGATGTCCCCAACCGTTCCGTAGAATGTCACCGGCGACATGGTGGGGCAGGGCGGAGAGAGCTTCGTCACCGTGTCGCACATCGTGCCGCGCTCATCGACAAGCGGACGCCCGTCCGCACGGGAAAGCCAGCTGGCCTTGCCGCGGGGATCAATCGTCCCGGTGACGCCCGAATTCCCCACGCGGATGACGGGCAGCCCAGTCTCCACCGCGCGAGCGACGGCTTGCCAAGAATGCTGCTCGGCCTCGATTGAATCGGAGAACCAGCTGTCGTTCGTTATGAAGACGAGCGCACGCGCGCCCTTATGCAACAGCGCGCGCATCTGCGCGGAATCTGTGTCCTCGTAGCAAATCGCAACGCCGTAGTCGCCAAGGAGCTTGAGCTCGCCAGGAGTGCAACTCCCGACAGGCGCAAGCTTCTGGAGCGCAGTGATCCACTTGTCGCCCGGGATAAATTCTCCAAACGGCACGAGGTGGACCTTGTCGTAAATCTGCATGTCGCACCCCGACTGCCGCACATCCAAGCCAAAGGAGAACAGCGCCGCCGAATTGTACTCCTTGCCGTCCGCAAAGCGCCCGCCTCCGGCGATCACCTCACGCGCACCTGTCGACTTGGCAACCCAGCCGGCAAACGCGAGCGCGCGCGGCGAATCTGCCGCACCGAACTCGCTTAGCGCACTCTCCGACAGCACCACGAGATCTGGACGCGTGTAGGCGACGTTCGCGAGCAAGTTGGAGTAGACGGCAATCGGGTCCTCGCGCTCCGCCGGCTTGAAGACGCATGGAAAATTCCTCTGGACGAGCGCGACGGTGCAGTCTTCCTTTTCCCAAAGCTCCATTCTACGCGCCGCACTTCCCTCTAGAGCATACAGCCCCCAAATGAGCAGGAACGGAATAAGAGTCTCAAGCGACGCCCAGCGGGTCGTGCGCTTCATTATGCGCTCGGCGATTCCCGCAATCGTGCCGTTGACAAGGATGACGACGGCACTTACGAGATAGACGCCGCCAAGTGCGGCCGGCGCGCCAAGGTTGGCATTGACGAGCGGAAGTCCGAGGTGGTTCCACGAGAAGCCGCCGAAAAGACGCGAGCGGAGAAGTTCGAGCCCGCACCACAAAAGCGGCTCGGCGACGAGTATCGCGAAAAGGCGGCGCGCGTAGGGGAAGCGCGGCGGTTTTCTCCACGGAGAGCCCTCGTCCTTCGCCCACGCCCAGACTTTCGCGGAAAGCCAGCCGAAAGCGCCGAAGTAAAGCGCGCAGTACGCGGCGAGTGCGCCCCAGCCGAGGACGACAAGCGGCCAGGGGCCACCGTTCTTGACGATCGCAGGCATCCACGAAAGCGTGGCGAACCAGAAGACGAAGCCGTTCAGAAACCAGCGACAGAAGTTCGTCTTCGCGTCTTTGTTGCGGGCAAGCCACAGAAGCGGCGCAAGCGCGAACACGCAGTCGGTCTTCTCTGCCATCGGCGGAAACGACGCCCAGAGAAGAAATCCCGGAAGCATCCAGAAAAGCCGCGCAAGTTTCTTTAGTGCATCTGCTATCATTCCGGTGGATTCCAGGAGAGGTCGAGACGCACGGATGAACCAGCAGGAGCATCGAAGGTGCGCGGCACTGGGCGCGTCGTAACCCAGAGGTTGTCGCGGCGATAAATCGCAAGACCATCGGCCTGCTCAGCGGCGGGCTTGGTAAGCGAGACGAAAAGCGGCGTCGCCTGCTGGGCGAGGAACTCAATGTCATATCCGCTCTCGGCAAGATAGGAGAGGTTCTCGCGCACATTCTCGGGGCTTGCCACAAAGCGCTTCACGCCAAGCGAAGAAAGCTCGGCAAGCGCGTGGGAGTTAAAGGCATAGAGCGACCAGTCGGCAGTAATATCCGAAACGCCAGCCGCCTTTAGAAGTCGAAGCGTCGCAAGATCGCTCGCTTCCCACTTCTCGAACCCTTCGCGATGAAGCCGCTTCACGAAAACGCGCAGCTTGTTGAAGTCTGGCTCGGCGGTGTAAACAGGCAACGCGAGTCGCGTCGTCGAAGCGGCGAATGTCCCAACTTCGTCATCGCTCGTCGACGACGTGACAGCGACTATGATTTCGTCCCACTCCCCTGCAGGAACAGTCTGGCTGACGCGGATCTTGAGCCGACGTGCGGCCGGCTTCCCTTGCGGGATTTCAGGCAACTCCCCGTCATCCGCGAGCGCCGCCTCGACCTTTGCCCTTCTCGCTTTTTCACGGGCCTCGTCGAGCCGCTCGACGAGATCGCGCCTCAAGTCGTTCAAGACGCTCATAGGCGCAAAGCGGCGGTCGGGATCGATGAGAGAGAGCTTTCCAAGCGCATAGTTCGTCTCGCCAAGTTTCGAGAACGCCTTTTCAACGGCGCCGTAAGTCTTTTCCGGATTCTTCGCAGAGTCAAAAGTGCCGGGGATAGACGCCGTAACGCCGTTCGCCGCAGCGGAAATAGAGTCGGCGGAGATAGTAACTTCGAGGTCGATCTTGACGCCGCCCGGATAGTCGCTCGGCCGGAAGCTTGGCGCCGGGAACATGCGCTTCACGGCGTTCGACATCGAGCAGTAGACATTCTCTCCCTCTCGGATCGGGAAATCCTCGGGTAGTTCTATCTCGACGTCCGTTCCAGCCGAGACCTCGAAAACCGGCGTCCTTGAAATCGCAGGTCGCATTTCGCGTATGCCGAGTCCAAGGTGCCTGCCGTCGGACATTGTGTCGAATTGAAGCCCGTCGTGAACTTCAAGGGCGCGCGCCGTGTGGAAGCGAAGCCACCTGCGCCCTTCGCGGTCTTTCGTTACGCGCTTCACGGTTCCGATGGGCGCGCCGAGGTGCCCGAGCGACTCGGGGTCGATCGGCGACTCCTTGCCCTTGCCGTCGAGATAGAGCTCCGTTGTGCGACGTGAGAAAATCGTCTCGAGGTCGGCGAGCGTAACGCCCTTGCCGCCGCGAGAGTCGAGTATCTGCCGATAGAACTTCGTGACGGCCGCGACATATAGCGCCGATTTCATGCGGCCCTCGATCTTGAGCGAGACGACACCGGCGTCAACGAGCTTTCGAACATCCTCGCCAAGCCGCAGGTCCTTCATGGAGAAGATGTATGGGTTAACCGGCTGTCCATATCCCATGCGGCAGCAGTAGGGGCATTTGCCGCGGTTGCCGCTTCTGCCCTTTTCCATCGCGCCAAAGAGACAAAGCCCCGAGATCGAATAGCAAAGCGCGCCGTGGATGAAGCACTCGAGTTCAAGACCACCGCAACGCTTGGAGATCGACGCGATTTCGGCAAGCGACAACTCGCGCGCGAGAACGACGCGCGTAAAGCCAATGTCCTTCAGCGCAAGGACGCCTTCCAAGTTGTGGGCGACGAGCTGGGTCGAGGCGTGGAGCGCGAGGCCCGGGAAGTGGCGACGGCAAAGACGCGCGATGCCCAGATCCTGGACGATTAGCGCGTCCGGGCCGATTTCCTCAAGCCGCGAAAGCGTCTCGACGGCTTGCTCGACGTCAACCTCGTCGACTAGCGTATTGAACGTGACGTAGACCTTCTTGCCCTTCGCATGCGCGAAGCGGACGAGATTGCCGAGATCCTCAAACGAGAGGTTCTTTGCAAACGCCCGCGCGGAGAAGTCGGCGAGACCGCAGTATACCGCGTCCGCGCCAGCGTCGAACGCCGCAAGCGCCGTCTCGAAATCCCCAGCGGGGGAAAGAAGTTCCGTCTGGCTCATCTGACAAGCATCAAAGACGCGCAACGCCTGTGCGACGCGCTGCCTCGGCAACTGCGGCAGGAACAATGTCCTTGAGGCGACGATCGAACGGCTTGGGGATGATGTAGCCGGTGCCGAACTCGAGCGTCTCGTCCGGATAGAGCGCCTTCACGTCCTCCGGGACGGGCTCGCGCGCAAGCATCGCAAGCGCGTTCGCGGCCGCAACCTTCATCTCGGTGTTGATCGTCGTCGCCCTGACGTCGAGAGCGCCGCGGAAGAGATACGGGAAGCCGAGCACGTTGTTGATCTGGTTGGGGTAGTCGCTCCTGCCAGTCACCATGACGTACTTCCTGCCCTTCAGCGCCTTTGCGACTTCTTCGGGTGCAATCTCGGGGTCGGGGTTCGCCATCGCGAAAATCGCAGGGAAGTCGCCCATCTTGGCAACATCCTCGCCAGAAAGGACATTCGCGGCGCTTACGCCGATGAAGACGTCCGCACCAGCAATCGCCTCCTTGAGCGTCTTCGCCGTCGTATCGACCGCGTGCCGCGCCTTGTAGGGATTGAGGTCGGTGCGGTCCTTGCGGATCGTGCCCTTCGAGTCGCACATCGTAACATCGACGACTCCAGCCGCCTTGCACATCTCGCAGATGCGGATGCCCGCAGCGCCCGCGCCGTTCATCACGATCTTGAGATCCTTCAGCTCCTTGCCGGCGAGCTTCGCGTAGTTCATCACGCCGGAGAGCGAAATGACGGCCGTTCCCCACTGGTCGTCGTGGAACACTGGAATGTCGAGCGCCTTGTCGAGCTTGTCCTCGATTTCGAAGCAGGCGGGCGCGGCGATGTCCTCGAGATTTACGCCGCCGTACTGAGGGGCAAGGGCCGTCACAGCGTCGATGACGCGCTGCGGATCGGTGGGGCCTGTGTCCTTGCCGTCCTTGCGGCAGTGAGCGAGCGGAACGGGCCACGCGTCCACGTCGGCGAACGCCTTGAAGAGGACGGCCTTGCCTTCCATCACCGGGACGGACGCCGCGGCGCCGAGGTCGCCGAGCCCGAGAATCGCCGTACCGTCAGAAACGACGGCCACGAGATTGCGCTTGGCCGTGACGTCCCACGCCGCGTCCTTGTTCTCCGCTATCGCCTTGACGGCGTGCGCGACGCCGGGCGTGTATGCGAGACAAAGGTCGTCCTTTGTCTTGAGCGGCTTCGGGAGCGCAACCGCAACCTTCCCGCCTATATGGTACTTGAGAACTTCTTCCCTGTCGTATGCCATGACTATATCTCCTTTTCAGTAAAGTTGAAATGCGTTATCTTGACACCCGTTGGCGCGAGCGTCTCGCGAATGACCTTGAGCCAGTCGTCCGTCACTTCGCAGGCGATGACGACCGCGTCCGCATTGACGCGGTTCACGATCTCAGGCGCCTCCATAAGCGTGCCGAGCACCTTGGCGCCGCCGATATACTGGCCGCGCAGCAGGATGTCGTCGTCAAGAAGCCCGACTACAATCCTGTCGTTCGCCGAAGTGCGACGCACGAGCTCGCGCCTGAACGAGCGATAGCGAAGCCCCGCACCATATACAAGTATGCGCGACACGTCCTTTCGCGCCTTGAGCCGCGAACAGTCGAGCGTGTAGAAAACACCGCGGACGAGCGGGCGGAAGATGCGGACGGTCGAGAGGAACACAAAGCAAAGCAGAGGATACAGGAGCGTTGCACCGATGATCTCGGGTATCTCGATCTGCGGCGCGTAGTAGACGCCTATCGAACCCGCAAGAGAGCCAGCCGCGCAAGCAAGGAATAGCCACACGAAGTTCGCAGCCGTCGCGCGCGACCACACGGTCACATAAGTGCGGAAGAATACAAGCGCCGCAAACACCGTCGATATCCTGATTGGCAAGCCGATTCGGATGCCAGTCTTCGTGACAGGGATCTTCATCGCGTAAAGCATCACGAAGAAGGCGCCTGTCAAAGCAAGGAGGTCAAAAGCGACCAAAAGAGGCACCGCGAGGCGCGCCCAGCGGCGGCGCATGGCGGTAGACCTGTCGCGCGCGTACGACGACAGGAGACGCCCAGCATCGAAGAGTTCGACACGCGCCATATCACGGAAAATGATGACTGCCGCCGCCGCAAAGGCGAAAAGCCAAAGCCCAGCTGACTTCGACTTGAGAGCCATGCCGGCAAGCCCGATCGCAACCGCGCCAAGCGTAAGGAGGTAGAGAGTCCAGGCGGCTTTTCGCTGGTTGAGGCCGACAGAGCGGAGAATGCGGTGGTGGAGATGGTCATGGTCTGCTGTCATGACCTTGTCGCTGTCGCCGTCAGCGACCTCCGTTGACATGCGGCGGAAGATCAGGTGACGTATAGACCTGCGAAGGATCGCGAGTGCTGTGTCGAAGATTGGGACTCCCATTGCGAGAAGAGGAACGCCGACCGAGACAAGGAAGGAGTTTGCGGCCTGGGTCGCAAGCGGCAGCGTCGCCACAAGGAAGCCGATGAGCATCGAGCCGGAATCGCCTAGGAACACCGACGCGGGGTTGTAGTTGTACCTGAGAAAGCCGATAAGCGCGCCGGCAAACGCAAGGTGGAACATGGTCTGGTCTGGACGGCCAGAAAACGCGAGCGCGCCTGCCATGCCAAGGACTGCGATAAGTGCGATTCCCGACGCAAGACCGTCAAGGCCGTCGATGAGGTTGAAGGCATTTACCGCGCCGACAATCCAGAACATCGTTATAGCACAGTCGAGAACAGGCGGAATCGCCGGCCAGAGCGTATGGAAGCCGAGATCCGCCCAGAACCACGCAAAGAAGGCAATGGCAAGCTGGCCGAGAAGCTTTAGCTTCGGCGGCAGGTTCCACTTGTCGTCGGCAAGGCCGAGGAGAAAGACCGCCGTCGAGAGCGCCGCAAAGCGAAGGGAATGAGATCCTACACCCGAACCGACCCAGCGGCTGCCAGTTGCAAGGACATAGACGAAAAACGATCCGAAAAGCCCAAGGAAAAGCGCGGCACCTCCGCCGCGAGGAATCGGGACCTTGTTTATGCGGCGCGGATCGGGCTTATCCACCATGCCAAGGCGGCGGTTTATCTCGCGCACTATCGGAGTCAGTACAAGCGTCAACGCAAGCGCCGCGAAGAAGACTATGGCGAACGGAGCAAGCCTCTGAAGAAGATTCATCATTTCGCGTCACCTCCATCAAGTTCTATCCGCGACAGGAGATAGGAAAGCCCGGCATCATCGCTCCTGGATGCGTTGACAGTCACCATGACCCAGCGGTCTATGCGATTAAAGACGCTGCGGTCCACTACGTCGCGGAATATGCGCGAGACGTGGCTCGCCGTCTTGAAGCCCTCTTGGTTAAAGAATGTGTAGGCAAAGCCGAACGTCGGGGAATCCTTGGACGCAAGGGCAATAAAGCGCCAGTCGCGCCCGGCGACTGAGCGAGTGCGCGGGCGTTCCATGCGAAGCCCCTGCGCCGGGAGGCACAGCTCCGGGCGGTGAATCGAACTCTTGGACTTACCACCGACGACGAGAGAGACGACCATCCAGTCGCCGCTATCCGCGACATAGCGACGCTTTTCGATCACCGTATCGGACGGAAGGACGGTGAGCTCGGCTTCGGACGGCTCAAGGACTTCCGACGAAAAGCCCGGGATGTCGGAGAGGTGGACGTTTGGCGCCTCTGCGACCGTCACGTCCGGCGTCGCCGCCTGGAAAAACATCAACGGGACGACAAGCCCAAAGACGATAACGGCGACAAGCGACGAAGACCATGAGGGCCTGATCCCGCCGGTCTCGCCGTTCCCCATTACCCGTTCCCCCGACTCACAACTCTTAACTCCAAACTCACAAACTCTGCTTATCCCTTCGCCGGTCGCCACCATCAGCAAGATTGCCACCGCAAACACGACGAAGCCCGAGTAGTCGTGATAGAAGCCAGTGGCGAAATCTGATGACGCGAAGTTGGCAACTAGCACGATCGTGAGAATTCGCATTACGTTGCCGAGGATGGCGATAGGCACAGACGCCGCGAAAAGAATCCCGCGGCGAAGCCACGTCGGCTGCGTAAAGTACGCATAGCCGGCGGTGAGGGCCATCAACGCGAAGAGAGACCGAAGACCGCTGCATGGGTCCGCGACGTCGATCGCAAACGAGCCGTCTGCCGCGCCGACCATCGTGCCCTGCTGGACTATGTCCGCGCCAACGCCGCGCGCAACCGCAAACGCCGTCGAGCTCGCGAGGAGCCGCAAGTGGACAGTCACGACATCGAGGAACGTAGCGAGCGGAATGCAGAAGAGAAGGAAAAGCGCCGGGAAAAGGACGGCCTTCGCCGTCTCCTTGCCGAAGAACGCCCATGGAACGGTTATCAAGAGCCCGACGAACGCCACAATCTCGAAACGGAGCTGGACTCCCCTCACGCCGAGAAAGCCGAGCGCAAGAAACGGCAACGCCGCCAAAAACCCGGCCCACGACGGAGCGCCGATTGAGCCGAGAATCTTCCGCCTCTCGGTCCAGACGACATAGAGCGAGAAAAGCGGCACATACCACCCGAACGACATATCCTCCTGCGGTGCGCGGAACATATCTGGCGCGTGGTGCAGGATCATCGCATGGAAACCCCAGAGCATGGCGGCAAAGACACCCGCCATGAGCGCTGTTCTCACATGGAGTTCCCGAACTTTCATAAGTGTTCGGACATTATACCATAAATGCCCCCTTCAGGGGGCACTTGGAACGGCCTCAAGCCGAGGCAGACGACTTCTTGAGCAGCAGAACGTTCACCAAGTTGAGCGAATAGACGATGACGAGGAGCGTTACGACGGCAACATAGCCGTGACCGCCCTCTCCATATCCGCCAAACGCCTTGGAAACGGCCATCGCCGCCTGGTTGCCCGCAAGTCCGGCAAAGCCCCAGGCAGAGAGGACGGCACCGTGAATCTTCGAGATGTTCGTCATGCCGAAGTGGTCGGCGAGAATCGCGGGGATCACCGAGAAGCCCGCGCCGTAGCACGCGTTGATGACGAGCAGCGCAAGGCCGATCAAAATCGGCAGGAAGCTCGCGAGCATTATGCCCGCCGAAATCGCAAGGATGATGAGGAGGATGTTGATGCGCTTCGCGAGGCGGTCAGACCACCACGCGAAGAGGAACCTGCCACCACCGTTCATGAGACCAGAGAGCGCCACGATCCACGTGATGAGCTTTGCATTGTCGCCGTAGACGTCGGGCGAGCTCATCATCTGCTTCGCGAGCGGGATGAGGCAGAGCCCCGCGGAAATGTTGAGGAACATGAACAGCCACGCCTGCCAGAAGAAGCGGTCGCCTCGATACAGGAAAGGGACGCCCAGAAGTCTGGCGTAACTAAACTCAAGCGCGGGAATGCCATGCCCGAAGCTCTGCACCTGGATCTTCGGCTTTTTCAGGAGGAAGCACGCGGTGACCATCGGGAACGCATAGAAAATCGCATAGGCGTGGAAAACATTGGTGATGCCGTAGTCGACGAAACCCTTGAGCTGGAACACGGCGACGGACGCCCCCGGCGTGCCCCAATGGATGCCGCTGAAGAGAATCGTCGACAGCGTTGAGCCGAGTCCGAACGAGATGATTGGCAGAGCCGCCGCAATCGCCTTGTGCTCGGGGAACCAGAGCATCATCGTCTTCACTGGCGAGATGTAGATGACGCCTGTGCCGAGGCCGATGAGGAAGCCGTAGCCGAGGTAGATCATCGCGAGCGACTTCATGTGGATGCCGGCCTCCGTCACAAGAAGGCCCGACAGGAAGAGCGTCGTACCGATGATTGTCGAAAGCCGGATGTTCTTCTCGACAATCTTCCCGAAGAACGCCGCGCCCATGCCTAGGAAGAATATGCCCAAGGAGAAAGCAAACTGTACATTTTTCTGTGTCTCGCCTATGTATTGAGCGATCTCAGTAGAAAAGTTGGTGAATGCGTAAATCTGACCGACCGACACCGCAAGAAGGAAAGCCGGCAAAACTGCTCTGATAAAACGTTTCATGGCGCGTATGATACCAAATGTTGTGGCTCAACGCAACGGCAAACTACAACTAATTGCGATTTAGCCAAAAAAGGCGTCAGCGCTCGTCACGCAAGGCAAGGTGATATCCGCGTAAAATCGCCGCTTTTTAGGCCAGTCCCGCTAGGTAGACACACTCCGCGCTCAAAAAGTGCCTTGGCGACCTCGCCGCCGAAGACGCGGCACTTGGCAAAAACGGGCTGGAGATGAAGTGGCTTCCAGACTGGCCGCGCCTCAATGTCGGCCGCCTCGAAGCGACGCAAGAGCTTGTCGCGCTCGCGGCGCGAGGAAAGGACTGCTACCGTTAGCCAGTGGTTCGCGTTAGGCGTGGGAGAAAGCAAGTCGCCCTTGAAGTTCCTTGCATACCAGTCATAGTTCGCTTTGCGCTTCTTGAGTATTGCCGGAAGCCGATCGAGCTGGGCAAGTCCTATCGCGGCGAGGATGTTGCTCAAGCGGTAGTTGTACCCGACTTCTCGGTGCTCGTACCAGACGCACTTCTCGCGAGACTGCTGCGCGCGCTTTCTCGCGCGCTCTGCAAGGCCGCGGTCATCGGTCACAATCGCGCCGCCGCCCGAGGTCGTGATAATCTTGTTCCCGTTGAAGGAATAGACGCCCGCAAGTCCGGCGGAACCCGCAGGACGGCCCTCGCGCTTCGCCCCGACAGCTTCGGCGGCGTCGGTCACGAAGACGGCGCCGAACTTGCGGCAGAGCTTTGCTATCGCGCCATAGTCGCAGCAGTTGCCATAGAGGTCAACACCGATTACAAGTATCTTATGGTTGACCCTGTGAGACTTTAAGGCCTCTTCGAGAAGTGAGACATCGATATTGCCTGTCGCGTCAGAGTCGACAAAGACAAGTTTCGCGCCGCGATGAAACGCGGGACCCACCGTTGCGATAAACGTTAGCGTCGGCGCGATGACCGTCCATGTCTCGTCAACGCCAAGTTCCGCCATAAGAAGATCGATCGCCGCCGTTCCGCTCGACACCGCGACGGCGTACTTGCGCCCCGCGAGCTTCGCGAGCCGACGTTCAAACTCGTCCACCTGCGGGCCGCACGGCGCGACATACCCAGAATCAAACGCGCGCTTTGCAGCTGCGCGCTCCGCCGCGCCCACGAAAGGCGGCGAGAGGAATATCCTCTTATTCGTATTCGACATGCGTGCCTCCAGTCTCCGCCTTCTTGTACGACTTCGACTTGATGTCGTAGTAGATTACAGACAGCCGCGGCGTTTCCGCCGCGCCGTCGGCGACGAAGTAGCGCAACCACTCAATGGCAACAACGCCATTACGAGAGCCGCGCCCAATCTCGAAGGCAACGCCCTCAGGCCGCCAGCCCTTCGGGAGATAGCCACGGCTCTCGAGGTGATACGTTATCTTGATGACGTCGTTCGTTCCGACTTTTCTAGTATCAAGGCGCTCGAAAAGCTCCAGCCCCTCGGAGATTATTCCGCTGAAGTCGTCGGGCTGCCCAGCCGACGGAAGAGGCTTTATGTCGATGTCTATCGGCGCCGCTTCGACGCTGAAGCTGTTGGAGAACGAGAACGACATGTTGCCCGCCTTCTGACGCCCGGAGACCATGCCCGAGACCTTGAACGAGAGCTTCCCCTTGAAAGGCACGTCGTAGCGCACCGGTATCGAAAGCCGCTTTACCACATTTGACGGATTCTTCGAGATGCCGTCCGTCATGTTCTCGGGCCTTCCCGTGACAGTAAGCCCAAACATCTCGCTTGGAGCAATCTGTATCTGTCCTATCGAAGCGGACTTTGGTGACTCGAGCGCGAGGATGAACGAGAACGGCTCGCCGACCTGGAGTTCCGCCGGCTCCGTGCGGACCGACGCCTTTATCTCAACAGGCTTCTGCCTCTCTCCGCCCACTGAGAAGCTCATCGTCTGCATCTGCTGCATGCGCTGCTGCATCTGCCGTTGAGACTCCTCCATCATGCGCTCCATCTCCTCGAAGAGCCCCTGCCCCTGCGCCGCGGGCACAAGGAGAAGAGCAAAGGCGACGCACGCGAGCGCGCGTATGGCGCGGCCGAGAAGCCAGAAGAGGAGCGTCACTCCTATCGCAAAGCCAAGGAGGATTCCGACGCGGCCCTTCCACGCATACTTGAGAAGAGGCCTTCCCACTTCGCGCCAGACGGGAAGATCCGCCGCCGCATTGTCGAACTTGAGCGCGCGCGCTGCAAGTATGCCGCGCTCGATTTCGGGCGTCTGCCCGACCGACCACTCGAGCCGCGAATAGATCTTGAGCGCGCGACGCCACTGCCCTTCGCGTATCGCGCATGTCGCCTCGTTCATGCGCCCCGCCGGGAACTTGAATTCCGCAAACGCGTCGGCAGTCGGCTCGGCGCATGTCTTGCGCCACGCAAAGAGCTCATCGTCGCCAAGCGCAACGCCAGGCTCCATCACAAGCTCCGGCGGCTCAGGCATCTTCTCCGTATCGACGGAAAGCTCCTTCACGACGACCTGCTCGCCCTTCTTCGCATGAACGGGAATCTCGTTTGCCGTGACAGTCCGAGCGTCGCCATCTGGCCCTTCGTACTCGAATTCGAGCGCGGGGAACCAGAGAACGCCCTCGCGCATCGGGCGAACGCGATAGGTAAGCGAACGCGCGACCGCGACTTCGCGCGAACTGAAAAAACCGCCTATGCGCTTTGTGTCAGTCTCGGTCTTCGCACTGAGATCGTCGACCTTCCAGTCTTCCTTAGAAACGTGCTTCGAGAGCGCCGGCGGATGTAGAGCCGTAAAGTCCGCATCGCCTACGAAGTCGATTGTGAGGACGAGAGGATCGCCAACCTTCGCGTTGTTCACGTCGAAATAGGCGCGCGTCGTAAGTTCCCCGCCCGTCACGCCGGCGAGGCGTATCGCCGCCAAAAGGAAAACTGCACACGTCATCGCGCCACCACCTTGTAGCGAATGACAAGATCCTGCTTGCCGAACTCGCGGAGGAACTCCTTGTCGAGCCCCGCTATCGGGCCGACGGAGCGGACAACGGTAAGCGCGGCGGAATCGGAAGTCTTGTCGCCGCACGATTCGCTAAGACGGCAGTTGACCATCTGCCCAGCAGAATTGAATCGGACGGCAATGAGAACGTAGCCCTCGGCGCCGATGCGCGGATTCACCTGGGACCACCGCGCGTTGATAGCCATCTGGATTTTCGACAGACACAACTGCATAGTGCTCGTCGCGATCTGCGTCGTCTTGCCGGGCTTGTAGCCCTGCCCGAGCAACTTCGCAATCTCCTCTGGAGTGCGCGTCGGCCGCTCGGTGCGGCCGTTGCCGCTCGGCGCGTCGGGGACCTTTATCTTGACGGTCTTCGCGCTGTTGCGCATCTTCTCCATGCGCTCCTTGAGAAGCTCCTCTTTCGTCTTCTCGGGCTTCTTCGGCTCTTCCTTCTTGGGCGGCTCGGGCTTGTCCTTCACCGACTCGCGCATGCGCTTCAGGCGCTCCTCGAGCGTTTCCTTCGGCTTCTCCGGCGGTTTGGGCTTCTCCGGCTCCTTGACGACGGCGTCGACTTTGGTGTCGACTTTTGGAGGCGGCGGAGGTGGAGTTACGACCTTCGGGGGTTCCGGCGGTTTCGGCGGCGGGTCGTCGAGCGGCGGCGGCTCGTCCTCGTTGCCGTCGAGATTCTCGTTGACAACTACAGTCAGGTCGATTGGAATCACAGTCTCCTTCTGCTTGAAATGGAGACGAGCGAAAAGGAAGAAGCCAAGGAAGCAGACGATATGGATGACGAGAGCGAGCACGACATTCGCCGTGCTCATCACGTCAGGCCGTTTCTCGTCTATCCAAACTTCCATTTCTGTCTACCTTCTAACTTTTAAGCTCAACTAAAATCTTCCCCACCGCTCTCCAACTCTGAACTCCAACTACTGACTCCTCGGCACTCGCTCCGCTCGGCTCGGTCGCTTCCCCAAGGGTCGCGCCCACCCGCAAGGGGCGGTTACGACCCCTGACTCCTGACCCCTAACTCCTATCTCCAACTCCAACTCTGAACTCCAACCTACTTCTCTACAGTCACAAGCGCCATCCTGTGTATCTTGCACTTGTAGACGACCTTGACGACCTTCATCACGTCGCCGTACGAATTGCGCTCGTCGCCACGGACGAGCACAGGCACTTCGGGATCCTCCGCCGCCATCGCCATAAGCTCACGCTCGAGCTCCTCGAGAGTGAGCGGCTTGTCGTTGAGGAATATCACGTTGTCCTTGTCGACTGTGACCGTGTTCGCCTTCTTGTTCTTCGTCGGCAACTCGTCGGTCTTCGCCTGCGGGAGCATTATCGATATGCCCTGCTCGAGCGCGGGAAGCGTCACGATAAAAGTGACGAGGAGAAGGAAGGTCAAGTCGATCAACGAGTTCATGTCGATCGACGCCTTCGGCTTCTCGCCGCGCAGTCTTCTGCGTCTCCTAAGCATCTCAGGCGCCCCTCCCCTGGAACTCGCAGGCGATGCGGCCCATGAGCTCGTCGGCAAAGCCCTCCATCTCGGACCTTATCTGCGTGATCGTCGCGTTCATGCGCGTATACGCCAAGACACCGGGGATTGCGATAAGAAGACCGACGACCGTCGTGACGAGAGCCGCGGAAATAGACGGCGCGATCGTCGCGAGATTCGCGCTTCCAGCGGTGCCCATCTCAGCGAACGCATCGAGAACGCCCCAGACGGTGCCGAGAAGCCCGAGCATCGGAGAGAGCGAGACGACGGACGCAATAACGCCCATGCCGTGGTCAAGACGAATCTCCTCCTCGTCAAGCGCATGTTCGCAAGTGCCGCGCACAAGCTCGATTTCGCGCGCAGTGAGCGCCGCGGAACCGTCGCCGTCCGTCTGGCGGCCTACGAGCAGCGCGCGCACGTTCGGCGTCAGGAGCTTCAAGAGTCGCTCGCAAGTCTCCTTGTAGATGCCCTCGACGCCCGATGCAATCGCAGGGCGGCGCTCGAGATAGTATTCAAGGGCGTCGTGGCCGCTCGTGAAATCTCGCACGAACCGGCGCGTCGCCATTCGAACGTAGCTTAGCTCCTTCCACTTGCCGAGAACGACGGCAAGCATTACAACCGAACCGAGGAGCTGGACTACGACTATTCCCTGGCCCATCAAGTTGGAGCCGAGGAATCCGTCGACTAATGAGTTTGCGAGTATCATGTCTATGTCTCTTTTCTTGTCTGTTTAAGTTTGTAGTCTGAAATCACCTGTCCTTCGGGCGGGAGGTCGGCGCGCGACTTGCCGCATGCGGAAAGAACCTTGTCCGTCGTCTGGAAATGGGCCTTGACGTGGTTCATGAGCCACACGGGGCCTTCCTTGCGAACCATCTCCCCGGCGAGCGCGCGGACGCGCGGATCGGATGAGCCCGCAGGAACGTTGTCGCGCCCTTCGGCAGGCGGCCCGAATATCTCGTCGCCCATCTTCATGATGTCGCGAAGGAAAATCTCGCGGGCGATGACCGACGCCGCGGCGACGGCGATGTCGCTCTCGGCCTTGTGTCGCTGCTCGACCTTGATCGCCTTGCCGCGAGTCTTGAGGGCTCGGAGAATGGTCGCTTCGGTCGGCGCAAACTGGTCGACGACGACGCGCGGACAGCCGGGGCGCTTTTCGAGCAATTCCTCGATCGCGGTTCCATGGGCCCAGGCGAGCATTCGGTTGATGTTCTTGATTTTTGAATAGAGCCGATTGTACGCCGCGGGGCCGAGCTTCACGACGGAGTATCCCGTCGGGCCGAGAAGCGAGCGCAACTTTGCGCCAGTCGTGAGGACCGACTTGTCGGACATCTGCTTGCAGTCCTTGACGCCCATCTGCTGCATCTTCTCGGAAAGCGCCTCGTCCGTGTAGGCGCAACATACGACGAGAGGCCCGAAGTAGTCGCCCTTTCCAGACTCGTCGCTTCCGGCGTGAGGCGCGACAAGTTCGGGATTCAAGATCGTCTCGTAGCCAAGCGTCGCCGCGCCGAGAACGCGCGGCTCGAGAACGAAGAGAACGAAGTCCTCGGCTTTCGAGCCCTGCACGCAGAGCTTGCGCTTGCCGTGCTTCTCCTTCTCGTAGAGCGTCGCGTTAAAATGGTCGCCCTCGATCGACCAGAGGGAATAGGGAACTTCGCGCTTACGGTAGTTGCCGCTCAGCATCACGCCCAGCAAAAGCTCCTGCTGGTCGTTCGTAAGCTCGTATGTGTAGCTCGTCTTCTTTGTGCCCTCTGCGTTCATTGGGGAATATTATAGCAAATCTGAATCAGTCGAGATCTACCCGCTATGCAAATGCCGCTTCGATTGCAGCGGAGAATTCCGCAAGGTCGGGGAAGCACCCCTCAACGTACTTGTCGAGCGAAGTCGGCTGGGCGTTCACGATAAAGACCTTACCACCCTTCTGGAGCGTGAGCCGGGGAATCCCCGCCGCAGGAAATACGGTGAGCGACGTGCCGAGGACAAGCATCACGTCTGCCCTCATCGCCAGCTCCTGCGACTTCATAAACGCCATCTCCGGCAGCTGCTCGCCGAAGAACGTGATGTCCGGCTTGTACGCACCACCGCACCTGCAGCGCGGCACATACGGCGCGCCAAGATTCTCGGAGCCGCCGTTCGCATTGACCATCGCCATGATCTCATCGAAGCTCTTCTCATCTCCGCAGAGGCGGCAATGATGAACGATTGGCGAACCGTGCACTTCGTAGACGTTCGACGAGTCCGCCTTCTGGTGGAGCATGTCGATGTTCTGCGTGATGATTCCGTCAAGATGCCCAGCATCCTCAAGTCGCTTCAACGCGCGATGGACCGGCCCCGGCTCAAACGCGCCAAGCCCGTAGACGAGCTCGCTGCACCCGCGGTAGTAGACCGCCGGATCGCGGTCGAACCAGTCGATGTCAAAAATACGTTCCGCATCCGGGTTCTTGTAGAGACCCTTCGGGCCGCGAAAGTCCGGTATTCCGCAAAGCGTGCTAACGCCTGCGCCTGTCATCGCCGCGACACATTTCGCGCCGCGCACCGCCTTTATCATATCGTCAAACATTTTCGCCTCCTTTGAATGGTTCCATTGCACTCCATCCGTTCCTCATTGACAACATTATACCACATGCTGTCCTACCTGATTATCACACACCTTGAAAATTCTTTGTCAGAAACACACTTTTTGATTTCCTTACTTGGCACAAGCATAAAAATACACTTACGGCAAATCAGAAAGGCAAGGTGCAATATGAACAAGACAACGAAGATTCTCACCGCGACAATCGCGTGCCTCGCGCTCGCTGACACATGCCTTGCCGACACCAAAACGACTTACCGCGACGCACAGGGGCGGCTTCAGGGCACGAAAACGACTACCACAAGCGGGAAGACTACCTACCGCGACTCGATGGGACGGCTCCTGGGCACGACAACAACCGACAGCAGCGGCAAGACTACTTGGCGCGACTCGATGGGCCGGCTTCAGGGCACCGCGACAACCGACAAGAGCGGCAAGACAACCTACCGTGACGCGCAGGGCCGGCTCCAGGGAACGGTGACGACCGACAAGAACGGCAAGACAACTTGGCGGGACTCGATGGGGCGGCTTCAGGGCACTGCTACAACCGATAAGAGCGGCAAGACCACCTATCGCGACGCGCAGGGCCGGCTTCAGGGCACGAAGACGGTGAAATAGCCCCGCCTTGACCTTATATCACCGCCTCCGCGAGCTCGATGGACTTCGTCATCATGCGCGGAATATGGAACGGTCCCTTGAAGAGATTGCCTTTCGCGGGCTGGGCAACCGTTCCATCGCGGTGGAGATAGCCGTACCATTCACCATATTTCTTATCAGGCATGCGCTTATACGTCCATTCGCGCATCTTTTTGTGCCAATTTAGCCACTTATTGTTCTTTGTGAGGTTCCAGGCATACTGCGTAGCGATAAGCGTCTCGCACTGCGGCCACCAAAACTTCATGTCCTGCTCGTAGCACTGCGGCGGGAAGTTTTTGCAGTCGCGGAAGCTTATGATGCCGCCGTACTTCTTGTCCCAGCCCCACGCGAGCGACCAGTCGAGGATAGTCAGCGCGAGCTTCAAGAGCTCCTTGTTGCCCGACTTCTCGGCGACTTCCATGAGGAACCAGCTCGTCTCGATCGCATGGCCGGGGTTGATTGTGCGGCCAATCATCGTGTCGATGAATTCGCCGTTCGGGCCGACCGTCTCAAGAAGCGCCTTGAACTCGGGATGGACGAAGTTGTCCTTGAGGAGCCGTATCGACTCGGCGATCTGCTCGTCGAGGATCGGATCGTCGCAGACGTCCTTTAGCCGGAGCGCGACATTGATGAGGATCATCGTGAGGGAATGGCCCTGCGCCTCAAGCGACGGCTCGAACTTGGACGGCATCATCTTCGGGTCGGCCATGAACTTCTTGATGCGCTTGAAGAGCGCGAGCGCCTTTTTCGCGTACTCCTTGGAGTTGGTTGCCTTGGCGTACTCGCTCATGGCGATGGCCGCGAAGCACTCGCTGAAGACGTAGCGGCGCATCCGGAGAGGAGTGCCGTCGGCCTTCAGCGAGAAATAGGCGCGTCCGCGCTTGTCGAAGAGGTGCGCCTCGATGAAGTCGAGCGTCGACTTCGCCGCCGCGAGGTACTTCTTGTCCTTCTTGACGGCGTTGTAGGCGTAGGAGCAGGTGAACGCGAAGCGCCCCTGGAACCAGCCGCTCTTCGTCGAGTCCATGAGCTTGCCGTCGCGGTCGACGCATGTGTATACGCCGCCGTTCTTGCGGTCCCAGCCGTACTTCAGCCAGAACGGCATGATGTCGGTCGTGAGATCCTTGCGGCATTTGTCCGCCCACTGCTTCCAATATGTATTCGCGTCCATGTCGTTTCCTTAGCGATAGCCGATCTTCTTGAGGCGCTTGACGCAGTCGGCCTTCTGCTTGTCGGTGAGCGAGACGTTCGGGAGGCGTACGCCGCCCATGTCGAGCCCCCACACGGCCATCATCGCCTTGCCGCCGGCAACGCCGCCATACTGCACAAGGATGTCGACGATGTCGCAGACCTTCTTCATGCCGGCCTGGGCCTTCTTGAGATCGCCCTTCTTCACGGCGTCCCAGATCTTATAGTAGATTCCGGCAGAGTAGTTGTAGGTCGAGCCGATCGCCGACTTCGCGCCGAGCGCGACCGCGCCCGCGAACCACTCGTCGATGCCCCAGGTGATGTCGTACTTCCCGCCGAGGCACTTGACGCAGCGCTGGTACATGTAGAGGTCTGGGTAGTTGAACTTGATGCCGGCGAGGTTCTTGATCTTGCCGTCGGCAGCAAGAAGGAACTTCTCCATGTCGAAGTTGACGCCGCTCATGCCGGTGTGGTAGTAGTAGAACGGGAGCTTCTTCGAGGTCTTGAGCGCCTCCTTCAAGTAGGCAACAAGCGCATCGACCGAGCCAGGCTTGAAGAAGTTCGGCGGGACGATCGAAGTCGCATCCATACCGCACTTCACGGCATATGCGCCAAGCTCCTGCACGTCAGGGAGAGCGAGCGCGCCGATGTGCGCGATGAGATATAGCTTGCCCTTCGCGGCCTTGACCCACGCGTCGAAGACGGCCTTGCGCTCGGCGATTGAGCAGCAGATGCCCTCGCCCGTCGTGCCGGAGACGTACACACCCGTCACCTTCTGCTTGATAAGCGTCTGGGCCTGTTTCTTGACAAGCGCGAGGTTGACGCTACCGTCCGGGTTGAACGGCGTATGAGCCGCCGCAATGAGTCCTTCGAGTTTCTTCATGTTCTCTCCTTTGTAGAAGTTTGACGGGAAACTTGTTTTAAGTTCAATGACATTATATCAAAATCTCCACACTACATGTAAAAGAAATACACGCAATTGACCTTTGGGGCAAAATTGAATATAATTCGCCGCATGAAACGACGCGCTGCGCTTATGGCAATCGCAATGACGGCATCTTGCGGATGCCGCCTGCTTGAAACCGGCTACGGCGATGACAACGTTGTGGTCCGCTCGTCCGCCGATGCCGTCTCCGCTGCTACCGGCGCGGCAAAGTCGACGGTTGCCTGGGCGGGGGCAAAAGTGATGTCATTCGGGGACGATCTCGATCAGGACAGGCAAAATCTCTTCATCTCGATCGGCGAACACGCCGCTGCCGCCTACCGCGGCCATCCAGACCTTCCCGAAGGATACCGACCGCTTTCGCCAGACGAATACGCGAGACTTGCACTCCCCTCGCCACTCTATCGCTACGAGCCCGAGACGGGCTTTCTTGAAGACGCGGAAGGTGCAGGCTTCGGCGTGCGGCTCTCCCACGCCGAAAAGGAAGACACGGCAGTCGTCGCCTTTAGGGGATCAAACGCGCCCGGCGAGGACGAACACTGGATGCAAGACTGGGTTGTTGACGCCCAGCAAGGCGGCGGCGGAACACCGAAGCAGTATCTCCACGGTGCCGAAGTCCTGGCTGCCGTCAGGCGCGCGTTCCCTGACGCCAAGCTCGTAGTCGCAGGTCACTCCCTCGGCGGCGGAATCGCCGCGTATTCTACAATCAACCTGCCGAACCCGGGCGACATTCTCTGCGCCACCTACAACGCGGCAGGGATTTCAAGCATTACTCTGCTCACTCTTCCAAAAGACGTTACCGCAGGAGCGGCAAAGCGCATCTCCAACATACGCAGCAAAGGAGATCCTGTCTCTGCGATTCCCGGAACGCAGCTCGTCGGCGAGATTTACGAGGTGGACAATCTCCGCTTTGCAAACCACGCCATCGACGGGCTGCTCATAGACATGCGCCGCCGCGCGGAAGGTCGCAGAGCTGGCTGGCTCCGCGACTTCTTTGACGACTAAATTTACCTTTGAATGTTTAGCCACATAGCGCACAAAGAGCACAAAACACCCTTTGTGTCCTTTGCGTTCTTTGCGGCTAAAAACTTAGCGCTTCAAAGTCTTTAGCGTCAGCCCAGCAAGGTCTTTGCCCTTCTCGCGAATGACGAACGAGGCGACGTAGGCGACTGCCACGCAGACGACAAGTCCGATTCCGCCCAAGAGGAACGGATGGAACTTGAGCCCGAAGACATCACAGTGGAGTATCTCGCAGCTGAAGCATACGAAGTAGTTCGCCGCAAGTCCCAAAACCGCCGCAATGCCCTTGATGCGCGGCATGAAGACTCCCATAAAGAAGAGCCCCGTCAAGCCAGCAGTCAGCATCGCAATATACTTGTTGAAGTTGTCGAACAAGGCGCTCGACTCCATCCTCGCGAGCGTCAAGGCCGCCATGATGCCGATGATGCCGACGACATACGTGCAAACCTGGCCGCACCTGATCTGCGCCTTGCCCGGGATGTCTGGCTTGAAGCGCTTCACGAAGTCGGTGACGACGGCTGTCGACGCGGAAGAGAGGTTCGCGGACAATGTCGAGATCGTCGCCGCGAAGACTGCCGCAATCACGAGCCCCGCGAGCCACGGCGGCATTTCCGTCGCCATGAAGATCGGCAGCACCGAGTCGCCCTTCGGCATCGTCACGTCCATCGCCTCCGGGTGCGTGTGGTAGAACGCGAAGAGCGCCATGCCGATTCCGTAGAAGACGACCTGCGCGAAGACGCTCATGCATCCGTTGAACCACAGCGAGCGCTTGGTCGCGTTCTCGTCAGGCGTCGCGATATAGCGCTGGATGACGCACTGGTCCGACGTGTAGCTCGAAAGGTTGGAGATGAGCCCCTGCACCGCGACGACCCAGAAGACCGGTTGCGTCAGGATGAAGCGGAAATCCCACATGGTGTTCTTGTTGTAGGTGCTCGCGACATTCCAGAACGTCGAGAAGTGCTCGCCCGGCGCGCCCGTCTTCAGGATGAGAAGGACGAGAACCGACACCGCGCCGCCCATGAGGACGATGCCCTGCACAAAGTCGGACCAAATGACCGCCTCGAGTCCGCCGAGCGAACAGTAGATCATCGTGAGGATACCGCAGATCAGGATGCACGCGTCAATGGAGATTCCCGTAACGGCATTAAGCGCAATCGCCGGGAGCAGCGTCACGACCGCGACACGGCAGACCATGAAGACGACGAACGCCGCGGAGCCGAAGAGCCGGACACCCAGATTGAAGCGCTTCTCGAGGTACTCGTACGCGCTCGTTATTCCGAGGCGGCAGAAGAACGGAAGGTAGTAGTAGATCGCGACAGGCGCCATGCCGATGATGAAGAACGCCATCACGAAGTAGCGCCAGTCCTGGAGATACGCCTGCGTCGGAATCGCGATGAACGTTATGGACGAGAGCATCGTCGCGAAGATTGACATTCCCGCGACATACCACGGTATGCGGTTTCCGCCGCGGAAGTAGTCGTTCTCGTCCTTCTTCTTGAAGATGAAGAAGCACGCCATGCCGACCATCAAGAGCGCGTAGACGCCGACGACCGCCCACGCCATCGCACCGAACTTGCCGGTCTTCCTGAAGCTTGCAACAGAAATTGCGTCCGTCCTTGTCGCCGGCGCGATTTCGCCGCCCACGATAATAAGCGTGTACTGCTCGGGAGTTTTTCCCGGCCTGATGCCCGCCGCCGCGCCGCAGCGCGGCGAATCTGCCGCGGCGATTTCGCCGTATTCGCACCACGCATCCGTCACGCAGTTGTAGGCGAGGATTTTGCGCTGCCAGCCGAGCTTCACGGGGTCGGTTTCGGTCGAGCCGCGCAGCGCACGGTCGCCCCACCCCTTCTCGCCGAAGCCGCCGACGAGCAGGATATGCTGGTGTCCGCTCGGCAGGAACGCCGCGCCGATGGTGGTGGTGTTTTCCGGCAGCGGGGCAAGTTTACGCCAAGGCGCGGACTGGGGCAACTGGGACGTCTGGGACAACTGGGACAGGACCAGCCCATAGCCATCGTGAAGCGGCTGCTTTGTCTCGGCGTCATAGCCACCGTAAACGACGAGCAGTTTCTCCTTCTGGTCGCCGTTCTGGATGGCGGCAATGTGCTGCGCTCGCGCCGGGCCGGGAATCTCGCCGACAAGCTGCCATTTCTCCGTATAAGACGCATCGGAAAGCTCGGACAGCGCCGTGTACCTGAACCGGTACACCTTCTTCGTAGCGACCACATAGACGTAGGTGTCGTCCGCAGCCGCCGCGCCCATCACGACAGGTTCGGGCAGCGCGTCGGGCAACTCGCAGAAGTCAGCCTTGCCGTTTTCGACTGAAAGAAGAAACGCATTGAAGAGCTTGTCCTTGCCGTCAGTTCCGCCTGCGCAGAAAATCCCCTTCGGCGTCTCGCACGACACGCCCTCGGCGACGACGCGCGGCAGCTCGCCGACCTTCGACCACTTGCCGTCCAACTCTCGGGCACAGATGCCCGAGCGGTAAACCTTCTTCCCATCGACGAAATCGCTGCCGCCGGCAACCACAAAGCGCCCGTCGGGTAAAAAGCCAGCAAACGGCCGCGCGACTTTTGCAGGGGCTGTCTCGCCCGCCTTCCAGTCAACCTCGACCGGCGTCGCAAACGCAGCGGTAGTGACAAACCCTACGACTAGTAAAAGGAGTTTCTTCATCTGTGCTTCACTTTTATCACTTGAGCTGCGCCTTGATGTCGGCAAGCGTCACAGTCGTGAAGTTGATCGTCGCGTAGCCCGCGCCCTCGTAGAGAATGCCGATGTCGCCGTTCGGCAGAATCGTCATGTCGGAATACGCAGCGCCCTTGGGCTCGATGCAAAGACCGTCGCTCCACGTCTTGCCGTCGTCGGCCGACGCGCGGATATAGAGAAGCGCACGGCGGTTTGGGCTCTTGCAGTTGGAGAAGAGAAGCATATTGCCGTAGCGCATGATCTGCGCGTTGCACTGGGGGTCCTCGAGCGTCGTATCGTAGCGCGACTCCCAGGTATTGCCGCGGTCCTTCGTGACGTGGATCTGCCGCCCGCCGCCGCGCCAGCGCGAGTTGATCATCCACGAGCCGTCAGAAAGCTCCACTACCTTGCATTCGTCGCCGTTCTTGACGGGCTTGCCGAAGGGCTTCCACGTCTTGCCGTGGTCGTCAGACCCGAAGAGCGCGTTGCCGTCGTTCACGTGGACGATCGTGTGGAGGAGCGTGCCGTCCTTCGCCTGGATTCCGGAGCCGGACGTGATGAAGATAAACCCGCCCTCCCTGTCGCGCTTTCCAAAGGGCCATTCGGGGAAAGCGATGTCGCTCGAAATGTCGCGCGGCTTCGACCAT
The DNA here is from genome assembly GCA_045536845.1 of Kiritimatiellia bacterium. Lineage (GTDB taxonomy): Bacteria > Verrucomicrobiota > Kiritimatiellia > RFP12 > UBA1067 > UBA1067. The sequence goes on along the minus strand of JAZSOG010000038.1, from coordinate 87,923 downwards.
GTCTTGCCGTTGTCGGACGATTCCTGCACGTAGAACTGGAACACCCCGTGGCGCTTCTTAGATTCCCACACGTTGTAGAAGAGGAATATCTTCTTCGTCTCCGCGTCGACGACGAACGACGGGTCCGATCCCGCCCAGTGTTCGTCGTCGTTCCAGGCCCACTTCCAGGTGAAAACCGGCTCAGTCCACGTCTTGCCGCCGTCGGACGAGCGGCGGATGGCGATGTTGATCGGCTTCGCATGGTTCAGGTCGCCGCCGCCTTCGTGCCTCGCGTCGCAGACCGCGACGAGGTCGCCGTTTGGCGCGGTGCAAAGCGCGGGAATTCTGTAGACGGCGGTCTTCACCCCCTCGACGACATCGTTGTTCTTGAAGAGAACCTGCTTAGCGTCCACGAGCGCGTCAAGCGCGACGCACTCTGCCGGACGCGGACCGACCTTGGCCTTCGCGTTCGCCATTAGCTTTATGTTCTTGTTCGCGGTGTCGCCGCCAGTCGTGAGAGCGAAGCCGTTTTCGACCGCCTCGGCGTCGATTGTCATGATCGGGTTATTGTCGGCGGTGAAGCGTCCGTCCTCGATCGCCGTCCACTCTCCGCCGAGGGGCTTTGCGAAGAAGTTTGTGAACCTCGCGCGGCGAACTTGCCCGCGAGACACTTCGTTACGGCGGAAGTCCTCTACGAAGCTGTAGACGCCCTTGATGGCGTGTGCGCCTTTCGTCTGCAGCGTTGTAAAAGTCGCGATCTTGAACCATGCGCCGTCGCGGAAGAGATAGCCCGTGAACGCCGTCCTGTAGTCGCCGTCTTGGCGAGAGTGAATGGCGAAGCGGTATGTCTCGCCGATCTTCCAGTCAAACGGCATTATGGACTTGCCGCCGGTGCCCTCGCCGCCAAAGCGGCTGATCGCCACGCCATCGCCGGCATACAGGTTTTTCGTGCGAACCTTCTCGTCGACGTTGTCGGGCTTCGCCTTGAAGTCGAACGGATCGCCCGGATCCCACACGGAGAAGATTGCGACCTTCTTTCCGTCGTAGAGCTCCTGGATGCCGCAGTAGCCGCAGCTGAAGCAGATGGCTGCGAAGTAACTGCCGGGAACGGACTTCTCGACAGTTACCTCGCCGTATACCCACTCAGCGTCGGGCGTGGGATGCCACATGTGCACCGAACGCGCGGATATCGGACTAGGAGCAGCAGCCGCGGAAACGACAATGCCGCACGCAAGAATTGCAGCAAACGCAAATTTCATGTTATTCACCTTTTGGCGTGATTATTTCGATTACAGGCCGGAAGAACTTGGCATCGCCCTTGTCGAGCGTAATCGTAGTGGCGTTGCCTTCGCTGAAGTCATCATCGGCGACAGCAGCCTCGTCGATCGTCTCGAACGTCTTGCCAAGCTCGTCGGTTCCGGTAAGCACGACCGCACCGTTGATCTTGGTCGTCTCGTCAAGCGCACCCGTGCGCGTCAGCGACACCGTAACCGTAACGTCGTCATCGCCGACCTCGATAGCGGTCACCTTGAACTCGTAGCCGAACTCGCCCGTGATGTCGAGGTTGAGGAGATACGCGTTGTTGAACGCCGTAGAATCCATCGTCGCGATCTTCGCGGCAACAGCGGCCTTGGCGCCGCAGGCATTGAGCCATGTGGCCTGTGCCGCCGTAAGCGTCGCCGTGTCGTCACCGGCGAGCGTGACCACTTCGTCCTCAACGAATCCTTCCGGCACCGGGACGTCTTCGTAGCTTCCCTCGATGGACGTCACAGAGCCAGAACCGATGAACTCGATCTTCTGGACTGGAGCCACATTGCCACGGCTGGCGAACGGAATGTTCACGACGCTGCCGTCAGTAAGGACCAGGGCGTTCGTAGCCGCGCCACCGCTAGTGATGAGCGCTGCCGTATAAGTCGTATTCGTCAAGTCGAGGACGAAGAGGAACGTATAGTCCTCATTGACCTGCGGCGACAGATCCAACCCATCTATGGTAACGGACTTCCATACCGACGTCACTGCGCCATCCGGGCCTTCGGACGTGTAGACCTTGAAGCCGCCCGTGGCAAGCTTGACGGCCGCCTTCGCGTCGCCGACAGTCTCATCCTCGTCGTTCACGTCGTCAAAGCTGAGCGTCATCGCAACCGTGACCATCCGCCCGTCAGAAGGCCTATTCGCGGTGTATGTGTTGCCATCTTCGATCTTGATCTTGTGGTCTTCGGCATACGCGACGCTGTTCGACCAGCCGCCGGTGTAATTCGGATGGTCCTCCGCCTCGTATATCCAGCCGAGGTCGACGCGCACGGTGTAATGGCCCTCGCCGTCATCCGTCGGCTCATAGCCCTCGGCGCAGTATTCCGCAGGAACCGCCGCGTCAAATGTGCCGCCGCTGACGGCGATGCCGCCGCCTTCGCCTTCCTCGGCAAGCAGACCACCGCTGAACGTGCCGCCCTGCACGGAAACGGTATCGGTCGCGTTGGAAGCGACAATAATGCCGTACTCTCCGCTAAATGTACCGCTTGAGACAGTTACCGAACCAGTTCCGGGATTGTCAGCGCGCGCACTTCCTAGCTGAATGCAGGCTGCGACGCTGGAGTCTTCGCGCTCGATCGTCGATCCCATGCTAGCGATGGTCGTGTTGGCAACCGTCACATTGGCATTGTAGACTTCAATTCCAGACTGGAAGTATTCGCCTTCGCGAACAGTGCCGGTAATTGTGCATCCGTCAATTTCAACCGTGCCGCCGTTAAGATTGAGAGCCGTACGGTTGAATCCGGTGAATGTAACGTTCTGGAGCGTCAACTTGCCGGTATAAGCTTGACCTGTCCAGATCGGATAGGTCTGGCCGTCAATTATAGTCGCGGCACCACCAAACGCCGTCAACGTCACGTTGCTGATTGCCACGTCGCCGCTGCCAGTGATGAATATGTCATGGTCCTTCGACGCATCGCACTTGTCGTTCACGCCGTAAATTGTGAAGCCGTTGCCGTCGATCGTCACGGCTTTGTTGATTACAACCTCAAGATTGTCGGCCGAGAACGACGCATGGTCATCGGCCATCATCACGACAGGCATCGCCGTCGACACCAATGGATCATTCAGTGCATCCCGAAGCGACATGTAGTAATTCGTTCCCACGCGCGCGACAAACTGCCTGAACGTGTACGTCCTGTTCACAGCATCCCAGACAAAATACTCATCGTAAGTTCCATCATCCACCCATGTGTCGTCGAGAACGGTGACGACGAGCGATGTGTCGTGATTCATATACGCATATGTAAGAGCGTCAGAAACGTGAACGTATGTCACGCCGTTTGAATCGGAAGCCGCCGCAACATAGATGCCGTCCGAGGTTTTAACCAACTTAATCGCATCGTCAACAACATTGGTGACAGACACCTTTGTAGATGCGAGCGAACGAATGTTCGCCCCTGTGCCAAGATTCACAATCTTGTCTTCAAATGCAGGCTTAGACGAAAGGTTGATTGTGCCAATCGTCATTCCATAGTCGTCAAGCGGCGTGAGCGAGCCTGTAAAGTTGTCAAGCGTGGTCACATTAACCGTGTAGTTTTTATTCGTAAACGCGCCGGCACCGGTAAGCTTAGAAAATGTCGTAATCTTCTGGGAATATCCATTGTCAAGCGTCATAGTTCCGCTTACTTTTACTGTGGGCACTACCGTTATGTTAGCATTGGATCCCGACACATATCCAGCCGCCAGCTTGGTGACTTCAACGACGGAATTGGCATTGCCGTACGAATTAATCGGGAATACCGCGTTATTCGCACCCACCCAATCAGCGACAAAAGTGCCCTTCCAATTGGAGGCCTGGAGGTAATCAATGCCAGACGTGGGGGCGGCAGAGTAAATGACCTTGGTTGTCACTTCACTTACGCCTGTAAAGTCAAGCGCGCCCGCGTTGACATTAAGTCCGGCATCGAAAGTCGGATTATTGGCAAACTTGAGCGTACCCGAACCAGCCTTGGAGAAGGATTTTCCTGTTCCAATAACCGAACTTGTGAGATTAAGTGTTGCCGTCTTGCCTTCCGCAACTGTAAGCGCAATGTTCGATGCAGTGTCCCTTGTCCTAATAGTTGCGCTAAGTGTGACAGCCCCTTCGAGGTTGATGGCTCCGCCTGTAGAACCCTCAATGAAGTCAAGCGCACCATTGCCGTCACCAACGCCCTTGATGACTGCGCCATCGTAGAAATAGTAGCAGTTACGTGCAACTCCTCTTGTGGACCAGCGCGTGGAGCCGAAATCGAGAGTGCCGTAGACTCTGACAGTGGTAACAGGACTGGCATTGTAATTGAGAGCGTCAGAGGAACGGAGGTTGACAAGCGTCGCGCCGGCGTCAACAGTGATGTCGCCAGAAAGTCCACACTGGGCAGCATTAAGATATGCCGTACCGGAAACGACCTCAAAAAGGCTGTTGCCAGCAAATGCATTAGAAGACGAATCGAAACGCAAGACGCCGCTCGTCTTCAGTGTTGCGTTAGCCGGAAGTGTAACCGCTGCGGAAATAGAACCTGAAGCGGACACCGTATTCGTGCCTGTCGCAAAGGTCAATGTGCCGGCACCGGAAACGATAAGGTTGTCTACTGTCAACGAGGCAGGCGCCGTGACCGTTGCGCCTGATTCGATTGTGAGCTGAACCTTGGCCTCGGACATGTCTGCCTGCCACGTCTTGTTTCCGTCCCAGGCTATATCGGCCCATGCCGTATTCGCGGAAACAGTTGCCGTCCACAGCTTGTCTGCATCAGATGGGAACACGTAGCTAGCCACGTCGGCGTCGGAAATCTTGTCCTCAAAGAAAGCAATAGCCGTGACTTTCATGCCAGTCATAGCGTAGAACTTATTGCTTGTGCGCGAATCGGCAACGCCGCCAATTGCCACGCCAAGTGGATTGTAGCCAGATGACCTCAAACCGCTGGATGAACCACGCAAAACCCCGTCCACATAAAAAGCCGCCCCTGCGGCGTAAGAGTACGCCAGTGCCGCAGTATGCTGTCCGGCAGAGAACGCATTAGGCGTGCGGACGTTGCTGGCACTATCCCAAATGCCGTTGTCCCAGATGAAGGAACTCGCCCATGAAAGATTCTTTTCCTCGGCAACGCCAATGAACGGATACGGTATGTCGGAGACATTGTTGAATGTTCCGTTCTTCAAGAAGGAAAGCAATGCTCGGTTTGAACCGCCATTTGCAGGCATGTTCTCAAATTTGATGATAACGGTGGACGCACCCATGTTAGTGCCGTCGCTCTTCTTGAGCGTAAACGCTGCTTCAGTATTGCTCGTACCAATCTGCAGATACGAGCCATCCGCAGCAGCCTGAGTGGAATAGCCCTGTCCGATTTGAGCAAGCGTATAATCACCACGCGTCAATTTGATAAAGTTGTAGTCGGCAGACCCACCATCCCATACGGCGACTGGTGTTGCCGCCATCGCCGCGAGCGGCAGTGCGAGCGCGAATGCTGCGACGAGACGCGCAGCGGCCCAGTTGAACAGTTTACTCATTGTATCTTCCCTCCGTTTCGTATGATGTGTGCAGACTTTGCCCGCGACGACACCATAGTAAAGCACGCACACAAGACACACGCCCTGCGTTTATGACACATTCATTATATCAAAACCTCCTATCCCCCGCAAGGGGGAAATAACAAGGGGATTTTAAGCGGACAACGTTAAAAACCGCCGTTTAAAATTGGCAGGACTGGGAAGAAGCCGCCGTCGGCAATGATGTTTACAATACCTAACTGCACCCCCGACTCCATTCTGCCAGCATAGTTAACTATGCCAATCTGGCATCCATGAACAGTCCCTACGGCAACGTTGACTCCAAAGATGAGAAGCGACCCACACTGCACGCCGTTCACGTTATCGGCGCAGTTCAGAGAACCATACTGCAGGCCCGACGCATTGTTGGGCGAAATGTTTATCCATCCATTCTGCAAGCCAAAGAACGAATCTGCGAAGTTTAGAAAGCCATACTGAACGCCTATCGAGCGGCGATCCGAAGATATGTCTCCATTAGAGTTCCAGTTGACGAGCCCCACCTGAAGGCCGACGAGACGATGCGAGACTATGTTCGCGCCGCCAATCGAGAGCCCCCGGAAATCGCCAGTCGCGCGGCCGACGAGCCCGATGTCAAGCCCAGCGAAGTCCGCACACTCGCCATAGAGGAGCGACAGCCTGAAGCCGCCAACATCGCTTTGCGACGAAGGCCACTGCACGGGATCGATGAGCGAAAACATGACCGGGCTGCTCTCTTCCGCGCGGGCGGCCGGAGCCGCCACGACGGCAAGCAACAGCGCGGAAAGAAGCGATATGGAAATACGTCCTGCCATTTGGTGGATATTATACCGAAGATTCGGCAATCCATCAATCGCCTGAGTTTCGCTACCGCTTGTCTCGCGCGTCAGAGCCGCGCGTGGTACTCCTGCAATGTGCAGACCGAGACCTCTCCATAGTGGGCAAAGTCGTCGAGACCCCCGACAGCCGCGGAGAAACCAGCAAGCGTAGTCGTCACTGGGACGCCCGCGGCGACCGCAGACGAGCGCAGCTGAACGCTGTCGCCCGACGCCTCCCCGTCGGATTCCGACGTGTTGACCACCCACTGGATCTCGCCCTTGCGGATCAGGTCAATCGCGTTGGGCCTCCCGCGCGAGATGAGGAACGCCGCGCGGGATTCAATGCCGTGCCCCCAGAGATATGTCGAAGTGCCAAGCGTCGCGTAAATGCCAAAGCCGAGTTCCTTCAATTTCGCGGCAAGCTCCGCGACCTGAGGCTTGTCTTCGTCGCGCACAGAGAGGAATACGTTTCCGCGCTTCGGCAAAGGACTGGAGCAGGCGACCTGGCTCTTGTAGTATGCACCGAAGCGGTCGGGGTCGATTGCCATCACCTCGCCGGTCGACTTCATCTCCGGCGAAAGTGTGATTTTCGCACCAGGGAACTTGACATACGGGAAGACCGCTTCCTTGACGCAGTAGTATTTTGGCGTGGGAATACTCTCGCAGAGACGCGGAGACGCGGAGATTTTAGGATCTTCTCTGCGACTCACCCCTGCTAGGGCATCCGCTTTGCGGACAGCCTGCGGCTGGGGGATACGCGCCTCTGCGCGAGGTAAACAGATATCGTTCAATCTCTCCCCGACCATCGCAAGCGCGCCGAGGTCGGCGAGCGGAATCCCCGTCGCCTTCGAGACGAACGGCACCGTACGCGACGCGCGGGGATTGACCTCGATCATCCATATCTCCCCGTCCTTCACCGCGAGCTGGAGGTTCATGAGGCCGACGACATGAAGCCGCTTCGCAAAAATCTCGGTGTAGCGTTTCACTTCGGCAAGCGTCTTGTCGGAGAGGTTCACCGGCGGCGTAATTGCCGCGGCATCGCCCGAGTGGCAGCCCGCCGCCTCGATATGCTCGAGGATCGCGCCTATCATCGTCGTCTCGCCGTCCGACACGGCGTCGACATCAAGCTCGATCGCATGTTCAAGGAACTTGTCGATGAGGATTGGCTTTCCTTCCGACGCGGCGACTGCCTCTGACACATAGGAATCAAGTTCCGACTCCCTGTAGACTATCGCCATTCCGCGTCCGCCGAGAACAAACGACGGACGCACGAGGACCGGATATCCGATTTCCTTTGCGATACGCCGCGCGTCCTCGATTGAATGGGCGATTCCACTTGCCGGCTGCTTCATCCCGATTTCCGCCACAAGCGCGCAGAAGAAGTCGCGGTCTTCAGCAAGTGCGATGTCCTTTGGCGAAGTGCCGACGATCTTCGCACCCGCCTTTTCAAGTTTCTCCGCGAGGTTGAGCGGCGTCTGCCCGCCGTACTGGACTATCACGCCGTCGCACTTCTCGCGGTCGTAGATCTCCATCACGTCCTCGAACGTGAGCGGCTCGAAGTAGAGCTTGTCGGAAGTGTCGTAGTCAGTCGAGACGGTCTCTGGGTTGGAGTTTACCATCACGACTTCGTAGCCGCGCTTCCTAAGCGAGAACGCCGCGTGGCAGCAGCACCAGTCGAACTCGATGCCCTGTCCGATGCGGTTTGGCCCGCCGCCTAGGACCATGATCTTTTTCTTTTGAGAGTTAGCCTCGCGCAGAGTCGCTGAGTCGCAGAGTTGTTTTGTCAGCTGGGGCGCAGCCCCAGACCCCACACTCTTTCTCCGCGTCTCTGCGTCTCCGCGCGAGAAACTATAATACGAGTAATAATACGGCGTAACGGCCTCGAACTCGCCAGCACAAGTATCGACCTCACCGAACTCGGGTCTTATGCCGAGCGCGAGACGGCTGTTCCGCACCGTAATCTCATCGGAGCCAATCGCCGCGGCAATCTCCTTGTCGCTGAACCCGAACACCTTCGCCTGAAGAAGCAATAAATACGCCTGCTCGTTTTTCAAGACAGGATTTTTGAGAGTTGGAGTTTCGAGTTGAAGTTGGAGAGAGGAAATTTCCTTCTTCTGGCTCCCAAGAAACTTCCTGTATTCTTCGATTTCGTCGAGCTCACGCTTGAACCACGGATCGTAGGTTTCCGCGTGGTGATATTTGAGCGGGGCCTCAAGCGACCTGACGGCCTTTAGGTACGCCTGCTTGAAAGTCCTGCCGATTGCCATCACCTCGCCGACGGACTTCATCTGAGTGCCGAGCGTCGTGCTCGCGCCGTGGAACTTCTCGAACGCAAAGCGCGGGATCTTCACGACGACATAGTCCAGCGCAGGCTCGAAGCAGGCGAGAGTCTTGCCAGTTATGTCGTTCGTGATCTCGTCGAGCGTAAAGCCGACGGCGAGAAGCGCGGCAATCTTGGCTATCGGGAAGCCCGTCGCCTTTGACGCGAGCGCCGAAGAGCGCGAGACACGCGGGTTCATCTCGATGATTATGCGCCGCCCGTCCTTCGGGTTTACCGCCCACTGCACGTTCGACCCACCCGTCTCGATGCCTATCTTCTCAAGGACCCTGATGGAGTCGTCGCGCATCGCCTGATACTCGCGGTCGGTGAGCGTCAAGATCGGCGCGACGGTGATGGAATCGCCTGTGTGGACGCCCATCGGATCCATGTTTTCGATGGAGCAGACGATGACGGCGTTCCCCGCCTTGTCGCGCATTACCTCCATCTCGTATTCCTTCCAGCCGATCAGCGACTCCTCGACGAGAACTTCGTGGTTGAGCGACGCCTCAAGGCCGCCAGTGACAATCCGCGCAAACTCCTCCGCGTTGTGCGCGATGCCGCCGCCGGTGCCGCCGAGCGTGAAGCCAGGACGCACGATGAGCGGCCATGAGCCGATGGTCTTTGCAATTGCCTCGGCTTCTGCGAGAGAATGGGCGCTTCCCGAGCGCGGCATGTCGAGGCCGATGTCGCGCATCGCCTCCTTGAAGAGGTTGCGATCTTCGGCGCGTTCGATCGCCTCGGCCTTCGCGCCGATGAGCTCAACGCGGTAGCGCTTCAAGACGCCTCTCTTGTCGAGCTCCATCGCGAGGTTGAGCGCCGTCTGGCCGCCAAGCGTCGGCAGAATAGCGTCTGGCCGTTCGCGGCGGATTACTTCGTGGAGATAGTCGGCAGTCAGCGGCTCGATGTACGTCCTGTCGGCGCGATCGGGATCAGTCATCACCGTCGCAGGGTTGGAGTTGACGAGCACTACTTCGTAGCCGAGCGATTTAAGCGCCTTCACGGCCTGCACGCCGGAATAGTCGAACTCGCAGCCCTGGCCGATGACGATTGGTCCGGAGCCGATGATAAGTATCTTTCTCAAGTCACTTCTTTTCATTCTTCACTCCCTCTTCCCGTTCCCACCCCTGCTAGGGCATCGCCTTCGGCGACTCGCTTCGCTCGGGGGATACGTTCCCCGTTACCCGTTCCCCGTTTCCCGTTCCTCAGCGCGGCTTTGACAAGGCCGTTGAACAGCGGGTGTGGGATTGTCGGACGCGACTTGAACTCTGGGTGGAACTGGCCCGCGATGAAGTATGGATGCTTCGACTGCGGAAGCTCGACTATCTCGACGAGCTTCCCGTCTGGCGACGTTCCGCTGACCTTGAGCCCCGCTTTTTCAAGCGCCGCGCGCGCCGAACTGTCGTAGGCGAGCTCGTAGCGGTGGCGATGTCGTTCGGAGATCTCCCCAGCCGCATCTTGTTTTTTGACAGGATTTACAGGATTGACAAGATTTGCGCCGCCCTTGAATCCTGTTAATCTTGTTAATCCTGTCAAAACATCTTTATAGAGCTTTGAAGCAAGAGAGTCTTTCTTGAGGACGCACGGATAAGCACCGAGGCGCATCGTGCCGCCCTTCTGCGTGACGCCGCGCTGCTCTTCCATCAAGTCGATCACGGGATGCGTGGTGTTCTCGTCGAACTCCGTCGAGTTGGCGTCTTTCCAGCCGAGGACATCGCGCGCATACTCAATGACGGTGCACTGCATGCCGAGGCAGATTCCGAGGAACGGTATCTTCTTCTCGCGAGCGTACTTGATCGCGGCGATCTTCCCCTCGACGCCCCTTGACCCAAAACCACCAGGCACCAAAATGCCGTCGATGTCTTTTAGTTTTTTGCCGCAAAGATCGCAAAGGTCGCAAAGATCTTTTTTCTTTGCGCTCTCTGCGTTCTTTGCGGCTAAAAGCTCTTCCGCCTCGATTGGCACCACCTCCACCTTGCAGTCGTTCGCCATGCCGGCGTGCTGCAGCGCCTCGTGAACTGACTTGTAGGCGTCGCGTATCGAGATGTACTTCCCGACGAGCGCAATGCGGCAGCGCTTCTTCGGCTGCGTGGCTTTCCTGACGAGCGTGTCCCACACCGTGTGCTTGATCGGCCAGAGGTCGAGGCGCACCTGCCTCAAGACCTGCTCGTCGAGACCCTGCTCGCGCAGTTCGCGCGGCACGGCATAGACAGAGTCTGCGACATCCTTTTCCTCGATTACGCACTCGCGCTTCACGTTGCAGAACATGGCGAGCTTCTTGAGGTGCTCCTCGGGAATCGTCATTTCGGTGCGGCAGACGAGGATGTCGGGAATGATGCCGATGTTGCGAAGCATGCCGACGGAGTGCTGCGACGGCTTTGTCTTGAGCTCGCCCGCCGCCTTGAGATAGGGAACGAGCGTCAGGTGCACGAAGCAAGTGTTCTCATTTCCCTCTTCGAAGCGGAACTGGCGCGCGGCCTCGAGGAACGGCAACGACTCAATGTCGCCCGAGACTCCGCCTATTTCGCAGAGGACGATGTCCGGCGCGGGCTCGTCGCCATGCGCTTCGCCGGCGCTTCTTATCGCCGCCTTGATTTCGTCGGTGATGTGCGGCACGACCTGCACCGTCCCGCCGAGGTAGCCGCCTGCGCGTTCGCGCGCGAGAACGGCCGAGTAGATGCGGCCGGAGGTGTAGTTCGACGCCTTGGAACACGTAACGCCCGCGAAGCGCTCGTAGTGGCCGAGGTCGAGGTCTGTCTCCGCGCCGTCGTCGGTGACGAACACTTCGCCGTGCTGGTAGGGAGACATCGTGCCGGGGTCGACGTTGAGATACGGGTCGAGCTTCTGCATGAAGACCCTGTAGCCGCGGCTTTTCAGGAGAAGCGCGAGCGATGCGCTTGTGACGCCCTTTCCAAGCGAGCTAACCACGCCGCCGGTGATGAACACGTATTTGACTTGTTTTTTCATGTCTTTTGCGGATTAAGGACTGACGACAGAGGACAAACGACAAAGGTTGTCGGACACCGACTGTCGATTGTCGTACACCATTCTCCGGAACTCCTCGAAGAGGTAGCTTGAGTCGTGCGGGCCGGGGCAGGACTCGGGGTGATACTGCACCGAGAACGCGGGAAGCGTCTTGTGCCTGACGCCCTCGATAGAGTTGTCGTTGAGGTTTATGTGCGTGACTTCGAGGCAGTCCGGAACCGACTCTGGCAAGACGGCGAAATTGTGGTTCTGGCTCGTGATCTCCACATGGCCTGTCGCAAGATTCTTAACAGGATGGTTGCAGCCGTGGTGGCCAAATTTCAGCCGCCCCGTCTTCGCGCCACAGGCAAGCGAGAGCAACTGATGTCCCAAACAAATTCCCATTATTGGGATGTGAGTTGGAGTTTTGAGTTGGAGTTGGAGAGTGGAATTTTTATCTTCCTTTCTCCAACTCGAACTTTTCACTCCAACTTTAGGCAATCCTGTCGAAAAAGGTTTTATTCCCAATAGCTTTTGAATATTCTCTATGGCGTAGGTAACTGCCGCGGGGTCGGCTGGGCCGTTTGAGAGGAACACGCCGTCGGGGTTCATCGCGAGGACTTCTTCGGCAGGCGTCTTAGCGGGAACGACGATGACCTTTGCCCACGACGCGAGCGAGCGGAGGATGTTTGTCTTCACGCCGAAGTCGTAGCAGACGACGTGGGGTGTTTGTCTCTCTCGCAGAGGCGCGGAGGCGCGGAGATTTTTCTGGACAGGATTTACAGGATTGACAGGATTCTTGGGGTCTGGGGCAACGCCCCAGCGACAAAACACTCTCTGCGTCTCTGCGTCTCTGCGTGAGATAAATTCGTAAGGCTTCTCGCATGTCACCTTTGCCGCATAATCCTGGCCGTCGAGGCCTTCCCATTCGCGTGCCTTGGCGATTGCATCTTCTTCGCGCATTTCGCCATCCTCGACGTGCAAGTACGCCTTCTCGTTCCCGTGCTCACGGAGATGGATTGTAAGAGCGCGCGTATCGACGCCGTAAATGCCGGGTACGCCGTTCTCTTTCAGGTATTCGTCCAAGCTCTTTTCGGAGCGCCAGTTGCTTGGCTCAGTCAAGTCGCCGATGACAAGACCTGACAGGAACAGCTTGCGGCTTTCTATGTCGTCGGCATTTATGCCGTAGTTGCCGACTTCGGCGGTGGTGAGGGTGACGAACTGTCCGGCGTAGGATGGATCGGTCAGTATCTCCTGATAGCCGCTCATCCCGGTGTTGAACACGACTTCGCCGAGCGCGTCCTTCTTCGCGCCGAACGCGACGCCGTGGAACACAGTGCCGTCCGCAAGCGCGAGATACGCCCTGCGTTCGCGTTCCGCTTTCCATTTCTCTTCGTAGTTCATTGCCATAGCTCCATTCGAGCCACAAAGTTCGCAAAGACCACTTCGTCTTTGCGGTCTATGCGTTCTTTGCGGCCAATATAATCAGTAAGATCTATCATTTCTCTTGTCCAGATAGTTCAGAAGCGCCTTTCGCAGCACCTTGTATCCGCCAGGCGTCGGATAGTCGCCAGTGAAATACCAGTCGCCAATATTCTCTCCGCCGAGGCACCGTCTCAGGTCTTCGACAGTCTGGTAGACCACAACAACTTCCGCCTTTATGTCTGGCGGCGTGAGAAGGCGCGCAATCTCCGCCGCATGCTGTTCCTCGGCGAACTTTGCGTAGAGCGCCTCAAGGGGATTTTCCGCGTTGCCCATCAACGCCTCATGGAGCAAGTCGTTCGCGCCGTCGCCAAGAAGGTTCACGAGCGCACGGAACGCGACGAGTTCGCCCAGCGTCGACATGTCGATGCCGTAGCAGTCGGGGTAGCGGATTGGCGGCGCGGAAGATGCAATCACGATTCTCTTCGGGCCCAGCCTATCGAGCATCGGGAGAATCGCGTTCTTCATCGTGTTGCCGCGCACGATTGAATCGTCGAGAACGACGAGCGTGTCGTCCTTCTTGACGAGCCCGTAGGTTACGTCGTAGACATGTTTGTAGAACTCGCGCCGTGCCGCCGCGTCGGCGATAAAGGTGCGGAACTTCGCGTCCTTCACCGCAATCTCTCCGAATCGAGGAAAACTTTTAACGCAGAGGCGCAGAGGCGCAGAGGCGTTTTGGACAGGATTTACAGGATTAACAAGATTTTTGGAGTTTGGGGCATCCCCCGAGCGCAGCGAAGTCGCCGCAGACGAGCTCAATGCGGGATACAAGCCCCCGTTTGAACTACTCTCTGCGTACTCTGCGTCTCTGCGACTCTGCGTTAAAAAACATCTCCTAAACAGCTCCTCCAACAGTCCGTGAAATGCGATGCGCGCGGAGTTTGGAATGTAGCTGAAGAAAATGCGGTCCATCGGCGCATTGGCGGCCTCGAGGATCCGCGGCACAAGTGCCGCGCCAAGCGCCTTGCGCTCGCGGTGGATGTCGGCATCGTTCGCGCGCGAGAAATAAATCCTCTCAAACGAGCAAGGGCGCACAGACAAGTTTTTTAGCCGTGTAGAACGTGTAGAAACATGTAGATCAGAAGCGCTGCTTTCTGCACGGTTCAAATCAACAAACTCGACTTCCCCTTCCGGCGAGACGACGAGAGCTTCGCCAGGCGGAAGCTCCTTCACGGCTTCGGGCGGCACGTCGAACGCCGCCTGTATGGCGGCGCGTTCCGAGGCGACGACAACGACATCGTCGTCGATGTAGTGCCAGCCTGGCCTGATGCCGTGCGGGTCGCGCGTTGCAAACGCCCACCCGTCGGCCGTCATCCCGCAAAGCGTCCACGCTCCGTCTGCGTTCTTCAATGCATTTGCAATGGCGTCGGCCAGGTGAGAATTTAGCCGTGTAGAACATGTAGAGACATGTAGATCGGGGGCACCTTTTTCTACATGATCTACACGTTCTACATGGTTAACATGCCTTCCCAGTTCATGTGCGATCATCTCGCAGATCAGGTAGCCGTCCGACTTGCTCGTCGGGAAGGAACCGCGGTGGCGGTAGTCGTCGAAAAGTTCGTGGGCGTTTGTGAGATTGAAGTTTCCAGCGAGAAGCAGAGTGTGCTTTAGTTCGCTCGACTCGTGCACGAATGGATGACAGAACGCCACGTCGTTTTTCCCGAACGTGGCGTAGCGAAGATGACCTAGGAATATCCGCTCTTGGTTGTTTGCAGCAGAGTGTTCCGATTCTTTGCGCTCTATGCGTTCTTTGCGGCCAACCCGCTTCCCGATGGCGGCCAGCACATCCGCGAGCGGCGTGGCGGATGCAGACTTGGCAATCCAGTACGGTGTCTCGCCCGGTTCGGGATTAGCCGAGAGTATTGCCGCGCCCGCGCCGTCCTGCCCGCGATTGTGCTGTTTTTCCAAGAGCAGCGAGAGCTTAGTTCCGCCGAAATCGCCGATGGCGACGGCGGACTTTCTCAAGACCACCATCGCCACGGCGCATTCGTGCTTTAGTTCATCAGTCATTTGATATCACTAACCACTACTCACTGACTCCTGGCCCCTAGTAAAGGAACAGCATCTCCCGATACTTCGGAAGCGGCCACTTTTCGCTCGTGACGATCGTCTCGAGCGAGTCTGCTATCTTCCTGAGCTCGGACATCCTCGCAAGGGTGTCCGCCGTGTCATAGTTCTTCAGCGCGTCCTGCAAGTAGTCAATCGCCTCCTTCATCTTGACGAGCCCGCTGCCAAGTTCCGTCATCTGCCCATGAAGCATGTCGATTGCGACTTTCACATTGCTCGAGTCCGTCTCGTTGTAGGCCTTCGCCGCTTCGAGATACTCGGCGCGGACGGCTGGGAGAATCATCGTCTTTGCGATGTCGAGCGCCGTGTTGCCCTCGATGCGCACCTTGTTGGCGTATTCCTCGAGGAAGATCTCGTGGCGGCTCTTCAGCTCGCGCTTCGTCATGACTCCGTACTTTTCGAAAAGCGCAACGTTCTCCTTCTTCGAAAGCGCGGAGAGCGCGGAGAGCGTGTCGGGCGCATTGGGAAGACCTCGCTTCTCGGCTTCCTTCGGCCAGTCGGCCTCGTAGCCGTTGCCGTTAAACACGACGCGCTTGTGCGCTTTGAGCGAGGCCTGCAGTATCTTCTGGAGCGCGACGTGGAACGCCGCGGTGTGCTCGCCCGGCTTCGCCTTTCCGGCGACCTTGGCGGCGTCGAGCTCGGCGGCAATCCTGTCTACCGCCTCGGCGACGATTGTGTTGAGGACCGTCATCGGGCCGGAGCAGCAGACGCTCGATCCCGGAGCGCGGAACTCGAACTTGTTGCCGGTGAACGCGAAAGGCGAAGTGCGGTTGCGGTCGGTCGCGTCCTTCGGAATCGCGGGGAGCGTGTCGACGCCGATCTTGAGGGAGCCCCTTTCCTCGTGCTTCGCGCCCTTTGGATTCTCGATGCGGTCGAGCACTTCCGCGAGCTGGTCGCCGACATAGATCGAGATGACGGCGGGCGGCGCTTCGTTTGCACCGAGACGATGGTCGTTGCCCGCACCCGCGACGGAGGCCCTAAGGAGGTCGGCATGCTTGTCGACCGCCTCGATCACCGCGCAGAGCATCGTGAGGAACACGGCGTTCTCATGAGGGTCGTTGCCGGGGTCGAGCAGGTTTCTGCCGCCAAAGGCGACGGACCAGTTGTTGTGCTTACCAGAGCCGTTGACGCCCGCGTAGGGCTTCTCGTGGAGAAGGCACTTCATTCCGTGCTTTTCGGCGACGTTCCGCAAGGTATCCATCACGAGCATGTTGTGGTCACTCGCGAGGTTGAGCTCCTCGAACTGCGGCGCAAGCTCGAACTGCGCGGGCGCGACTTCGTTGTGGCGCGTCTTCGCCGGGATGCCGAGCTTCCAGAGCTCGCGCTCGACGTCGTTCATGAAGGAAATGACGCGATCTGGGATTGTGCCGAAGTAGTGGTCTTCGAGCTGCTGTCCCTTCGCGGACGGAGCGCCGAAGAGCGTGCGACCCGTAAGCACGAGGTCGGGACGCTTCTTCCAGTATTCCTTGTCGATGAGGAAGTATTCCTGCTCTGCGCCGAGCGTGCATGCGGCATGGCCTTCGGCGCGCCCAAAGAGCTTCATGAGCCGCTTCAGCGACTTGTCGAGCGCCTGCATCGAGCGGAGAAGCGGCGTCTTCTTGTCGAGCGACTCGCCCGTGTATGCGCAGAACGCGGTCGGGATGCACAAGGTGGCGCCGTTCGAGTGGCGCTTGATGAACGCCGGCGACGTCGGATCCCACGCGGTGTAGCCGCGCGCCTCGAAGGTGGAGCGGATGCCGCCAGACGGGAAGGACGATGCGTCGGGCTCGCCGACGATCAGGTTCTTGCCGCTGAACTGCATGATCGGCTCGCCGTCCTTGAGTTCCAGGAACGAGTCGTGCTTCTCGGCGGTGGAGCCGGTCATCGGGAGGAACCAGTGCGTGTAGTGCGTCGCGCCGCGATCCATCGCCCAGTGGCGGATGCCGTGCGCGACCTCGCCCGCAATCGACGGATCGAGCGGCTTCCCTTCCCGGATCGTCGCCTGTAGCTTCTTCGCCGTGTCTTTGCTCAAATACTTGTTGATCGCCTCTTCGCCGAACACATCGGCGCCGAAGTCGGTTGCGGCCTTTGTCTCTTCCGTCATTGTCTTGTTCCTTGTTTGGTTTGTCGAACGCGGTCATCGCATCCGCCGCCGAGCAATTAGCACACGCCATGCCAAACTAAGGAACAAGCCCGTTTTTCAAGGGGACAACCGCATCTACGACTATTAGCGCCAAAACATTCGCGACACATTTTGTAGATATGTCGCCAACCGAATTACAGGAAATGTAAAAGCGCCGCGTCGCTAAAGATTGCAGTTGAGAATGATATAGGTCACAAAAGATATTGGCCACAAAGAACAGGAGAAGACAGGAGAAGAATGCAGGCGCGAACACATCGGTAGGGGCGGCACTCCTGTAGGCATCCGAATCATATACAGTGGATCTTCTATAGAAGACCCTTTTGCACTTATTCTGAATTCGGTCGATTATCGGCAATTGTTGTTGCAGCACCCGACTTCGCGGCGAATCTGACAAAGCTTTCAACGGCAAGGACTAGTTCGAAAACAGGTCGTCTAGCGATACTTCCGACTCTGCCGTCCATCTGTATTTGCCGGGCTTAAGCCCCGAGGAAGTGACAAGCGTCGTGCGGCATGTCTTGCGCGTCCCGGTCTCCCGAATGAACGCCTGCTTGCGATTCTTCAGCCGTTCTGCTTCCTCCGAGGTGATTTCATACGGTTCTGACAAATACTTCATCTCGCACAGGTTGACCACTCCGTCGTCGCGGTCAATAACAAGGTCAATCTGCGCACCGCGATTTTCGCCGTCAGCGCGAAAACGCCATGAATACGCGCTCGACCTGACGCCCGCAATTCCCAGCGCGCTCTTTATCTGCTCCACATGCTGCAGGCAGACGCGCTCAAACGCCATGCCGCGCCATGCCGCAATGCGTGCAGACCTCTGCGAATTCGTCCAGCGGTGCTCGTCCCGATCCCCACGTGACGAGGCAAACGCATAGTGGAATAGCGTGAATGCGTCCATAAGCTGAAACACCGCACCCCTGTTCTTTCTGTCTGGCGGAAGATAGCGTCGTATGAAATCGCACTGTTCCAACTCGTCGAGGCGAGTCTTGAAGTTGCCCCCCATCTTCTGTCCGGTTGCGGCGGCGATTTCCTCGCGTGTCATGCCAACCTTCTTCCCCGAAAGCGCTTCTACGATTGCAACATGGTCGGCGGCATTCCGAAATAGCGAAGAATAGAGGAATCCGAATTCATCGCGCAGCGCACCATGCTCCGAAAAGAACAAGGCATCAATGTTCTGCGAAAGACTCATGTCCGGCCGCAGGAGATTCCAATAATACGGAACGCCTCCGAACACCATGTACGCTTCGCAGACATCCTGGCGCGACATTGAAAGGCCAAGTCGCTCCACGTACGTCTCGCATTCCGCCAGCGTAAAAGGACGAAGCCATATCCTGTCGGTAAGCCGTCCATAGAGCCCGCCGACGTCGCCAAGCAGATTCTTTACTATCCATGACGAGGCCGATCCGCATACGACAAGAAACACGTCCTTCTCCGGGCGAGCGGAAACGCGCGCGTTCCAGAAGGATTCTAGTCCGACAAGAAGATCGGACCGTGGCGTGTCCATCCATGGCAACTCGTCGATGAACACAACCTTCTTTCCGCCTGGTGCGTCCGCAATGAGATTGTACAACTCGTCAAATGCCTGAAGCCAATTCCGCAACGCAGGACACTTCGTGCGCCCAAAGCGGACAAGAGAACTCCTGAATGCGGCAAGTTGTGCTTTCTTGTCACCGCCTCTAAGCCCAGTATGAGAGAACGCAAACGTGTCCGAGAACATCTCCCGGATCAGATATGTCTTACCTATGCGCCGACGCCCATATATGGCGACAAACTGTGACTCGCCCTTCTGCAAATCCCACTCAAGATTCTTTATTTCGTTCTTTCTGCCGACAAGCTGCATAACCCCTCCTTGTGCGGTTTGACGGCAATATTATACCACAGAACTGGACTTACTGACAAGTATCACATCATATTTCACCGATAATCGTCAATAACTCTATTTCAATACGAGATAATGACAGAATTTGCTAACAGAATCCCGCTGAATACCCTTTACTGATAAGCCAGGCAAGGAGAAATGGATTCACCTAAAATCAGCAGGTGGGAATGATGTAGGCCACAAAGAACAGGAGAAGACAGGAGGATGGTAATCCTTACTTCCGTCAATTCACCATTAAATTATAGCGCTGTCGCTGGAGGCGACTCCTCTTCGACATCATCCTTCACAAATAGGTACGTCAAATCCACTGGCAGGAAAACCGTGTCAAATGCGACTTCGCATACCTCGTCAACAACAGTTATCGGCCACACCATCAACGCGTATGTGGCGGCCAGGCCGCAGTCGTATTTGCGGGTAAATGCCACATCCTGCCAGACTTCTGCCGTGCAATAGTATGGATGCGGGGCGCAAGCATACGGCGCAACTTTGCCTTCCGTACGCGTCGCATAATTGCAACACCCCGACAAGCCTGCAATCATCAAGCAGCCAATCGACATTACCATCCCAAGTCTCATAGTCTTGTTCCTTGTCTTGAACAGCGCAAATTGTTATTCTATCGCCTCTTCGCTTTCGACAGGTATTCGAGTTCGCCGATAACAACGCCGCAACCCTCAATGGTTGCATGCGCAGGATCGTCGGCCACGCGGACGGGCAGGCCCGTCGCAGCAGCAATATGCTTGTCCAGTCCGCGCAGTAGCGCACCACCGCCCGTCAGGACGATGCCATTCTCCACAAGGTCAGCGGCAAGTTCCGGTTCAATGCGCGTGATAAACCCCCTCAGCGTATCTTCAAGCTGCCCGAGCAACCCGGCAAGCGCCTCCTCGCGAATTTCTTTGGAATCAATCTTGACGACAAGTTTGCGACCTTCAGTTGCATCAATGCCCTTGATTTCATATTCAAGCTCCTTCTCCGGTCTGCAAGCGGTGCCAATCTTGATCTTGATGTCCTCCGCCTCCCTCTCGCCGATGACAAGGCTGTACTTGTCCCGGAGATAAGTCATGATGGCGCTGTTCATCTCGTTGCCGCCGACACGAAGGACATTGGAGTGAACGATGCCAGCGAGCGAGATAACCACCATTTCCGTTTCCGAGGCGCCGATGTCCATGAGCATGCATCCTTCCGGCTCAGAGACCGGAAGCCCAGCCCCTATCGCGGCCGACATCGGCGCCTCAATCAGGAAGACATCCCCCGCTCCGGCGGACTGCGCCGCATCCTCCAAGGCCCGTTTCTCGACCTCCGTGATGCCTGAAGGAACGGCAAACACCACACGTGGTCTCCTGAATCCGCCCTTGCGGGCTTTCTTGACTTTTTCATGAGAAAAGCAGTAGCGGAGCAGTTTCTTGGTAATGTCGTAGTCACATATAACGCCACCCTTCATCGGCTGTATAACGACAATACTGCCAGGCGTTTTGCCGAGCATGTCGCCTGCCTCCGCACCAATGGCAAGAACGCGATGCTCGCGAGGTTTGCCGCTGTCTTTGGATTCCTGTTGTCCCTGCTCCTTCACTTCCTCATGGGAGATGTCCAGCGCAACAGCCGACGGCTCTTCCAGCACTAGCCCCTCGCCCCGAATCCAGACACGCATGTTCGCGGCCCCAAGGTCGATTCCAATATCATCGCGACAAAACAGCTTTGACATGATGCTCATACTTGCGTTCCTTTCTATGCGATACTCGCCATTCAATCCGAAATCTTACTCGGATATACGATCCTCTTGAAATAATCTGACAGAGCCTGTTCCCGACATTCCTGTCAACTCATTTTGCAGAATCCGGTGGTTGTCCAGCCTCAAATCCAATTCCCGCCTCTGCCAGCACCTTGCGCGCGTCTTTCCTGCCAAGCTCTATCAGCCGCCGCGCGGTTTCGGGAGAGGCGTCGAACATACCTTCCCAGCCACCGAACGACCCGCCGATGTCCTCGGATGGTATGATTTCCACGAGCCTGACACCCTTCTTTTCTGCCGCGCTTAGTACACGTTCACGCTGAGCAGGCTTGATATCATCTGTCACAAGCCACTGCAAATCAATGCATTCTCCAGTTTTGTTGAGTCAACACCATATTTCTGCGCTACATCAAGAAAGCGATTGCGCTTTGATTCAATTTCGCGCTTCAAGCGAGTCCGAGCCTTGCTTTGCAACTCATTCCATACAATTGAACCAGCCTGAGTACCAGTCTCTGCACTATCGCTGATCGCTCCAAAGAGTAATCCGACAACCAAACTGCCTTTAAGCGCTTCATCGCGTTCCTCGTCTGAAATCATGTCATCAACTGATTTGGAGGCAACCGCAAGTAGTTCCTTCATGGCATCCTGGAAATCTGCAGGACACGGTGCAAGACTATTTATAAGAATCTGCAATCTCCGTTCATTTCGTACTTCAAGAAAATTTATCAAGTTTTCAACAGATGTCATTATGGCATGCGCATTGTACGCATCCGAGGGCTTCGCTGTGTCCCGCTTTGATCCATCGGCCTCTTCAGAACCATTATTGATTGCGCAAACTGCGACAAATAGCATCAGAACCGCCAATCCGATCCCGACAGCTTTAAACCGATTTTTGCACTTGTCAAAGAATCTTTCGCGTCTTCTTAAGACCGTGATGGCTGGAGGGGCGTGGCATACAGCCTCGGCCTCACTTTTCGTGTCTTGCGAATTCCGCGACACCTCGCTCTCACTCAAAGTGACATCTTTGCGAGGTACATCTACGCTTTTTGGCACTGTTAAGGACTGACCGCACTCCGGACAGTCAAATGTCATTCCGATCATCTCGCGCTCGGCTTCAAGATGCTGTCCGCAATGCGGACAGGAGAACTTAAACGTATATTCTGTAGCCATACTGATCATCCTCCATATGCACGCACAACTTTCATCATCTCCCCTTGGGATCAGATCCAAAACGATTCTCCCCCTTGTCGCCATCTGTGGCCAGCCAAACAAAATATGCAATGTTAATTGGACACAATAGGATCAGCGGCACCCACCATCCACTCTTGTTTGTATCATGAAGACGTCTTACCTGTGCAGCAGCAAGCGGTATTAGCGTTCCAAGCGAAACTATGACAGCACACCAATTGGGGGAATCCCAGATCATGACGTCAACAATCACCGACACCAAATATACAACCCACCAGAAAAGAAACGCCCACCAAAACTCTCTGCGTCGTGTGCGGCCTTTAAATACAAAGTATTTCCTTAACATCCCTATATAACACATGAACGCGTTTGGGCGATCCACTTGAGCACCTTTCAACGGTTCAAGCTTAAAAGCATTGCCACACAATGGACATTCAGCCTCTGCACTGACATCTTCGCCAGAGCCGTTAAAAACTTGCCCGCAATGCGGGCACTTGAATAACACATCCGTCACTGCACACCTCCATTCGATCCTATTTCTTCATTCGCCGCAGCTTCACAATCCTTCCGTCCTCGTGCTTCAGCCTGCTCTTCAGCGATTTCATGCAGACCTTCTTGGACAAGCGACAAGCATACGAACCAACCAACAACACCCACAAGAAGGAATGTCCCATAAAATGGTAATTGAAATGGCGAATTCCAAACCATGTGAAGGAGCACTGGCACAAGCAAGAGGCGGATAAACTTCTCATCGCAAAGCATCCGCCATTTGAACGCTTGCCCCTTGATAACGCGCCACAATGCGCACCCGGCAATAGCAGACCAGACAATGTGTCCCAACGGCGATAAAAGTCCGCGCACAACGACTACATCTATCATAGCATCTGCACCTTGCAAAACGCCGACACCCTTCGCAACCTCTAAATCCCTCGACCGTTCAGCCGCGATTGTTGCAATTGTCCCGCCAATTGTGCCGTTTGTGAAGAAAGTCAACGCATAGCCCATTGACTCAAACGCGGCAAAACCAACACCAACAGCCGCGCCAACAAGTAATCCATTTAATTTGTATTTATACTTCGCCGCGCGCGCCACGGCAACCATAGCAAGAACTTTTGCCGTTTCCTCCATTGGCCCCGCCGAAGACGCTCCAAAAGTTGAGAGAAAATCAGAATTGGGAAGCAGTCCGTATCCTGCTAGATTGTCAATTACCGATGTTATCAGTAATGACAAAATCCCTCCCAGAAAAGCCAACCGTACAACCATATAAAGCGACACGTTGCGTCTCACATTTAGTTCCATAAAAAGAACCAATGTCGATATTGGGATAGCAAATGATCCGATCATCATCAAGCCAGGAAGAAGATTCGGATTCGCGAACTGCTTCCAGCCAGCCCAAAAGAGAAAATAAAGAATCAATGATGCTATTGCCATCCGCATAAACAACCATGGCTTTGGCCACGATGTGTTGACCTCAAGAATGTTCGGCGTCGACTTCGCTGTTCCAGTAGTGAAATAGTCTTCGACTTCTTCGCGCGAATGCGTTGAGAAGACTTCCGCAAACAATTCCGACAACTTGAAACCCTTCAGTTTCTCAATGCCTATTGCAGAAGCCACTTTCGAGTGGATAGCCCCTGGCA
Source organism: Kiritimatiellia bacterium (assembly GCA_045536845.1). Lineage (GTDB taxonomy): Bacteria > Verrucomicrobiota > Kiritimatiellia > RFP12 > UBA1067 > UBA1067. The sequence continues at coordinate 64,218 of JAZSOG010000038.1, read as the reverse complement.
AATCTTCTCCAGATTGAGTAGGCTGATCTACACCAGTTGCCATGCTAAGTTTAACTTTCTTGGCATACGGATGACACTCGATTTCCGCACCACATTCGGGACATTCAACCTCCATGCCCTCAGTCACGCCATCCGAGGAGAGTATCGCCTTGCATTTTATACACTGAAACTCCATGTTTTATATCTCCGCTGCTATGCAAGCAAAACAAAATCACGATAAATCAGTCTGTAAACTGCCCTTTTTTCATATGCCCGACCTTGATTTTAGATTTGCCGAAAGACTTTAGCTCTTCCGGGGTGAACGTTCCAAGTGATAATTTGTATGTACCTTCATGTTTTAAGTGATCAATGAGCGAAAAACCGTGATAATTATTTCCAGAATAGAACGGCATAACACCCCCGCTTTCCTCATCGCAAGTGAAAATCGATATGAAGCGGGAATCATCATTTCTTCTTTCACAAAGGGCAATATCCGACCGAGCAATTTCGTTACCTTGCACATCATAAAGAGTTACTTCAACACCCAGAGATCCTGTATCAAGGCACTTCAAAACAGCGTTAAGTATGTTTTTGTCCAATTGAAACGCAACTGCCGAACCAGTCCTAATGCTTGTCATAATACGAAACTGGCAGTGGTCACGATGCATAGAAATATTAAACCGATCTGGGCCATATGGCTCCGATTCAAAAATCCCCCTAGCTTTTATTTTCACTTTCTTTTCCGCCATCGAACTTAGCTTCTCAACTACCTCATTAGCAAACTGCGTGTATTTTGTCTGGTCCACTCTCACGTGAACATTTATGAACACCTCACCGGTCTTCGGATCTATGTCAATTGGCGATTTACCATTCGCGCCAGGGATGGTCTCGGCAATCACACAGCCAATGTGTTTTGCGAAAACCGACTTGATCATTGCCTCGGCATCGGAAAGGTTGTCCTTTGCTGCAGTCATGCGAGCAAATAGGTCTGCGCCGTCAAGTGTGACATTCACGACTGACGCGGCCCTTAGTTTTTCCTCTATCCGCCCTTTCTTGACGCTGGCCTTAACTTTTACCGTGTAAAGGCCGTCAGCCGACTTCTTGGGCTCGCCTATCGTCTTTACAGAGGCAATCATACCTGCGGAATACGACAATACTTCATTTTCAATAAGTTCATCATTCTGCACAAGTGTAGTTGCATCTACCATAGTGCCGACAACAGCTTCAACCGCAGACCTAAGTGCGGCTTTTGTCGCCTCACGCACAGTTGAGCCATGCCCCGTTGCTACAACATCAACAAGCTGTTCCTTACTTTGCGCCGATGCTGTAGCTGCAAGAACAAGAACGGCGAACAATGTCGCGAGAATACGAATATTTTTCATTGACACAATACTCCTTTGTTAGTTATTGACCTGATGAAACAAACTATGCCACTCGTCAGCGGCTACAATGCGCCCGATTGCAAGACAAAACATATTTTCGTCCTTCAAAACCCATGTGCCGACAATCTCAAGGCCACGCAAACCTCCTAAAGCCTTTGATTCAATACATTCTGTTGACTCTGAGACCTCAAATGTCGCCTCACCTTTTTCCGAAATCTTCGAAACTGATTTCTCACTTAATCGCGTCTCTGTTAAGACCCTTACACCATTCACCTTCGAAACTAGTGCCGCGCGTGCCTTACTTTCGGCAATAGTCAGCCTAGAGACCGCCGGTTTTGCTGCATCCGTCATGCCAATGGCGACAACAAACACCCTTCCATCTTCAAGGTGAAACACCTTTGCCCCGCCGGTCTCAACAATGAAAGGATGCCGCCGCAAAATTGCTTCTATCTCGCTGTCGCAAATTTTTACACTTGTCACAGTTTCCGGCCAAGTCGGCATAGAAGACTTCAACTTACTGTCACTGGAAATTAGCTCTTTCCTCTCTACAAGACGAACACTGTTCACGGGGACGGAAAATATGGCGGTTGCGGAATCCTTGCCGCTGTAGAATGCAGTTTTTTGTAGTCCAGAGGTCTCTAACACCTGAAATGGTTCCGCACGGAGTTCCTTAAGCAACGCCCATTCTGCAATCGACTGCGCCATCCGCTGATTCTCAAGGATGTTCTTGTTCTTATCAAATGACGTCACTGGCGCAAAGCTTACTAAAATGCACCACAATCCATTGGTCATTGAAACGCTCGCAGACGCCTTTCGAGGGGAATCCCGCCGCCAATCAGCGGCGGGAGCGGCAGTTATCACAAGGAGTAACATCGCCGCAAGCATGCGTGTGGTAGTTTTCATAACTTAAAGAAATTCACCGGCTTCAGGTGCGATTGTCGTCTTTGCCTTCATCGGTGATGATGGCGTCTTCGGTTGCTCGTCCGTTTTCTTCGATGCTTCAGCTGTTAATGGCTTCTGACTAGGTTTCATGGCAGCTTCAATTTGATCAGCAACATTGGCATAGTCTGGCTTCCAAGCATAAACCTGTGTAAGCATCATTGATCCATCTGCTTGAGCATCCTGAGAACTGCCAATTAGCGACAAACCGCGTATTGCGCCCTGTGCACTGGACGTAATTGTCTCTATGCTTGTTTCAGTGGATGTTCCAGTCTCAGCCATATCCTTACCATCACCTTTAAGCATGAATTCCACTTCATCGCCAAAAGAACGAACGCTTGAGGTATTTGTCTTTAGCCATGATACGAATTCTGATTCCGCCTTCGATTTTGCATTGCGGCGGGCTGTAGCCAATCCTTTGCCGGCTCCAAGAACAGTGCTGATGCGGGCCTGTCCGACAACAACACAAGACTTAAATACATTGTTCTCGCCTTTCTTCACCTTGTAAACCCCTGGGCCAGACTCGGCAAGTTCCTTGATGGAGATTTGCGTTGTGGACTCATCTTTCACATCTTTTTTTACCGACTGTTGCTTTTGGGCATCAGTAGATCCTGACATGCCTTTGACATCTTCAGAGCATCCAATATTGGCTACAAGCATCATGGCCGTAGCGATTGTAGCCTTTAGCAGTGTTGCATTCATTAGCGTTCCTTTCTGTTTTGTTTTACTTCAACATCTTGTCACTCTCCCTAAGAGCTTGCGCTCCGTTTTGTAATCGGCGGGGGCGGGAAACGAAAACCTCCTCCGATGCATCGAATGAGGCGCCTGAGAGAGCCCGGAATGATACATCGAAGGAGGCGAAACTGCACGGACTGGCAGTGTCCTCTTCTCGCGTCATTCCGATGAAGTTTCTCAGGCTTCCATTCGACGCGTCCCATGTCCGCGGCGGCGGCCTCGGAGAGACCGCCCTACCACGCGGGAATTCTGTTTTGCCTCGGCGATTCGAATCGCTCCGTCTCGCGTTGGTGGCTACATTATATCAAAAAATCAGGCCTGCTGACGGAAATTTCGCGGCGCGATTTCTCCGCCGCAGGCCTATCCGGGCTCTCTCTGCCGGACGCTCCTTGTGAGCATACTACTATACGAGCAACCGCGGAAAATCTGACACGAGAAGTAGAAGGGTCGAATAGTTGAACGGTTGAAAGCATGATGCTGCACGTGACTATGAATATACATGGATGCCAGCTGAAATCCAACTACATCCGTTCCGTCGCGGAGCGACGGAACCCCCTTGCGGCCTTGCCACATCGGATTGCGGCCGCTTTTCGGCAAATGGGATGGCTTATGCCATTGCCGCGCAATCCTCGCGCACGGCATCAGCAAACACGCCGGCGAATTAGGTCGCGCGAAGAAACTGCGCGAAAAAAGGATCGGCAACGACGTACTTTCCCTCAGACTGCTCGATATGACCGTCTTCCATCAACTTGCCCTTGGCGGAATTTACAGTAGACGAAACACCGAGCGCATGATCTTCACGAAACCGTCGTTCGGCAACCATTCCTGCTGCCGAGAAATCAAGTATCTGCTTACGAAATTATTCGTAACGAAGAATTTCGTATCAACATGTCTGACCGGGCTCTCTTAAGACTGGGGCTGCCTGATTTGACGTTGAAAGTTTAAAGCACCAGAAATCAGCGCACCGGCATCTGGATGCTGCGGACCTACTGTGCAATGTTTGGCGCATCCATTTCGGCAAGGACTTCCGTTGCCTTCTCTTGCAATTTAGCCGTGAGGCGCTTGCGTATTTGGTAGAGGTTGTCGCGGGAAATTCCGTAGAGCTTCGTGACGACATCGGTGTCCTGTCCCTCGACCGCGCTCGCGACGAACGCCGCGTAGTGCTCGGGACTGACGGACGGCTTCATTCTGCGTAGCGCCTCTTCCATTGCTGCCGCTTGCCATTCGCGTTCAGAGAACTCGTCATCGCCACCGGCCGCCTTTGCCGCCTCCCAAAAGCCGGCTTTAAGCTCCGCGTCACGCTTCGACGCCTTGAGCCGATCCATGACACGCCAGTTTACTAGTCCTGTCAAATACGACCTGAAGCGCCCTTTCTCGCGATCATACTTGAAAGTCGGCAAGTTTCGCGCGAGATCGGCGAAAACGACCTGCACGATGTCGTCCGCATCGGAGTCGTTGAGACCCTTAGACCGAGCTATCGAAAAGACAAATCCGGCATAGAGGTCGAAGAGCCTCTGCCACGCCGCCTCGTTTTCGGTGTTGGCAACCGCCCTCAGCACGCTGGAGCGCGTCGTTTCGTTGTTGAAGTGTCGGTATGTCATTTTCCTTCTCCCTCTTTTCTCTGTTCAATGCGCTATAGTCCATTTCGGCTCTTATCCGCCCATCTATCTGGCGACACAGACCTGCGCCACACATCGCTTACCAATGAATCCAAGATGGTAAGTTCCACCTGATTCCTTATCTCATAGTTATAGAGTCTCCATTCCTTCTCGTAAATCTCTTTTGCTTTGCGATATTCCTCCTCATCGTCTTGTCCATTGCGCAGTTTCCCCTTGGCTCTTTTGCGCAGTAGGTCAATTTCACGTTGCAGCGGCGCCGCCCTCGTATTGCCTTTGATAAGCTTATCCAATTCCGTCTGCAACATGGACGCAATCTCTTTGCTAAGTTTGGATACTTCGGTTATACCTTGCCTTGCCAATTCCACATCAAGACTATAATGCCGGTATCCATACAGATCGCTCCACTTTGATTTCTTGTGCTCATAATCGCGCATGCGGCAATATAGATTGCTGGCAAGGGGCTCTAGTTCTTTTTCATGGAATGTTTTTGCCTCTTCTGCGATTTTCTGCGCTTGCAGAAACTCTTCCGCGTCATCAAGGCCATTTTGCTTCTTTTTACAGGCATTTTCATGCAAAATGTCAATGTCTTTTTGACATGAGGATTCTTTTGCCAGGAGTTTGCCAAGTTTATCGAAATCTGACCGAAGTTTCTCACCGAGTTCCTTGTCCTCCTCGGCAATTGTGGTTATCTCGCGTCTAAACAAATCCATATAGGATTCCAGCCTGAGACAGAAGTTTCTGGCATCATAAAACCCATAATCAAACTGCACTCGATCCGAGAAGCTGGTCTTCAACAGCCAGTTGAGATGCGTTGTGTTTATAAGGTGATTGTAATAGAAATTGTCTCTGAAGAAACACCGACGCAGCTCGAGAAGTTCTGCCGAGTCGTCAAGGCCTTCTTTGGTCTTTTCATCAGCCAGTTTCATCAGACGAGCAAACTTCTGTCGCGCCAATGCGTGGATCTCCTCGTGTTTGACAAAGTTTTCAAAGTGCTCGTTGTACCATTTTACAAGCGATTTTTCCGGTCAGGGTCAGGACCATAATCGAAATATATCCTCGCCTCCTTTACGGCAATGGAGCGTTTTATGCAATCTATGATGGATTCAGAATCAAGTCTGCACGTACCGCTGTTATGCAAATCCCAGAACCAATCCCGATTGATTCTCTCAAGCATGTTCGTCTCGGCGGTGTTCAAATCGGCGACGGTATTTTGCAATGACTTATGCAATTCGACTCTATTCTCGTTGAGTATTTTTGCTTGAAGATACTCTTCCTTGTCATCGAGCTCTTTTTCCAGCTTCTCTTCGGCCTTCTTGTGCAATGATTCAATCTTCCGGTCTAACGCTTCTTCTTTTGCCGCAATGTTGGTGATCTGGGTTAAAGCTGCCTGGAGCTGCTCTGAGTTCGCTTTGTTGATTGCCTTGATTTCAGCAATGCCGCACGCTATCTTTTTCTCTAGTCTCGCATTATCGGAGATGCCGTCGGTGTATGCATTGAAAGCATGTGAAGAAACCCAAAAGGAATCCCGTTTAATTCTCTCGTCCTTCCTCTTGCGCTCCTCCACCATTTCGTTCAAGTGCGACGTGAAACCATCAAGGTCTTCCATTGCTTTTGCGACCCCCTCAATCGCTTCGCGCTTCGAGCGTTCAATCTGCTCTTCCATGCCGTTCTTGAACTCCTTCAGCGGCTTGATCTCGGCCTCAATCCCGTTCGTTTTGCGAAATACCACATACATGTATGCGACAGCACACGAAAGACGGATCCCCACCACCGTGTAGAACAGCCATGAACGCCTAAGCAACGTCCACGACATTCTCCAACGAAGTCTTTCAAGGTCTTTTACCAATGCCTTTGCGGACTGGCAGCGGCGGGATGGCGTAGGATCGGTCGCCTTGTTGAGAATTCGCCACCACGCAGGAAAGAATCTTGCGCCAGTATCTGCCACGATAGCGGGACCTTTGTCTATGTCCTCGATGCTCCTTCCAAAGCTCGCAGCCTTGAGTGTAAGCCCGAGACTGTAGACGTCGCCCGCCGCGGCGGTAAAATTTTCTGGCGGAACATAGCCGGGAGTCCCCACAAGCGAAGCGGCCGCGGACTCCTCGACGACAAGCCCTGGGTCCGAAAGGACTGGCCGCCCTCCGACATAGATTACATTCCCTGGCTTGATGTCGCGATGCAGCAGATGATGGCGCTGGAGCGCGACAAGACCTTTCGCAAGCGAGATGCCGAGCTTAATGCACTCGCCGAGCGGCAGCGCTTTCTCTCCAACAATGACACTGGCGAGGGTCTTAGGGCGATAGGATTCTACTGTTGGAGATTCACGGTCGAATTCATCGTCCGCGAGATCCATCACGACATAGAAGCCCCACGGCTTCTCCGCAAACTCGCGCATGCGAACGAGCCCCTCCTGCGATGGAATCGCACTGTAGAGCCGTGCGCCTCGCAATTCGCGCGCGTAGTGCTCGTCACCGATGTCGGCGCGGCGGCAGACCTTTACCGCCGCCCATGCACCATCAGCGCCCTCAGCAAGATAGACGACACCATATGCGCCACGCCCGATCTCGCGGTCAAGCCGCCAATCTCCACAGTAGATGAGAGATTTAGTTTCCCCTGCCATGTTCACATGCGTAATTATACCAAATTCCGATTAACGGTTGGTTTGTGGTTAGCTGGTGGCAACTGCCCCGCCGCAGGCCTATTCGGGCTCTCTCAAGCCGGACGCTCGCTATGAGCGTATTAATATACGGGCGAGCGCGGCGAATCTGCCGAGGGCCGACTATGGCATGGCAAAAAGGCGCTCTGTAAGCGAGGAAAAGAAATCTCCACCCCAAAGGTCAAGCGACTGCCGGTCGGATGGATAGACAAACGGCATGACGTCCCTCTTCGCTGCAGACCAGTCCATCTTGGAGATAACTTCAAGAAGCCGTTCACGAACCCATGAGTCACTCGTCGCGATTCCCTGACCGGCCCAAGGCCCCTGTTGGCCGATTGCCGATGAAAGAAGCGCGTGGTTGAGCTTCGCGCGGACCCCGGCATACCACACGAAGTCAAACCAGTCGCGCCCTTTCACGTACTGACGGCACAAAAGCGCGTGCATTTTGCCGGAGAATGCGCTTTCGCGGTCAAAATTGCGCACCGAAACAGGGAATGGGAAAAGGAGATTGTCCGCGCGATATGTCGCACCAGCGGGAGGATCGGTGTCAACCTCCATCTTGATCGAGATCTTGCGCGGAGTTCCCAACGTTCCCTTCCCGCCGACAAAACGCAATTCGAGGATTCCAACAAGGGAATCGTTCTTGAGAAAACCCTTCTTAACGGTCGCAGATGCCTTGGACTTGTCCCGGACCTCCATCGCCACGCCAATTGCCCCCAGTTCCTCCGACACCTTTTCGAGATAAGAAAGCAGCTGAAAAGACGAGTCCGGCGATACAAGCGCAAAATCAAGATCTTCAGAGAATCTCCTCACGCCTTCGAAAATCCTCAGCTGCGTCCCGCCGTGGAAGGCTGCCTTGACGAAAAAGTCCGTGCGCGATAGTCCTGCGAGGACCATCTCCTGCAGAATCTCCCGGATTGCGTTCAACTCCTCTTCCGCGCCGCTACAGTGATATTCCTCCAGCCGTCTCTGGATCAATGCGATATCGTTCATTTCCCAAGCTCCTTTCTCAGTCCAGCGAGGAAGCGCCTCGCCCGAAGCGATTTGTAAACGCCTTCAAGTTCTTCGAAATCGTCAGTCGAGAGCGAGTCGAGATCGTCCCGCTCGATGCGAAGGCTCTCCTCCAGTGGTTCCACGCCTCGCCAGTCCATGCCTCTCGCGGCAACATAATCCGCTATCGCCTTCAGCGGCTTGGCAACAAGGAAAGTGACCGACGATTCGTCGCGCACTCGCTCGACGGCGGCCATGAGCGGTCGTTGGGCAATCTGCACATAGTCGAAATACCCCATCGGCGTCTCGAACGACTTCGCCCTGCCTAACGACACGGAAACGACTGAGTGCACCGCCTCGGGAATCCAACCGTGAATGGACAAAGCCGACTCCATGCTGACATAGCTCGGACCGTATATTATATTTGCAATGACATTGCAACTAATCCCCTGACGACGATATTTAGGAGCAAGGCAGTACAACCCCCTGCGGATGTGAATGATTTCTCCTGCAGCTATTGCCCGTTTGACAATTCCACGAACGGAATTTCGCCCTTCACCCAACCAAACAAGAACGTCTGAATAGGTGAAGATTCCTGTGCGAGACAATTCAAATGCCTTTTCCGTCAAATGATTCATGTGCATATAGTATCATAAAATGACACTATCTTGCAATAGTTTACATTCGCCTTTAACAATAGGCATTGGCTAGTGGTTAGTCGTTAGTAGCGATTTTTCAAGCTCGGCGCGGTCGCGGGTGGTCATGAGGTGATCTACGATGCCGGACTTGACGTTTGCCCACGCCAAAACGGCGTCGAACTCGGGCCTGTTGTCAGATTTTCCAGAGCGAGGCGTATACGATTAAAAAGCATGGGAACAAAAGGAAATCTTGATATGGCATTCAGGCGAACACGGTTTTTGTGGGCAACGATCTTGTCGTCGCCTGCCTTAGTGTTTGTGTATTCGCCGCTTCTCGTCCTGCAGACAGTCGCTGGCATCGCCGTTCCGTTCGCGACCGGGCGCTTTATCAATGCGCTCGTGGATGGCGAGTCGCCAATCATGCCGTTCGTCGCTCTCGCCGCCCTTCTGCTTGTGAAGGCGGCGCTGGCACCATGCCTCCAGCGGCTCGTCCTCTCGCGCGCAAGGCACATCGAGCTTAAGCTACAAGACCGCGTAATAGACACCGTCCTGGACTTCTCCCCCGCCGAGATGTCCACGCTCGCAAACGGAGAGCTAGTCGCAAAGCTTACGCGCGACACCTTTGCCGTGGGCGGGTTCGTCAGCGGACTCTACCCCCGTCTCGTCGTCGCCTTGGTTACCATGCTCGCCGCAGGGGCGGCCCTACATTCTCGCTCGTTCGCGCTTGCGCTTTCCTTCATGGCGTTCATACCGCTCGCAGTCACCCTCTTCTTCCCATTCGCAAGGCGGTTCTCTGACAATTCCCACTCCGTGCGCAAGCGAAGCGACAGCGCATTTGCCACGCTATTCGACTTCTTCCGTTCACTGCCCTTCCTGCGCACTCTCGACGCCGAACGCCGCTTCGCCGACTCCCCACGAGAAGCGCTCGGCGCCCTCAAGGACGGAAACTGCGACATGGACCGCCTGTCCGTCGCGTTCGGAGCCCTTCTTGGCGCGATACTCGTTTTCGGCGAAATCGCGGTGCTCGGCGTCGCCGGCACATTTGCCGCGGAAGGCGCGATTCCCGTCGGCGACGTTGTCGTATACCAGATGTTGTTCCTCGCGGCGATGCAGTCCGTCCAGGGGATCGTCTCGATCCTTCCCGAGACCGCGTCTCTGCGCGAGGGAATTGACTCGCTCGACGAAATACTTTTACACCCCCAGGCCATGCACGGCGGCAAAAGAGCGGAGAATGTCGAAACCATAGAGTTCCGCAACGTGACTTTCGCCTATCCCGATGCGCCAGACCGGCCAGTCGTCAAGGACTTCTCCGTGACTTTTCACGCGGGCAGGATATACGCACTGACCGGAGCCAATGGCATTGGCAAGACGACCCTTCTCAAATTGGCGACCGCCGCGCTCGAGCCGCAATCGGGCGAGATTCTTGTCAATGGAACACCAATGAAGACACTCGACGAAGGCGCTTTCAGGCGCAAGATCGGCATTGTCTTTCAGGACAGCCTGCTTGTAACCGGCACGGTCCGAGACAACATAACCTTGCGGGATCCGTCGTTCGGGGATGAGGATATCGAAGCGGCGGTCATTGCAAGCGGACTTGGTGAGATGGTGGAAAGACTGCCCGCCGGACTCGACACATGGCTTGGGTTGCGGGGACAGTCCCTGTCCGGCGGCGAGTTGCAGCGTCTTGCAATCGCCCGCACCCTTGTACGCAATCCAAACGTGCTTGTGCTGGATGAAGTCACCAACCACCTTGACGCGAAGGCACGCGCATCCTTCGAAACGCTGCTTCGCAAGCTCGCCCTCGGACGCATCGTCCTGCTCGTCAGCCACGACGACGCAATCGTCAATTTATGCGATGAGAAGATTTCCTGTCAGATTTCCGAAACTGCGTCGTATACAAGGACGTAACGGACGGGTGTCCGCTACACTTGGTTAACCAAAAACAAAGGAGAAAGAACAATGACACCAAATGACATAGCGACCGACATCAGCGGCCTAAAGCCTGCCAATGATGGCAACATTGCGACAATGACAATAGGAACGCAGAGTTTTGTCGGAGGGAATCTGACGATAGACGATGCCAACCAGTGTGGCTAAGCGAGCCGTAATCCGACAAGCCTTGGGGCATCATCCCCAAGGCTTGTTTTCACCCCTGCAACAAAACCACCAGTCATGATTTTCATCTTCACCTGTAGCCAATGCGAGACAACTGACATTGTCATGCGAGAGTTTGATGCGAACGACGTTTTTCGTTTCAACATCGACAAGCCAGAGAATTTCGCTTGGGATTTCCATCACAATGGATTCTGCATAGTTGACAAAACGGCCGGACGGAAGATCACGGACAAGACGTTTTCGTCATTCTATCTCCGCAAGCCGATATACTTTGAGCGCATCGACATACCAAAGTACGGGTGCATTGAAAACTGGTGCAGAGAGGAAACGACCGAACTGTTCAGTGACTTCTATCGCGAATGCCAGAACCGTGGACTCGTCGCCCTTGTGGACTGTCCAAACCGCAAATACGGCAAGTTGCGCCAATTGCTGGTCGCCAGAAAGTATTTTCGCGTCGCGCCATGGCATTTCTTCCACGACGAACTGCCAGACGAACTGAAGCGAGGCAGATGGGTCGCCAAGACAATGACGCAAACGCCAATAGGCAAGAACAAGATTTTTTTAGTGAAAGAGGTCAACCCCTGCGCACTCGACCTTTCCTATCCTTGGTTTGTACAGGAGCGGATTGACGGCAAGGAGGAAGTGACGGTCGTCTATATCGACGGCAAAGCCTACGCGGCGAGTGCGCCGCGAGATTCATTCGACGGGGATGACTCCCGAAAATCCATCATAGAGAATCCAGCCGCGTGGCCGAAGTGTTCGCTGTCGGCCGACGAAGAAAACGCCATCAAAGGATTCATGCACGAGACCGGCTACCGGTTCGGGCGCTTCGACTTCATACGGAAAGACGGAGAACTCTGGTTCCTCGAACTAAACCCAAACGGACAGTGGGCCTGGCTCGACGAAAAGAACGAGCACGGGCTCGTCACGCTTGTAGCGGACGCAATCAAGGCCGAGGACCAAGCGCACAGGGCTCGTCCATCTCGGCAAGGACTTCCGCCAGCTTCTCACGCAACTTAACCGTGAGGCGCTTGCGTATCTGATACAGACTGTCGCGGGAAATTCCGTAGAGTTTCGTGACGACATCAGTGTCCTGTCCCTCGATGGCGCTCGCGACGAACGCCGCGTAGTGCTCGGGGCGGACCTCCGGCTTGATTCGGCGGAGCGCCTCCTCGAGCGCGGCCTGCTGCCACTCGCGCTCCTCGAAGTCTTCGTCCTCGGCAGTCGCGGCAGATTTCGCCTCTTCCCAGAAGTTGGCCTTGAGTTCAGCGTCGCGTTTCGACGCCTTGAGCCGGTCCACGACGCGCCAGTTGACGAGCCCCGTCAAATACGACCTGAAGCGCCCTTTCTCGCGGTCGTACTTGAAAGTCTGCAAGTTTCGCGCGAGATCGGCGAACACAACCTGCACGATGTCATCAGCGTCCGTATCGTTCAGCCCCTTGTGCCGCGCAATCGAGAAGACGAATCCGGCATAGAGGTCGAATAACCTCTGCCATGCCGCCTCGTTTTCGGTGTCCGTCACCGCTTTTAATACGCTCGACCGCGTCGTTTCGTTGTTAAAATGCCTGTAGGTCATTAGAGGTCTTCCTTGAAGTCATTCAAGATATTGTCAAGATTCTGCCGGGCGGCTTCTACGTCCTGCTTGGCATCTTGCTTCAGATGCTCAATGTACGCCCATGCGCAAGAAATGACTATCGCCAATCCAATGGCAACCACTGCCGACACAATTATGCCCATTGACGGAAGCGCCATCCTGACGCGCAACACATTAAGATCCTTTAGCAGCGCCTTAGCGGACTGGTAGCGGCGGGACGGGGTCGGATCGGTCGCCTTGTTGAGGATGCGCCACCACGCGGGGAAGAACTTCGCGCCTGTATCGGCCTCCATAGCGGGGCCATTGTCGAGCTCGTCGATCTGGCGGCCGAAACTTGCGGCCTTGAGCGTGAGCCCAAGACTGTAGACGTCGCTCGCGGCGTCGGTAAACTTCTCGGGCGGAACATAGCCGGGCGTTCCAACGAGCGAAGCCGCCTCGGATTCCTCGACGATGAGCCCAGGATCAGAAAGTACAGGTCGGCCATTGATGTACAGCACGTTCGCAGGCTTGATGTCGCGATGCAGAAGATGGTGCCGCTGAAGCGCGGCAAGTCCCTTCGACAGAGAGACGGCCAGATTGACGCACTCCTTCAGTGGCAACGCTTTCTCGCCTTTGATGACACCTACGAGAGTCTTTGGACGATAGGATTCAAGCGAGCCCTCCGTGCGTTCGAACTCGTCGTCCGCGAGATCCATCACGGCATAGAAACCCCACTTCGTCTCGACAAGCGTCCGCATTCGGACAAGCCCTTCCTGCGACGGGATTGCGCGATAGAGCTTCGCGCCGCGCAGTTCGCGCGAATAGCGCTCGGGATCGACTGCATCGCGTCGGCATACCTTCACTGCCGCGCATTCACCGTCCGGAGCGACGGCAAGATAGACCACGCCGTACGCGCCATGTCCGATTTCGCGCACAAGACGCCATTGCCCGCAATGCGGCATATTTCCATTCAACTGCATTTATCAACATGCCCTTTTAGTGGAGACATTATACCACAAATCCAGCTCCATGACACGAGCGAGCGCGGCGAATATGCCATTGCAAACGCGAATGACAGATTTTGTAAAATCAAAATCGGCACATTACAACCGATATACTGCGCGATAGCAAATCAGGCAACATTTTAGGCGTTGGCACGGGGTTTGCTAAATGGGGTGCGACGCTGCGATGGTCGCGGCGCAAGAAAGGAAAGATGAAACTGATCATAGCCTACATTCAGCCAGAGCGACTGAATGCCGTCAAGCAGGCGCTGTTCGCCCGCGAGATATACAAGATGTCCGTCACAAACGCACTTGGTTGCGGGAAGCAGGGCGGGTACCTACACTTGTACAGAGGCGCCGTCGAGGAAGTCACGCTCCACAAGAAGATGCGTCTTGCAATCGCGGTGAACGACCACTTTATCGACAAAACGATAGAGGCGATCATCGAAGGCGCGCGCACGGGAGACATCGGCGACGGAAAGATCTTCGTCCTTCCGATGGACGAGTGCGTGAGAATAAGAACCGGCGAGCGCGGCCCGTCGGCAATAGGATGACAATAGTTTTAGACAGGATTCACAGGAATGTTTAGTTGGAGTTTTGAGTTGGAGTTGGAGAGTGGAATTGAGAAAACCCCTTTCTACAACTACGACTACTCACTCTCTCATCTTAATCCTGTTAATCATGTAAATCCTGTCAAAAAGAAAGAACGAAAACATGGAACCTGAAATAACCACTGCAGCAGTTCAAACCAACCTGAATGTAGTCTGGACCCTCATCGCCGGCATACTCGTCTTTACGATGCAGGCTGGCTTCGCGCTTGTCGAGACCGGATTCACCCGCGCAAAGAACGCCGCGAACATCATGATGAAGAACCTGATGGACTTCGCAGCGGGCTCGCTCGGATTCTACATCCTCGGTGCAGCGCTTATGTTCGGCGCAACGAAGCTGGGCGGCTGGCTCGGCTGGGGAGGTCTGGGGATGCCGTCTCTCGCGACCGGCGAAGGCGTCTGGGACTGGACGTTCCTCTTCTTCCAGACGATGTTCGCCGCTACCGCCGCGACCATAGTCTCTGGCGCAGTCGCGGAGCGCATCGAGTTCAAGAGCTATCTCATCTATTCGGTGATCGTGTCGGCTATCGTCTATCCGATAAGCGGCCACTGGATGTGGGGCTCGCTCGCGGGCGAAGCGTCGCAGGGATGGATCGAGGCCCTCGGCTTCCACGACTTCGCGGGCTCGACGGTCGTCCACTCCGTCGGCGGCTGGATTGCGCTCGCTGGCGCAATCGCGCTCGGTCCGCGTATCGGAAAGTACCGTCCCGACGGCAAGCCGAACCCCATCCCAGGCCACTCGCTCGTCCTTGGAACGCTCGGCGTGTTCCTCCTCTGGATCGGCTGGTTCGGCTTCAACCCCGGCAGCTACACCGCCGGCATCGGCTCCATCGGCCGCGTCGCGATGACCACCAACCTCGCCGCATGCGCCGGCACGATTGCCGCGCTCGTCACCGCCTGGGCAATCATGGGCAAGCCCGACCTCACCATGGCTCTCAATGGCTCGCTCGCGGGTCTCGTCGCGATTACCGCGCCCTGCGATGTCGTGACCGCCAACGCCTCAATCGTAATCGGGCTTGTCGCCGGCGTAATCGTCGTCCTCTCGGTGTTCGCGCTCGACAAGATCCACATCGACGACCCCGTCGGCGCGGTGTCGGTCCACTGCGTGAACGGCGTCTGGGGTACGCTCGCAGTCGGTCTCTTCGCGGCACCTGCTGCGGCTGGCTACGGCAACGAGATGGTCGGGCTTTTCTACGGCGGCGGCTTCAAGTTCCTCGGCGTGCAGCTCGTCGGCGTGGGAATGACAGCGGTCTGGGCGCTCGGAACGGGTCTTCTGATCTTCTTCGCCCTGAAGAAACTCGGCATTCTCCGCGTCAGCGCGAAGACTGAGCTCAAGGGCCTCGACGTGACCGAACACGGCCAAGACGCCTACGCCTCGTTCCAGTTCTTCAGCAACACCTAAATGTTTTAGACAGGATTGACAGGATTATGATGAGAGAAGTTGTAGTGAGTAGTCGTAGTTGTAGAAAGGAATTTTCACAATTCCACTCTCCAACTCCAACTCAAAACTCCAACTAAACAATCCCGTAAATCTTGTTAATCCTGTCTAAAAAAGAAAAAACTTAAAGGACCATGAAAATGAAAGCAACCATAGCCATCCTGGCCGTCGCCGCATCCTTCGCGGCGGCAGCAGAGACGAACGAAGTCGAAAGTGCGGAATCCTCCGCGTTCTTCGTCGAAGCCTCGATAGACGTCCTAAGCGACTACATCTGGCGCGGCAAGATCTGCAACGGGAATCCCGTCTGGCAGCCGAGCGTCACGCTCGGGTACGACGCAGGCGACTTTGGAAAGATTTCCGCAAATGTCTGGGCCAGCATGGACTTGACGCACCGGCGCGGAACAATGAACGCAAGCCGCCACGCATGCGGAATCCAGGAGCTTGACTACACGCTCGCGTATGCCAATTCGTTCGGACCCGTAGACATTGAGATCGGGCACATCTGGTACTCGTTCCCCTATGGAAACGGACGCTCCACCGAAGAGCTCTACGGAACCGTAGCGTACAACAACCCGATCGTGACTCCGTCGTTCACTGCGTACTGGGACTACCTCGACACTGCCAAAAACGATGTCTCGGCCGTGTACGCGACATTTGCGCTCTCGCACGAATTCGAGCCGATGGAGAAGCTGACCGTCACGCCGTCAGCCGCACTGAACTTCGCCAACCACGCCTACACAGGCTCGGCCGGCGGAACCGAGGCAACCGACTTTACGCTCGGAGTCGCGGCGTCCTACGCCGTCACGGAGTGGCTCTCGCTCGGAGCGCAGATCAACTACACATGGACGCCCTCCCACACGCTGCGGCACGAGGGCTACATGGGCGAGGGCGAGCACCAGATTGTCTGGGGCGGCGTCAACGCAACGCTCAAGTTCTAAACCCTTTGGCCTGCGGCGGTGGTTTTCGTATTTGCTCCCCCGCCGCAGGCCTCTCTTCAAGTGAAAGGACTTTACAAGATCTCAGCGGCAACGCCGCGGCTTCACCTAGGGGACGCCGCGGCGAATGCAAAAGAGATGACTCGGCTCGCCCGCAAGGCGGCCGAGTCTGGCGTTGCCGCAATCGTGTTCCCGGAACTCAGCGTCACCGGCTACACATGTGGCGACGTCTTTTTCCGCGGCGAATTTCTCGATGCAGCCGAAAAGGCGCTTGCCGACTTCGCGACTGCGACGGCGGGCCTTCCAATCGTCTCTATCGTCGGCTTCCCAGAAAAGTCAGGCCCCGCGATATACAATTCCGCGGCAGTCGTCTTCACCGGAAAGGTGGTGGGCATCGTCCGCAAGCGCAGCCTCCCGACATACCGCGAATACTACGAGGCGCGGCAGTTCACGCCAGCGCCGCGCAACGAGCCGCCAAAGGTCTTCAAGGCGGGAGGGCTCAGCTTTTGCGTAGAGATATGCGAAGACCTCTGGGCAGCGGTGCCACCGAGCTCGCTCGCCGCCGCAAGCGGAGTAGACGTAGTTTTCAACCTTTCCGCCAGCACAGACTATCTCGGCAAGTCCGCTCGCCGCCGCGAGATGGTGCGCCAGCAGAGCCAGCGCCTCGGCTGCGCCTATGCAATGGCATGCGCCGGCATCGGCGAGTCAAGCTCGGATGCCGTCTTCGGCGGAGACTCCATGATCGCGGCAGCCGGACGCATCGCCGCGGACAGCGGACTCTTCGCCGGCGAGCCGTCAGTCGTCGATGCAGTAGTAGATGTAGACGCCCTTCGCTATCGCAGGCGAAGTGCGACATCAATGGCGTCGGCAGAAACGGTCGCTGAAATCGTGGCGATTGACGCGAAACTCCCCGAGGCGGAGCCGAGCGAGATTTCACGCTCCCCCTTCCTAGACGAATTCGAGGAACCCGACTGGCACCGCGGCATTCTCGCGATCCAGGCGGCGGCGCTTGCGCGGCGCATGGAAAGCGCGCATTCCGAAAAGCTCGTCGTCGGCGTCTCGGGCGGCGCGGATTCCGCGCTTGCGCTTCTTGGCGCGGCGGCGGCGCTCGATCGGCTCAAGCTCCCACGCACCAATCTCGTCGCCATCGTCATGCCGGGCTTCGGCTCGACAGGGCACACGCAAAGCACCGCCGCAGAACTTGGACGCGCCGTCGGGGCGACATGCCGCGTCGTCGACATCTGCGAATCGTGCAAGCGACATCTCGCGGACATCGGGCACGACGAAGCGACGCATGACATCGCCTACGAAAACGTCCAGGCGAGGATGCGCACGATGGTGCTAATGGACGTCGCCAACATGGAGCGAGCGCTCGTCGTCGGGACGGGCGACCTTTCAGAGATCGCGCTCGGATGGAACACATACAACGGCGACCACATGAGCATGTACCAGCTCAACTGCTCGGTGCCGAAGACAATGGTACTCGGTGCGCTCAAGCTTGTCGCGGAGGAGTCGGCAGAACCCCTTCGGTCGATTCTCAACGGAATCGCCAACGCGCCTATCACGCCAGAGTTAGTTCCCAGCGCGGCGGCTAACGACTCGGAGGCTCGTCTCGGGCCATACGAGCTACACGACTTCTTCCTCTTCCATTTCCTCGCAAATGGAACGGACGCCGAAAAGATGCTCGCGCTTGCCCGTCTCGCGTTTAGGGGTATTTACCTTGATGAGACGATCACAAAGACGCTCCAGACCTTCCTCCGTCGCTTCCGACAGGCGCAATATAAAAGAAATTGCGTTCCAGACGGTCCAAAAATCACATTTTCACTATCACCACGCGCCGACTGGCGCATGCCTAGCGATATTTTGTAATCTCAAGATTTGTAATATTCTAACGCCACTCTCGCGCCAGATTACAAAAAATGTAAAAAACTGACCCTTTTAAGGCGTTGGCATGAGATTTGCTAATCTCTTCACTTGATAAGCAAGGATTATCATGAAGAGAATACACGACATCTTTCGCCCGATGGAAGAGCGCAAAAGCGACTGGAACGAAGTCGAACGGTCGCTTACCGACGACGAACTGAAGGAACAGACCTCGCGCTGCATGAACTGCGGCCAGCCCTTCTGCCATGCCTACGGCTGCCCTCTCGGGAATCTCGTTCCCGACCAGAATCGCGCCGTGGCGCAGGGCGACTGGAAACGCGCCTACGATCTCCTTAGCCAAAACTCCGACTTCCCCGAATTCACCTCGCGCATCTGCCCAGCTCTGTGCGAGGCTTCTTGTGTACACCAGCTCGACGAAGAGTCCGTCATGGTGCGACAGTCGGAGAAGCGCATCATCGAGACCGCCTTCAATAACGGCTGGGTCGTGCCGCGCCCTCCTGCGCAGGAAAACGGCAAGAAGGTGGCGATAATTGGCGCCGGTCCCGCCGGACTTTCCGCCGCGGTCACGCTTCGCCGCCGCGGATTCGCGGTGACCGTGTACGAGCGGCGGAAAAACATCGGCGGACTTCTCCGCTACGGCATCCCCTGCTTCAAGCTCAACAAGGTGCTTATCGAACGCCGCCGGAAGATCCTGGAAGCGGAAGGCATCAAGTTCGTTACTGGCTGCGAAGTCGGAAAGGACGTTTCCGCAGAATGGCTCGCGAGGGAGAACGACGCCGTAGTCGTTGCAATCGGAACTCCTGCGGCACGCGATCTCAAGATTCCGGGACGCGAACTTAAAGGAGTCCACCTCGCGCTTGAACTGCTTGAAGGACAGAACCGCTTCCTCACCGGCGAGATTCCCGCGGCGCCGATTTCCGCCAAAGGCAAGAAGGTGCTGGTAATTGGCGGTGGCGACACGGGCTCTGACTGCGTAGGCACATCGATCCGCCAAGGCGCAAAATCGGTGACGCAGATCGAAATCATGCCGAAGCCACCGGACGAGCGCGACGCCTCGACCCCTTGGCCGCTCTGGCCTTACATGCTCCGCACGAGCTCCAGCCACAAGGAAGGATGCGAGAGGCGCTGGAACCTGAATTCATTGAGGTTCATCGGCGATGGACATGTCTCCGGAGTTGAAGTCGAAACGGTCAAATGGGATTTCTCCCCAGAGGGCAGACCCGCGAAGTTCCATTCGGCGCCGGGAACAAAAGAAGTCATCGAAGCCGACCTCGTGTTTCTCGCAATGGGATTCACGGGCGTTCCGGCGGAGAGCCCGATCGTCTCGCAGCTGAAGCTCGCACAGACGCCGCGCACGGCACTTGTCGCCGATCCCGCGCGGAACATCTTCTGCGTCGGCGACTGTGCAAACGGCGCGTCGCTCGTCGTCCGCGCGCTCGCAAGCGGCAAGTCTCTGCAAATGTAAGGAGAAGAAGGCAATGTGCGGAATAGTAGGATTTACTTCACGGAACAAGTCGGCCGTCGGGCCTCTCGTCAACGGCCTCAGGCGGCTCGAGTATCGCGGCTACGATTCGGCTGGCGTCGCACTTGAATCTGCGGAAGGCATAAAAGTCTACAAGCAGACGGGAAAAGTCGCCAAGCTCGACAATCTTCTTTCAAGGGCGCTTCCAGAAAACGAGCGCGGCAAATACACGATCGGCATCGCGCACACACGCTGGGCGACGCACGGCCTTCCGACCGTCGCCAACGCGCACCCGCATGTAGCCGATGGCGGCAATCTCGCCCTCGTCCACAACGGCATAATCGAGAACTACGCGGCGCTCCGCGCGGGACTCGAGAAGCGCGGCGTAAAGTTCCTTTCGCAGACCGACACCGAAGTCGTCGCACACCTGATCGCCGCGTTTGACAAGGGCGACCTCTTGGCAGCCGCAGCCGAGGCGCTCAAGCGCGTCGAGGGAACTTACGGCATCGCCGCAATATCTGCAAAGCATCCGGGCGAGATGGTCGTTGCTCGCAAGGGAAGCCCTCTCGTCATCGGCGTTGGAGAAGACGACATCGTCGTCGCGAGCGACGTGTCGGCCATAGTCGCGTACACCCGCCAGGTCATCTACCTCAAGGACGGCGACATCGCGCGCATTACACCGAACGGCGTCGACATCCACACCCTCGACAACTCCCCCGTCACCCGCGAAGTGCAGGAGGTGGACTGGGATATCGGCGCGATAGAAAAAGGCGGCTATGAGCACTTCATGCTCAAGGAGATCTTCGAGCAGCCAGATGCGCTCGCGAACACGATTCGCGGACGACTCGACCCCGCAGGAGGGACGGCGTTTCTCTCGGGGCTCTCGCTCTCGCCGCGCGATCTCGCCGCCGTTAGGCGCGTCGTCATCGTGGGGTGCGGCACCTCGCTCCATGCGGGCATGGTCGGCAAGTACCTCTTCGAGAAGCTGGCCGACATTCCAACAGACCCAGAGCAGGCGGCTGAATTCAGGTATTCGAACCCGATCGTCGGACCAAACGACTGGGTGATGGCGCTTTCGCAGTCTGGCGAGACGGCCGATACGCTTGCGGCCGTCCGCGAGTCGATCAGGAAAGGCGCACTCGTCTCGGGACTTTGCAACGTCGTCGGCTCAACGATCGCACGCGAGGCCGGGCGTGGCGTCTATCTCCACGCGGGACCCGAGATTTCCGTCGCATCCACGAAGGCGTTTACCGCGCAGGTGACAGCCCTTCTCATGACGGCGCTCAAGCTCGGCAGGACGCGCCGCCTATCCTTCGAGAACGGCGACCGGCTTGTCAAGGAAATCTCGCGTCTCCCCGAACTCGTCAAGAAGGTGCTCGAGGGGAACGAGGCGATCGCAAAAGTCGCGGAGAAGTACGCGAAGGCGGACGACATGTTCTTCATCGGGCGCGGGATGCTGCACCCAGTGGCGCTCGAGGGAGCGCTTAAGATAAAAGAAGTCGCCTACGTCCATGCTGAGGGCTACCAGGCGGCGGAGCTCAAGCACGGGCCAATCGCGCTCCTCTCCGAAAAGACGCCTGTCGTCGCACTTCTCGCCGACATACGAGGCAAGGAGAAGACGCTCGGCAACGTGCAGGAGTGCCGTGCACGCCTCGCGCCAGTCATCGGCGTGGTGACCGAGGGCGACGAAGCGGCGGCAGCGGCAGTCACCGACGCGCTGACAATTCCGAAAACATGCGCGGAGCTGTCGCCCATCGTAACAGTAGTGGCGCTCCAGCTCTTCGCGTACCATGTCGCACGGCTTCGCGGATGCGAAATAGACCAGCCGCGCAACTTGGCAAAATCGGTAACAGTTGAATGATCTCGAGGAAAAGAAGATGAACGGCAAATACGTACAGCAGGGCCTTTACAGGCGAGAATACGAGCACGACGCGTGCGGCGTCGGAATGGTGGCCAACCTCTCTGGCGAGGCGAACCACGACATCGTCGAGAAAGGCATGACTATACTGAAGCGCCTTATGCACCGCGGCGCTACCGGCAACGATCCGGAGACCGGCGACGGCGCAGGGCTTCTCCTCAAGATTCCGCACGGGTTCTTCGGGAAGATTTTAGCCGCAAAGAACGCAAAGGCCGCAAAGCCGGGGGAGACTTTTGGCGTTGCGATGATCTTCGGCGGCGAGGGCGAGGAGAAGACGATCGAAAAGGTCGTGAAAGACGAAGGCTGCGAGGTCATCGGCTGGCGCGACGTACCAATTAACCCCGATGCCATCGGACACGACGCGCGCAGGGTAATGCCGCGGATAAGGCAGGTGTTCATAGCCGCAGAGAACGCAAAGGGCGCAAAGGGGTCGGGAGGCAACGGCCTTTGCGATCTTTGCGTACTTTGCGGCAAAGAAAACCCGGCCTTCGAGAGGCAACTCTACATCATTCGCCGCGAGATTGAGAAAGCGACGAAGGACACCTATGTCTGCTCCTGCTCTTCGCGCACGATCGTCTACAAGGGACTCTTGCTCGCGACGCAGATAGAGAAGTTCTATCCCGATCTCTCCGACCCGGATTTCATCTCTCCGTTTGCAATCGTCCACCAGCGCTATTCTACGAACACGTTCCCCACCTGGGAACTCGCGCACCCCTTCCGCGCAATCGCGCACAACGGCGAGATCAACGCAATCAAAGGCAACCTCACCGCTCTCGCGGCGCGCGAAGCGTCGCTCGAGTCTCCGACCTTCGGCGACGATCTCAAGAAGATACTTCCCATTGTCCACGGCGGACAGTCTGACTCCGCGTCGCTCGACAACATCTTCGAGTTGCTCGTTGCGGCAGGGCGAGACGCGCCGCACGCGATGATGATGCTCGTTCCCCAGGCATGGGGCGCAAAGTACCACATGGGCCACGACGTCCGCGCGTTCTACGAATACCACTCCGCACTTATGGAGCCGTGGGATGGCCCTGCAGCAGTCGCCTTCACCGACGGACTTGGCCTCGGCGCGACACTTGACCGCAACGGCCTGAGGCCGGCAAGGTGGACGCTCACGAAACACGGGCTCTTCGTCCTTGCGTCCGAAACCGGCGTTCTAGACATCGCGCCAGGCGACATCGAGCGTCACGGACGACTGAAACCGGGCGCAATACTCTGGCTTGACCTCGAAAAGCACCGTCTCATGGAAGACGCCGAGATCAAGAACTTCTACGCGCGGCGCCGCCCCTATCGTCGTTGGGTAAAGGAAAACCAGATCCCGGTTACCGGGCTCTTCACCGAGATTGTCCCTTCTAAGCCGGACGAAGGCGACGAGACCGCTGCCGCTCGGCGGCAGAGATTCGGCTGGTCGCTTGAGGACGTCGAGCTCATTCTGCGTCCTATGGCCGAGACTGGGCACGAGCCAGTCGGCGCGATGGGCAATGACGCGGCGCTTGCGTGCCTGAGGGGAGCGGGGAACAACGGACAGTTCAAGATGTTCGACTGCTTCCACCAGCTTTTCGCGCAGGTGACGAACCCGCCGATCGACCCGATCCGCGAAGAGCTCGTCATGTCGATCATGACCTACATCGGCAACGAAGGCAACATCCTTGCAGAGACGCCCGGACACGCGCGGCTCGTAAAGATGACTCGCCCAGTCCTGACCGACGACGAGCTGAAGAGGATGCGCAACATCCCCGACTTCCCCGCAAAGACGCTTTCGATGTACTTCGAGGGCGAACTTAAATCCGCTCTCGACGCACTCGCGGCCGATGCGCTCGCAGCCGTAAAGGAAGGCGCAAAGATACTGATCTTGAGCGACAGAGGTTTTTACGCAGGGAAGATAATACCTTCGCTCTTGGCTGTTGCTGCGGTGAACAAGGCGCTTGTCGATGCGGGCGCGAGACCCTCCGTGGGCATAGTCGTCGAGTCCGGCGAAGTGCGCGAAGTCCACCACTTCGCCGTCCTCCTTGGGTTTGGCGCGACTGCGGTGAATCCATATCTCGCACTTGCGACCGTCACGGAAATCGGCAAGGACGACACGGTCAAGGCGGCGGCGAACTATGTTACCGCCGTATGCAAGGGATTGATGAAGATAATGTCCAAGATGGGCATTTCGACCTTGAGGTCCTATCGCTCGGCTCGCATCTTCGAGGCGGTTGGCCTCGGGCCGAAGATCATGGCCGAATATTTCGACGGCGTCACCTCGCCTGTCGGTGGACTTGAGATTGAAGACATCGAAGAACTTTTAGCCACAAAGAACGCAAAGGACACAAAGATAGACGCAGGCGGGGAGTACCGCACTAGAAATGGCGGAGAGGAGCATCTCTGGACGCCGCAGCGGCTCGTCGACTTCCGCGAATCCGTGCGCCACGACGACTACGCGCGCTTCAAACGCTACACCGACGATATCGACCAGAAGAGCCGCGTGACGCTTAGGTCACAGTTGGAGTTTAAGAAACGGGGAATGGGGAACGGGGAACGTATCCCCCGAGCGAAGCGAGTCGCCGAAGGCGATGCCCTAGCAGGGGTGGGAACGAGGGATGTCGAACCCGTAGATTCCATCGTCCACCACTTCGTAGGCGGCGCGATGTCGCTCGGCTCGCTCTCGCCCGAGGCGCACGAGACGATCGCCCTCGCACTGAACGGACTCGGCACGATGTCCAACTCCGGCGAAGGCGGAGAGAACCCCGAACGCTTCGGCACCGAGAAGAACAGCGCCATCAAGCAGGTCGCTTCGGGTCGCTTCGGCGTGACGATCGAGTACCTGCGTTCTGCGAAGGACTTGCAGATCAAGCTCGCCCAGGGTGCAAAGCCGGGCGAAGGCGGTCAGCTTCCCGCACACAAGGTGGACGAATTCGTCGCCCGCCTGAGGCACGCAAAACCGGGAACGACCCTCATCTCGCCGCCTCCTCACCATGACATCTACTCGATTGAGGACCTCGCACAGCTCATCTACGATCTCAAGTGCGCAAACCCCGAGGCGCGAGTCTCGGTGAAGCTCGTCTCCGAGGCGGGCGTCGGCACGATTGCCGCAGGTGTTGCAAAGGCGCACGCAGACGTAGTCGTCATATCCGGCTTCGACGGCGGAACTGGCGCAGCGCCCCTAACCTCGATGAAGCACGCGGGGCTTCCATGGGAAGTAGGCCTCGCGGAAGCGCACCAGACGCTCGTAAAGAACAACCTGCGCCACCGCGTGAAACTGCAAGTCGACGGACAGCTGAGAACCGGGCGTGACATTGTCATCGCTGCGATGCTCGGCGCTGACGAATTCGCATTCGGCACCTCGATGCTCGTCTCCATCGGATGCGTCCAATGCCGCAACTGCAACTTGAACTGCTGTCCCGTCGGAATCGCGACGCAAAAGCCCGAGCTTCGCCGCAAGTTCGCAGGAAAGCCAGAACATCTCCAGCGCTACTTCCGCTTCCTCGCCGAGGAAGTGCGCGAACACCTCGCCGCGTTGGGACTCAAGTCGCTCGCCGAGGCGCGCGGCCGCGCCGATCTTCTCAAGGCGAAGGACGGAACGAGCTTCGACTTCTCGGAGATGCTCGCCTCTGAAGAGATTGGCAATTCCACTCTCCAACTCGAAACTCCAACTCCAACTATCAAAGAAAACTACGACTTCCGCGAGCTGATACCGGCAGTGGAGAAAGGCGAGACCGAAATCAGCCGCAATATTTCCAACTGCGACCGCTCGGTAGGCACCGCCCTCTCAGGTTGGTTGATCGGGGAATGGGGAATGGGGAATGGGGAACGGAATATCGAAGTCAACTTCACCGGCGTCGCAGGTCAGTCGTTCGGCGCATTCCTGGCGCATGGCGTCACCTTCAACCTCGTCGGAGAGGCGAACGACTACATCGGCAAGGGAATCTCCGGCGGCATCATCACGATAAGGCCGCCCAAGTCCGACATCGCCCCAGAAGGAAACGTCATCGCAGGGAACGTCATCGCCTATGGCGGCACGTCGGGCGCGATCTTCCTGAACGGCCAGGCGGGAGAACGCTTCGGCATCCGCAACTCTGGCGTCACACTAGTCGCGGAAGGAATCGGAGACCACGGCTGCGAATACATGACCGGCGGCAAGGTGCTTGTACTTGGATCGACGGGCGTCAACTTCGGCGCCGGCATGACCGGCGGCGTTGCATACGTTATTGACGAGGCGGGTGACTTCGACCTGAAGTGCAACCTCGACTCCATCGATCTCGCCGGCATAGCGGAAAACTCCGACGACGAGCAGGAACTCCTCGCGCTCATCCGCGAACACGCGGAGCGCACCGGCTCGCCGCTCGCCGCCCGCATCCTCGCGGACTGGCCGTCCTACCGCCCGAAGTTCGTCAAGGTCATGCCGACAGGAAGGTAAGGCATCGGGCTAATAGAGCTTCTTGCCGTAGACGAGCAGCTTGTTCAGGTGATAGACTTCGTCCTTCGCGTCGGGAACGCGGCGGATGCGGACATAGCGTGCGCGAGGCGCGGTCATCCTGAGGTCGATGCGGTAGGTGTCGCGCACCTGGTCTTCGCGGTACACTGTCGTCCACTCCGAACCATCCTCGGAAACCTGGAGTTCAAGCGGCGCCTGACGGTGGCGGTTTTGCCACCCTGCCTTGTTCTCGGCGACAACGCCACATACTGAAACGGGCCCAGGAAGCATCACGACAGCCCAAGGAGATTTCTCCTTCGCCGTATGGAAACCATTCTCGCCGCACGGCGTAGCGTCGATGCAGCGGGCGTAGTTCTTTGGTTTGTCCCATCCGCTCGTAGTCGAAGTCTTGAGAAGCCCCTCGGCAGAAACGAGCTGACCGCCGAAGTCGGAGGTCGGATATGGCTTGCCGTCGCCCTTGTATGGCTCAAGCTTGTCCTGCAGCATCGCAATCTGGCGGAAGGCCTCGAGATTGTCAGACTTCGACGCACCGAGCATCAGCGGGTTGAAGTCGAGCGCAGAGCCAGCGCCGTCTTTCGCCTTTTCCGCAACGACCTCGCCAAGCGTCTTGATATAAACGGCGGAAAGCCCCTTGTCGCCCATCATGACATCGCCACCCCATCCGAGCACCTGCGTAAAGTAGTTCTTCGTCCCGTACTGTGCGAGAAGCATCGCCTTAAGGACCGGCACCGCAAACTCAACATCGGAGCCGAGTGGCTTCGCCCACTCCTTGAGCATCTCCTTGAAGTCTGCCTCCTCCTGCACCTCCTCTTCGCTCTGCCGCAGCAAAGGCGCAAACGCCACGAGTTCGTCGGCAAGCGCCTTTTTCCCCTTCTCCTTCATAACACGCGCGAAGTAGGGGGTAAGGAAATCCCAGACCGGCTGCCGGCCTGTCTTCATCCCGCGCGCGCAGCCACGCACCCATGTCCGCATCGTGTCAATCGACGCGCCTGTGCGGCCAACCCAGTCGCCGTACGCCTTCCAAGCGCCGTAGTGCGCCGGCCACGAGCGACAGGCCTGCTGAAAGTACGCCTCCACATCGGACTGCTTGAGTCCACGCTCCTCGGCTATGATTGCAAGTTCCAGAAGCCGGTTGGCGGTATGGCGCTTCTCGCGGTCGCCGCGAAACGTCTTTTCGATGGCGACGGAATACTGCCAAGGATGCTTGTTCCAGAAGCAGAGGTGCATCTGCGAATGGCCTGTGACACTGTAGTCGACCTCCCAGCGACCGCTCGTGAGTCGGCGCGTGTAGGCGCAGTGTGCAGGCTGCCCAGCTGTCGTAGATGGGAGACCATGGGCGTTGGAGACTGCGCTTCCAAACTTCGAGAGCTCTCCGCACACGCCGCCCACGATCTGCGAATACTTCCTCTTCGGCCACTCGCCGGCTGTCGACCACGGCTTGTAGTATAGCGGCCCTTGAACGGAGTCGCCGAAGCAGTTGAAAGTGCGGTACTGTATCATCCAGCACGCACCGCCGTACTCCCTGCTCGGCAAGTTCACGAACTTGTCGAGATGGCGTTGCTGCGCCGCCATGTTGTCGACGCTCGCAGTGCCGTGGCCCTGGTGCAGGGCAAAACGCCAGATCCAGACTGGCTGCGAATAGGCGCTCTTGTGGAGACGCCCCGCCTTCGCAGTCGCGCGATAGGCGTCGAGAACGTCGGCGAGCCACGCCTCGTCCTTGTCGGGATAGTTTAGCGCAAGCGCGGTCATGAAGCGGCGGCCTTCGTTGTTCACGAACGCGCCGTCCGCGAACGGAACCCACTTGCCGTTGTCCTGGAAAATCAGCGACTCTAGCGCGAGCGCAGCCGCCGCGCCATCGCCAGGACCGTCGCCGGCGCGCGCCCAACCATCGGAGCTGTTCGCCGGGAACGTGCCGCTCCACGCAAAGTCCTCGAGCCATGTGCGGTCATTCAGGAATGCCTTCAGGAACTGCGCGGATCCCGGGCGCGCAACAAGATCATTCCAACCCTTCTGCCCAATCAGCCGCAGCACGGCGTGGCGTGCGACAGCCAGCTTCTGCTGTTCGTTAAGAACCGCCTTCGGCTTGATGTTGTCGACTGCGTTCTTCGCCCGATCAAGCGCGAACGCGGGACTTGCGCCGCTTGTTCCCGTAGTTGGCCGCGGCCGAACCGCCGCGCGAGCGAGCCCCCGTGTCTCGAACTTCTCGCCGTCCATCATAAGCCGCCCCATCGCGTACTGCCCCCAGAAGGTGGTGCGACCGAGTTCAAGCGCCGCCTTCAGGGCGGCCTTCCCCTGCGGTTTCAGCGGCTTGTCCGTCCCGTCGGTCGTAGCGGCATACTCCATGATCTTGACGAGCTGGCGCTGGCTTGCATTGAAATGCGACTGCGGAACGCGTTTGATGCTGTCGAGGAACGCCGTCGAGCCGTCCTTCTTCTCGTTCGTCACCTTCTCGACCATCGTGACGCCCTTGTAGTCGTCGATCTCGAAGTGCTTTACCCAGCCGAGGGAATCGTTCGCGTCAAGCGCGGAAAGCGCTTTCCATTCATCCGCCCACGCACACTTGCCCTTTGTCAGCTCGTCCCTGTGGAAAGTTCCCATCAACGGAAAGAGCAAATCGAACGCAGCGCCGTAGAGATCAGCGGCCTTCTCCCCCTTCTGGGACGCCGCCTTCTTGAAAAGCGCCTCCGCCTGGTTCTTCCTCGCAGACAGTTTCGAAACAAGCTCCGCAAGTTTTTTAGCCGCGATGTCGCCAGGCACGTTCTCGACCTGGGCGAAGACGCGAAGACGCGTTCCCGGCGCATAGCAGGTAATCGCGGGGAAACGCTTGGTCCTTACGAGTATTTCGGAGACGAGCGCGTTCGACTCCTTCACGGCGTCGGAGGGCTCTTCCATCTCGTCGTATACGGCAAGGATATACTTCGACCCGACGGCGCGGCGGAACTCGGAACTCTCGAACACTTTGCGGACCTGTTCGCCGCTAACGCACCAGTCGCTGCCGGTCTGCAGGACGAGAACGCCCTTACCGGCCCTCGCCGCCTGCACATCCACCTTGGGATCGGCGGCAAAAAGAGACGCTCCGAATGTCAGGGAAAAGACAAGCACAAGTCTAGCGGCAAGTTTCATGGCATAATTATACCATAAAACCAAGCACCCCGCCGCCATATTTGTCCGCGCAACAAAGGACATTCCGACTGCGAAATGCCCCCCAGTTGCGCGTCTTGGGGATTGCCGGCCGGTGCCGGCTTCTATTTCTTCATCAGCTCGCGAAGCGCGTTGGCGAGGCCGTGTCCAAACAGGCGGCACTTCTCGGGCGTCACCACCGCGCCGTTCGCGTTGGCAAACGGAATCTCGAACGAGCGGCACGTCTTGAGACCCTTCACGTTGTGGACGACCCACGACGAAGACGACCACCCATTAGCATACGTGACGCCTTTGTTCCACTCGACGCCGAAAGGAAGATCGTCCGACGCCTTGTAGCGAAGCCCGCCCTCCTGCAGCTTCTCGATCGTGGCCGAGAAGAAGCCCTCGGTGGCGGGATACACCTTGGGGTCCTTGAGTGGCGTGTACACGAACTCGTTGTACTGTCCACGGACCCACGGGCAGTGGACGTCGAGAAACGCATCGAGGCGTCCGCCGGCATAGCCCATGACCCACTCGGTGAGGGCCTTCGTCTCGGGATAGAGGAATTCGGTGTAGTCGCGGTTGTGGTCGTGCGGAGCGCGGTTCTTGCCCTGGTCGCCCGCCTGCACGCCGTCGAAGTCCATCATCGGCACGCACATCAGCTCGACGTTCTCGCGAAGCCACTTGCCGAGGTCGTCGTCCGCCATGAACGCGTCCGCGATCCCCTCGACCACCCAGCTCGCCATCGACTCGGAGCAATGGTGTCGGCACGTGACGAGGAAGCGGTACTTCGGCGCACCCGAAAGGCATCCGTAGCGCACGCGCGGGACGTCCGCGCCCTTGCGCGACTTGCAGAGCGTCTCGACCTTCATCTTGCCGGCAGCGATGTCCGCGGCGTGGCGCGCGACAAACGCCTCCCAGTTCGCGAGCACGTACGGATGGCACTCGTAGAAGAGCGTCTCGTCCTCGTCCGGACCGAACGTGTAGGTGAACCCGTCCGCCTTCGACTTTCCGTCGAGCGGATAGGCGAAGGTCTTGCCGCCGTCCTTCGACACGACCGGACCGCGCACGCCGACCGGACCGCCGCCGTACTTGTCGGTGAAGACGAACTTGACGGTCTTTCCCGCCGCGCCCTTCACGCGGAACGCCCAGTAGAACCAGCCGTTCTTCGTGTCGCGCA
Source organism: Kiritimatiellia bacterium (assembly GCA_045536845.1). Classification (GTDB taxonomy): domain Bacteria; phylum Verrucomicrobiota; class Kiritimatiellia; order RFP12; family UBA1067; genus UBA1067. Next base: position 33,632 of record JAZSOG010000038.1, on the reverse strand, counting down.
GGTCCTGCCGCACTTTCGCGACATCGCCTTCGATCGAGTCGACGATGACGTTCCCGGCGGGGATGTCGTAGTCGATGGTGAACGCCGACGCCGCGTGGACGGACGCCGCGACGCAGAGGACGGAGAGCAATTTGCAGTTCATGGTGTTTGACCTTTCTTAAAGACTTTCGACTTTCGATGCAGCTATTCGACGAACGGCTTCTTGAAGGCCGAGGGATCGGGTTTTTTGCCCGCCCAATGCGCCTTCATCACCTTCATGCGCGAGCACTCCTCGCCCTTGGGCATCTTCTTGGGCTTGCCCTCGTAGGGGGTCTCCTCCTCGTACTCGAGGTTCCAGCCGTGGTATTCACCGTAGGAGTGGTACGCCCACATGTCTACGTCGTCCGCGGCATCGAAGATGTTGCAGCAGTCGTCGAGCCACTGCGCGGCGCCCGGCATGCAGCGCATGCACGAGAACTCGCCCACGAACCAGCGCGCGCCGTACTTCTCCGCAAACTCCCTGCGCTTGTCGAAGATGCGCGAGAGCATGGCCTTGTCCCACGGCGTGTTGCCCATGATCGTCATGCCGGGATAAGACTGCTTCTTCGGATCCATCCTCTTGCCAAGGACGCCGTAGTGAGTGAGCGCGAGCGGGCTATAGAAGTGGAGCTCGTACCAGACGTCCTTGAAAGGATACGGGCGCATGAAGTGGAGCAGGTAGTCGCCCGGGCTCCCGCCAGAGTCTGCCGTCGCGACGATCGGACGGTCGGGGTCAATCGCCCTGATGCGGCTGATCGCCTCGTAGACGAGCTGCCAGTAGTTGTACTTGTCGTGCGTGTTGCCGAACAGGCCCTGGAACGGCTCGTTCATGATGCCGAACGCCCACACGTCGTCGCGGCCCTTGAAGTACGCGGCGAGCTTCTCCCATCCCTGGAGGAACTTCTCGCGGTCGGAGTCGCTGTTGAAGATCGCATACTTGTTGCGGTTGCCTTTCCCGCCCGGGGTCGTCGGCGCGAAGACGACCCTGATGTTGTGCTTCTTGAGGACGGCAAGGCGCGCCTCGAGCTTCTCGTAGTCGTCCTCGAGCGGCTTGAAGCGCGACATCCTCACGAGGTCGCATCCCCAGCCCGCTATCTTCTCGAAGTCCTCCGGCTTGAACGACCAGATCGCCACGATGCCGCGGCGCTTCTTCCCGTCGAGCCACTTCTTCGAGTACTCGCACCTGTATCCCTCGGGGATCTTCGCGCCCGCCTTTTCGACGATCCCGTCCATGAACGCGTCCTTCGCCGCCTCGATGCGGTAGTCCTTCACGTACAGCGCGCCGCTTCCAAACGTGGCGTGCAGCTCGATGCCCGCCTTCTTGAGGATGTCGTCCTTCTCGATGCACGAGCGGAAGCGCTTCACCTGCCAGCCTTCCGTGCTGCCGCCTTCGGGCATCTTCACCCACGGACGCTCCCAGCTCGACCACTCGGCGTCCGCATGCTCCCAGTGCCAGGTGACCGGGCGGAACGGCTCCATCTGCTTCTTGTCCCACTTGCTCGGGCGCTGCGTGGCGCCCTCGAGCATGTACTCGAGCACGAACTCGACCTCCATCCCGCGGAAGCGCTCGAACGCCTCGGGGCACTTGAGGTCGACCTTGCCCGAGCCGCCGTCCGGACCGCCCTCCATCTTAAGAACTTTTGCGCCGTCTTTCTCGACCCACGAGATAGGCAGCTTCTTGTTCCACGCGAGCTTCGCGTCATGCACGAAGGAGAACGGTTCTGGCACAGCGGCCAGCGAAGTGCATGCCGACATTGCACACGCGAGAAAAACTAAGTTCGCATTTTTCATATGTCAATAGTATAGCAATTTAAGCACAAGGCCACCACCCCTCATGCGAGGGAGCCGAGGCACAGTTTCTGAACACCGGCATCGAAGAATCCCATTTAAAGTCTAGAAATAGTCCACTTCCAGGTATATGTCCTGCCGTCCGAGACCTTGCCGGACCACTGAAGCCCGCCCAGAGGGCAAAGCTGGAGGTTAGCGGAATCGTTCTTCCACTGGCGGCGGTCGATGAACCCGACGAACTGCGCGCCGTCAAGCTCGACTTTCCACTCTCCGTTTGAAAGCGACTTGAACTGCAGCGTGATGTTGCACTTTTTCGCGTCGTATTCCACGGGGTAGTCGATCTCGTGCGCCACGCCTTTCATGTCGACGAGTCGGAGCTTGCGGCCTGTGTAGAACGAAATCGGCGTCTGTATTGACGAGCAGGCGTTGAAGCCCTTCCAAGTCGCGCCCTCCCTGACGGTCACCTCTCCCTCAAACGAGATCGAATCCCTTGTCACGGTGTAAGCGATCTTTTCCGAGTAGTCGTCGCTCTTCGCGCCCAATGGAGCAGACCGCGTGCAGACGATCTTGTCCGCCGTCGCCGTGACCGCCGCCTTCGGCACATAGTCCTTTTTCGTCGGGAAGGACTTGCTGCCCTCGTAGCCGAAACTGCCAAACTTCTTGCCGGCATACTCTAGTCTGCGGAAGCCGCCGTTTGGCCCGAACTCGACAGAAAAGCCGTCCGACTCGAAGATGCAGTGTCGCTTCTCCGTCTTGGGAGCGACGAATTTCACTGCCTTGTTGACATCCTTGTCGTCGCAGACCGAGATAAGACATGCCTGCGGGACCCATGGATGAAGCCACTCCCAGCGATAGATTATGCGGTTTAAGCCCTTCTTCACGGCGATACGGTGATGCCCGCCCTTAGTCTCGACGAATCTGCCATTCAGCCAGAACGCCGTTTTTTCCCACTTCGCACGGTTCAGAAGCAAGTCCTTCTCTCCGTCGGCGTCGCAAATGAAATCGACTGCCGCGAGGAAAAGAGGCCTGTCTTTTGGCTGCGCCTTGCCAACCACATCCTTGAACTCCTTGCTGACAGACGAATCCCACGGAATGTACGCCGCACCCGAGAAGCTGCAACGCGTCTTGTCCGCCATCGAGCGCCAGTACTGGTGGATGTCCTCGCCGAGGTTGGGAAGCGTTGCATCGGGGACGGAAAGCGCCGACCACTTCTCCACGCTGTTTTCCTCGGGACTGATCGGCCCGAGTACCAGCATCTCGTCGCGCGGCGTACCGCCGGTCTTGCCCTTCTCGCCATGCACCGTTTCCGTCGCGTAGAGACGACCGCGCTCGCCGTCCTTCACGAAATCGACGCCGACAACATAGAGTCTGTCGCCGTCGCGGTAGTCGGCAAGCGTGTTCGCCGTGCCAAGATTGACGGTCTTCTTCGCCTCAGATGCAAGGATGCGCCCTTCAGACCACATCGGCGCCGGATTGACGACAACGGCGAGGACCTTTGCGTCGCCGGCGAATTCGTATGATAGCTCGCCCTTCCGCTCGTCAACCTTGACCGCGAGCGCAAGCCCCGGAAACTCCGCGGACGCACCGCGTTCCATGCGGTCGATCTTCGCCGGCAGCGCAGGCATAGACGCGTAGCCGCCGTTCACGCTCACCTTTGTTGGCTTCGCATTTCCGAAGACATAGGTGAGGGGCTGGACTTCGCCAAGAAAAGCAGAGTCGTGCCGCTGGACTTCGAAAGTGGCCGTCTTGCCATTGACGCCGAGTTTCTTCGTCTTCGCATGCCAGAACTCGTAGCGGTAGGCGCCATAGTGCGCATCGTCGGTGAACCACCAGTCGTCCTTGTGCTCGGACATCGTCTGGTTTATCCACTTCTCCTGCACGAGGAGACCGTCTGCTTTGCACCAGGAGTGCATGCCGAAAGTGACCTTTGGATAGTCCGGCTTCTTGGCGACGTCAGCCACCGCATTGGAGAGGTTGTGGTAGTACTCCTTGTCGCTTGGCTTGCTATCGTTTCCCTTGAAAGTATGTCCGGGCATCCACTCGGAGGCCGGCTGCTCGGTGGCTGCGAGCGGCCAGTCGGAGGATACGAATATCCCGTTGTCGACAAGAATCTTTGCAAGTTTTGCGGCGCGTTCAGGCTCAAGAGCGCAGCCCCAATTGTACGGAATCACGAACGACGTGTTTGGCATGTCCGCAAAGCACTCGATCCGTATCTTGTTCTCCACAACCTCGTAGAACATGCGGTTGACGCCCGACTCCATGAGGAATGGATGGTCTACGGTGTGGTTGCCGAAACGCGCTCCCATCGCCTTGAGCTTCGGAACGGCCGACTTGAAGAACTTCATGTCGCCATTGAGGAAGAACATCGGCGTCATGCCTGTGCGCTTGAACATTTCCGCGCGCTCGACGTGCTGCCACGCCGAGTCGTCCCAGCGCGAGGTGAACGCAAGCTTGCGCCCCTCGTAAACTGGCGCAATGGCTATCTGCGCCGCCTGCGCCTCCGCGGCGCTTGCGAACTCGGCCGTCACGATTTCGGCGCGCGTCGCGGAAAGCGCCGCCGCGAGAAAAAGACCCGTCATCACAACACCCTCCCCTCAGTGGTTCCTGGCCCATCGGGCCTTCATGACCTTCATGCGCGCAGACTCTTCGCCGGGCTTCACCTTCTGCGGCTTTTCGTACGGGGACGCCTCGTCGTATTCGAGGTTCCAACCGTGGAATTCGCCGTAGGAATGGTAGGTCCAGAGGTCGACGTACTTGTCGCAGATGTCGCTCACGTCGGCAAGCCAGCGATCGCCGCCCGGCATGCGACGCATAACCGAGAACTCACCGACAAAATAGCGTGCGCCGTATTTCTCGGCGAACGGCAGGCACTGACTGAAGACGGCCTCTAGCTTCGCCTTGTCCCAGCTGTCACCCTTGAAGACCGAGATGCCCGGATAGGCCTGCCCCGGCTTGGAGAGATCGAGATTCCTGCCAAGCACCTGATAGTGCGTGTAGGCGAGCGGCGAATAGAAATGAAGCTCGTACCAGACGTCCTTGAACGGGAACGGACGCATATAGGCGAGCGCGTAGTCATGCGGACTTCCGCCCGCGTCGGCGGTCGCGACTATCGGACGATCGGGGTCTATCGCGCGTATCCGCTTGATCGCCTCGTACTCCAGCTGCCAGTAGGTGTACTTGTCGCCAGGGTTTCCGAACAGCCCCTGGAACGGCTCGTTGAGAAGTCCGAACGCCCAGACGTCGTCGCGCCCCTTGAAATGCCGGGCCAGCTTCTCCCATCCCTGAAGATAGGCATCCTTCATCGCGTCGTCGTTGAAGATCGCGTACTTCTTTCGGTTGCCCTTCCCGCCCGGCGCGGCAGGGGCGAAGATCACGCGGACGTTGCGCTCCTTCAGCACCCTTAGGTTCGCCTCGAGCTTCGCGTAGTCGTCCTTGAGCGGCTGGAAGCGCGACATGCGCACGAGATTGCAGCCCCAGTCGGCGATCTTGGAAAAGTCCTCGGGCTTGAACGACCAGATGGCGACGGTGCCGCGGTACTTCTTCCCGTCAATCCACTTTTTCGAATACGCGCACCTGTAGTTGGCCGGTATCGTCGCGCCGGCCTTTTCGACAACTTCGTCCATGAAGGGACGCTTCGGGATCTCAAGGCGCCAGTCCTTCACATAGAGGTTGCCGGAAAGAAGCGAGGCTGAAAGGAACGCGCCCGCCTTTTCGAGATTGTCGCCGGGTCCAATGTAAAGGCGCTCGCGGTGCTCTACCCAGCCGTCCGTCGTTCCGCTCTCCGGCAGGCGGAGCTGCGGCCATATCCATGTCGCGTATTCGGGATTCTCGCGCCACCAGTTCAGGCAGGCGGGGCGGAACGGCTCTTTTGTCTTGCCGGACTTGTCCCAGGATGCGACGCCTCTTTTCCCGTCAACAACCTTGTAGACGAGCACGAAGTCGAACTCCTGGCCGCGGAACCGTTCAAGATCCACCTTCGCCCAGGTCATGCGCCCGTCTTTTTTCGGCGCTCCGCCGCCGAGTCTGAGAACCTTCTCGCCGTCGAGCGACACCCACTCGGCCGACGTACCCTTCTGGAGAAAGCCCTTTCCGTCGCGGATCAGCGAAAAGGAGCTCTTTGCGTCCGCAGCGGCCGCGGCAGCTGCGGCGCTCATCACGGCAAATAGAAGAATCAGCCTCATCGTGCGGTGTCCTTTGTCTTATATCTTCATCTCACGAAAATCGCAAGTCCGGCCGACTGGCATTCATAGCAGCCGATGTCGACCGCACGTCCGAACACGCGGACATCTCCCGCGAAGTCTGTGTTTCGCGCCGTGAAGCCGCATGTCGCGTTTCCGGCGTTGACGAGCGGGCCGCCCGACCTGGGACGTAAGTCACCCGTCGCAAAGTTTTTGAAGTCTGCCGTCGAGATCGTCACGCACGTGTCGTTGATCGCCTCCGCGGTGTCCGTGGCGCAGTTGACGAAGCTCCCCGACGCGCCTCCCCAGGCGCGGTTCACCGCAGGTTCGCCCGACTCGTACACGTCTGCGACAACGCAGTTGACCGCCTGGCCGTTGGCGACATAGAGTCCGAACGAAGGCGTCGTCGCGCCGGCCGAGTCCTGGTAGGAGTAAGACTTCGAACCGCATGAGACTATCGTGAGATTGACCGCCCTCGCGTCGACGCCGTTCAACAGAACCGCATGGAACTGGTCGGACGCGGCGCCCCTGTTGCAGTTGCGGACAAGGCAGTTCTCGGCACGTCCGTTCCCGGCGAGCCGGATCGCCGAGGCGCCGCCGTGGCGTGGCGTGTACGTAAGGTTCGGGTTGTCAACCTCACAGTCTTCTATGAGCGTGTGCGTGATGAGGCCCGCAACGAGATCGGCGCCGGCCGCGCCGTGGTTGTTGCGCGCGCTGACGCAACCGGTGATGACGCAGTTGGAGACCGTGCCGCCGTTCGACTGGACGACCACTCCGCCTGCGGAGGGGTTGGCGCTCACCATGCGGTGCCAGCCCTTCTTCATCGTCAGGTTGCAGACAATCGCGTCGGCATGGTTGAGCGTGAAGATGTTACGCGTGACCTTGTTCTGGTCACCGTCGTAGGCTATGGGCGCAGTCTGCTCGACCACGACGTTTGTCGGCGATTCGCCCATGCCCATGACCGTGACGGCCTTGTCCAGCACGGCCGGATAAGACTGGACGTAGTTCCCAGGCATCACGCGGATCGTCTGCCCCGCCGTGCTGATGGCCGCGAGCGCGGCGTCGATGGTCTTTGCCGCAGTCTGCGGAGTTGCATACGGTGCGACTTCGTTTTCAGAAGAGTTATCGACGTAGATGTACCTGCTTGCGACCTCTACACAGTTCGCGATCGTCTTCTGGGCTATTTGCCCGGCCGCCGAAACCGACACGGAGACCGAATAGAGTCCAACAGCCGAATACGTATGGGATACCGTCGTTTCCGAAGTCTCAAGCGAAGCGGATCCATCTCCGAAATCCCATGTCAAGACGGCATTCGCCCCTGCGGGCTTGTCGACCTGCGCAGTGAATTGCACGGCAAGCGGCGCTAATCCGACTGTGTCCTGCGCCAAGAAGTCAACCGTCACCTGGGCCTCATTCACCGCGTAACGGATGATTACCGTGCCCGTTCCGCCCTTCCCCCCCGTGGAGCCGCCGTTGCCGTAACCCGCACCACCGCCGCCGCCGGTTCCGTCTTTTCCTTGCGTTCCCGAGCCGGAGGTGCTGGGGCAAGAGTCTCCATAACCGTCCATGCAACCGCCGAGGCCACGAGTGCCGGGAAGGTTGTAGAAGGCGCAACCACCACCGCCGGCACCGTAGCCAACGAGTTCGCCGGTAATGGCGTTCGTAACTGCAGTGCCGCCGTTCCCGCCGTAGTTTCCGCCGCGCGTGCCGCCATTCTGGCCTGCTCCACCGGCCCCTCCTCCTCCGCCGCCGGCATTCGCAGAGCCGTTGCCGCCTGCATAGCCATTTGCATCGGTTGCCGCGCCACCTGACTTGTTTATAGCACCGCCGCCGCCATTCGCGCCAGACTTGCCGTCACTAGGACTCCATCCGCCGGAACCGCCGCCGCCACCAGCTGCGGAATAGCCTAGAAACGAAGAACTGCCGCCAGTTCCGCCGGCATTCTGTCCGCCAGTTCCGCCCGCTCCGACGGTCAAATCGATATCAGCGCCTGGCGTCAGCTCGATGCCCGACGCGGCGACAACCTGTCCGCCGCCGCCACCACCGCCCTGGGTGCCGCCACCCGCTCCGCCTCCACCGACGACGAGAATCTGGGCCGTGCCGGTGATGTTGCCGGGAACAGTAAACGTGAACTCCCCCGCCTCGTCGAAGATGGCGGCGCGTTCTCCATCGCCCAAGTCAACTACACGGTTTTCGGCAAATGCAACGCCCGCAAAAGACGCAATGCAAAGTCCAATGAATTTAGATGGTTTCATGACACGATCCTCCAGTGATGCCGGCCATGGGGCCGATTTTCCTTGGGACGCAAATAGTGTAGCAATTCACGCATAAATACCCAACCCCCCAAACGGGGGGACAGATCAAAACGAAGACCGCTTGCCCTTGAGTCGCAAAAATGCGATACTATTCGCGTGAAGACCATCCTGTCCATAGTTTCCGCCATATCCGCTTTCACGACGCTGGCCATGCCCGACGCAGAGGCGACGCCATTTGACTGCACAGGGCAGGTGGCTATCGTCTGCGGAGACCTCCCGCGAAGGTTCACTCTGCTACAGGACGAGAAAGTGCGATATTCGCTCAACAAGTCGTTCTGGCTGGAAAAGCCCGACGACTTCCCCACTTTGAGAAGCGGCGACGTCGTGCACATCACGGGGATAGAAAGGCCTCCGACCGGCATCATAAAAGGCGAACAGCCCGAGCGAAATGCGCTCGTGGTGACAAACCTAGAGACAATCTGCCACAAGGATCTTCCGAAGGCCGAAGAAGTCGATGCAGGGCAAATCAACGGCGGCAGGATGACAGGCAAGTTCGTGAGCGTGCAAGGCGTCGTGTCTTCCGTAGTGCAAGACGAGATGAACTCGCAGTGGAACTGGTTCGTGCTGAGGACGTCGCTCGGAGACGTGTATGTGGCCGCAACCGACCACGAACAACCGCACGCGAAGCTCCTCGCGCTTACTGACGCCGAAGTGAAGATCACAGGCCTCATGCACAAACAACACCGCTGGAGGCGTTTCTCCGGGCCATACGTAATGGCGACCGGCGAAAGCGGCGTGGAACCGCTGTCTCCACCGCCGAAGCACGAGGCCATGAGAACGCTGCTGCAAAGCGACTTGAACGCCGAGATGTTCGTGATCAGCTCGCTTAGAGGCAGGTTCATGCACCGCCAGAAGACAGACGGCGTCCTCATTGCCGTGGGGCGCGGGCTCTGCTTCGTGGAAATGCCCGACGGCAAGATACTGAAGGCCATTCCGCGCCAGGGAACGTCTATTCCGGAGCGCGGAAGCGCCGTTACGCTTGCCGGCTTCGTGACGCTCGACTTCGGCGGCCTGCAGTTCGCGGACGCCGAGTTCTGGCCTGCCGAGAACTCCTTCACGGTGCCGGACACAAAAGCACAGCCGAAGAAAATGGCAGACCTTTTCGAGCTCGCGAGGAATCCTGACGTCACCGCGACTTCCGGCATCGGGGAGATAGTCTCCATAACTGGCACGATCGCGAACTCGGACGAAAACATCCTCATGAGCAAGTCGATCCGCATAGAACGTGACGGCTACAGCGTAACTGCCGACCTTTCGACCCTTTCGGAAAGAGCGATATCAAAACTGGGACGCGGATGCTTCGTGCGCGTCGCCGGCGTCTGCCACGCGGAGTTCGAGGCAGGCCCCGCGACAATCGCCTTCCCGAAGTTCACCGGCTTCTCCATAATACCAATGTCAGACGACGCAGTAACTGTGCTTGCAAGACCCTCATGGTGGACGACGGGAAGACTTCTCGCGGTAATACTCTCGCTGCTCGGGCTCTTGATCGTGTTCTTCATCCTGACGGTCGTGCTGAAAAAGCTGTCCGACAGGCGCGGGCAGCAGCTCTACGAGGAAAAGGTCGCCCACATCCGGACAGAAGCCAAGGTCGAGGAGAGGACGCGACTCGCCATCGAGCTCCACGACGCGATTTCGCAGACTCTTACGGGTGTGGCGCTCCAGATAGACTCTGCCGACATGGTAAACAACGGCGAGAACGGGCAGCTCTGCAAGTTCCTAGACACTGCGCGGTGGATGCTGGGGTCGTGCCGGCGCGAACTGCAGGACTGCCTTTGGGACCTCAGGAGCAGGACCTTCGTTGAAAAGGACATGACCGAGGCCATCAACCGCACGATTGCCCCGCACAGGGGAAGCGCCACGACGAGCGTCCGCTTCAACGTGCCGCGAAATCTTCTCTCGGAGTCGACGGCACACTCCATTCTTCGCATGGTGCGCGAGCTCGTCGTAAACTCCATCCGCCATGGAAAGGCGTCGCATATATGGATCGCCGGAGAGTGCAGCGACGGCCGCATCTCGTTCTCTGTGCGCGACAATGGCTGCGGGTTCGACACCACATCCGCGCCGGGACCGCGCGACGGACACTTCGGGCTTCAGGGAATCAGGGAAAGAGTGCGCGCCGCAAGGGGAACGATAGAGATCGAGAGCGTCCCCTCGAAGGGTGCCAAGATAACAATAACCGTGCCGGAGGGATAATGACAAGACCGTCCAGCAAAAAGATACGAGTCCTACTTGCCGACGACCATATGGTCGTGCGGATGGGCATCGCATCCGTCCTGGGATTCGCGGGAGGCATCGAAGTAGTTGGAGAGGCCGACAATGGCCTTGACGCCGTGAAGCTCGCCCGCGAACTCAAGCCGGACGTCGTGCTTATGGACCTGCAGATGCCGGAACTCTGCGGCGCCGACGCGACTGCGCGCATACATGCCGATGTCCCAGGCGTGAAGATACTCATCCTGACTTCGTTCGGCACATCGGCCGAACTCAAGAAAGCGATGGACGCGGGGGCGACAGGAGCGCTCGTGAAGAGCTCGTCGCGCACGGAAATCATCGACGCCATACGCGGCGTAATGGCCGGCGAAGTAGTAATGAGCGACGAAATACGGCACACCATCGAAAACATATCCGCCATGCCAGAGATGTCCCCAAGGCAGACCGAGATACTGAACCTCGTCGCAAAGGGCTTCTCAAACAAGGAAATTGCCGAGATTATCGGCATTTCCCCCGAAACCGTAAAAGAGCATGTCGCGAAGATACTTCACAGCATCGGCGCGAGCTCGCGCGCGGAAGCCTCGACGATAGCCGTCAACCTCGGCCTTATAACCGGCTGACGCCGGCCGCCGGGGATCAGTCCTCGGCGGGAACCGCAGGGGCGAGCGTCTCGAACTCGGCGGTCGAGCCGACATAGCCCGACATGACCTGCTCAAGCCCCGCGCGGACGCGCGGGAACTCCATGTTGAGCCAGAAATCGAGCGCAGGCTTCTTGTAGTCGTACTTCTCGGCGGCCTTCACGAAGAGCGCGGCGACGATAAGCGCGATACCCGCGTCCACGAGCTTCCTCGCCGAGAGGTCGTGGTATGTCTTCGAGTCCTCGCGTCCCTTCACGTACTCGATTGCGTCGTCAAGCGCCTTCAGGAGCTTCGTCATGCGCGGATGCTCGCCGTGCCAGTCCTCCTTGCCGAGGATGTCGGCGATGACTTCCTTGACGAGACCGCCCGTGACGCCAGCTATCGCGGCGACGACCTGGAGCTGCGAAGTGCCCTCGTAGATCGTCGTGATGCGGCTGTCGCGGAGATACCGCTCGCACGGATAGTCCTTCATGAAGCCCGAGCCGCCGAGAACGGCGATCGCGCCCTGTGCGTTGCGCATCGAAAGTTCGGAGCCGTAGTACTTCGCCATCGGGGTAAGCATCTTGTTGAACGCCGCATACTTCTTGAAACGCGTACGCACGGCCGGAGCCTCGGGCGAGCCCTTAAGAGTCTCGAACTTCTTGCCGAGACCGGCTTCAAGGTCGACGTTCTTCGCCGCGTAGTAGGTGAGGAGGCGAGAGGCCTGGAGCTCGACAGACATAGTCGACATGAGCTCGCGCAAGGCGGGAAACGTGTCGATCGTGACACCGAACTGCTTTCTCGCCGCAGCGTAGTCGCGCGCCGCGCGGTAGGCGGCCTCGGCGATGCCGGTGCCCTGGGCGGCGATGCCCATTCTGGCGCCGTTCATGAGCGCCATGACGTAGGTGATGAGGCCGCGCTTACGAAGACCGATCAGCTTCGCGGGCGCCTCTGTGAAGACCATCTCGCACGTGGGCGAGCCGTGGATGCCGAGCTTGTTCTCGAGACGGCGCACCTTGACCCACGGGCCCTTCTCGACGAGAAGGCAGCTGAGGCCGCGACCGTCGCTGAACTCGGGCTCGGTGCGGGCGAGAACGAGAAGGACTTCGCCGCAACCGTTCGTGATGAAGCGCTTCACGCCGTTGACACGCCAGACGCCGTCCTTGTCCTGATAGGCGGAAGTCTTGACAGACTGGAGGTCGGAGCCGGCGTCCGGCTCGGTGAGGACCATCGCGCCAGTCCACTCGCCTGTCACGAGGCGCGGGACATACTGCTTCTTGATTTCCTCGTCGGCAAACCAGTTGATCGTCTCGGCGATGCCCTGGAGACCGAAGAGGTTCATGAGGCCTGCGTCGCCACGGCTCACGATGTCGTTGCACGCGGTAAGGACGGTGCAGGGCATGTTGAGACCGCCGAGGTAGTAGGGAATCGTGACGCCCATGAGTCCGGTCTTGCCGAAGAGCTCGATCGCGAGCTTCATGCCGGGGGCGCGCGTCACGGACCCGTCCTCGTTCAGCGTGTTGCCGACGAGGTCGGTCTCCTCCGCGAGCGGGGCGATGCGGTTCGCCATGATGTCGCCACAGAGGTCGATTGCGCGCTTGTAGTTGTCGATCGCGTCTGCCGCGTCCTTCGGCGCGAAGTCGTATTCCTTCGCGAACTTGAATTCCTCTTCGAGCAGCGTCGCGACCTCGCTCAAGTCGAGAAGGTCGATGACGTTCTCGATGTCCCTGTTGTCTCTGTAGAAGTTACCCATTGTTCTGTTATCTCCTTCTTATAACTTAATTTGACTGGGTAAGATTTATCAACCAACGCACCCATCCGACAACTGTAGAAGCGCGACGATATGCGGTTGTTTCATTCATAGGCCATCCATCCTCTTTTATCCATTTTGCTACTTGTGCAATGCCCGGGAGTTCTGCCATTTTGAAAGAGAAATCAAGGCACCGTGCAAAAACTCGATATTGCAAGAATCTCTTAGCAATTTCAAGTTGTCTCTTCTTGTATGGAAGATTAAATATTCTTAGTCCATCCTTTGTCAACAAATAATCAGATCTTCCTTGCTTTTCCACAAGGCCTAGAAAATCTGCCGCGCCAACATAATACTGTCCTTGACGATGTACATAGTTCAACCTTTCGGCAATGTCGTCGGCATCTGCCGAAGAATCGCGCAATCGCTCACACAAATCTATAACCAGGTCAATTCCATCCGCTTGCGGAAAGGTTTTTCCATTCGCCTTCAATGGCCGCCTTATAGAATGGAGAACGTCACTCAATTCAGTCGTTGTTATTTCAGTTTCAGCAAATGAATACCTATTCGCGGAAACAAGGCGTATCGAATCTATCTCTGACGCTTCCATAAATTCATATTCGCACACCGAAATAATCTCATTACTCCGCATGATAAACATCGGCCTAATCACCTTAGATATTTTATCCTTAAGATAACGCCAAGGGAAATACAACTGTCGTAAGTTGAAATCTTCAAGTAGACAGTTCTTGGCCTCAATTATAAGCATTGATTCCGGTGATTCATAACTAGCATCAATCTCAATCTGGATCCCATCACATGAAATTGGAATGCGTCGCCCACTGCGGGCTCCAATTCCTTCTATAGTAAAGTACATCTTGTCCGTTGACAGCCTCCCAAATATTCCAGGAAGTACTTCCGACCGAGCAACATTTGCATATTCACTAATTATTCCAGCAGCATAACAAGACGATAACAATCCTGGCTCGCTACGTTCACCAAATCCCGCACCCAATGAAAGCATCCAAGAAGGAATTTCACGAGACTGGATTTTTGCCGACGTCAATGCATCAGTCTCAATTTTATGAAATATGTTAAATGGCGCAATACGATATCCCTTGCGCGAAATAGAAATAAGCCCAAGGTTATTCCTTATAAACACGTCTGGAACGGATTGTACAGAATCCCATTTTGCCATAATGCGCGGCTCTTTACCGCTCATACGTTTTATCGCCTCGGCTGTTATGTCAAAATATCCGCGACGTGCAACGACATCAACGATCTTACATTGCTCAAAGATATTTTGCCATGCTGTCTTTGTACTACTATTCATAGTTCCTCACAATCACTTCGAAAACCTCGCCTCGTCTGGAACCATCTGAATTCACGTTTCGCCGTGCCAGAACCTTGTCAATATTGAACTCTTTATATAGAGAATTTATGCGGTCAGTGTCTGAATTGGAAAGCATAAACTTTACACCTTTGCGGTTTAGGCTTTTACAAATTTCACACAGTCGCTCCTGCTCGTCGGCGTCAAACCCACCTTGCGTATATCCAGTAAACGATGCACTACTTGAAACAGGGTCATACGGCGGATCAAAATATACAAATGCACCCTTGCGAATACCCTTCAACGCCTCATTGTAATCTCCACACTTAAATTTCAATTCGTGATTGGCGAGATATGTACTTACTGCCAATAAAACTGGTTCGTTTACGATGGTCGGATTCTTGTAGAAGCCAAATGGTGAATTAAATTCTCCGTGCGAATTAACGCGAAAGAGTCCGTTGTAACAGGTTTTGTTTAGATAGATGATTCGTGCCGCTCTTTCCACAGGTGTCAGTCGCAAAAGCGTACCATCACGATCCATCTGACGAATCCTATAGTAGTCATCTTGCGTATTACGAAATTGTTTAAGCACATCAATCAACGCTTTAACATTGCAACTTATCTGGCAATAGACATTAATAAGTTCACTATTAGAATCATTCAAAACTGCCTTTTGTGGCTGCCTGTCGAACAACAACGCACCACCACCGATGAATGGTTCATAATACGTAGTAAACCGCCTCGGCATACGACGACGAAGCTCCGGCAGCAACTGGCGCTTGCCACCCACCCATTTCAGTACGGGCATTACTAAAGGATTTTTAGTCAACAAAACCCCTCCTGTGTCACACACCTTTCGTCTTAATCGCCTTGATAAGCTTTGGAATGACGACGTTCAGGTCGCCGACGATGCCGTAGTGCGCGACCTTGAAGATCGGCGCGTCCTTGTCGGTGTTGATCGCGATGATCTTCGCCGAGTCCTGCATGCCGGCGAGGTGCTGCACCGCGCCAGAGACGCCGCAGCTGATCATGAGCGCGGGGCGCACCGTGACGCCCGTCTGCCCGATCTGACGCTCGTGCTCGCAGTAGCCGAGGTCGACCGCAGCGCGCGATCCGCCGACCGCGCCGCCAAGAACATTCGCGAGGTCGTGGAGATGCTTGAAGTTCTCCTTCGAGCCAACGCCCGCGCCGCCGCACACGATGATGCGCGAACCCTTGAGGTTGACCGTCGACGCCTTGCGGACGATTTCGACGACCTCGACAGGAATCTCGACGCCGTCAAGGTGAGCCGAGTGCTTCACGATCTCGCCCTTGCGCCCTTCCTCGCGCGGAAGCGGCTTCATCACGCCCTCGCGCACGGTCGCCATCTGCGGCCAGTTGCGGGCGTTGACGATCGTCGCGATGATGTTGCCGCCAAAAGCCGGACGGATCTGGTGGAGAACGTTCGTGAAAGTCTCCTTCGTCTTCTTGTCCTCGTAGTCGCCGATCTGGAGATCAGTGCAGTCGGCAGTAAGCCCGCACCTGAGCGCCGAGGCGACGGAAGGCGCGAGATCGCGGCCCATGTGCGTCGCGCCGAAGATCGCAATCTGCGGATTCACTTCCTTGACAAGCTCGACCATCGCATGACGATACGCCTTGTTGCGGTAGACCTTGAGCGCAGGGTCGTCAACGAGGTGCACGATGTCGGCACCGGCCTCGAAAAGCGGCTTCGCGAGCGATTCGACGCCCGAGCCCATAAGGACCGCGCCGACCTTGACGCCAAGCTTGCCCGCGAGTTCGCGCGCCTTGCCGAGAAGTTCAAACGGAACGTCGGAGAGCTTACCCTCCTCCTGCTCCGCAAAGACCCAAACTTCGCCTTGTGTGTTTTTCATAGTGTTTAAATTTTTAATTCTAACTACTAATTACTGACTCCTGACCCCTGACTACTGGCTACTGACTCCTGGCCCCTGACTACTGACCCCCGACCACTACCCAATGGTGTGGTCCTTGATAAGCTCAGAGACGAGAGCGCCAATTCCCTCGTCTGTCGCGGCAACTTCCTTGAATTCGCCGCCCGCAAGGACAACGGACTCGATCTTGTTGACGCTCGTCGGGGACCCGGCGAAACCGCAGCGGTCGTCTTCGCAGCCGATAGCGGCGCAGTCGAGGATCGTGGGCTCGGCGTTCTTGTACTTCATGACGCGGCGCATCTCGAAGGGCCTAAGCTCGCCAAACTTCTCGGTTACGGTGAAAAGCGCGGGAAGCTTAGCGCGGCAAGTCTCGACGCCAGTGCCGATGTCGCGCGTCGCAATCGCAGTGTCGCCGTCGATGTCGAGCTTCTCAAGGTAGGTGACGACAGCGCAGTCAAGCTTCTCGCCGATCTGCGGCCCCGTCTGGGCCGTGTCGCCGTCGATGGCCTGGCGGCCGCAGAAGACGAGGTCGGGATTGAACTTCTTCACCGCCTGGGAGAGAATGTAGCTCGTCGCGAGCGTGTCGGACCCTGCCGCCTTGCGGTCGGTGACAAGCACCGCCTCGTCCGCGCCGCAGGCGAGCGCCTCGCGGAGGATCGCGGTCGCGGCCGGAAGGCCCATGGCGATGGCGATCACCTTGCCGCCATAGCGCTCCTTTACGGAAAGCGCCGCTTCAAGGGCGTTCTTGTCCTCAGGGTTGAAGATCGCCGGCAATGCGGCGCGGTTGATGGTTCCGTCGGCCTTCATGGCCTGCCCGGTCACCTTCTTCGTATCTGGCACCTGTTTGATGCAAACAACACACGTATATCCGTTCATGCGGATATTATACCAAAACTTTCGCTATCCTTGGGGGTCGGAGGAGGTCAATATCCCATCGGGAACGCAGCTCCATCTACCGTGCGATCGGAGAACGCATCGCGGTTGTCAGGTTCCGGGGCGTAAAGCATGGCGTATTCGTCCAAGAGATCCTTCGCGCAGTTCGTCGTGACAGTGTCCGCGCCGACGGCAAACGCCCGAAGCGTGTGAGGGAGGTCGTCTATCGTCCAAACATGGAACGAAAGCCCTTCCTTCTTTACGGCCGCGACAAACGCCTCGTCAACCACGTCTGGATTGAAGTTCATGTCGACGCCGTCAGCAGCGGCTTCGCGTGCCCCCGCAATGACTTCTTCGACCGTAATCGGACGACGAGACTCCCCAGCCCCGACATGCGAGCCAACAAGCCAGTAGACAGTGTATTCAGGAAGGACGTCCTTTACGGCCTTGCACACGCCCTTGTTGAAGCAAATAAAGAGGACATTGTCGGGAGTCGCGTTGCTCTGCGATGAAAGTATCGCCTTGATGACAGGCACTATTTCGGGACCCGCCTTGATCTCGAGGTAGATGCGCCTGCCGTTCTTCGCGAGCGCGAGGACGTCTTCGAGAAGTGCTGGCGGCGTTCCCGCGTACTTCGAGTCCTTCCACTTGCCCCAGCTGCCGACGTCGAGCTTCGAGAGCGTGTCGGCCCAAGTCACCTCGGCGCACTTGCTTGAGTTCGCGCCATCGGTCGTGCGCTTCAGGTCGGAGTCGTGGAACGTGAAGACACGACCGTCCTTCGAAAGATACAGGTCGCATTCAAAGCCGAAGCCGCGTTCGACAGCAAGCTTGTAGGCGGGCAGCGTGTTCTCGGGCGCATCCTTCGATTCGCCGCGGTGGGCGATAAGGGTGTCATACCCCGGCTTGCTCACGGTAGCGCACCCTGCGAGGGCCGCGATGGCAATTGTCTGAAGAACTAACGTCGCGATTTTCATATGGCTTTCCTCCTGAGATTTCAACGGTCGCTGCCGTATGTCGCCATTTTACCAAAACAACACTCGCCAGGCAAGTGCTCGCCGCCTACTGCGGCTTTTCGGCTTCGAGTGCCTCGAGTTCCGTAGCCGCCTCTTCCCAATCGGCGGTGTAGCGGTCAATCTCGAACTGAAGCGTGCGAACCTTTCTGTTCGCCTCCGCAAAGTCGGTGTCGGGCTTCGGGTTGAAAAGTTCCGCGCTCGCCTCGTCGAGCGCCTTCTGGAGTTCGTCGATCTTCTTCTCGGCCGTCTCGACGCGCTTCTTGAGCTCCCTCAGCTTCGGCGCGATCTTCGCGCGCTCTGCCGCGCGCTGCTGCCTAAGCTCCTTCTTGGAAAGCTGCCCCGATTCCTGACTCTTCCCCGTCTCCTGACTCCTGACTCCTGACCCCTGACCACTAACTCCTGACCCCTCAGCTGCCTTCTTCTCGCAATAGTAGTCGTAGCCGCCGGGAAACTGGCGTATCCCCTCTCGCGTAATTTCGAGGACAGAGGTCGCAACGGCGCGTACGAAATCGATGTCGTGCGAAACGAGGAAGATCGTTCCCTTGTACTTCTTAAGCGCATCCTCGAGAAGCCGCCGCCCGTCGAGGTCGAGGTGCGTCGTCGGTTCGTCGAGGAGAAGAAGATTCGGCGCAGTGAAAAAGAGCCGAAGGAACGCAAGACGAATCTTCTCTCCGCCGGAAAGGACACCAGCGGGCTTTTCCACATCGTTCTCGTCGAAGCCAAACGCGCCAAGCTGGTTGCGGAAGACCTTCTCCGGCCCACCACCATGAGCGTCCCACGCGTTCTTCGCATTGCGGTAAACAGTCAAGTCTGGCGGTATCGTCTCGGCAAACTCCTGGCTCAAGTAACCAGGAACGACATTGTGGCCGATGACGGCCTTGCCCTCGGTCGGCTCTCTCGTACCCGCCATTATTCGCATCAGCGTCGTCTTGCCGAGACCGTTGTAGCCGATGAGTGCAACCTTGTCGCCGCGCGTCACGTTGAACTCGAGGCCAGAAAATACATTCTTGACGCCGTCATAGCTGAAGCCGAGGTTTTCGCAGCGGAACATCTCTATGCCGCTTGGCGGCGGCCCCGCGAGCCGGAGACGCCCCGACTGCGTGTAGCGCTTCGGAAGGACGATCCTCTCCTCGTCGATCTTGTCAATGAGCTTCTGACGACTCTGCGCCTGCGCGGCCTTTGTCGCCTGCGCGCGGAAACGGTCGACGAATCTCTGGAGCTGCTCGCGGTGGTGGTCCTGGTTCTCCTTCGCGGCCTTCAGGTGCTGGTACCTGACCTCGCGCTCGGTCATGTAGTAGTCAAGATCGCCCTCGTAGCGCGTTGCTGTCCCAGCGTCGACTTCGACGGTGATGTTAGTCAGCGTGCGAAGGAGATAGCGATCGTGCGAAATCAGCATCAGAGTGCCGTCGTACGCCTTGAGATACTTCTGCAGCCAGTCGACGGCAGGAAGGTCAAGGTAGTTTGACGGCTCGTCCAAGAGCAGAAGGTCCGGCTTCGAGGCGAGGACGCGCGACAGCTCCGCACGCATGCGCCAACCGCCGGAGAAAGACTGAAACGGCTTTGAGAACTCTTCCACCGCAAAACCGAGGCCGCCGAGCGCGACCTTGACTCGCGTCTCTATGTCGTAGCCGCCGAGATGCTCAAACTTCGTCTGGAGCTCGCCGTAGCGTTTCATCTTCGCAGGGTCTGCAAGATCGGTCTCGAGCTCTGCCATCTCCGCCTCGATCTCCGAAAGCCCAGGGATGCCCCTAAGGGAATACTCGAGAAGCGTCTCGTCGGGAGTGTCGGGCGCAGGGTTCTGGCGCGTGAAGCCGATGCGCGGGCTGCCTTCGATTATAAGTTCGCCGGAATCCGTTCCCATCTCGCCGAGGACTATCTTGAAGAGCGTCGACTTACCAGAGCCGTTTGGCCCGACTACGCCGATGCGATCGCCCGCGTTGACGCGGAACGTCACGTCCGTCAGGACGTCCTGGTGTCCATAGTGTACGCTAATTCCCTTGAAATCTAGCATTGCGTCGGAAATTCCAGTCTTGCGGCCGAGACGGTCAGTTGTTGTCCACCCACCAGCCGGGCGGAACCTGGTAGTTGAGATGTCCGGTGTCGAGATAGTCCGTCGTCTTCATGTCATACCCGACAAGACGCATGACATTGCCGAAAAGTGTGTCGTACTGAGGCGTGCCTGGCGGGACAGGCGTCCCCCATGCGGCGGCGGAGGCGTACTTGTACATTTTAACCCAGTCGCCGCCACGCAGATGGTGCCACGTCGTCTCGACGATTCCGAAGCCGCCGATCCCGGCGATGTAGTCTGCCATCGGCTTCATTGCGTTGTAGTTCATCCACGGACATCCGGCGACGGCGAAGCCCTTCTCCTTGAAATAGCCGATCGTCGGCCAGTCCTTCCGCGTCTCCTTCATGTCGCCGTAGGAATACTGCCAGTCGCAGATGATGACATCCTTCGGAAGCGTATCGGCGAGAGTCGCCGTCGTCTTCGAGCCGCACTTGACGAAACCCTGCCAGCGCTGGTCGTCGCGGTCAAGCAGCATGTCGTGCCAGATCATCGCGCGTGCGCCGCGGGACTTGACGAAGTCGGCAAGGCCCGTGATATGCTCGCAGACGAGTTCGCCGTAGGGACGCTTTCTGCACTCAGGGCACGTCGGCGGCTGGGCCTCGTCGCATCCAAGGTGGAAGAATGGGGGATTCCCGAAATCCTCGTGCATCTCGGCGATCAGCTCGCGGAGAACGCGTTGCGTCTCGGCATTGGTCAGGCACCAGTTCCATCCGCCCGGCTCGAACAGCGGCTCGTATTCGGGTGCGATGTCGAGCACCATGTGCTTCAGCGTGCAGCTGCGCGACGACGAGGCGTGGCCAAAGGCGTTGACCTGCGGAACGAGGGTTATGCCGAGGTCTCGCCCGATTTTCACGAGGCGTCGCACTTCGGCCTTCGTCATCGTCGGATTCGGCCAATGCCACCACGGGTGCTTCTCGCTTTCGTACATTCCCCAAGGCTCGATGATCGCATAGTTGAACTTGAGGAGAGCCGCAAGGCGGATCGCCCGCTCCATCTGCTGCGGCCTGATTTCGGGGAACCAGCAGAGGTGCACGGCGCGGAACCCGAGATGAGGCGCATCGGAGATCGCGAGCGAAGGGAGAATCCGCCCCTCCGTCTTGAACGTGCCGCGCCTAGCGATCGCCAGCTGCCTAAGCGTGTACGCCGCCCACCTGACGCCCACGAGCGACCTCGCCGCGATTCTGACTCCCGATGCGTCGGCTGCGATGGCGTAGGCCTCCGTGGAGGCTGAAAGCTTGAAAGATTGAAAGGTTGAGAGGTTGGAGGCGACGACCTTCGGCGACTGGGCCCCGTACCATTCCCTGAAATGAACGGCGAGCCATTCCGTGCCCTTGTCGTCGGGACATTCGAGAGCGACCGTCGTGGACGCGTCGAACGAGACAGGTCTATCCATGTCGATTCTGAACTCGGCAGGCACCGGCAGGGGCGCAAGCTCTATCGCGTCGGGATTCGCCTCGTTCCCGGCGAACGCCGAGACTGCAAAGGCAGACAGCATTGCGAAAAGACGTGTTTTCATCAGTCGTTAGTTGTGCTCAATTTTTATTTTAGACAGTATACCAAAAATCGACATTGAGTGTGCATAGCCGGAACCGTCTACCGGCAGACCTCAAACCGGCCGTCGGCGTCAAACTTGATTTGACGACCGTCGGAAAGCACCCAGAGGGCGGCGACCTTCCCCCCGTCGATAAGTCTCTCGCCCTTTTCGTCTAAGAACTTCTTACCCTCTTCCGGACCAAGCACGAATAATGTCGTGGAAAGGCCGTCTGCCCACATTGCGGAATTGCACAAGACAGTCACCGACGCGACGCCGTTGGAGACGGCAAGACCCGTCCGCCCATCGTAGATGTGGCTGCCGCGGTAATAAGTCGCACTCGTCGCGAGCGCCTCGCCCTCGTGCAGATCTACGACCGCAGCAAATCCGCCGCGGCCAGGGTCTTTCACTCCACTGCGCCAACTGCCGCGCAACGCCTTAAGATTGCCGCCAAGGTCAATTAGGCAGTCCGTGCGAACAGGACGCGCGGCCTTCAGCGTAGACTCCAGCCTGTCCACGGCAAACCCCTTCGCAATCGCGCCAAGATCAAGGGTATTCGTTCCACGCCAACGCGGGTTGAACGCGCCGTCCGAAGCTTTTTGAAGCATAAAAGCCGCCTCGTAGCAAGGACGCATGTCGCCATTGCAGGACTCACAGACCTTTTCATCGGAGCAAGACGCAATACGCGACAGCTCGGACTTCGGATTGTGCGCATTCAAACTGAGCTCGACAATCCCGAAAACAGGATGCCCCAAGCCGCGCACCCATAAGGCCTCCTTTTCCGGCGAAGCAAAACCTCGCGTCTGCACGGCAGCGATCGTCCCCATGACGGGCCACTCGACGCGCTCGATCTGCTGCCGCCCGCAACCGGCAAGACACATCGCGGCAACCACAAACCACAATCCGCTATATCTCGACGATTTCATCTTGGCAGAGAACCTTTAGGTCTATGTCCGTGCGCCCGATTTCGCAAAGCGTAGTGCGCATCGCGTCCTCGGCAACATGCGGCACGTTGCAGTCGCGCGAAAGATGCGCGAGCGCGAGTTTCCTCAGGCGCGGCGACGCGAAGCGCCTGACGAGATCGCATGCCTGGTCATTCGACAGGTGACCGCGCGGGCCCGCGATGCGCTGGATCAAGCTTGGATGGCGGCCGCTCCTTCGAAGGAGAACAGCGTCGTGGTTCGACTCGAGCGTCGCTATGTCCGCCTCGGAGAGATTCTCCCCTATCGATTCGAGGGGCGTACCAATGTCGGTCGCGTGGAAATACCTGCAGTCGCCGTCCGCGACGAGAAAGCCGACGGGGTCGCTCGTGTCGTGTGGAATTGCAAACGGCTTGATGTCGAAAGGACCGACCTCGAAGTCCTGACCGTTCTCGAAGATCGAGAAGTCCATCTCGTCAACGCCTGCAGACGCGGCGATTGAATCAGCCGTCATCGCATTTGCAAAAAGCCCCGCCTCGGGAAAGCAGTCGTGGAACTTCGCGACTCCCTTTATATGGTCGTCGTGGCTGTGAGTGAACACCGCGGCAACAACAGAGGCGAGGTCAATCCCCGCGGCGCGGCTGCGCTTCAAGAGTTCGCGGCAGCTGAGGCCGCAGTCTATCAGGAGGACACAGCCACCCGACTCGACACAATACGCGTTTCCCGCGCTTCCGCTCGCGAGGGAGACGACCTTCATCCCTCGCCCCCACAGGCTTGCGCGGCGTGCCTGTTCTTGAACGAGTAGTAGAAGTAGAGCGCGAGATCAGTCGAAACGAGAAGTATGTCTACCGCGTATATGCCTATGACCCACATCCCGACGCCGCTCACGAGATGGCTCGCTATGCCGCAGAGATAGCCCGCGATGACGATGACCTCGAAAAGCGGGCTCTTCCCGTCGACACGCTTCGCCCTATAGGTCTTCGCTATCGCAAACGGCCACGACACCCCGAAGAGGGCGAGCATCATGAATTCGAGAAAGTGCGCAAGCATTGCAACAATCAGCCGCGGTCAAAGGCGCGGTGCGCTATGTCCTTGCGGTAGAACATCTTGTCGAAGGCGATCTTCCCGACGCCGGCATACGCCTTGTCGACCGCTTCGCGCAGAGTCGCGCCCATGCCCGTCACGCTCAGGACGCGTCCGCCGGACGTGAGGACCTTTCCGTCGGCCGCCTTCGTTCCGCAGTGGAATACGATTGCGCCGGCCGCAGCCGCTTCGCCTAGACCTGAAATCTCCTTGCCCTTCTCGTAGGAACCGGGATATCCGCCGGAAGCGACGATCACGGTCGCCGCGGCCTCGTCCTTCACGACTACATCCTCGTCCTTGAGATTGCCAGTCGCCGCGTGGAGAAGCGCAGTCGCAAAAGACCCGCCGAGACGCGGAAGCACGGCCTCAGTCTCGGGGTCGCCGAAGCGCGCGTTGAACTCGACGACGTTGACCGTCGAGCCGCTCTTCGCAAGAGGCCCGTGCGGATTGGAATTCGCGTCGTTGACCATGAGCCCCGCGTAAAGGACGCCACGGTAGACGATGCCGCGCTTCTTGAGCTCGCGCACGACAGGAAGGATGATCTTCTCCTTGATTTCGGGAAGACGGTCGGCAGTCACGACAGGCGCGGGGCTATAGGCGCCCATGCCGCCGGTGTTCGGGCCCTTGTCGCCGTCGAACACGCGCTTGTGGTCCTGCGACGACGGAAGAAGAACGGCGTTCTCGCCATCCACGAGCGCGAGGATCGAACACTCCTCGCCGTGCAGGAACTCCTCGATCAGCACTTCCGCGCCGGCCGCGCCAAACTTGTTCCCGACGAGCATGTCGTCAATCGCGCCTTCCGCCTGCTCGGCCGTTTCCGCGACGATCACGCCCTTCCCTGCCGCGAGGCCGTCGGCCTTGATCACGACTGGAAGCCCGAACGACGGAAGCGACGCCTTTGCGGCCGCCGCGTCGGTGAACACCTCGGCCTTGCCGGTAGGAACACCCGCCGCGTCCATGACTTCCTTCGCAAAGCGCTTCGAGCCCTCCATACGCGCACCGGCGGCAACAGGCCCGAACGCGGGAACGCCTATCTTCTGGAGCGCATCAACGAGTCCCTTCACGAGCGGCGCCTCGGGACCGACGACAACGAGATCAGGATGGTTCGCCGTCGCCCACGCGACTACGCCATCTATGTCTTCCGCCGCGACAGCGACGTTCGTTGCAATCGCCGCGGTTCCGGCGTTACCCGGGGCGCAATAGAGTTCATGCCCCTCTTTGTCCTGTGCAAGCCGCCACGCAATTGCGTGCTCGCGTCCACCGCTTCCAACAACAAGTATCTTCATCTTATCCTCCACAAATTACTGACTCCTGACCCCTAACCCCTATTCTTTCGGAACGTTGAGCTTCTGCCCGATCTTAAGCGCGTCGCCCTTCATGCCGTTCATGTCCTTGATCTTCTGGACGGTCGTGCCAAACGCCTTTGCAATAAGCGAAAGTGTGTCGCCAGACTGGACCGTGTATTCGTAGCAAGGACCCGTAGGACGCGGCTTCGGTGCAGGCGTCGATTTTGGCGCAGGCGGCTGAATCGTAGCGATCTTCTTCGAGAGGTCGCGGACGATCTCGTCGCGCTGGCCGTGCATTTCGCGCCTCAACTCCGAAATGGCTCCCTTGAGCGCGGCGACTTCGGCACGCAGGCTCTCGATCTCGTTTTTCATCGCCTCCGTCTTGCGGATGCGGTCGGAAAGTTCCTCCTGATTAGTCGCAAGCACATCCACCTGCGCAGACACGCGCTGCATTTCTGCGACCGCCTGCTGCTTCAGGAAGGCATCGCGCCCAGCGCCGGACTGCGCCTGTGCGAACGCAGTTCCTGCGGCCAGCGCCGCCACGAATATGACTGCCGTGATTTTCGTCTTCATTGTCCTTGTTCTCCTTATCGCGTTCATCTTTAAACTCTTCTTCACCGTTACCACAGCAACAGCGCCAGCCATAGCGCCGCCGCCACTCCCGCCGCGACGAGAAAGCGGTTCTGGCGGGCGTTCAGCTCTTCCTGCTGGACGGTTCGCCCGAACGTACGCATGCCGCCGCCGGAGATATAGTGGAAAAGCTTCCATCCGAACCTCGCACCCTTAGACGTCTCGCCGTGCGCATCGCGGTAGGTGTCAAGCCGCCACGGCACTTTCGAGCGCGTGTAGGCGTGCGCGTCCTTGACGATGCTGGTGTGAATTGCGCTCATTTCGGAAGCTTGAGCGTCTGGCCCGTGCGGACACGCCCGTCTGTCGTGATGGTTTCCTTGTTCGCCTCGCGTATCATCTTCCACGCAGAAGTCCTGCCATAGAAGCGCAGTGCAATCTTGTAGAGCGTGTCGCCTTCCTGCACGACGTACGTGTCGGGAATGGCGTCCTTCTTTGCCTCGCGCTCGGCCTTCGCCTTCTTCGCCGCGTCCTCCGAGGCCTTCTTCTTCTCCTTCGCGTCGGCGGCCTGAGTCGGCAGAAGCGACGACGCGGTGCCAACATCGCCGTCGTCGGCTTCCGCAAGCGCGTTCAGGGACTTGGCTTCGTCGAGGGCGGTAACCGTCGGGGCCGCGGGCTCGTCGTCAAGAAGATCCTTGACCGACGAGACAATGTCGGCCTTCTCCGGAGTCCCGCTTGGCTCGCCGCCGAGCGATGCGAGAAGCCTCCTCAGTCGCTCGTTCTCGCTCTTGAGTTTCGAAGCTCCCTCCACCGACTCCTTCAGCTTTGCGGCAACCTCGTCCTTCTTCTTCTTCATGGCGGCGAGTTCACTGCGGGAGTGCTCGATCTCCTCTGCAATAGCGGAGTCGCCGATCAAGTTCATCTTCTTCGCAAGTTCCTCGGCAAGGGCGCGTTCGCATATCGCAAGACGCTCCTTCGCCATCTTCGCCTTGTCGCTGTCGGGCGCCTGCTGGAGATACTCGCGGTAGTTGCAGAACGCGCCAAGATTGTCGTGGCGGCTGTCCTGCAGGAGACAGGCGAGCTGGAAACGCGCGCTCGTGTTTGAAGGATCTGCGCGAAGCACTTTCTCGAAACCCTTGATGGCCGCGTCGAGACGCCCCGCCGTGTAGTCGTCCATCGCCGCCTGGTACTGGCGGCTCGCGCGTTCCTGCTTGAACTCGGAGGCCGTGCGCGAATCGCAGGCCGCGAGGCACGAGAGGGCAAGAAGCGCAATAAGCCTACTTGTCGTCTTCATCTTCCTCCTCCTCTTCGTCGATGTCGTCTTCTTCGTCCTCGTCATCTTCGTCTTCGTCGTCGAATTCGTCAGGCGTGTCGTCGATAAAGAAATCATCTTCCTCTACCGTCGGCTTGGCGGGAGAAGGCTCGACTTGCGACGAATCGTCTTGCGGCTCGACAACTTGCGACGAATCGTCCTGCGACTCGGTATCGGCGGCCGTGGAATCCGGCGTCTCGACGGCGGCTTCTTTGGCTTCTTCTGCGGCCTTCTCAAGCTCGGTCTTCTTCTCGACGCGCTTGTACTGCTCGGCCTTGAGGCGCGGGTTCGACCTCTGCAGCGTCGGATCGAGCTCGTTGAGCTGCTGGAGATTCGCAAGCCCGAAGTGGTCGAGGAAGATCTGCGTGGTGCCGTAGAGGAAAGGATGTCCGGGGAGCTCCGAGCGACCGACGAGGCGGATGAGCTGGAGATCCATCAGCGTCTTTATGTTCGCCGAAACGTCGACGCCGCGAATGTCCTCGATCTCGCTCTTCGCAATCGGCTGGCGGTAGGCGATGATCGCAAGCGTCTCAAGGGAAGCGCGGCCGAGGCGGCTAGGCCTGTCGAGCTTCAGCATCGCGCGGACGTACCTGCCGCAGCTCGGCTCGGTCTGGAGGCGGTAGGTTCCGCCGGTGCATACGAGCCGAAAGCCGCAGCCGGCGACTTCAAGCGCCTTGCTGAGGCCCTTTATTGCCTCATCTATCTCGCGCGAAGTGCATGTCTTGTAGACGTCCATCACCTCGGCGTTCTCGCCCTCCTCGGGCTCCACGACGCGAACAGCGTCACGCAGTTCCGTGGCGGTAAGAGGGTCCTGGCTTGCAAAGAGAAGCGAGCCCACTATCTCCTGCAAACTTCGCGGAAGCGGAATCTTAACCTGGTCACTCATAGTCGTCAGGCCTTTCAAGCGGTTTGTCGTCCGGCTCCTCCTTCGACGGGAGGATCGTGATTTCGTGGAACGCGGCGTTCTGGTAGACGATGACGCGGTGCTGGCGCAAGAGCTCCAGAAGCGCAAGGAAAGTGACTATCACCTCACCCTTCGGCGCGTCCTCGCGGAAGAGCGTCACGAACGACACCTGCCCTTCCTTGCGCGCGCGCTCAAGAACGTAGTCCATCTTCTCCGGCACCGAGAAGCGTATGCCCTTCAGCTCCTCGTGCGGAATCTCGTTCGCCCTCGCGAGCACTTCCTGGAACGCCGTCAAAAGGTCGTTGAGGTCGAGGTTCGCGAGCGCCCCTCGCGCGTCGGCGGCAGTCTTCTCGAACTTGGGGCGGCCGCCGCCGTAGTCGAAGCTGTCGGACTGCAAGGCCTCCATCGTCTCAAGGCGAATCGCCGCGTCCTTGAACTTCTTGTACTCGATGAGCTGCCGCACGAGATCGAGGCGCGGATCAACCCACTCCTCGTTGCCGTCCTCGTTCACGGTACGCCTGTCGACGGGAAGGAGCATACGCGACTTTATGACCATCAGCGTCGCGGCCATCACGATGAACTCGCCCGCGATGTCGAGGTTCATCTCGCGGGCCTCGTTGATGAACTTCATGTACTCCGAGGTGACATGCTCGATCGGGATGTCGTAGATGTCGAGCTCCTCGCGGCGTATCAGGTACAGCAGCAGGTCAAGAGGACCCTCGAACACGTCGAGGTTCACCTTGTATTCGTCCGCGAATAGCTGCTCCTGCGCCATAAGGGTAATTATACCAAAATTGCGGCGAATGCGTCAGAGGGGCATTGCCAAAAACAGGCAATATCGCCCCTTAATTTAAAAAAAGGGATTAGTCTTGATGTCTTCACCATTTTGCGGGAGAGGAAACTCCTCATCGAGCCACTTGGGTACGATGCCGTAATTCTGTTCATGGAACTTCAACGCATAATTTCGCATATATACAATCCAATCTTTTTTTGATTTCATCCCCAAGTCCTCTGCCCGCCAACGAGGACACTTTAGGAAGCCCATTAATTGATGCCTGAGGTATATCCGCGTAAGACTTTGCTCGGACGCCAGATATTCTTTCCATTCGTCAAGGTGCATTTGCGCTGAAAGTGCAAGTTGCTCATTGCCATTTTCTTTGAATTTCCTCAAATAAGCCGTGATTCTTTTGAACACTACAACGTCGTAACCAAGCAGATCAGTATTGTAAACGTCATTTGCAGCAATAGAGAATCCAAGGATCTTCACTGCCACCACATTTGCATTTAGATGCCTGTCAAAGTTCGATACGGTGGCGAAATCTGGCAAGTTTCTGGAGTCGCTCCAAAAACGTTCTCGGAAGGTTATTTGCAAAGGGTCAATGAGTTTGTCCAATTGCCCCTTTCCGAGACGCACAACCTTATTTGAAATGCCGCAGAAACGCTCCTGCATGGTTTCAAATTGCAAATTGGAGTAGGCGTTGCAAATTTCCTCAAAGGCATGAGAGCATTCCAAAACCTCCATTTCGGTCAATGGCACCTCGCTACATGCAGTAGTAATCTCAGCCGCAGAGAAAGATTGCGACCCTACGTTTTCCTCGGCGACGCGACTCCTGCTCAATTGCAACACGGCACCGCCAATTAGAATAGCTGCGACACAGCACACCCCCCACATCAACATCTTATTCACCATAGTGGATGCATCCATTGTTTAGTCTCCCCGTCAAGTATTATACGGCAATATCTGCTTCGCGACAGGCGATAATTGAGGGGCGTACATTAATCGGCGAAGATGCCGCGCCATAGTTGCCTGTAGTCCCGGCGCTTCTCGTCTGTATTCGCACCAGCGAGAACTCCAGAGGCAGCGAGACTGTCAGGCGGTTCTCGGCGTTTGTCACGATTTCCGCGTATTCGCTCGATACGGCTGAATAGTCAATCGTCAGGTCGCTCTCGACTGCGTATGTCGCGCCAGCGAGAAGCGGGACGTGGCAGACCTGATTCGTGCGGGCAATCACAAGATGGTCGCCAAGGTCGCTCGGTCCGTCGCAAGTGACGCGGATTGTCGCAACGCCGAGATTCCCCGCCACCGAAAGGTCAAGCCAGTAGTAGGCATCGGGATTCGCGTTTGTCGGCAAGGCATTTGCAACGCCGAAGAAATCACCGTCGCAGCTTGTCGGGTTCGCATCTCGCTCGTTGGCGATTCCGTCGTCATCCCAGTCGTCGGGGTTGATGCGGCGGCAGACTGTTTCGACTTCGTTCGAGCGCGTCATGAAGTCGCCGTTAGGACAAAGGACAATCTGCGCGTTGACGATGAACTCAGTCCGGCAAGTTGGCTTCGGGATAGGCGACAAGCTCGTTGATGGCGTTGGTGACGTAATTTTCCTGAAATTCGAAAAGATCGCCACGCAGTAACACCTGTCGCAAGTACGCAAGCCTTCTTCTGGAGTACCTATAGGAATCGTCGCTTCTTATTTTCCCTCTATCAAAGCAATAATAATGGCAATTCTCACCAATGGAGAAATCATGTGCCACTCGCAGCGCATTTGAGGAACAAATCGGATCTATCGCGGCTTCTGTCGCTTGCTTCATAAAATCTATGCATAGCTCGGTCGTTTCAAGACTATCATCATGACTTGAAATGGCAAAGAAGTTCTCTACCGCAACAATTGAATTGCTTGTCACGCCTTCGACGCGCAGTACGGACTCGACGGCCGTCCTTCCAAGGACGGGGTTCGTCGCGCATGAATAGAGAAACGGCAGCTGCGCCGGTGTACCGTATTCGCCAAGCGCCCTTGTCATCATTGTCGCAATTTTCGAGTCGTTTGTCTGCGCTAATTCGCAGATTAGACGGGCGAGGCGGTTCGTGTCTCCGTCGAACCAGGAGCGGTTCGTAATCTTCCTTGACTTCAGCTCATCCCAGAAGTCCAATGTAGCACGTCCACACAAACGACTCGGCAATGTCACAAAAGAAAAGATCTTCTCCTTCATGGCATCGTCTGAAAGCGGCATGGCTCCATCTGCAACGGCACCCGCGCATGCCGCTGCACTCAACATTGCAAAGACTGCTCTTCTGACCATGTCTATTCCTCCATTTTAGTTGTGAACAGGACTTCTATCCCCCCACGGAAATGCAAGAGGCACAAGCCCCTTCTCCCAAACTTTGTAGCCCTGGGCATCGTAATGATAATGGACTCCGTAAATCCCGCCGTTCGTTATGTCTCGCCGAGTGTCGTCTTCAGGAACCGCCCCAAGCATCAACATGCGATTCACGATGTTTCTCATCGTCGTTCCGCTTTGGTAATATCGAGCCCCGGGTGCTCCCTGTCCGCTGCATCCGCCGTTCCAGTCGTCGTAGAGATTGGAGAACGATGCCTTATCTCCATTGCCAAGCGCAAGCAGGTTTTCTCCTCCCTCGCTCGACTTGTAGATGTCACAAAGTCCGAAGGCATGACCTATTTCATGGGCAAGCGTGCTTTTCGTAGCACGGGAGGTCACGACAATCCCCCGGCTGACATGGGCGGCCTTTGTATCGGGACTGTCGGCAAAGCAGTTGATGAAGTAGCATTCGAGCCCGCCGGTTCCCGAAGCAATGTCGACAATGCGGTTAAACGTCCAACGCGTTGTAGAATTCGTCGGTGCCTCGCAGTAGGCGTCGTAGGCATCGGGTATGTTCGTCACGACGACAGGCTCGACAAGGTTCAACGTCACGCCGACCTGTGCATAGACGTCGTTGGCGTCTTTAACCATTTGGCGAACTTGGTCAACTGTCCGCGAATACTTGTTATTTCCATTCCCAATTATCCACGCCCTGAGATTGACCGTCACTGGTTCCACGACCCGCACCTGAAACGTCGGCGCGTAGTCCGTCCGCCCGCCGGCATGGACCTCCAGCGACTCGTACCCCGGCGCAATGCCGCGCACCGTGACGTGCCGCCCAGTGTCAGGGCCGACGAAGTCGAGCCCCGGCGATTTCACCCAGACGATCTCGGAATCTGGAAGTCCCGCAGGCGCGACATCGACGCGGAAGTACGCCTCACGCCCGACCGCTACGCCGCATGGATTCACCGCGTAGCAGTGCTCTTCGCCGTCCTCGACCACGTTCGTCGTGGCGCTGCACACAGGCTCCGCGACGGGCGACACTATCGTCAGCCGTTTCGAGGCCGTAACCTCCGCACCTGCCTCGGGCCGCCACCTCGCCTTGATTAGCACACCCGGATGAGATGCGCTGACGGTCGCGGGGTTGAAGTACAGCGGCATGGACCAGTCGGCGCGCGAAATGACGGGGTACTCGCTTCCGGGCTCTACCGCCTCGGTGCAGGATGCGTCGGAATATACAAGCGGACGTTCGCCGAAGCCCTCGTCGTATCCGTAGACGCCCTCGAAAACGACCGTGCCGTTCGTGGACACAGGAGAATTCAACAGGATGCTGCCCATCGCAATGTCGTCGTCACCCAAGAACGGTGACATGGCATCGACGGTTCCGTTGCCGTCGTCGTCATCGTCGTTCACGAACAGCACGTCGGGAGCGGAGAGAGTGAAGCTCGCGGCAGCGCTGTCATCATCCGGGCTGTGGACGTAGTACGAGTGAAGCGTGCAGTCGCCGATGGTCACTTCGAGCGAAAGCGAAACCTGCTGCACGTCAGCCTCCGGATAGTGCGCCGTCATCTGCGTCGTCGGCAGTGTCGGTGTCGCGATGGACACTATGTCCGGATCTGACGTATTCCATCTGTACGCCACGCTGGGCACGTCGCGCGGGATGTCTCCGATAATCGCCGTGAAATTCTCCGTATCACTCAGAGAGGACGGCTGCCATGTCGAAGGCGAAACCTGCAGAACGGGGATCCACAGCACGTGGGAGCGCGGAGTAAACAATGTCATGGGATACATCGGAGGAACGAGTTTAAGACCCTGCCTGTCGGTTGTCCAACATCCGTCGTTTATCCCCGCCAGGCCGAACATGAGCGGACTTGGCGCAATATCATCTACGGCAGAATACATGAAGTTCGTCGCAGTCTCCGGAAATACGGAAATCGGATAGTCCGTGCATTTCCCCAGCAGGAACACGTACTCACCCGCATTTGTGACGGCAATGGAAAGGTCACCGACCGATATCTGCGTCGTCTCGGACGGGACACCTGCAACATTGATCGTGAGTTTGTAGAGTCCGTTCGTGAGGCCCGTTCCCACCTGCGCGTCGACCCACGCCGAGTAGCCTACCGAAAGTATCTCGGCGGCGTTTGTGAAGTTCGCCGTCACCCATTCGTCGTCCTGCCCGAAGCCATTGTGCGGGAACGGCAGCTCGCGCGGCAGATGTGCCACGACGCCATTCGTTGTGACAGAGACGTCTCCATCGCGAAACAGTTCAAGCGTGACAGTGACAAGGTTGTTTGTGTCGCGGTTTATCGCCGCGTCCGTCCAAACAAAACGGTAGGAGTTGGATATCGTGAACTCATATTCGAATGTCGTGAGCCCGCGCACGATCTCGACGGGAACGCCGAGAGAGGCGACTGTATCATCCCGTCGGCCATTCATCTGTCGCTCTTGAGGGCGTTGTCGCGGCGGCACAGCATCTGGAGGTTTTCGGGGACTGTCTTGCCGCCCTTCGACCACGGCACGATGTGGTCGCCCTCCATCTCCTCGTATTCGAAGTGCCCGCCGCAGACGGGGCATATTCCCTTCTGCGCCTCGTATGCCGCCCTCTTCTCGTCCTCGTCGAACTGCCTGAGGTTCAGCTTCTCGCGCCGGACTCCGCCTGACAGAAGATACTCGTACACTCCCTTGTTGTTCTGCACCTCCTTGTCGGCCATCAGCGCGGCGACGTCCGCCTCAAGCTCCCTTGGGCTGTAAGACTTCGCGGAGAACTCGCGGTAGAGCCGCCCCCATTCGAGCCCCTTCATCTCGCGGCGGTACTTCGTGAACAGCGTCTCGACCCAGTTTACGACCTTCTGGAAGTGGAGCCACAGCTCCGTCGCCTCGGCGTCGCCCTGG